>NZ_JAWLRW010000018.1:0-30292 GCF_033142235.1 Rhodococcus sp. IEGM 1408
CCCTCTTAGGCGGACCGCCACACCTTCGTCAGCCAGAACGTCGGCCCCGAAACCCCACCACTCCACGGGACTTACCCAACTAATCCAACTCATGGAGGCTGCGACTTCGGATATCTCGCATATTGCGCTCCCCCTCGGCGGAGACCTCGCTGCGCTTCCGTTGCGGTCGCACGCGAGCTATCAGCGCGCTGAGCTTCTGTCGGCACTGGACTGGCGCTTAGAAGATGGCCGCCCGAAGGGTCTGCAACCGGGGGTTGCTTGGTGCTCTTCCCACAGAACCAACCTACTGCTCATCAATCTCCACAAGGACGAAAGACTATTTAGTCCCACCACTATGTATCGAGACGTCCCGGTCTCGCCCACGTTGTTCGACTGGGAATCGCAGTCCCGCACTACGCAGGGGTCGAATACAGGGCAGCGATACCTCAATCAGCGGAACGGCGGCACCAACGTCCTGCTCGCAGTCCGGAATGCACCGAAGGACGACATCACGACCGCGCCATTCATGCTGCTTGGCAATGCTGATTATCTATCCCACTCTGGCGAGCGACCCATTCAGATCAGGTGGGAACTCCGCCGTCCCATGCCCGCCGATGTTCTAAGCCAGGCTTCTGTTCTAGGTGTCTAAGGAGTGCATTCGGCAGGTAGAAGAACCGCATCGGCGCACCCGAACTCGCTCATCGGCCACTGAACCGGTCAAGGTGCTTTTTAGTTCTCTCTCGATCAGGCGGGTAGTTGCAACAGCGGTCGGTGGCCACCACTGTCGCCAGATCATCGAACGCACGCTCACAACACCTATTGAATATTCCAAAGCGCGGGCACAAGGCGCTGGGCCGAGCTGTCAGCGCTAACGCAGCGGGCACCCACTCCGCGCGCGTCGGCCAGGCCACGTCGGCGAACGTTATCCGATCCCAAGCGCGGCCCTGACAAGCACGGGGTTGTGCGCATTTCTACCGGCGCCGGCCTTGCTATGGCGCATTAAATGTAAAGCCGCGGTTGCTGCGGCTCTGGTTACCGCCGTGTCGTCAAGGAGAGCGGCGAGGACCTGCAGGTTGGACGCTCGAACGTTGAGGTTGTACGGGCCGGCCGCCTGGTACGGGGCCTCGTCAAGGCTTGAACCAGGATGCTGGCGGAGAAAGCGTATGACCGCCTCATCAGTCATGTCATCACCAAGGAGTTCAATCCCGTTGACCTGCACCCATCCCGACAGGCTGCCGTCCTCCTCCATGTTGATCCGGAACGCTTCTGTCCAGCCAATTGTGAGATTTGACAGTGTCCCCCACTTCGGCTTCACCGGCGGCGAACTGAGCGTCCAGTACTCATACTCGGTCTGCAGGGGTAACGGTAGGCAGCGCTGCATGTACGTACGAATCAATTCGAGTACTACTGATGTGTCAGGTCCGGTGCGTGTCTTCCATGCCTCGAGATCCGCGCGGCCGCTGGCGGACTTTTCCGGCGCCACCAGGACGTTCCCATTCTTATTGAAAGAAACCGCGTTGATAGCAACGGGGTCGGCGAGCCAGTCCGCGCTTGTGCAGTCGTTGTCCGTGAGACAGTCATCCAAAGACCGATGCCCCGTCAGGTAGGTCATTTGCGCCTTGTTCCTGGCAGGCAGTCCAGCCGTCTGGATACTGTCGATAAGCAAACTCTCTTGGTCAAGCAAGTGCCGCAACGGATTGTCCATTGCGCTAGCAACTGGATCAGGGTTAGGCCGAATACTGATTATGTCCTTCCGGAGTGTTCGGTGACCCTTAAGCCTGTCTGCTATCGAGGTCGATTGCCCCAAGTAGCAATCTCCGTTTTCGAATTCAAGAAGGTAGTAACCAGCGGTGCCGTCACCAAGTTCCGCTAGTACTTGCGCAGTCTGCTTGGGCATAGCGGGTTTGACTAAAGCTTTGAACCCGTGAGTCTCAGCCCACTCGTCTACCGCTTTGCGCCGTAGTTCAATCTCTTCGGTGTTAACTTCCGAGTGCGGTTCTACAGTTAGCGGCGCAAGCACTGTCGCTGCCATCAGCCCACCCGTTGAATGACGCTCGTACTTTTGGTCGACGCCTGGGTGGAGCGTCCAAGTAGGTGCGGCTCCGATCGCAACAATCGACATAACCTGCGGATCGATCGGATGAACGGTTCCATCCGCTGCCGATACGTTCGTGCGAGCCAGGTCAAAGCCCCATGGCCTATTAGTGGAGCCGGATGGCGTCCAGACCGTCTCAAAAGTTGCGATCCCGAGTGGCAAGTTCCAGACAGCACACACTGCGGGCGCGCGCTCAGGATCAAGCACCGGAGCAGATGCCTTCATTGAAATGGATGCCAGTGCCGAGTGCCCGCTGGGCTCTGAGTGTTTCAACGTAACCGACCAACCGCCCGAGACGAGGGTCCCGAACAATGAGATCAGTTCTGCATTACCAATCAAAGCTTCGGCGATTTGATCATCGTACATCTCGCCATCAGGAACTCCGGTGGTCCTTAGCGCTGGTGGAAGCAAAGGCATCCATACGGTAAGTGCCTCTATGCCCTTGTCGTCACCTGGACCGCCAGCGTCGGACTTTTCTCCGTTAGCCCACTTCGATCCGTCGTACTTAACCGACCAGGATTCTCCTCCACACTCAATATTTAGGATCAGACTCGCGCCGCTCAGTTCTAGACTCGTCGTTGAATCAATCCCGATGATTGGATTAACGAACAGTTCGTCACGTGTGTCGGTAATGAACGCGCTGCAAGCAGAAGCGAGGGCCATAGTTCTCCAATTATGGTTGGTGAATCCGAAAATCCAAGCTTACCGTTCGCCGGTGTGACATTGTCAAGAGTTCGACGACTGGCGGCCACCAACACGATTCCGAATGCCACCGTGTCTCGACCACGGTGAGCGCATGCAGAGCGAGGGCAAAGTCTCGGCGCGGTCGTTCGCTCGCTCTACCGCCCGAGTTAACGATTGGCCTCGACCATCTTAACTACTGCGAGGTGTTTTCGGCCCGAATTACCCTTGCGAGTCATCGGGCTTGTATATTTAACGGATGCAGATATGCGAGCCCAAGACCGCCTTCATCACTCCCCGTACCACTCTCACAAGTCGCTTTGTTCTCAGCCTCGCGACGGTGGCGACACTGTTCTTAGTATCGGCATGTGGGGGATCCAATAGAAACCCTGAGGGATCTGGCGGCTCGGGTGGCGACAGCTTGATCCAGTCAGCACCAGTTGCGCCGCCAGCGGCCGCAGGGCCGGGCATATATACTTTCGGCTACGAAGGCGCGGCTGGAAGCATTCTGGTACCGACCCCGGCCACCGATCCCCGGTTGATAGAAATCGAATCCTATCGAAAACTCGCAGGGGCCGCACCTGCCACGTATTTCATCGCTGATGTCAACAACATGGCCGGCACGGAGACCCTGAACATGTACCGCGCGATTGTCACGACCGACACGGGCGCTCAGTTCGAAGCCAGCAACATTGGCCACCTTGTCGACGAGTGGCGAGAGGCATTCTCGGTCGATAACGCAGAGGACAGAGAAAAGTACAATATTGGCGTAAACCTCAACAACGACAACATGTTTTACCTCAAACCAGGAGCCAAGGGCACGGCCATCCTTGCGGCCGAGGGCGAGCTAGACGGGTCACCGTCACGGGTATATGTGTCGCCACAGGGGGCGATGGCGGAAGTGGAGGCCACCAAGGCAGCAGGTTGAACCTCACGTCAAACGCAGACCTTCTGGCTCCATAACCACCCTCCGGGTGAACCTCACTCACAAAGAGGCCCCGCTTACGAAAGCCGCCTCCTTCTCAATTGGTAGAGGGAGTCCGGCCAATTCGGCGCCTTCGCCTCGCGCCCACTCCTCGAAGACGAGCCCTTTGGGCCGAGCCCCCGGTAGCGGTGTGACTGGCCCTTGGGCCCGTCCGTCGAGCCCGCGCCGTTCGACCTCCGCAAGTCAGAGCTGGCCGTGCCGGCGGGCATGTGGATGACGCAACGTGGGTTCCGCGACGTCAACCTGGTCATGCGCACCTGGGTCGGCAAGAACATGGCTTTCAAATCCGGGTGGCGGATGATCATCGGGATGCTCGGCGTCAACCGCACCGTGGCCCTGGGCACCGCCCTCGCCGCCCGGTTGCGTCTGCCCGATCTGCACGACCAGGCGGCGGTTCCCGTCGTGTGCTGCTGCGGGCCTCGTCGTCGTCGATCTGACGGCCTGCGACGTTCACCCGCTGCCACCCGTATCTCGACCAGCACACCACGCGTGCCTGCCGTTCAATCCACGGCGCGGCGGATGAAACCGCGCAGCCCGAGGAACATGAACACGGCGGTCGAGACGGCCAGACCGAGGGCGATCCAGCCCACTCCCAGGTGAGGCGACTGCGTCAGAGCGGCTCGCATGCCCTCGGAGACGTAGGTGAGCGGGTTGACCAACGTCAGCACCTGGAACCACCGCAACGTGTCGAGCGACCGCCAGGGGTAGAAGGTCGCACCGGTGAAGATCAGCGGCGTCAGTGCCACCGCGAAGATGATGTTGATGCGATTCGGCGGCACCATCGTCCCCAGCACCAGGCCTATGGAGGCCCCCGCAAAACCGCCGACGACCAGGAGGATGGCGATCATCCCCCAGTGCGCACCGCCGGCCTGCAGCCCGTTGGGCAGGATCAGCGCCGCCAGCGGCAAGATCAACAGCGCCGCGATCAACGACCTGCCGGTGGCGAAGACCAGCTTCTCCGCCCCGACCATCATCGGGGAGATCGGCGCCAGCAAACGGTCCTCGATCTCCTTGGTGTACGAGAACTCGATCACCAGAGGCAACGCCACGTTCTGCAGCGCCGTCAACACGAGCGTCAGCGCGATGATGCCCGGCAGCAGTTGCGTCCCATAGCTCGCGTCGGCCGCGCCGATCTTGGGCAGGACCAGGCCGAAGACGAACAAGAACGCCAACGGCTGCATGAGCGACTGCGCGAGAAACCCGCCGAGCTCGTGACGGAGGGTGTTCCAGATGTCCCGCTGCAACAGTCCCAGGAAGGCGCGCGGACCGGTAGCGCGCGCAAGTGTGGGATGGAGCGCCGCCCGCCCACCCGGTCCCGAATGTCCGCCTGGTCCGGTCATCGCAGCTCCCGCCCGGTCAGGTGTACGAACACGTCCTCCAGGCTGCCCTCGAGCCGGTGGGCATCGGTGACCACGGCGCCGCGTCGTTCGGCGACCGTGATCACCTCGCCCAGTCGGCGGTCGCCGAAACACCGCACACGCCACTGTCCGTCGTCGACCTCGGTGGACTCCGTCTTGCCGAGCTCTGCCAGCAGCGGCGCCGGATCGTCCCGCGAGTCCATCAGGAGCTCGATGCCGCGCCCACCCGGGAGCAGCCCGCGCAGGCCCGCCGGGGTGTCCAACGCGATCAGCTCCCCGTGGTCCACGATCGCGATCCGCCGGCACAGGCGGTCCGCCTCGGCCATGTCGTGCGTGGTGAGCACGATGGTGGTGCCGGACCGGTGCAACTCGGTCACGCGGTCCCACAGGAACAGGCGGGATTGCGGATCCAGACCCGTGGTCGGTTCGTCGAGAAACAGCAGCGGCGGCTCGTGCATCAGCGCGCGGGCGATGAGCAGACGCTGCGCCATCCCCCCGGAAAAGTTCCCCACCTGCTCGCCGGCCCGGTCGGCGAGTCCGAACTGTTCCAGCAGCTCCCGGGAACGGCGCCGCCTGTCCCGCAGGCCCATGCCGAAGTAGGCGCCGTGGAAGGTCAGGTTCTCCAGCGCGGTGAGCGAGCGATCGAGATTGCTCTGCTGCGGCATCACCGCGATCCGTCGCTTTGCCACCTGAGGCTCGGCCACCACGTCGATCCCATCGATCCGTGCCGTGCCGGATGTCGGCTTGACCCGCGTGGTGAGGATGCCCAACGTCGTGGTCTTACCGGCACCGTTCGGGCCGAGGAGTCCGAAGATCTCTCCGCGACCGACTGTGAAGTTCAGGCCCTTGAGGGCGACAGGACCCCGACGGCCGTACTGCTTGTGCAGGTCGCGCACCTCGATCATCGGTTCGCCGCCGCGCCCGTCCGCCCGGGTATCTCCGGGTCTGGTCTGCGGATGCTCGACCACACGATCCTCCGATCACACGACGAGGCGGGCGCCACGCGGACCACTGTAGTGACGAGGGCCACTCCGCGGGAACACCTCGGCTCATGCGTCCCGTGGACGCTGCCGCCCGGTCCGCGCGACCGTGCGGCGCTCACGTCATAGCGGGTGCAGGGCCTCGTCGTCGTCGTCGATCTCTTCTTACTCCGTGGCCAGTCGGGGGAACGAGATCGCCCAGATGCTCGTCGCGTTGCGAGGGGCATGATGACGACGACGACTACGCCGTGGCAGTCCTGCGCCCTGCCGCCGGGCGGGAAGTCGGCACTAGAACGACTGGGCCGCCACCCGAAGGGTCCGGCTAGTTCGCCTGGTTCGGGCACGCGTCCACGGCGACGTTCAGGGTGATGTCGCCTGCTCGCTCGAACGTGAAGGTCACGGGCACGGACGTGCCCGGCACGACGCCATCGTCCAGCCCCACCAGGAAGGCAGAGAACGGCTGATCGGGAGCCGTCGGTTCGTCGAGGTTCTCCACGGGCTGCCCGGCCGCGATCGAGGCCTCCGGGGCGATCGTCAGCGCTTCAGGTGGTGCGTCGATCTCGACCGAGGACGCGGCGGGAGTCGAGATCATTGACAACGTCTCTTCCTCAGTAGCGCTGCCGTTGATCGCCGTGAAGCTCAGTTGCGCTGGAGCGTCGACCTGCAGCTCGCACGAGATCATGTAGGCGGGAACGATGAACACGTTCTCCACAGAAGTCTGCCCGTCCTGCTCACCTCCGCCCCGGTTACTCGACGCCATCTCCTCGTTGTCGGAGGCACAGGCGCCGGAGGCCCCGAGTGCGAGGACCATCGCGGCCGACGCGAGATACCGAGTGACAGTGGCGGTCATGGCCGCCAGGGTAATCAGAGTTCACCGCACCCGGGCGGACTTTCGGGAGGGACCACTTTGACGGGTGGAACTGACCCTGCTATCCGAGTGCGTGCGCGGCGAGGGGCCTGGCAGGGCCCGCTGCCGACCGGAGGGGACACCGCTCGACGGCCAGGAGGCAGACGGCAGCGGTGAGCGCCAGCAGAGCCACCACACCCAGGATGATCGGGCCGGCCGGGAAAGGCAGCTCCTGGGACAGGACGAAGGCGCCCATGAGCAGGACAAAGAACCCGAAGCCCTTGCGTAGCGCCTTCTCCGGCACCACGGAGGTGAGCCGGACCCCGGCGAATGAGCCGAGGATCGCGGCGCCGGTGACCGCGGCGACGAGCGGCCAGTCCAGGCTGACCGAGGTGAGGTAGCCGCCCAGCCCGGCGAAGGATTTCATGGCGATGACCAGCAGCGAGGTGCCGACCGCGGCGGCCATGGGCAGGCCCGCCAGGAGGACGAGGGCCGGGACCACGAGGAATCCGCCGCCGGCGCCCACCAGTCCGGTCGCGGCGCCCACGACCAGGCCGTCGAGGAGGATCCGCCAGAGCGGGTGGTGGTGGTCGTTGCTCTGTCCGTCACGGTCCTTCCGGCCCTTGATCATGGCGCCGGCGGTGGCGATCATCATGATCGCGAAGCCGATCATCAGGACGGTGCCGGGAATGTACCCACCGGCCAGTCCGCCCAGAAACGCGCCGACCATCCCGGCCGCTCCGAAGATCAGGCCCGTCCGCCACTGGACCCTGCCCTTCCGGGCGTGGCCGACGAGGCTGACCAGAGAGGTGGCGCCGACGACGAACAGCGAGGTCGCGATGGCCTCCTTGGGGTCGAGGCCGCCGATGTAGGTCAGTAGCGGGACGACCAGGATGGACCCGCCCCCGCCGAGCAGGCCCAGGGACAGCCCGACCAGGACGGCCAGGGCCACGACGATGAGCATGGTGATCTCCATGGGGGTGCCTTTCTCCGGCGGGGTCGCCGGTGCTGTGGGTGAGGCGGGTCAGGAGCGGGCGGGCAGCGAATCCAGGACGGCGCCGAGCCCGGGCTCCGCGGCCGAGCGGTTCCACGGCATCTTGGACAGGCCCGCGGCCATGGCGCAGGAGTTGCTCGCGGCCGAGTAGGTCAGGCCCGCGCCGATCGCCCCGGCGAGGTAGGCGAACTTCGGCGAGACGAACTTGGAGGCCGTGACGCCGGCCAGGACGAGCGAGCCGGCGACCATGCGGACCTGCCGGTCCATCGCCCAGGCGCCCTTGCCGCGGATCACCTCGCCGCCGGCGGCCTCGTAGCCGGCGATGCCGCCGTCGAGCACGGTCACCGCGTCGGGGTCGACACCGACGGCCTCGAGCCGTTCGTTTGCCTGACGTGCGCGGTTGCCGGACTGGCAGATCAGGACGACCTGGCCGGGCAGGCGGGAGGCGAACTCCTCACCGTGTTCGGCGAGCAGCGGCAGCGGGACGTTGTAGGAGCCGCGGATGTGAACGGAGGAGTACTCGGCCGACGACCGTACGTCGATGACGGTGGGCGGGGTGTCCGAGTCCAGCGCGTCGCGCAGGTCGGCCGGGGCGAGAGTGGGAGCGGTGGTGAGGGTGGGGAGCATGGGTGAGCCGGGATCCTTCGTGTGTGGCAGATGCGGGGTCAGGTGGCGGGGGGCGCCACCGAGCCGGGGGCCGGACGGAGTGTCCTGCCCCCGCAGGTGGGGCGTGTCAGATCAGGCGGTCGCGAGGTTTCGCTCGGACCAGGCGGCGTAGCTGCCCTCGAGCTCGACGACCCGGTAGCCGGCGCGGCGCAGGGCGCTGGCCGCCACCGAGTTGCGGACGCCGCTCTGGCAGTAGGTCACGATCGGGCCGTCGGCCGGGAGCTGGTCGAGGTTCCACAGCACCCGGCCGCCGCTGAGCTGCTCGGAGCCCGGGATGTGGCCGTCTGCGTGCTCGGATTTGTTGCGCACGTCCAGGACCATCGCCGCCTCGAACGAGCCGAGCTCGTCGGGGCCGATCATCTCGGGGGTCACCGTGGGCAGCCCGTCGAGGCTGGTGGTGTAGCCGGTGACCGTGTCGACGCCGACCCGCAGCAGGTGGTCGCGGTACTCGCCGGCGACCTCCTCGTCGGGAGCGAGGACCACCAGGGGCGTGTCCTCGCGCTCGGGGTCGTAGACCCAGGCGCCAAAGGAGGCGGCCTTGTCCACGCCGGGGACGTTGAGCGCCCCGGGGACGGTGCCGGCGTGGACCTCGTCCTGGCCCCGGGTGTCGACGACGACGACCTCGTTCGCCTCGAGCGCGGCCGAGAGCTCGGCCGGGGCGTACTCGCGGAGCGGGGTCAGCGGGCCGAGGACCGTCGGGCCCTGCCTGTTCTGCCGCTTCATCCGGCCGAAGTAGGCGTGCGCGTCCGGCTGGCCGTCGAGCAGTTCGTCCACAAAGCCCTGCTCGTCGTCCCGCTCGACGTACCCGCCCCACCAGGCGTAGCGGCGCTCGTAGCCGACGCTGGTCGACGGCAGCGCGCCCAGCGCCTTGCCGCACGCGCTGCCCGAACCGTGGCCGGGGAAGACCTGGACGTGGTCCGGCAGGGTGACAAACGAGTTCTTCAGGCTGCGGAAGATCTGCTTGGCACCCTCGTAGCGGGTGTCGACCCCGCCCGCGGCCTCATCCAGCAGATCGGGTCGGCCGAGGTCGCCGGAGAAGACGAAGTCGCCGGAGAGCATGTACCCGGGGGCATCGGCGAACGCGCCGTCGGTGACCAGGAAGGACAGGTGCTCCGGGGTGTGCCCGGGCGTGTGCACGGCCTCGACGGTGATGTTGCCCAACGTGAGCTTGTCACCGTGGTGCAGTCGCTCAGCCTCGAAGCGGTACTGCCAGTCATCCCCGCCCTCGCCGGAGACGTAGACGCGCGCGCCGGTGGCGGCCGCGAGCTCGCGGGTGCCGGACAGGTAGTCGGCGTGGATGTGGGTCTCGGTGACGGCGGTGATGGTCATGCCGTGCTGCGCGGCGAGGTCGAGGTACTCGCGGATGTCGCGGCGGGCGTCGACGACCACGGCCTCGCCTTTGGACTGGCAGCCGATGAAGTAGCCGGCCTGGGCGAGGTCCTCGTCGTAGATGCGTTCGAGAAGCATCGAGATCTCCTTGTTGATCGGGGTTCCCTGCGGTGGGCGTGCCACGAACTTACATACCCCGTGGGGTATATGCAAGATGCCCCCCGGGGTATAAAGTGGTGAGATCGCTCACCGTGTCTGACCATCAAAGGAGCCGTCCATGACCTACACCAGCGCCATCACCGTTCCCCTGCCCTACGAGCAGGCCGTGGAGCGCACCCGCGCCGCCCTGGCCGACCAGGGCTTCGGGATCCTGACCGAGATCGACGTCAAGGCGACCTTCAACACGAAACTGGGCCCGGAGGCCGCCGAGGCCGTGGGCGACTACGTGATCCTGGGAGCCTGCAACCCCGGCCTGGCCAGCAAGGCCCTGGCCGCCGAGCCTCAGCTCGGCGCCCTGCTGCCGTGCAACGTCGTGGTTCGCCGCGGCAAGGACGATGAACAGACCACCGTGGAGGCCATCGACCCGCAGACCATGGTCCAGCTCAGCGGCAGCCCCCAGGTGCGTGAGGTCGCCGACGACGCCGATGCACGGTTGCGCGCAGCCCTGTCAGCGATCAGCAAGGCTGGTCCTGAGGACAGCTGAGGCCTGCCCCTGACGAGGACCCAGGAGCTGTACCTGCCCGCCGAGGGTGAAGTCCGTCCGGTCCGCCTGCCCGGGCGGCGGCTCCCATTTCGTGCAGGTGCGGGCCTCGTCGTCGTCGATCTCTCACGGCCCCGCACCGTCTAACCCGTTACGCCCCGTGCGGGCGCGTAGAACGAATGGCATGGCCATGTCCATAGCTCTCGCACTCGTACGGGCTGCTCATCCCCTTCCGGGTCTTGCCGTCACCGTGCTCACCGCGCTCCTCGCAGCGAGCATGGGCGTGAGCGCGCAGACCACGATGGTGCTCGTCGTCGCTGTCCTCAGCGGTCAGCTCGTCGTGGGATGGACCAACGACGTGCGTGATCGCGAGCGTGATCGTCGGGTCGGCCGCCGCGACAAACCGCTGGCGACCGGAGAGCTCTCGGTCGGGCTGGTGCGTTCGGCGATCGGCGTCTCAGCCGTGGCGTGTGTGGTCGCGTCGCTTCTGTGCGGACCCGGTGCCGGCCTTCTTCATCTCACGCTGGGGGTCGGCGCAGGTCTGGCGTACAACTTCTCGCTCAAATCCACCGGGCTGTCCTGGCTCCCGTACACGCTCGCCTTCGGCAGCCTGCCCGCCGTGGTGTCCCTGTCCCGGGACCCGTCCGCTCTGCCGCCGTTGTGGATGATTGCCGTCGGCGCGCTGCTCGGCTTCGCCGCGCATCTGCTCAATGCCATGCCCGACCTCGCCGACGACGCAACCACCGGGGTCCGGGGATTCCCTCACCGGCTGGCGCCCACCACGGTTCCGACCGTGGCAGCGCTGACGCTCGTCGCCGCATCCGTTGTCGCCGTCTTCGGCAGCCGCACGCCACCGACGGCTGGTCAGTGGATCCTGTTGTCCGCGGTGCTCGTGCTGGCGGTGGCGGTGACCCGCACTACGGGAAAGCGGCCGTTCTACGCGGCGATCGTCATCGCAGGAATCAACGTCGTCATGCTGCTGATCGGTTGATGCCGGCCGGCTACTCCTAGAGAAAGTCGGAGATCCACTGGCGGATGTCGGCCAGGGTCCGATAGTGCCCCGTGGGGTGGTGGGATTCGGATCGGCGTCTAGTCAGGCGCAGTGATCAACGAGTCGTTGCTGATCGTAGTCGCCACCGGTGTCGAGGGCGCGTTGCTTCGCGGCGATGACTCGTCGGAGTTGTGCCATCGAGGTCTCCGAGAGATAGCGACGTGAGACCTGCCATTCGTCGTGCTGGTCGATGACCACCGAGGTCGCTAGCCGCAGGAACGCGGCCGGGTTGGGGAAGATCTCCACAACGTCCGCGCGGCGCTTAATCTCCTTGTTCAGGCGCTCGATCGGGTTGTTGGACCAGATCTTCTGCCAGTGCCCCTGCGGGAACGCGGTGAACGCCAACACGTCGGTCTTGGCCTCGCGCATCATCGCGGTGACCTTGGGAAACGAGTCGGCGAACGTGGCGGTGACCTGGTCCCATTGCTCGGCCACATCGGCGGGCTCGGTGTGGGCGAAGATCGTCTTGACCGCCGCCGTCACCGCCGGCGCGTGCTTGGAGGCGACCGCTCCGTGCAGGTTGCGCATGAAGTGCACCCGGCACCGCTGCCAGGAGGCGCCCACGAACTGCTGCGCCACGGCCGCCTTCAGCCCGGCGTGAGCATCGGAGATGACAAGGTGCACCCCGGTCAGGCCGCGGGCCTTGAGCGAGCGTAGGAAGTCCGACCAGAACTCGTACGATTCACTGTCGCCGACGGCGGTGCCGAGGACCTCGCGGGTGCCGTCGATGGAGACCCCGGTGGCCACGACCATGGCGTGGGAGACCACGTGCGCACCGATACGAACCTTGCAGAAGGTGGCGTCGGCGAACACGTACGGGAACTGCGTGTGGGACAGGGTCCGGGTGCGGAACTCCTCGACTTCGGCGTCCAGATCGGCGCAGATCCGGGAGACCTCGGACTTGGAAATGCCGGTGTCGACCCCGAGGGCGCGGACCAGGTCGTCCACCGCCCGGGTGGAGACGCCGTGTACGTAGGCCTGCATGATCACCGCGTACAGGGCGCGGTCGATCCGCCGGCGGCGCTCGAGCAAGGCCGGGAAGAACGAGCCCGAGCGCAGCTTGGGGATCTGCGCCTCGATGTCGCCGACCGGGGTCGAGACCGTCTTGGAGCGGTGCCCGTTTCGGTGCGTGGTGCGGCCCTCGGTGCGCTCGTAGCGGTCGGCGCCGATCTTCGCCGCGGCTTCGGCCTCGATCAGTGCCTGCAGGCCGGCCCGCACCAGCTCGGCGAACATGGCCTGAGGATCAGCGGTCAGCAGTGCGTCGAGCTGGGCGTGTACGCCAGAATGGGAATGGGTCATCGCGTGGTGTGTCCTTACTGTGAGCTACTTGGCGGTAACTCATTGACCACTATCGATGGCCCACCCTCTTCAGCGGACCGCCACGCCCTCGTCAGCCAGAACCCCGGCCCCGAAACCCCACCACTCCACGGGACTTACCCAGGGTCCCCGTATCCACCTGACCAGTGCGGCCGACCACACGCTGGCGCGCGATGGTGCGCACCTGCTCGGTCATCGCCAAGGAGTCGCGTTCGAGCTCCTCAGTCGCCTGCCGCTTGAGCAGATCCCGGAGCTCACGATCGACCTTGATCGTGGTGGCGGACATACCCGAGGTATACCGCTGGTCATACCTTCGGGTTGCGGGCCTCATCATCGGCTCGTTCACCCATTGACCCCCGTCGAGGAGGCCACGGGACACCCTCGCGGAGCGGCAGCCGCGAAATGTGAAACCGTGGTTTCATATCCGGGTGACCAACGTGACCCCCGCTCCGCGCGGCCAGTGGGTGCTCCTGAGTTACCGGTTGCCCCGGGAGCCATCGACACCTCGGATCGCGTTGTGGCGCAGGCTCAAGAAGCTCGGGGTCGCACAGTTCGCCGACAATGTCGTCGCTCTCCCCGACGACGCTCGGTCTCGAGAACACCTGGAATGGCTTGCTGTCGAGGTCCTCGAGTGGGGTGGCGAGGCGGGGGTCTGGATCGCGTCTGCGACCACCCAGACCCAGGAGCTCCAGCTCATCGAGCAGATGCGGTCCGCCCGCGCCCTGGAGTACGCCGAGTTCACCACCCAGGCTTCCGCAGCTCTCGACACATCAGAGGCCGAGCGAGTGATAAGCCTGCGAAGACTGCGCAATCAATGGCGGCAGATCACGCGACGGGACTACTTCCCTCCCCTCGAGCGCACCTATGCTCACGCGGCGTTACGACACCTTGCCGACCCCAACGCCCAGACAACCCAGGGACCCAAGATGGAGGAATCACTGTGAGGTGGAGCATTCGCGCCGGGATTCACATCGACCGCGCCGCCTGCGCCTGGCTGATCACCCGGTTCGTCGACCATGAGGCTGAGTTCGTGTTCGTGGCCGGACCCGATGACGTCCCCCCGGACGCGATCCCCTTCAACATGCGCGGCGTGGACCTTTCGCACCACAACGGCGACTGCACCTTCGAGACGATCCTGCGTCGATACGACCTCGCCGATCCGGTCTTGTGGCGCATCGCCGAGATCATCCACGAAGCAGACCTCGAAGAGGATCGCTACGACGCCCCCGAAGCCCCCGGGCTCGACACCATTCTTCGCGGACTGTCGCTAGTCGGCGATGACCAGCACACGATGGCCATCACGACGCCTGTCTTCAACGGTCTCTACGAGTATTTCCGCCGAAGCCTGCTCGGGGGAAACCCGCGTGAAACTGCCCCATCACAGCCGAGGAACTCAGCCTTATGACCAGTGAGAACTCCGCCGATACCTCCACCGCTGCCGGAAAGCCTTCAGCACGAGTCGGACCGCCGAGCAACGACGCCGTCTCACTTCGCCTGGCACTGCGCACCTGGTTTGCTATCAGCCTGCAGACCTTCGGCGGACCGGCCGGACAGATCGCAGTGATGCAGCGCACCCTCGTCGATGAGAAGAAGTGGATCGGCCAGAAG
The DNA here is from genome assembly GCF_033142235.1 of Rhodococcus sp. IEGM 1408. Taxonomy (NCBI): domain Bacteria; kingdom Bacillati; phylum Actinomycetota; class Actinomycetes; order Mycobacteriales; family Nocardiaceae; genus Rhodococcus; species Rhodococcus sp. IEGM 1408. The sequence continues at coordinate 14,591 of NZ_JAWLRW010000018.1, forward strand.
CGGTTCCTGCACGCACTCAACTACTGCATGCTTCTTCCCGGCCCGGAGGCGCAGCAGTTGGCGATCTACACGGGTTGGCTGCTCAACGGCACACGGGGCGGCATCGCCGCAGGCAGTCTCTTCGTTCTGCCGGGCATGGTGTCGATGCTCGCCCTTTCGGCGATCTACGTCGCATTCGGCGACACGACTACCGTCACGGCGATCTTCGCCGGCCTGGCACCCGCTGTGGTGGCGATCGTCGCCCAAGCCGTACACCGGGTCAGCACCCGCGCCCTGGCCACCCGTGCGCTCGCACTGCTGGCAGTGGGCTCGTTCATCGCGCTGTTTGTCTTCGCCCTCCCCTTCCCCGTCGTGATCGTTGCCGCTGCCGCCATCGGGTGGTTGATCGGACGCCTCCGGCCCGACGCACTACAGGGCAGCGTCAAACCCCGACCCGCCGCTGCTGCCGAACCGCCGCCGCTCATCCCCGACGACGTCCTCCACTCCGAGCGACCGACCACACGACGCGCAGGGATGGTGCTGGCGATCGGGATCGCCGTGTGGGGGATACCGCTGCTCGCAGTTGCCCTGCTCACCGGCACCGACAGCGTGTTCACCACCCAGGGGATGTTCTTCACGGGCACAGCGCTGGTCACGTTCGGCGGCGCTTACGCGGTCCTGGCGTACGTAGCTCAGCGAGCCGTCGAGGTCTTCGGCTGGCTCGCTCCCGGCGAAATGGTTCGCGGTCTCGCCTTGGCCGAGACCACTCCCGGTCCGCTGATCATGGTCGTGCAGTTCGTCGCCTTCGTCGGCGCCTACCGCAACCCCGGCGATCTGGACCCGTGGATCGCAGGCACTCTCGGCGCTCTGATCACCACCTGGGTCACTTTTGTTCCGTGCTTCGTGTTCGTGTTCCTCGGCGCCCCGTACATCGAACAACTCCGCAACAACAAGGCACTCTCCGCAGCACTGACCGGCCTCACCGCTGCCGTCGTGGGTGTCATCGCGAATCTCGCTCTCTACTTCGCCTTCCACACGTTGTTCGCCACCACCACTGGACTGCATTGGGGCCCGATCCGATTCGAACTGCCCGACCTGTCCACCTGGCAACCCGTCAGCACCGCCATCACCCTCATCGCGTTGATACTGGTCTTCCCACTGAAGTGGCCAGTTCTCCGCACACTGGGAGTATGCGCAGCACTCGGCGCGGCAGCAGCGGTGGCCGGACTTCCCCTACCGTGACGACGATGCCTCCGGAAATCCCTTTCGGGCTGCGGGCAGGCCTGGTCGTCGTCGATCTCTCACAGTGCCGCCACGTCTGACCCCGCTACTTAGCGACCCTGACCTCGACCAACTCCCACTGCCTGACCGGGCCGGGGGCGTGGGCCTGGCACATCGTGAAGATCGGCTCCGAGTAGGTCTCCCGCAGCCACACCTCGATCGGGCCGCTCGGGCCCTCCAGCGTCACCTCGACGTGCCCCTCCGACTCGACCTCGCGCACGGGGGCGAAGGCGTCGATGCGGTCGTCGGGCACCACCGCGCGGGCGTGATGCTGGGCGCTCTGCACGGCCGCCGAGTAGCTGCTGCGTCCGCGCAGGTACCGCTCGTCCACCCGGCCCTCGGTGTAGCGCGTGACGATGTCGGCCGGATCCTCCGCCTGGTCGACTCGGCCGTAGAAGAGCCCGTGCGGCAGGACGAGCATCGTCGCGGCAAAGCGATCCCCGCCCAGGTGGGAGCACTCCCAGGTCGCCTCCGGATGCCGCTCGGCGATGCGCGCCGCGGCCGCGCGCCCGCGCACGGCGCAGCACTGATCGTGTTTGCCGTGCGCACACACCGCGACCAGGGATTCCTTGCTCAGTGTGCCGGCGGAGCCGTCGAGGGGGATCTCGGCGTAGCCGACCGGCCCATCGACCTCTCCCCACCGCAGTGACTCGTGCCCGGGGCGGGCGTCGGCCAGGGCCCATCGCCAGCGTTGCTCATCGGGGTGACGACGACGACCCGGTCTGCGGATCGCGGCCACCCGGACGTCGGCCTCCTGGGCGCGCCCAGCGATCTCGCGACCCAACTCGGGCTCGAGGAGGGCGGGCGAATCGAGCAACGCCGAGTATCCCCACGGGCCGGCCAGCTCGACCATGAGCCAGCGCAGCCCCCTGGAACCCGATCCCTCCAGGGGATCGCCGCGGTTCAGCGAGGAGACGCTGCACGGTTCCCAGTCGGCAGGCCTGATCACAGCGCCACCAGCACTCCCTCTCGGAGCAGCCGGCGGAGCAGGACCAGGCCGTCGGCGGCGTCGAGGCCGGGCAACGCGCTTGCCGTGACGGGGTTGCCGTCGAGCGCTGCGCGGAGGGCAGGGGCGCAGATCGCCGGGAAGGTGAGGGTCTTGGTGGGCAGCGTCAGCCGCACGGGGTCCGGGCTGCTGTTGTCCGAACTGCTGGTGTCCGAACTGCTGGTGTCCGGGCCGCCGGTGCGGGCCGCGTTGCCCGGGCCGTCACAGCGCACCGCGCCGATCAGCCCCTCGCGCCAGCACAGTGGGGTGTCGGCGTCGAGGGCGGCCACGGCGTCGAGAGTGGCGAGCGGGCGGACCGCCACGGGCCGAGTCAGGTCCTGGTACTGCCGGGCGAGCTCGGCTCCGGCGACCACGCTGAGCTGCTCCTGCTTCTCCGTAGCCAGCCGGGCGATCGCTGCGAGGACCTCGCGGGTGTGCTCCTGAGTCTGGGCGGGGTCGGTCAGGGCGACCCCGAGCGGCAGCGATGCGCGCAGTTCCTCCTCGGACGCCAGCGCCTCGAGCGCGGCCCGGACGACGTCGTGCCCGGTGAAGGGGGCCACGCCCACGGTGAGGTGGATCGAGGTCTCGCCCTGCGCCTCGGCCGAGTGCACCCAGCCGCGCGGCAGATAGAGGCAGTCCCCCGGCTCGAGCACCGCGTCGATGACCGGCTCGTCCTTCGCACGCGCGGAGATCGCCTCTCGGTGATCGGTCCACGGCTGGTCGGCGAGCGGGTGGTGGTGGACGGGCTCGTGCACGCGCCAGCGCTTGGTGCCGGACACCTGGAGCACAAAGACGTCGTGGACGTCGTAGTGCGGATCGAACCCCCGGTTGGCGGGTGGGGTGATGTACGCGTTGGTCTGGGCCGGGTGGCCGACATCGGAGGTCATCGCGCGCGCAAAGTCGATGATCGGCGGCCAGAACCGGTGCAGTCCCTGCAGCACGATCGTCGCCCCGGCGGCGAACTGCGTGAGGACGCCGTCGGGGTCGATCTGATCGGGAATCTGCGCGCCGAATCCGGCGGCGCGGGTGAAGCACGCCCGGTCCACGAGCGTGCCCTCCCGCGCCATCCGGACGAAGGGTGTGCGTACCCCTCGTTCGGCGATGATCTCGTCGACCATCGCAGGCCCGAGCAGATCGGAGAAGTCCCGCGGCAACTGCGCCGCGCGGCTCAGCAGGGGCTGCCGGCCCCAGATCTCCGCCGCGAACTCATCCTGCCCACGTGCGACGCACCGCTCAAGCACCAGCGATCACTGCGTGCCGTCGGCGCCACCGTCAGCACCGTCCGGGTTCGAGCCGCCGTCAGCGATCCCTTCGCCCGCACTGGCCGAGCCATCCGCGCCGCCGTCGTGGCCGTCCGGGTTCGAGCCGCCGTCAGCCAGGCCCTCACCCTCGCCCTTCATGTGGTGCGCGGAACCGTCGGCGCCGCCGTCGTGGCCCTGGGGGTTGGAGCCGCCGTCGGCGACTCCCTCGCCTGAGGCGGGGGTCGTGGTCATGTCGTCGTCGCTAAGAGCCATCTGCGATCCTCTCGTCGGTGCAGGCGCTGGCCTACACAGATTCGTGTGATGTCGCCACGCGCTCGGACCGTGGGTCCGGACACGATGGATGCTGCGGTTCCCACTATGCCACCGGAGTACCCGAGGCGAGGCCCAGTCGAAGTCGGAACCGGGACCTGAGTTTCCAGGGCCGGGGGCCGCCAACTGTGGGCCATGACCGGGCCGTGGGCGCCGCCCGGGCAGGCGCGACCGGGGCGGTCGGGGCGGTCGTCGGGGACAGTTGAACCATCGCCCAATATCACACAGTGTTGTAACACTGTTAGGTGACTGTGGCCTCGCACCGCAATGCCTGGTCACAGCCCCTGCGGAGTGCGATTCGGATACGAGGTAGGCCTTGAGCCGCCTGTTTTCCGGTCGCGCCCCCGAGGGGGGACTCCTAGCGTGCAGAACAGCACGATCCGACGACGGAAGGAGTCTGAAATGATCGGCAAGGAATCACTCGATCGCCTCAGCGGCGCGACCATGTATGACAGCGCCGGGGACAAGATCGGCAAGATCGGAATGCTCTACCTCGACGACAGCAGCGACCAGCCCAAGTTCGCCACCGTTTCGACGGGCCTGTTCGGGACGTCCGAGAGCTTTGTCCCGTTGCAGGGCGCAGACATGGACGGCGACGACCTACGTGTGGCGTACACGAAGGACCAGGTCAAGGACGCACCCCGGGTGGACGCGGACGGCCACCTCACCCCGGAGGAAGAACAGCGCCTCTACGAGCACTACCAGCTCGACGACGGAGGTACGCGCGGCGACAGGGCCGGGCACACCGACACCACCGCGGGTGACCGCGATGTGCACAAGGCGGGTGCCGCAGGCACGGCAGGCGCGGCAGGCGCGGCAGGCGCGGCAGGCGCTGCCCGGTCGGACGATTCGCGCCGGGGCGGGCGCGATCACGAAGGGACCGAGACCGTCACCGCCCACGAGGAACGACTCAACGTGGGCACCCGCACCGAGGAGACCGGGCGCGTCCGGCTCCGCAAGCACACGACCACCGAGAACGAGACCGTCGAGGTCCCGGTCTCCAAGGAGAAGCTCGTGGTCGAGCGGGAGGACGTCGAGGGCAAGGTCCGCAAGGGCGGTCTCGACGACACCGCCGACTCCGACCGCGATGAGGAGATCATTCTGCGCGAAGAGCGACCGGTGGTGGAGAAGGAGACCGTGGAGCGCGAGCGCGTCAACGTGGGCAAGGAGAAGGTGACCGACACCGAGACCGTGTCGGAGGAACTCCGGACCGAGCACGTGGACGTCGACGGCGATACGACGGAGGACCGCCGGGGTCGCGACGACAGGACGGATCGTCGCTGACCCCGCTTACCAGCTCGGCAATGACGGGAGCCGCCGCCCGGTCTGCTCGACCGGGCGACGGCTCCCGCCGTGTGGCGATGCGGACCTCGTTCGCGTGGTGCGGCGAACCGTTGGTGGGGACAACCGGACAAACTGGGCCCCGTCCAGACAACGGAGCTCACGCACGGTAGCGACCCCCTCATCGGCGGGACCACTTACCGTGAAGCTTGCTCGGCGCAGATGATCGCGGTGGTGGTGCCCGACCTAGTTGCTTCAGAGCCAGGCTCGGGAGCTGGTCCGCCAAAATGCGCCCCCCCGGTCAGAGGCTCTTTTCGGCGCCCCCACTCGCTCCGTCGAGCACCGAGGCGATAGCTTCTCCTACCGAGTTGATCACTCGGTAGAGATGACCCGAGACGAGCGGGTCCGCAGGGAGTGTGTAGCCCGCCCGGACCTCGTCATCTTCCGCAGTGAAGTTGGCGAATAAAGACTGATCGTTCAATCGTCTCACGAGATGCTTGGCGTCTCTGCGACCGCGGACATCACTTTTGACCGACCAGGTGAACCAGACGTCCGCAGTCTCGTGGTTTGGCCGGACGAGCAGGTTTGAAGTGCGCGAGCGCACAAGGAACGCACCGTCGATCATCATCGGCCGAAATGGGCCGTACCCCTTGTGCAACGAGATTCCGACACTCGTCAGAAGATCCATCGGACCCATCGGCGCACGAGGATCGAAGGGCGCGTTTGACTCGTCATAGTTCGCAAATAACGAGTAGTCAGCCGGAGCTAACCCCACGAACCAAGGGTTGCTTATTCCCAGTGACGCACGAAGCGTGGTCGAAAGCGTGGCTGCGACGTCGCGGGGCGCCGCACAGCTGCGCTCGATGCGAAGGTCCGACTCGCTCGTATGGTCCCCAGCCACTCGCAAACTCCAGCCCTGCTTGCGAAGCCCGTCAGAGTGACCTCGGTACGCATCCGGGCTCTCGACCACCACCGAGTAGCCCCGTCCCCCAGGGGTTTTGGTCACCTCAATAGCGAGAGTGACTCCGGACGATTCCGTGGACTCGAATTCAGCTACTCGTCCGGCATTCAATTGCTCTGCTGTATGGACGACGTGACTCTCGAAGTGGTCCCAGATATCGAAAATCAACGCAGTCCCTGCCCAATATCTATCCATACCAGGAGGATACGACTGCGTTACGACATCCTCGTGCACGCGCCACTTCGAGATGGTACTTATCTGACATGCAACCGCTGAAGAAACCCGATCCGATAGCTGAAGTGGCCGAGCTACTCGGGAACTATGTCTACCTTCTCGTCGATCCTCGGGACGGAAAACCGTTCTATGTCGGGAAGGGGCGCGGAGACCGGGCGCAGGCCCACGAAATCGCGGCCCTGGCTGAGCGTTTGGAAACCCCCTCTGACCCGACATCGGATGCTGGCACGACGGATGAGGTAAGCGCGAAAACCGCCAGGATTCGATCAATCCATTTCTCCGGGTACACCCCTGAGGTTTGGATCGCCAGATACGGCTTGTCCGAAAGCGAATACACCGCGGTCGAGGCAGCGCTGATCGACCTGCTGCTGAGCTTCGAAGTGAGAGAGGCATCCACGCCCAACCCACTACAGGGAACGTCGTCCTATCTGACCAACCAGCGACGAGAGGCTGCTCGAGGCCACGGGGTCGTGAAGCTCCAGACACTTATTGACGACTACAGAGCGCCGGACCTGGCAACCGAGGAACCACTCGTGCTCATCAAGTTGACCGCGTGGAATGACAAGGTTGAAGCCATTCCCGGCGGCGGCACTCGAGACGGGTACGGCTTCCGCCACGAATGGCTCGACCGTAGTCGGATCGACCACGAGGAACTCGGACGATCCACCTGCTGCTGGTGGGTTCTCAACCCGGATTCAACCGCAAAGCGGCGCATCCCCCACGCGGTAGCGCTGTACCGGGGCGTCACGCGCGGCCTGTTCGAGATCGACGCGTCGTCATGGGAAACCAAGAAGGGCGAGCCCACGCGACGGGGTTTTGTCGGCACCCCTGTGACCTCGGGGCCATTGTGGGACGACGTGGTCGGCCCGCATGGCCGTCGAGTTTCAGGGCTCACGCAGGGCGATCGGTACTGGCCGCTGACCCGCCAACGGACCGAAGCAGTCTCGCCTGAGTGACCAGTCCGAGGCCCACCGAGTAACGGGGGCGCGAGACGAGAGCCGCCGCCCGGTCGGCGTGACCGGGCGGCGGCTCTCGTCGTGTGGTGGCGCAGACCTCGTCGTCGTCGTTCCCCGACCGCCGTGCCCGCCGGCGCCCACTCGACCAGCAGCAGCGCTACTTGACCAGCAACTCCGCGATCTGGATGGTGTTGAGCGCCGCGCCCTTGCGCAGGTTGTCGCCGGCGACCATGAGGTTGAGGCCCTTGAGACCGTCGATCGAGAAGTCCTGGCGGATGCGACCGACCAGCGACTCGTCGATCCCGGCGGCCTCGAGCGGAGTGGGCACGTCGACGAGCTTGACGCCGGGCGCGGAGGCCAGCAGCTCGCGGGCCTGCTCCGGGGTGATGTCGCGCTCGAACTCGGCGTTGATGCTCAGCGTGTGACCGGTGAACACGGGCACGCGCACGCAGGTGCCGGCCACGCGCAGCTCGGGCAGCCCGAGGATCTTGCGCGACTCGTTGCGCAGCTTCTGCTCCTCGTCGGTCTCCTCCGACCCGTCGTCGACCAGCGCGCCCGCCAGCGGCAGCACGTTGAACGCGATCGGCGCCACGTACGGTCCGTTGTCGTCGACCTTGAGCGCCGACCCGTCGTGCACCAGCTCGTGGCCGGCGCCGATGTTGCCCGTCACCTGGTCGTCGAGCGTCTTCACGCCCTGCAGCCCCGAGCCCGACACCGCCTGGTACGTCGAGACGACCAGCCGCGTGAGCCCGGCGGCCTCGTGCAGCGCCTTGAGCACCGGCATCGCGGCCATGGTGGTGCAGTTGGGGTTGGCGATGATGCCCTTGGGCGGGTTCTGCGCGGCCTCCGGGTTGACCTCGGAGACGACGAGCGGGACGTCGGGGTCCTTGCGCCAGGCGCTGGAATTGTCGACGACGACGGCGCCCGCCGCCGCGAACCTGGGCGCCTGCTCCTTGGACATGGTGCCGCCCGCCGAGAAGAGGGCGATGTCGATGCCCTGGAGCTCCTCATCGGTGGTCGCGGACGTGTCCTCCACGACGATGTCCTCGCCTCGGAACGACAGCGTGGTTCCGGCCGACCGTGCGGAGGCGAAGAACCGCACCTTGTCAGCCGGGAAGTTCCGCTCCTCCAGCAGGGCACGCATCACGCGCCCCACCTGGCCCGTGGCTCCGACGACGGCGACAGTGGTCATGATTTTTAGGTCAACTCCTGGGAAAACTCGCTCCGGCCTCTCGCGGACGGCAGTTCCGCCCAACGCTCGATCAACCGGATGAACGCCCATGGTACCGGCCGCGTCCACAGCGACCAGCGGCGCTCGTCACACCCGGCGCGCTGACCTCACAATCCGACCAACGAGAAGACGGTTCGGCACACATCGGCCGAGAAGGGGGTGCGCGGAACGCTCTTTTCGATGGGGCCGCAGGCCGGACGCGGGCTGCAGGCTGGACGCGGGCTGCAGGCCGGACGGGCGCGGCAGGCCCCTATTCTCACAGCCCCATCGGTCTCCACAGGCGATGCCGGAATCGCGGGATGGAGGGGAACGCGGTCCTCGTCGTCGTCGACGCTTGGCCCATGCGCTCCGACCAGACGCCCCGCCGCACCCGCGACCTCGTCCCCGAACGCGGTCGACGCCTCCACTCCAGCGGCCTCGTGCCGCACCACCGCGGCCTCTGGATCCCGCGCTCCGCCGACCGCACGCACCCGCTCACCCGGATCACCGCGATCGCCGCCCTGTACCCAGGAGCCATCGCGACCGGCTGGCTTGCCGCCGACGCTCACGGACATCCGTTCCCGCCGCGGGACTACCCCGACGAGTTCGCTGCCGGTTCGACCCGGGTGCGCCGGCCCGGAATGATCGGCCGCCAGTACACGATCCCACCGGAGCACGTGTTCCATCTGACCGGAACCGCTGGCGCTGGGCTCGTCGCGAGTCCCGCATGGGCCCTGTTCGACATCGCGCGGCGGGGCAACCTGACGGACGCCGTCTGCGCGCTGGATGCGGGGCCGCGTATCGGCGTCGACCCAGAACGAGACGTGCGACCGCTCGCGACCGACCCCCGACGGATTCCCGGCAAACGGCAGGTTCTAGCCGCGCTCGATCTGTGCGACACCGATTCAGAGTCGCCGTGGGAGACGCGGACCCGGCTGCTTCTGCTCGATCACGAATTGACGGGCTTCGAGACCCAGGTGCCCGCGCCCGGACTGCCGTATCGGCTCGACCTCGCGCGACGCGACCTGCTGATCGGCGTCGAGTACGACGGCGAACACCACCGCACCCCAGCGCAGCACGCCAAGGACCTCACCCGCTGGAACCGGCTACGCCGCGCGGGCTGGCTGATCTACCCGCTCACCACGACCATGATCACTCGCGACGCGCGCGCGACCGCCGCCGACATCCGGGCCGGGGTCCGCGAGCGCGGCGGCTGATAGCGCGGCGGCGCGGCGGGTCAGCTGAGTGGGCGGGCGGGTCGGCTGGGCCAGCGAGCAGCAGGGTCATCGATAAGACAGTTCGGCACACGAGCTCTCGGACGATGTGTGCGGAACTGTCTTATCGATGGTCGGGGCCGGGGCCGGGTGGGGGCCGGGTGGGGGCCGGGGCCGGGCGGGCGGGCGGGCGGCGGGGACGGGCGGGAGAGGTCAGCGGCCGGTGCCGGCGTAGATCTGGGCCTCTTCCTCGCCGCCCAGCTCGAACGCCGCGTGCAGGGCGCGGACGCTCTGGGGGAGCTCATCCTCGCGGACCAGCGCCGAGATGCGGATCTCCGAGGTCGAGATGAGCTCGATGTTGATCCCGGCCTCGGACAGCGACTCGCAGAACGTCGCGGTGACGCCCGGGTGCGACTTCATGCCGGCGCCGACCAGGGAGACCTTGCCGACGTTGTCGTCGTAGAGCACCTGGTCGATGCCGAGGTCGCTCTTGGCCTGGGAGAGCACCTCGACGGCCTGGGCGCCCACCTCGCGCGGGCAGGTGAAGGTGATGTCGGTCTTGCCCGACGACCTCGAGACGTTCTGCAGGACCATGTCGATGTTGATCTCGGCGTCGGCCACGGCGCGGAAGATCTTGGCCGCGTACCCCGGCTGGTCGGGGATGCCGACCACGGTGATCTTGGCCTCCGAGGCGTCGTGCGCGACTCCGGTCAGGACTGCGTCTTCCACGGGGATGTCCTCCACATTGCCGGCCACGAGCGTGCCGGGGTTGGTCGAATACGAAGAGCGGACGCGCAGCGGCACGTGGTACCGACGGGCGAACTCCACACTGCGCAGGTTGAGGATCTTGGAACCGACGGCCGCCATCTCCAGCATCTCCTCGTACGAGATGGTGTCGAGCTTGCGGGCGTCCGGGACGATCCGGGGATCGGCGGTGTAGATGCCGTCGACGTCCGAGTAGATCTCGCAGACGTCCGCACCGAGCGCGGCCGCCAGGGCCACCGCGGTGGTGTCGGAGCCGCCGCGGCCGAGGGTCGTGACATCGCGGGTCTCCCGGGACACGCCCTGGAAGCCGGCGACGAGCGCGATCTTGCCCTGGTCCAGGGCGTCGCGGACGCGACCAGGGGTGATGTCGATGATCCGGCTGTTGCCGTGTCTGGTGGTGGTGATGATCCCGGCCTGCGAACCGGTGAACGAGTAGGCCTCCAGCCCGAACGAGCTGATGGCCATGGCCAGCAACGCGTTGGAGATGCGTTCGCCCGAACTCAGCAGCATGTCCATCTCGCGCTGCGGGGGCGCCGGGCAGACCTGGTCTGCCAGGTCGAGGAGTTCGTCGGTCGTGTCGCCCATCGCCGAGGCGACCACCACGACGTCGTTTCCCGCCTTCTTGGTCTCGACGATCCGCTCGGCTACCCGGCGGATACGTTCTGCGGACTCCACGGAGGAGCCGCCAAACTTTTGCACTACGAGTGCCACGCGGTCACACCCTTCCGGTGTTGATCGGCCTAACGCAGAGCCACTTTACGGGAGGTGTTTACTCATCAGCGATGACGCAAACCTGGGCGGCCGTACTACTGGCCCTCGCGTCCGCTCTCAGCCAGGCCTTCGGCACCGTGATCAGGCACCGGACCAAAGGCCGCGCAGAGGGTCGGCTCGAGGGCCGTCTAGGCGTACTCGCCAGCAGATACTGGTGGATGGGCATGGGAATCAGCCTCGCCGGCTTCGCGTTCCAGGGACTGGCGCTGGGGTTCGGGTCGCTCATCCTGGTGCAGACCATCACCGTCCTGTCGCTCACCTTCGCCCTGCCGCTGGGCGCGTGGTTCACCAATCGGCGGGTCACCAAGACCGAACTGTTCTGGGGCTACGTCCTGGCGGGCTGCGTGATCGTCCTGGTGATCTACGGTCGGCCGACCAGGGGGGATGCGCATCCGCCCTGGTACGCATGGGCGCTCGCGTGTGCGGGCGGCATCCTCGCCGTCGTCGTCCTGCTCCGTCTGGCCAGCAGGCGCCGCCGCGACGGCAACCGTGCACTGTTGTTGGGCGTGGCGGGCGGCACCGCGTTCGCCTACGTCGCGCTCCTCACCAAGGGCATGACGGGCCGGTGGCACGCGGGCGGGCTGGTCGAGGTGTTCACCACGGGCGAGGTGTACGGCCTGGTCGTGGCGGCGGTCCTGGCGCTGACGCTGCAGCAGATGTCGTTCTCGGCCGGCGAGGTCCACCAGGCGGTGCCCGCGTCCACGGTCACCACGCCGGTGGTCGCGCTGGGGCTCGGCGTGGTGGTGCTGGGCGAGTGGTTCACCGTCGACGGCCCCGAACTCACGATCCTCGCGGTGTCGCTCGCGGTGATGGTGGTGGCCACCGTGCGGCTGGCCCACAAAGACGTCGACGCCTGAGGGCCCCGCCGTCCCCTACACTCCCGGTCATGCGCTCTCGCCGTCCCGTTAGCCTCTCCAGCCCCACCAGTCACACGCACGCCGCCCGTCTCGCGCCCGCCCGTCTCGCAACCGCGGCCGCCCGTCTCGCGCCCGCCCGTCTCGCAACCGCGGCCGCCGCGGTCGTCGCGCTGGCCGCCCCGCTCGCCGTCGTCGCGCCCACCGCCGGCGCCGTGGTGAACGGAGCCCCCTCCGGCTCGGCGCCCTGGGCGGTGCAGATCACCACGTTCAGCGGCATCCCCGGCACGCCCTGCACCGGCGTCGTGGTGGCACCGCGCTGGGTGGCCACGGCCGCGCACTGCGGGCCCGCCAACCCGAGCGCGTACACGCTGGGCTTCGGCAACTGGGCCACCGTCCCCGGCGGCTTCGCCGAGACCGCGTCGCTGGCCAGCCCGCCGGTCGTCGGCGCGTTCGGTTCCCTCGACACCGGCAGCCTGGGCCGACACTCCCCCGTGGCCGCCTATCACGCCCCCGCCGGCGACGTGATGCTGCTCAAGCTGGCGCATCCCGCCCCGTCGCCGTCGGTCCTGCGCGGCGACGTCGACCCCGCCCCGGGCGCGGTCCTGCGCTTCCACGGCTTCGGCGAGACCTCCCCGCGGGGGCAGCGGTCGCCGCAGGTGCTCACCGGCCTGACCCGCCTCGACCGGATGGAGCCCCGCGCCGGCTCCCGGATCGGCCGGTCCCACACCATCCAGGGCGGGTACGGGGCGGGCGACTCCGGCGGCCCGGTGTTCCAGGGCGACCGGCTCGTGGGCCTGCACTCGGGCTCGGATCACTCGCGGCGCCAGCCCGACGGGACCAACCCCGCCTGGTACGAGTCGATCCCCGCGCAGAACGGATGGATCGACTGGATGATCGCCAACCGGTGACGCGAACCTCGCGCGGCGTGCCTAATCCCCCGGGTTTTGTCACACTGGACTGATGGACGCGCAGGAGGTCGTTGTCCGTCGGGCCTCGCGCTCCGACGCCGACCTCCTGCTGTCCGCTGCCGACCTGTTCAGCGCCCCGCCCACCGCGGAGTGGACCCAGGACTTCCTCGACAACGGGTCCAACCTCCTCCTGCTGGCCCTACTGGACGAGGTCCCCGTGGGCATGCTCGTCGCGGTGGAGACCGGCTACCTCGGGGCGAGCCCGGACCTGTTCGTCTACGGCATCCGCGTCCGCGAGCACCTGCGGCACCAGGGGATCGCCCACCAGCTGGTGGACAAGGCCGTGGCGATCGCCGAGGAAGCCGGCTGCCGCAGGGTGTGGGGATCGGTGCACCACACCCAGGAGCTGCTCCCCGACTCGCCGCTCTCCCCGCCGGAGACCACCACCACCGGGTCCACGACCTTCACCATCCCGATACCCTGACCCCTGCGCAATTTGTGTATCGTGACCCCCATGCAGCGTGTGCTCCTTCTTGGGTGCCGCGGCGGGGCCCGCTGAGGCGGACCGGCTCCCCGTCGCGGGATCTCGTCGCGCCGGTCCGATCCCCCGATCGCATCCAAGGAAGTAGAGCCCCGTTATGTCTCCCGCTGACGCATTCGTCTCGTCGTCGTCGACCATCACTCCCCCCTCCAAGCCCGGACGCCCCGACCAACCGTCGTGGAACCGACAGAAGGGCTCGTCGATGCCGGCGCACCGGTACCGGTCCTTCGCCGACGAGGTCGAGGACGTCTCGCTGCCGGACCGCACCTGGCCGGACAAGACCATCACCCACGCGCCGCAGTGGTGCGCGGTGGACCTGCGCGACGGCAACCAGGCCCTGATCGACCCCATGAGCCCGGCCCGCAAGCGCCGGATGTTCGAGCTGCTCGTGCGGATGGGTTACAAGGAGATCGAGGTCGGCTTCCCGTCGGCGTCGCAGACGGACTACGACTTCGTGCGCGAGATCATCGAGGACGACGCGATCCCCGCCGACGTGACCATCCAGGTGCTGGTCCAGTGCCGCGAGGACCTGATCCGGCGGACCTTCGAGGCGTGCGAGGGCGCGTCCAACGTGATCGTGCACTTCTACAACTCCACCTCGATCCTGCAGCGCAAGGTGGTGTTCCGTAAGGACCGCGCGGCCATCAAGAAGATCGCCACCGACGCCGCCGCACTGGTGACGACCATCGCCCGCGAGTACCCCGACACCAACTGGCGCTGGGAGTACTCCCCCGAGTCGTTCACCGGCACCGAGCTGGCGTTCTCCAAGGAGGTCTGCGACGCCGTCACCGAGGTCGTGGGCGCGACCCCCTCGAGTCCGATCATCATCAACCTGCCGGCCACGGTCGAGATGGCCACGCCCAACGTGTACGCCGACCAGATCGAGTGGATGCACCGCAACCTGGCGCACCGCGACTCGACCATCCTGTCGCTGCACCCGCACAACGACCGCGGCACCGGCGTGGCCGCCGCCGAGCTGGGCTACCAGGCGGGCGCCGACCGGATCGAGGGCTGCCTGTTCGGCAACGGCGAGCGCACCGGCAACGTCTGCCTGGTGACGCTGGGCATGAACCTGCTCACCCGCGGCGTGGACCCGCAGATCAACTTCTCGGACATGGACGAGATCCGCCGGACTGTCGAGTACGCCAACCAGCTGCGCGTTCCCGAGCGCCACCCCTACGGTGGCGACCTGGTGTTCACCGCCTTCTCCGGCTCGCACCAGGACGCGATCAACAAGGGCTTCGACGCGCTGCAGGCCGAGGCCGACGCGCGCGGCGAGGACGTCACCGCCATCACCTGGGAGGTCCCGTACCTGCCCGTGGACCCCAAGGACGAGGGCCGGTCGTACGAGGCCGTGATCCGCGTGAACTCGCAGTCCGGCAAGGGCGGCGTGGCGTACATCATGAAGAGCGACTACGGCCTGCAGCTGCCGCGGCGCCTGCAGATGGAGTTCTCGGGCCTGGTCCAGGACGTCACCGACTCCGAGGGCGGCGAGGTCACGCCCAAGCAGATGTGGGACATCTTCTCGCTGGAGTACCTGGATCGCGTCTCGCCCATGGAGCGCATGTCGCAGCACCTCTCTCCCGCCCAGACCGACGACGGCGAGGACTCGATCGACGCCGTGATCCGCTGGAAGGGTCAGACCACCGAGGTGACCGGGACCGGGAACGGTCCCCTGGCGGCGTTCGTCGCCGCGCTGAACGAGATGTTCGACGACGAGGTACGCATCCTCGACTACTCGGAGCATGCGATGACCGCCGGGGATGACGCGACCGCAGCGGCGTTCGTCGAGGTGCAGTTCGGCAACCGGGTCTTCTGGGGTGTCGGCCGGGCCGGATCCATCACCACCGCATCACTGCGCGCGGTGGTCTCCGCCGTCAACCGCGCGTACGCCGACGAGGCCGCCGAGGACGCCACGACCATCGGCAGCACCGTGGGCGCCCGCACCTGGGCTCCCTGAGACTGCGGCCGGGGCCGGGGCCGCTGGGGCCGGGGCCCGGGCCCGGCCGCTGGGCCGGGGTCGGGGCCGCTGGGCCGGGGTCGGGGCCGGGGCCCGGCCGCTCGGGCCCGGCGATTCCATCGCGAAGAGCGTTCCGCACGTATCGCCCGAGGGCGGTCTCAGGTGGCTAGCGCAACACCGTCGATTAGTTCGGTCATCTTCGCATGGGGACTGTGGAAGCCATGGATG
>NZ_JAWLRW010000019.1:0-25061 GCF_033142235.1 Rhodococcus sp. IEGM 1408
AGCCGCAGGGGTCGGAATAGCCGTTCTGCCCGCACGTCCCCAGCCGGGCTGCACATAACCACGGACTGAGCCGAATACGTATTATGCGCAGCTGCGCATAACACCTACATCCGCACCTACGCCGGGTGGGTGTACCCCTATCCGCCAGACTGAGGTGAGACACCCGGGCTGGCTGGTTGAGAGGCTGGGGCGTGAGGAGAAGGAGAACCCAGCATGACTATCACTGCAACTACTGACGCGGCCCTGGAGGCCTCGCAGCCGACGCCGACGACCTCGACGCAGGAGACGGTTCAGGCCCCGCGGACCGGGCGGCCGGCCCGGCGGACGTTCACGGCCGAGTACAAGCGGCGCATCGTCGCCGAGTACGAGCAGGCCCCGTCCGGGCAGAAGGGCCGCGTGCTGCGCCGAGAGGGCCTCTACGATTCCAGCGTCAAGCAGTGGCGGGCCCAGATCGAAGCGGGAACACTGGGCACCGTGTCCAAGAGAAGGCCCCGGGCTGGCCAGTCGCCGGAGCAGGCGCGCATCGCTGAGCTGGAAAAGCAGATCAGCAAACTCGAGTCAGACGCCGCCCGGAAGGACAAGGTCATCGCCGATCGTGACGCCGCGTTGGAGGTCATGGGAAAAGGTGTCGCGTTCTTGGAAGCGCTCTCCAAGAAAAACAAGGGGTGACCAGGGCCGCCTGGCGCACCTGGCAGGCCGAAACCGCGCAGCTGCTGACCGCGCTGCTGGGTGTGGTGCGGTCCTGCGCCCTGGTCGGTAGGTCGCGGGCGACCCATCATCGCCAGGCCAATCCGAAACCGCGCCAGTATGGGCCGCACCCCAAGGCCCGCCATCCTGCCGAGCTCACCGCCGCCGAGCGCACCGCGATACTGGAAGTGCTCACCAGCGAGGCCTACGCCGATCTGTCCGTGGCCCAGGTGTGGGCCCGCGAACTCGACGCCGGCCGGTATCACTGCTCGCAGCGCACGATGCACCGGATCCTGGCGGCCGAGGCGATGAACGGCGAGCGTCGTCGGCAGGCAACCCATCCACCACGGGCGATTCCCGAACTGGTCGCAACCTCAGCAAATGATGTGTGGTCGTGGGACATCACGAAAATGCGGGGCCCGGCCAAGGGCATCTGGTACCACGCCTACGTCGTCATCGACATCTACTCCCGCTACGTCGTGGGCTGGCGCATCGAGACCGTCGAAGACGGCGAACTGGCCGCCGACCTGGTCGCCGCCGCCATCGCCGAGCAAGGCCAGGCACCGGGGTATCTCCACGCCGACGGGGGCGCGGCGATGACCTCGAAGCCGTTGGCCTCACTCCTGTGCGATCTGGATGTAACCCGGTCGCACAATCGGCCGCGGACCAGCAACGACAACCCGTACAGCGAGTCGCAGTTCAAGACCATGAAGTACACGCCGAACTACCCCGAGCGGTTCGCCAGCATCGGTGCCGCCCGGGCATGGATGAACCGATTCATCCACTGGTACAACCACCAGCACCGGCACAGCGGGATCGGACTGCACACCCCGGCCAGCGTCCACGACGGCACCGCCGAGACCATCCGCGACAGGCGCCAGCTCGTGCTCGACGCCGCCTACGCCAAACACCCCGAACGGTTCACCCGACGACCGCGCCCACCCCGACTGCCGGAAAAGGCGACCATCAACGACCCCGACGCCCGATCACCCGAAACTAGCCAAGCCCAACCGAGCACCTCACGTCTCATTTGATTTGACACGCTCCGGGCCGCCGGCTCGTGGAGGAGAGCGGTGGTGATTGTCTGGCGGACGCCCGGGGCTGCCTCGCCCAGCGCATTTCTTGAGCTATCACTCGGCGGGCGGCGCAGGAACGAAGGATCCTTTCGATGGACCGCTGAGGTAGGTACATGCCTGCATGAACGAATGTATAGTCACGTAACCGCATGCCCGTCCAACCGGAAACCGCGCAGATTGCTGCGACGCCGATTCAGGAGATGTCATGTCAGTCGAGGTCCCTACCCGTCATCCAGAGCCGCGACGAGTCCTACTGGACTATCCCCACCGTCAGGCAGGGCATTGTGGTTCCGGAGCGCTGAGAGACCTCCTGGAGTGGGCCGGTCTGGGCTGGGACGAGGTGCCGAGCGAAGGTCTGGTCTTCGGAATGGGCGGTGGTCTCGGCTTCACCTACCTGCGGGCACCGGGTCTCGCCCCTCCCATCTACTTCGTCGGGCGTAGCAGCGACCTCGAGGTCGACCTTCTCGCCAGGCTGGGTGCAGAGGTCGACGTTCGGGGAACCGACGATCCCGAGACCGGCTGGGGCTGGGTCCGCCGCGAACTCCAGCAAGGCCGTCCCGTGCTGATGTGGGCCGACATTTCTGAGCTGCCCTACCTCAATGTCCGCCTTCAGATGAGTCGGCACGACATCGTCGTGATCGGTTACGAAGACGACACCGAGACGGCTTTCGTGGTGGACAACGACCGAGCCGAGATGCAGAAAGTCCCCTACGAGGCTCTTGCGCGGGCGCGCGCGTCCCGATCGTTCCCCGTGCCCACGAGGCACACCACGTACTTCGTGAACTGGCCCCAGATCCTGCCCGATCTCCGCCAGACTGCGGCTTCGGCCCTCGTGGCCTCGGTCGAAAACATGCAGGCGGCGACAACCGCGATTATTCCGGACGCGTCGGTGCTACCGCCGGATGCCGTTGCCGCTGCCGGGATCAGTGGAGTCACGGTCTTCGCCGAGGATGTCGACCGGTGGCCGGGGCTCATGCCCGAACCGGAACTGGACATCGCGCTGCGTTCTCTCCACGCCTTTGTAGAGAAGGCAGGCACGGGCGGCGGCCTGTTCCGCCGGTTGCAGGCACAGTTCTGTGGCGACGTGGCCCGGCTAACGGAGTCCGCGGAGATGGCGAAGGCCGGAACTGCGCTCTTGCGCTGCGCGGACACGTGGTCGGCTCTGGCTGCGGCCGGCCGTAGCGACGGATCGACGCTCGATCGCTGGCGACGGGTCAATGAACTCGCCGCGACGCTTCCCCGCGACGAAGGCCATGCCATCTCTCACATGCGCAAAGCGGCGGGGGAACTGGGGATGGGTGACCCATTGTAGGCAAGTCGGCGAACGCAGCAAGCGAGCACCACTGCCGGGTTGCAGCAGCAGATCTGCGGCCACCGCGGACGTAAAGGCGACCCGCTCTACGGGATCCGCACCATCATCCGCTGCGACCCGGCACGGCTGACCGAGCGGCAGTGGCGACGGTTCAATGACGCATTGGCCGCCGACCCCCGGCACGAGGAACTGTTCCTCGCCTGGCAGATCGCCCACGAACTCCGACAGGCCTACCACCATAAAGACCTGCCAGCCGGGCGCAGCGCTGCGGAGAAGATACTCGCGACCTTGCCGTCCTGCCCGATCCCAGAGATCGCCCGCCTCGGCCGCACTCTTCGCAAGTGGAAGGACTCCTTCCTCGCCTACTGGACCACTGACCGATCCAACAATGGTGGAACCGAAGCGATCAACGGCCTCATCGAACTCCACCGGCGCCTGGCCCGCGGCTACCGCAACCGCGACAACTACCGCCTGCGGATGCTCCTCATCGCCGGCGGGCTACGGACCTGACCCCACACTCAGATGCGAAGAGCCCCTTATCCGGCCCTTCCGGAATCAGAGTGCATTGATCCGGTCGTGAAGCTGACCGGAGTGGATCAGTGACCGCAAGATGTAGTGGTTGAGGTTCCGGAAGCCCAGGGCGATTCCGCGGAGGTGTTCGAGGCGCCCGTTGATGGCCTCGACGGGACCGTTGGAGGCACCCACGTCGAAGTACGCGAGGATCTCGCGGTGCCGCTTCCACAGCGACCGGCCGAGCTGGGCGAGCTCGGGTAGTTCCTTCGGAACGCCGGCCCGGATCGATTTGAGGAGCTTGTACATCGCGATCTTGCCCTCCCGCTTGCCCGAGGCCTCGTAGGCGGCGATGAGCCGCTGGTAGACGCCGTAGGTGACCTCCACCGCCGCGTGCGCATCGTTGGCCGTGAACGCTTTGAACAGGCGGGCCTTCTGCTTGTCGGTGAGCAGCTCGGCCCGGGTGTTCAACGTCCGGCGGATGCCGTACAGCGGATCGCCCGTGCGGCCCCGGTGCCCGGTGGTGGCCTGCTGGATGCGCTGGCGGCACACGGTGAGCTTGTCCGCGGCCAGGTGCACGACGTGGAAAGGATCCATCACCGTCCGCGCTTCGGGGACGGCTTTGGCTGCGGCGGTGTGATAGCCGGCGAACCCGTCCATTGTCACCACCTTGACCCGGTCACGGAACGCCTGGTCGCGCGCGTCGAGCCACTCGGTCAGGACCCTCGCCGAACGCCCCGGGACCATGTCCAGCAGGCGAGACGGGTCGGTGCCGTCCACCACCGGGGTCAGGTCGACCAGCACCGTCACAAACGAGCTGCTGCCGTCACCGCGCACGTGCTTCCACTTGTGCTCATCGACCCCTAGAACGCGCACCCCGTCGAAGTGTCCGGGCTGGTCGTAGACCATCGTGCGGATCTCGGAGACCGCCAGGTCGTTGACCAAATCCCAGCCAAGCCCGAGGGCCTTGGCCACCGCGGACACGCTGGTGCGGTCGACCGCCAGGCGCTGCAGAATCCAGCGGGTGCAACGGCGGGTGGTCTTGGCCCGCGGCTCGGCCAACGCCGGCATGCGTTGCTGGAAGATCCGCGTGACGCACTCGGTGTTGCCGCAGGTGAAGCGCGGTACCCGCACGTGCAGTCTGGTGGGATGGCCGACGATCGGCAGATCGGTCACCCGCCGCTCGATGTGGTCTCGTAGCCGGCCCACCACCCCGCACTCGGCGCAGATCGGATCCAGTGTGACCGGGGAGCAGAACAGGTGCGTGAGCTCGTCGGCCACGGCGGCGTCGGTGATGGTCACCCCCAACTCGACGGTGCGGCAGATGGTGTCGGCAAGCAGGCTGGCGGTAGCGTTCAAAGCGGGTCCTGGGGATGCGAAGTGCTGGTGTAGGAACTTGCATCTTCACACGCCCCAGGACCCCTACATCTTGTGCCTCACCGCATCACCGGCGAACCCCAGTTACGCACTCCGGATCCGGAAGGGCCCCTTATCCATGGGTGTGGGCTCGCGTGCACACCACGCGCGAGACCGCCGTTGGGGTGCTGCAGCAGGTACAGATCGCTGTGGTGGAAGTCCGAACGGATCGCGCCGGCCGATCGCGCCGACTCCACGAGTCTTTCAGCCGCGTGGAACGCCCGCCCGATCTCCGCCCGGAACAGCTCGGTTCCAGCATCCGGCGAGAGGATGACGTCGCTGAACCCGAGATTGAACCGCTGTGAGTGCGCCAATTGTGGCTGGTTGATCGACTACGAGGAGTCTGGGTCGGTGTCGAGTGAGTGTGCCGGTCGAGTGTGGTGTGCAATGGTATTCACCCCCTGCGGCAACATGACTGAGAATGCTCCACTCGATAATCATGGCGAGGAACTTCTATGGATCCTGTAGTCACAACCCTTGAGCTCCGCGGTGACGGTGTCACACTTGCCGCCGACCGGTGGGATCCACCGTCAACTGCGGGCGATTCAGACGTCAGCAGTAAAGGTGTGGTGCTGTTGCTGCACGGCGGCGGGCAGACCCGGCATTCCTGGCGAAACACCGGACGCAGGCTCGCGGCGGACGGCTGGTCCGCCCTCGCCCTGGATGCACGGGGGCATGGGCAGAGCCAATGGGCACCGGACGGGGACTATGGCATCGACGCTCTGGTCGCCGACCTGACCTCGGTCATCGGCGAGTTGGGGCAGACGCCGGTACTGGTCGGGGCCTCGATGGGCGGTATGACGTCGTTGATCGGACAAGGAGAGAATCCCGAGCTCGCTCGTGGTCTGGTGTTGGTCGATATCGCCCCGAAGGTCGAACCGGGCGGCACCGCGGAGATTATGGCGTTCATGCAAAGTGGCCTGGATGGTTTTGACAGCCTCGACGACGCTGCCGCAGCGATCGCAGCGTATACCCCGAACCGGGTCCGCACCCCCAACCCGCAGGGGCTGCGCAAGAACCTCCGTCTGCGCGATGGCCGCTGGTATTGGCATTGGGATCCGGCGTTTCTGCGCCAGGGCGACGAACCCACCCGCCAGACCGACTCGATCGTGCGATACGAACGCGCCCGGGACGCCGCAGCCGCGATTACCGTTCCCACGATGCTCGTTCGTGGAACACAATCAAACGTGGTCAGCGAAGAGGGCGCCAAAGAGTTGCTTGAGCTCATACCGACCGCCAGATTGATCGACGTCACCGGGTCCGGTCATATGGTCGCCGGCGACGACAACGATGTGTTCAGCGGCGGATTGAAGGGTTTTCTCGACAACGACGTTCTCGCATCGCGCCACTGACGCCGTCGAGGACTCGAACGTCACCGGCGGCGGGAGCTCACCTGGGTTGCGTATCGGTGCCGGTTGCATTGATGGCCGGATTCGCCCGCCCCCGCGGGCCGCTTCGCTGACAGCGGAGCTCGAGGACCGCTTCCCCGGATGTGGCCGCCCTGCGATCCCGGCTTCGATGTTGGCCACGAGCATGGACCGATAACCAGACTTTATGTAAAGCGGTCACGAGGTGAAGCCACCGAGCTCTCGCCCACCTGCCACGCCAGTAGCGAGGACGCTAAGCACATTCCGCATACCTACTAGCAGTCATCTCCTGCCGATCCGGCGGTGTCAGCCGCACCGCGTGCGCCCACCGGTTCGCCCTACTCGTCGCCGGTGAACTGTCTGACGGTGCGATCGGAGAAAACCGCTGCAACGAACCCCTCTGCGCTCGCGTCGGACCCCGGAGCCTCGTCGCCTCCACTCAATCAACGAACCGCCGCTACGACGTCGCCTGCGGATGAACCGTCAGACTCCACGAAGAGATAATGTCAGTGGTCGATGTTTCACTTGTGTGCCTGACGGCGTGCACCCGCTGTAGCCATCAACGGATCGTTTTGGTCATGGATGGTCCCGCTTTTCGAGGAAACGATTGAAGTGACGATCGAAGAGGACATACGCGACTGGGCGCTAACAAGGCCCGCGTGGCAACAGGACGTACTGATCGCCCTGTCGCACGGCGAAACGTACGACGATCCCGATGTCGTCGCGAAGCTCGCCGACCGTCTCCAGGAGCGGGGCAGTGCAACGCCCAACGAAGCTGCCCGAAACCTCACCCTCGGCGCGACCGAAGCGAGGCAGGTCTGGCTCAAGAGAATCTGCGGCGGCAATAGCGTCAACGCACTTGCCGCTGACCAGACACTGGCGTTTGAGCCCGCAGGACTAACGATCAGTTACGGCAACAATGGCGCTGGCAAATCCGGATACGCACGCATCATCAAAGCAATGGTTGCTGCGCGCCACTCCTCGCTCGTCCTACCAGACGTATATCGAGACGGCTCACCTGACCCGAGCGCTGAACTCGAGTACTCGGTAGACGGCCAGCCGTTCTCAGTGAAGTTCCCCGCCGATCCTCCGGTGCCGGATCTTCAGCAAGTTCGCTTTTACGACGAGCACTGCGGCGACGAGTACCTGCTCCGCGACTCGACCGTTACCTACCGCCCCTCTGCCCTCACCGTGCTAGACGGTCTCATCACCGTGTGTGGGATGGTTCGCGAGGAATTGCAGCGGCGCATTGCCGAAAGTAATCAGAAGCGCCTGAACCTCACCCTCCCCCAAGGCGCCGCTGGGAACACCTTCTTATCTCACCTGTCGGCCATTACAACTGACCTGGACATTGAGAACGCCTGCTCGTTTACATCCGAGGACGCCGATAACCTCGGCAAGGCGATTCAGGAAGTCGCACGGTTGGAGACGAGCGACGCCTCCAAAGAGCGTGTGCGCCTTCAGGCCGATGCCAGCCACGCCATGACTCTGAAAGCTGCGATCGCTGAGTTAGAAGACACCCTGAGCGCTGATCGCCTCACTGCGATCGAAAAGCTCAAGGACAACGCCCTGACCAAACGCTCTGCAGCAAATCTCGCAGCAGAGACATCCTTCGACGACGAGCCGCTGTCTGGAGTTGGTTCGGAGACCTGGCGGACACTATGGCGCGCTGCCCGTGACTATGCAGTCTCCGTCCCCGGCCATGAGCACGAGTTCCCCGAGGTCGGTGACGACGCCCGCTGCGCACTTTGCCAACAGCCACTTAGCGACGACGCCAAGGTGCGTTTCACTCGCTTCAACGCCTACATGACTGACACCACCGAGAGAGACGCCGTCGCAGCCGAGCACCTCTACGAAGAGGCGCTCGCCGGTCTCCGGGGACTGCATTTCTCTACCCAGACGATCGCGACCGCACTGACCGCACTCGGTACCCACGACGAGGCGCTGGCTAATGCTGCCCAGCGCCAACTACTCATGCTTGAGAAGCATCGCAACGAGGCACTGAAACACTTCGCGGCGAGTGGAGAGCCCTCGGCGCCGCTTACCGCGAACACCATCGCTACACGACTTGAGGAACTTACGAAGTCTTTGACCGCCAAAGCCGAGGCGACAGACGTCGCTGGTTTCCAGGCAACGTTGACTGCGGCAAAGTCCATCCGAAACGAGCTGGAAGCCTCTCGGCTGCTGAGCGAAAACAAGGATCAGATTAAGACCGAAGTCATTCGGCTTGAGGATTTCGGAAATCTCAACGCTGCCCTTTCCGCGACTGACACCAAGGGCATTACGCGCAAGGCAACCGACCTCACGAGCACCTACGCCACCAAACAGATCCGCGACCACTTCACCTATGAAACTGCTCGTATGCACCTAGAGAAGGTGACGCTCAAGGATCGGGGCGGACAGAAGGGACTGGTTCGTCAGATCCCAGCGCTTGTCGGTGTTCGGCACAAGGACGGTAGCGCCCGCGCAGTGCTAAGCGAGGGCGAGCAGACGGTGCTGGGTCTAGCCGGCTTCTTCACCGAAGCAGAGTTTGATCCCTCTAAGTCAGCCGTCATCTTCGATGACCCCGTGACCTCACTAGATCACGTACGGCGGGACAAAGTAGCGGACCGGCTCGTCCAGTTCGCCAAGTCGCGGCAGGTCATTGTCTTCACCCACGACATTGCATTCCTGACCGACCTCCTTAAGTCAGCGGACTCCGCCGAAGTCGAGGTATATCACCGCACCATCCAGCGGCGTGGCACGGTTCCCGGGTATGTCGCGGAAGGCTTGCCGTGGAAGGCTCAGGATATTGGGCTGAGGCTGAATACAATCCAGAATGAGATTACGAAGCTTACCAAGGACCGACAGGACCTAGACGACGACGAATACGAGCAGCGCGTCAACAAAATCGCGGGTTATCTGTCGGAGGCATGGGAGCGCACGGTGACAAGCGAGATCGTCAATCGCGTGTACGACAGGAGTAAGTCCGAAGTACGCCCCCTGATGGTACGAATGCTCGCCAAAATCTCCGACACAGATACCACCGAGTACCAAGAAGGCTACGGCAAAACGTCTAAGTGGGCTCTCCGACACGACAAGGCGGAAGAAACCAACTATGTTGCGCCGGAGCCCAACGAACTTGAGGCCGAATACGACCGCCTAAGGACCTGGCACAAGCGCATCAGGAGCTACCAGAACCAGAAGTAGACGGGCCTACTTCCCTCGTCGCGATTGACTACAGAGGCGAGGCGTCCTGGCGATGTGGTCTAGCACGACCTCGACCACATCGCCGACCCTGAAGCGCTCACATGCACCCCGACCCACGCTTCGTGATCTCCCAACACCACCAGCGCCACCGCAACAGTGACACAAACTAGCGCCTGCCTCCCTACATCGAGCTGTAGTCACACCGACCAGCTACGGAAGATAATCACCTCGATGGCCGCAATGCCCGATACAGCGTAGAGCGGCCGACCCCGAGATCTCGGGCGATTGCTGATGGCCCCTCCCCCGCCTCGATGCGGGCGCGGGCCTTGTTGATCTGCTCGTCGGTCAGGACTCGTTTGCGTCCCTTGTACTTACCCTTCGCTTTGGCGATGGCGATGCCCTCGGCTTGGCGTTCACGGATGATGGCCCGCTCGAACTCAGCGAACGCACCGAGCAGCGAGAGCATCAGGTCGGCTCGAGGATCCTGGGCGCCAGCGGCGTAGGTCGCGCGTTCGTGGACGAACTCCACACTCGCGCCCTTCGCGGTGATCTCGCCAACGATCTGCTTCAAATCAACCAACGAACGAGCGAGACGGTCCATCGACGCAACAACCAGCTCATCACCATCTCGCAGATACCCGATGCACTCTTCGAGCTTCACCCGGTCCGCGCGCGAGCGAGCCGACTGCTTCTCGACGTAGACCCGGTCGCACTCCCCCACCGCCTCGAGCTGACGCGCCTCGTTCTGATCCGCTGCCGACACCCGCACGTACGCCACCCGCTGCCCACGAGGGCGCGAGACCCGGCGAGCCGGCTTCGGAGCCGGCCTTGGCTTCGGCGTTACCTCGACGACGTTCTCCGAGTCCGTCGACTCCACCCGAAAGTTCCAGCCCGACTCGTCCCGACGACGGAACCGAGTCCGCACGCTCCCGCGACTGACGATGAGCACCTCCTCGCCACCATCACCCGCCCGGTTCAAGAGCGTCCCGATCCGATCAGCCATCGAAAGACCCTTTCGCCCGGAAACCTGCATCAATAGATCCTAGACCCGACGGGAAGGCGTTTCATAAGTATCGAACTAGACCCTGTGACACAGCAGCGATGGTTGGCGGCATATCGTCCCGCACGGGTGTACTTCAAAGAGACGGCGATACGGACACGACAGCCGAAACTCGGGAGTTCGTGCGCCGAAGCGCGAAGTCACCCGCGAAGTCACCCAGCGTTACGAACTAGCTGAATCCTCAGGTATTCACCCAAGCGGCTTTGGCATGCTTCAACTGTTGTCAATTCCCAGCCCAACCTAACCGCTTCGGGATGCAGTTCGGCACAGACTTTTCCATCGGCGATAAGTGCAGACCCAGTGAACTCAGTGACTTCGGGAACGTTAGCGGTGAAGGTGTGCTCCTCGGCGGAGATGCGTAGTTTGATCAACCGGCCATTCAGATCGTGCTCGCCCACGAAGAACTCCGATCCCCACGGAAACCGGCTCGCCGGAAGGGGGAACGGATCTTCGGAAAAGAACGCCTCAAGCTCCGAACGCCACCGCTTGCGAGGAAACGAGTCCAGTCCCACGTCCGCGACAAACTCGAGGTCCCATCCGACGGCTGCGTACAGGTTCCTTCCACCGTCCAGGAGCGCATAACGTGCGCGCTCCCCAGAGTCCTGGAGCCAAGACACATACCAACCGTCTTCGTACTTGTGCTGACCGAGTGCACCAAGCCGCGAAGCCTGTTTCCGCTGCGGGGACGGATTCTTCGGGATGAACCGAACAGCCCCGCTACTGCCCTCAATCGCCGTCCTTACCGCTTCTGCAAGCGCATCGATGGCAGCGACGGTCACGCTGACGCTTTCTGTCTCGACGTCAAAAGGACCGATGGCGCTCCCTTGCCCAAGCCCCAGCCGTAGATGCACCAGCGTCCAACCAGCCTCTGCCATGAGCCGGTTTCTCTTCTCGTCGGCAGCTCTCTTCATGTCGTGACCAGCCGGCCCATCCGGCGACCCCGTCGGATCGACCTCCACAGCCACACGGTGCCCCTTTAGGATGAGGTCCGGTGTGAGAATCGGCCAGTATCCAGCTTCGGGATCCTGCCCGGCTTGAACGCCGTGATGAGGATCGAGAAGTTCGATTCCGTGGCCCTCCAACATCGTCCGAACTCGCTCCTCCACCTTCGAAGAGTGCACCCGCTTCCTAGCCCCGGTGATTCACGGGGATCTGCGGATCGCTGGGCGAAAATAGACCGAAGTGCTTCCTGAACAGGGGAAACTGGGACTTGTCTAAGGTTCCATGTTCTCCAGCAGAAAGCACTCGGTAGGTGAAGCTTACTTCGTGGTCGGCCGGGCTGTCCGTTACTGCTGATGGTGTCGGGGTGGTCTCTCATGCCGGGGCCATCGCTCCGCGCCTTCTGGCTGATCAGGTCGGTCTGACCGCCGCGCTGTCAGGGGCCATGGCCCGCCGCCGGTTCATCCCGATCCACGATCGCGGCCGGGTGTTGATCGACGTCGCGGTGATGCTGGCCGATGGCGGCGAGTCCATCTCAGACATCGGCGTCCTGCGCCACCAGTCTGGCGCCCTGGGCCCGGTGGCCTCGGCGCCGACAGTGTGGCGCACACTCGATGAGGTCACCGCCGGCAAGCGCAAGAAGATCCAGGTGGCGCGGGCTCGGGCACGGCGGCACGTGTGGTCCCACCTGCCCGGCGGGGTGCCCGCATCCAAGTGCGCGGGCCGGGACCTGGGATCGACGATCGTTCTCGATGTGGACGCCACCATCGTGGTCACCCACAGCGAGAAGGAGAACGCCGCGCCGACGTACAAGCGCACGTTCGGCTACCACCCGATCGGCGTGTGGTGCGACAACACAGAAGAGTTCCTCGCCGCGAGCCTGCGCCCGGGCAACGCCGGGTCCAACACCGCCGCCGACCACATCGACGTCCTGGGCCAAGCCATCGCGCAGATCCCCGCCACCCGCCGGCGTGACCTGCTGATCCGCTCCGACGGTGCCGGCGCCTCCCACGACCTGATCGACTGGATCACCGAGCAGAACCGCGTCCGCGGTCGACAGGTGGAGTACTCGGTCGGCTTCTCCATCACTGCCCCGATTCGCCGGGCCATAGCGACCTGCCCCGAAGCCGCGTGGGGACCAGCGCTCAACCCAAACGGGGACATTCGCGACGGGGCCGACATCGCGGAGCTGACCGGGTTCCTCTCCCCACGGATGCTCGCAAAGTGGCCAGACGGGATGCGGGTCATCGTGCGCCGCGAACGGCCCCACCCCGGCGCCCAGTTGTCGATGTTCGAGGAGATCGACGGGTGGCGCTACCAGGCTTTTGTCACCAACACCAGCGCCGGGCAGCTGCAGTTCCTTGAAGCGAGGCATCGGGCTCACGCCCGGGTCGAGGACCGGATCCGCCACGCCAAAGACACCGGGCTCGGCCGGCTCCCCTCACGCGAGTTCGCGCTCAACCAGGCCTGGCTGGTGGCAGTGATGATCGCCGCAGATCTGGTGGCGTGGACGCGGATGCTGGCCTGTACCGGCGAGGCCGCAGTCCTCGCCTTGTGCGAGCCCAAAGCCTTGCGCTACCGCTTCCTGCACGTCGCAGCCCGGCTGACCCGTAGCGGCCGACGGCGAAAGGTGAAGATCCCGGAAACGTGGCCCTGGGCCGTCGCGATCGTCGCCGTGTTCAACACGATCGCCGCGATCCCCAAACCAGCCTGACCTCACATGCCCGCCCACGACATCACCACCCGGGGACCCGCCCACCGGCAGCGCCAGCCGGCACACACGCACGCCTACCCACGAAATCGATCCCGCCGTCAACCGACAGCAGCAGTCACACCGGCCCGTGAATCAGCGGGGCTAGGCACGATCTCACCAAGTGGGTATTTGGGCGTTATCGTCTGCTTGGCTCCGGCCGCCGCGTGAGGGCCTGAGTAGAGTCCTTCAACCATGAGTTTTCTCCGATCGATGTGCACCAGGCTGAACAAGTGCGGCCGGTGACCTGACCGCGTGGCTCAAGGTTTTGGACACCCTTGCACCTCTCTACGACAACTAGGCCCGTCAAACGGGTTCATACGCGCTAATGCATCAATGGCTGCGCAGTCGGTTCTCGAATCCTCGCGGGTATGTGACCTAGTTCTGTGCCCTCCCGAATCGGGGCCGCCTGCGGAGAGCAAACTGCCCTTAGGCTTTGTTCGTGGGAGGCGTCACCCGGGCCAAAGCAGCCTGCAAGTGCAGGAACCGCCAACTTAAGCTCTTATCCGCCGAGGCCAAGTAGCTCCGTCGGATGCACGACCCCGGTGACTACTCTGCCGCCGAGCTCGGCCGCGGGTTGCACCGCACATCGGTGTACCGATACTTGGACCACGAGGGGAACTAGTGACGGAAATTGAACCTGACGACCCGTCAGACACCGACGTCGACGACGAGCCAGCTACTGATCAGCTGCGCGCCGAAGACGTGGACGAGGACAACCTTGACTTCCTCCACGCCCTCGCCCGGGAAGCAGCGGAGCTGGATCAGCAGAATATCTCAAGCAACAACCAGCGGTGCGGAATCCTTCTCGCCTTCACCGGCCTTACGACGACGCTGGCGGGCAAAGATCTTCTGCCACACCTGCCGAACTTGGGGTGGACCAACTTCCACAACCACGAGTTCTACGTCTTCTGGGCAGCTGCCATCGCAGGGGTCCTCGCGGTAGCAACCGGGGTCATCGCACTCGTCGCAGTGCGTCCACTCACGGCCAGCATCCTGAGTCCTCAGCAGATCTTCCAGGCCTACGCGAGGACGGGCGAGCATGAGACGAAGTTCGACGTCCTGAACACGATGGTCCAGACGCAGGTCGAGACACGGCTAGCCGTCTCGAATCGAATGACGTTAGGAGCCTGGGCCACAGGAGTAGCGGTTGCGACCCTGGCCATGACGCTCATCGCAGCTATACTCAAAGCCACCCTTTAGGGAGGTGGATCATGACCAGCACTCAACCGGTGCGACGTGGTGCGAAGCTGCCCCCGGTCAACCTCCGGCTGATCGACAACAGCGGCGCCTTTAAGAAACAGGCCGACTCCACTCGCCGACATTTCAAGTTGGCGAAGTCTAAGAAGGCCAAGGCCAGTGGGCAGTAGCAAGCCGTCCCACGAACCTCCAGGGACGAAGCCCCCCAAGGCTCCCAAGCCCACACTGCCGCCACCAAATTCGGACTTGACCCAACGCGGTTTCCTCGGCTCGGGGACTCCTCATCGGAGTTCGAACTACGACCGCTCTCACGGGAAACAAGGTTAAGACAACATCCCACCAGGGTATATTTGCCCTGGTGGGGTCGCCAAATTCGGTTATCACCTATTGACGTCGATAGTTATCTACCGACACAGAGTTCAAATTCATGAACTCCGTCATTGGACGTCTCGATCAAGCCGCTTCAGAAAGCATCGCCGCGTAGTGGGCGAACAAAACCTCCTGACGCTGCTCGAGCCCAGCGATCCGTCGGGAAGCACCGAAGAGCTTGTCTACGATCCGGTCGAGAGCATCGTGCGCACTGACGAGGGCGGGGTCCATCGCAGTGGTGTTGTAGTGCTCTGCAAGAGTTCGATCTGGGAACCTATCCCGGGCGGCACGGATGGCGAGGCCCGCCTTGATAATGGACTCCTGGGCACGATCATCCAGTTTCGGAAGAGGAAAGTTGTTCCAAGTGATGGTGCTCGACAGGCTCAGGTCTGACTTCATTCTGCCGCCGACAGTCTTCATCCAAGTGATTAGCATCGTCGAGCAGGCAATCGCAAAGAGTACGCCGCCGTCGTCCTCAGCAGAGTAGATCTTGTTCGACGTAATGCACTCGGGACCAAGGAAACCAACTGGTAGATATCGTCGGTTTACCGAGCTGACCTCAGGGAGTGCGATGAATGGGCTCTCGGAGACGAACCCCATCTGACGAAACAGGTGATCGTGTCGGTAGATCCGAGTGCTCTCAGCTTTCGACTCACTCCGCATTTTCTTCACCGCGGCGATCCGCTGACGCAGCTCCGTAGATCGGTTCAAGTCCGCAGGATCGAGATCGACAAGCCAGAGACACCAGCGCCCTTTCCCGTAAAGCATCTCAGTCGTTCCAATGTAGGGACGTACGTACTTCGACAAGGTCGGATCGCGGCGCACCCCTTCAATCTGATCTTCTGTGACGACGAGGTTTCCGCCGTCCGAGGGCTTAGACCCGTAGCTCAATTCGGGGAGCCCTGCCGCGAGTGGACGTGACCGTGGCCCGACGAGGACGCTGGGCCCATCGACTAGGTAGGCGTTAATGCCCGTCTTGGGTTGAAGATGTACTGGTGTCGCGTTCGGGTGCTCGTAATCCCACAGGGATTGTCGAGCCGATCGGTCCTTGGTGAATCCAACGATGACGCAATGCACTACTGCTGCTCCTGGAGCCTCTGAGTCCCAGGCGAATGTGCGGTGGCCAAACTTGATGCGCCACCCGCCGTCGTAAATCGGCTCGAACAGGCGCGGCACCTGGTCACCCTGCGTGATGGAGTTGGTCGTCACGTAGGCGAATTCTCCGGGCCTGTTCGCAAGGAGTTGGAGAGTCTTGGCGTGCCATCCGGTGACGAAGTCGAGGCGTCCGAGGACCTTCTTTCCACCCCATGCCGCCTTCAAGTCCGAGAGCTGTTCTTTCGTGCGCGTGTGGTCTCCCAGGAACGGCGGGTTGCCGAAAACGTAGGTCAAGCCGACCGGTCGGGGAAGGACAGCGTCCCAAGACAACCGGAGCGCGTTGTCGTGGCGGATGTGCGCCGTGATCTTGATTGGAAGGCGATCGGGAGCGTCACCGACGGCAGCAGCGAGTTCACGGTTGGCTTGGTGGTCAACGAGGAACATAGCGGTTTCCGCGATCTTCGCCGGCCACCAGTTGATCTCGAATCCGTGGAATTGGTCGATGGTGAGCTTCTGGTCCAGGCTCACGTCAAAGGAGGCCGTGGTGAGTTTTTCGCGACGGCGCAGCTCGACAATGACTCGGGTCTCGATCCGTCGCAGTTCGCGGTAGGCGATGACGAGGAAGTTCCCACACCCGCAGGCTGGGTCGACAAACTGCATCGTAGCCAGTTCGTCGCGGAACTGCCGCAACGCTTTTTGGGAAGTCGACTTGTTGGCGATGAGCCGGTCTGCTTCCTCTCGGAGTTGGTCCAGAAGGAGCGGTTCGAGGACTTTGAGGATGTTGGCCTCGGAGGTGTAGTGCTCTCCGTCGGCTCTTCGCGCTTCTTTGCTCTTGACGAGTTGGAACATTGATCCAAATACGGCTGGTGATATTCGGGTCCAGTGGAAGCGACAGGCGGCTAGGAGCGCCTCGCGAAACTCGTTGTCGAAGTACTCCGGGACGAGTGTGTCGCGGAAGACTGAGCCGTTGACGTAAGGGAAGCGCGCCATTGCTTGCGGTACTCGGCGCCGCTGGTTCAAGGGGGTGTTCAAGACATGGAATAGCGCGGTGAGTTGGGCCCCCAGGTTGTCGGTTGTGGTGTCGTAGAGGACGAATCGATAGAAAAGGTCCTCTTCCCAGAGCCCGGCATCGTCCCCGTAGAGAAGGAAGAGCAGTCGCGTCATCCACATCGAAGTTTGCTGAACTGCGAGGTCTTCATCCTCCGGGTTCTGCGCGGCGTATTCACCCACCCCAGCGTCGGCGTCCTCGTCAAGCATGGCGTTGTACATACCCGCCATAAGCTTGCTCGCTGCGATCGACGCCTCGACCTCGTCTTGCTTGGTGATCGTCTCCTTGCCTGCCAGGAACATGAGCTGGTCGACGTGGTCAGGGATGTCCTCAATGCGGCACTGGACCGTCCAAGCGTCGTCACCGAGGCGGTCGATCCGCAGGTGTTCGAAGTCTGCGACAAGGACGTATTTGGGGAACTCGTGGTCTGCGATGGAACCGCCAGCCAGGTAGTCCAGTGCCTGGCTGAATGCCGCGTTGAGATCCCTACCTAGGGACTTGGCCTCGCCGATGACGACGCCCGACCAGAACAGGTCGATGTAGCCGGCCCCGCCGGTGGTGGCGCGGGCTGCGTCACGCTCGAACAGGTCGATCCGCTCCGGTATGACACCAAAGCATTTGAGCAGGTCGGACCAGTACTGCTGAGCATGAGATCGTTCGGTACCGGTGACTTTGTCGGCCTTCCAACCTTCGACGCGGTCTCGCCAGAACATCGAGAACTCGGTTAGTGATCGATGAATGGTGTCGCGGTCAAGGGCGAGTGCGGCGCTGGGAGTCACGCCGTGACCTTACGACTAATGGCCAGACTCGTTGCGAAAGCCTGGGACAATTGACGGATCCGATCCAATGCCACCGAGGCCAAGGAGCCCTGCCCGTGCAGTCCGCCGTAAGAAACCGCTGGTGAGCGGCCACACTGGGCCCCTCGATCACTTCATTCGTCGAGCTCGGCGAGTCCTCACCCATAGCCTATGGGTACACGAACGAGAAATGCTCAAGCCGCACATCGCGGGCGAAATGACATTCAATGTGGAAGAAGACACCAGCACCGGCGCGATCTCCGTGACGGGCATAGCCCGGCCGCCGTTTCCAGACGAAGAACGGTTTGAGTCCCTCGCAGCCCGGGTTCGCCCCTTCCTGCTGGTAAGCGAACCCGTCCATTTCACGAAGGTCCTTGAGGCGCTGGAGAAGCTAGTTGCCGAATCGGCAGATCCGAACCTGGAGATCGATCTTCCGGGACTGCGGCGCGAGTGGGAGACGCGGTGCGCCAAACCCAAGCCAGGAGCCCGTCCTGAAGATGATTGCCAAGCGTGGACCGTCACCACCGAATACGGCACCTACTCAGACCGGCAACTTGCCGACCGTTGGATCTACTGTGATTTGGTCCATGCGGACGAACTCAACTCAGAGTTCGCGGGCACGACGCTGGAAGACCGCTGGCACGAGGCCGTCCCATTCGTCGCGCGGGTGGTTGAAGTCATTGAATGGACGTACTCAATCGTCCGCTATCTCGACAACCTCGGCATCGTGACGTTGAACGCCGCGGCTTTGACCGACCAGGTCTCCAACCCGATTCGAGAGTGGGAAGCTGACGGAACCGTGTGGACGGCACCCGTCGGCACAGCTCCACCCTCGAACTTGGAACCCCTCCCACCACCGTTTCGTCCACTCGACCTAAGTGACATTCCCCGTCCCTCGAGCGCTGACGCTGCGGGCAGACCCGCCGAGGGAGAGGGGAACAAGCACGCCGCCAGAGACTCGCGCTGAACAACCCGATCACGGCGAGCCGACGGCCTTAGTCTGAACTTCCGGATCTAGTGCGCCGATAATGTTGGATTCAGGCATCGTCGCTGATCAAAGCACTAGAAGTTGGGTACAGCTCTACTGGCGCCGGTGGCAGACCAGCGCCTCTGGCGGTACAACCCTAACGGCCCGGCTCCACAGCGATGACCGTCGAAGCGTGTTGGTTGCTTCCGGCTCTCCTATACGGTCGGACCGCATTGCCGCGGCGTCCGTGACGCCCGAGAGGTGGCTGAGACGGTGGCATCGCTGCCCTGCACACTGCGCTCGCAAATAGTAGAAGGTTGTAGCGATGAGTCTTGGAAAGTCCGTCCGGCTGTTCCTGGCTGAAGGCACCCCCGGCGGGCTGTTGACCGCCGAAATCATGAACTGGACCGGTCATGTCACCGCGGCACCGCGCTCGGACCTGGCCGCCCTGTTGAAACGACCCGAGGTCAGCCGCACCGGTGTGTATCTCCTTCTCGGCGATGACCCCGACGGGCTCAGTGGGCACATGGCCTATATCGGTGAGGGCGACGACGTCCGCAAACGGCTCTACGACCACGGACGGTCCGAGGCCCAAGGAGGAAAGGACTTTTGGGACCGAGCAATCGTGCTGACCAGCAAGGACGCCAACCTAACTAAGGCGCATGTCCGCTACCTCGAAAGTCGTCTCATCGAGCTTGCGGCCCAAGCTCAACGTGCCCGTCTCACGAACGGTACAAATCCCCCACGGATCACGCTTCCTGAAGCCGATGTTTCCGACATGGAGTACTTCCTCGACCAGGTCAAGATCATCCTGCCCGTCCTCGGGGTGAACCTCTTCCGGTCCCTTGCCACACCGCCATCCCCCGCGCTTGCAGAGACGGGCCCGCGGACGGAAACGACGGTGTTCGAGATGACGCTTAAACGACGCGGACTCACTGCGACCGCACGTGAAGTCGACGGCGAGTTCACCGTGCTCGAAGGATCCCGAGCTCGACGCGAATGGTCCGGCGATGAGACACAGTCCTATGCACGGCTGAGAGCCAAGCTCGAACAGGACGGCACCCTCGCACCTTCGCCCGACGACGCGTCAATGTACTTCACCAGAAACTATGTCTTTAACAGCCCGAGTGCCGCCGCGGCGGTCGTAGCCGGCAGAGCCGCGAACGGCCGAACCGAATGGCTCGTCCAGGGACACCGGGCCACCTACGGCCAGTGGGAAACCCAGGGCATCGATGAGGTCATGACCTCAGAGAATTAACCGGACTATGCATGAAGAACCCTGGCGACCCGATCGGGAACGGCCCGGATCTCGTACGCCGATAATGTGTGTTCTGACGTAGTTGCTGGTCAGAGCGGTCTCTCTTGCGATCGCTGGTAGCGTCGCAGCATGTGTGGTCGGTACTCGGTAGCGGTGTCTGGCGCCGCCCTGGTCGATGTCCTCGAGCTGGACGGGACGGAACCGGGGTTCGAGTGGGAGCCGGCCTACTCGGTTGCTCCTCGCACGCGGGCGCCGGTAATCCGGGATCGTCTGATCGGCGATCAGCGGGTGAGTGAGGCGTTTATGCCTACGTGGGGGTTGCGTCCGTCGTGGGCGAAGGAGAAGGGGCCGCGGCCGATTAACGCCCGGCTGGAGACTGCTGCAACCAATGGCATGTTTCGTTCGGCGTTCGCCTCTGCGCGGGCCCTGGTTCCGATGACCGGGTACTACGAGTGGCAGGAAGCTCTCGAGGGCGGGAAGAAGGTCAAGAACCCCAGCTATGTGCATGCCCCGGGTGACGAGCTGCTGCTCGCTGCGGGACTGTTGGCCTTCCACCGCCAGGACGGTGACGAGCAGTGGCGGACGACGTTCACGATCATCACGCGGACGGGTGAGGATGCGGCTGGCGAGGTGCACGACCGCATGCCGGTCTTTGTGACCCCTGCTTCGTGGGACACCTGGTTGGCTCCGGAGAAGCTCGAGAAGGACCGGGTCGGAGACGTGCTGGATCTGCTGGACGTCGAGTCGCGGGCGGTGGCGTCGACTCTTCGAACCCGTCCGGTGTCGCGGGCGGTCAACAACGTCCGTACCTTGGACCGCCGCGATGCCGGCCTGATCGAGGCGGTTACTCGCAGTGGTGGTGATCGCTGACGGTTCGGCCCTGGCGGTAGCGAGGTTTGCCGTCGGCGCCGTTGCGATAGCGGCGGGGGTTGCGGGCGAGTTTGCGCAGGTCGCGCAGTAGCTCGATTGTGCGCGCCTCCCCCAGCTCGCCGATGGCGTCTCGGTAGGCGCCCTGCTTGGTGGGGTCGACATCTGGGAGGCCGGCCACGACGAGGTGCCACCGTAGGAGTTCGAGGAACTGTGCTTCGCCTGCTTGCTCGGCTGCTCGGCGCAGTGGGCCCAGCAGTTCGTCCATGTGGCGCACCCTAGGTGTCGCCTCCGACAAGGGTCGGTTAGTGCAGGTCCCTTGCGGCGATGAGTCCGGTGATGAAGTCGGTGACGCGGTCGGCTTCGGCGTCGGTGAGGTCGAACCGTTGGCCTCCGACGAGGGTGCGGGCGGGGCCGAGTGGTTCGAGCCCGTAGAGGACTCGAGTGGCGGCTGACAGTGCGGCTCGGTTGGCGATGGATTCGATGGTGCAGTCCAAGGCGTCGGCGATTGCGGTGAGCTGGTCCCGGCCGATGACGGCCGGCGGCGTGGCCTGTCGGTAGGCGGTGGGTTGGGATTGTCCGCGTTCCCAGGCGCTGATCCAGGGGGATTTCACTCCGATGGCCACGGCCAGTTTGAGCTGGGTGAGTCCGGCCTCCATGCGTGCGGCGCGGATGGCGCGGCCGAGTGATCGGGCTTCGTCTGGGGTCACCGGGGCTCCTTGTCTGTTGTGTCGGTGTTGAGGGTGGCCAGGACGGCCCAGTGGCCGTCGCTGCAGGTGACGTCGAGGACGGTGACGGCCGGAGTCGTCCCAGGCTGGATGGTGGCGGTGATGCGGTGGTCGAGGTCGATGTGGGCGTGCAGCTCGGTGGGGCCTGTCCCGACAATGAACGTCATTCCTGCCCCTCTCCCCCACTGGTCGGTCCGCCGGTGAGGTCGGCGCGACGCTTGGTTTCGCGACGCATGGCGCGGCCTTGGCCAATGAGGATCTCGAAGAGGTCGTCGGTGGGCGCTTCGGTGCTGGCACGGGTCAGCTCAGCGGCGGTGCGGGCGAAGCGGCGGCGGTAGGCGGCGTCGAGGACGTCGGCCGCGAGGGTGCGCACTCCGATGGCCGGGGTTCCGAGAAGTGCGACGACCTGGAGGGCATCGGCCAGGAGCTGACCGTGGTGGCCGGCCATGCGGCCAGCATTGGTGAGTGCGGCGAGCACCCGCGGGGCGTGGTGGGGTTCGCTTGCCGCGATGAGGTCGGCGATCACGCTGTACAAGTCTCCGTAGCGGGGGTTGAGGAAGTCGCCGGCCTCGAGGTGGGCGGTGATGTGGCGGGCCTCGGCAGTCTCGGCGGTGTGCAGGAGGGCGCAGAGCAGGGCGGCTTCGGGGTCGAGCTCGGGGACGGTGGGTGCGTCGTCGGTGGCGGCGAGGTCGTCGACGTCGACCGGGTCGGCGGTGGCCTGCGGGTCCTCGGTCATGGTGTGCATTGTGTGTCCCCTCCCCTGCTGTTGGGTGGTTCAGGCGGCGTGGGCCGCGAGGTTCTTGATGCGGTCGGGGCGGAATCCGGCCCAGTGGTCGGTGTCCGTGACCACGACGGGGGCCTGGAGGTGACCCAGGGCCATGATGTAGTCGCGGGCGTCGGTGTCGGTGGTGAGGTCGACGAGCTCGTAGGTAATGCCGGCCTTGTCGAGGGCCTTGATGGTGGCGCCGCACTGCACGCATTGGGGCTTGGTGTAGACGGTGATGGGCATGTCGGCTGTCCTTTCGGTGGTGGTGCCCGTCTGCCTCGCGGCGATGGGCGCGGGGCAGACGGTCAGGCGGCGTAGATCGCGCGTCGGATGGTGCCGATGATTTCGGTGTCGTCCTCGTCGGCGATGACGGTGACTCGGTCCTCGTGGATGGTGACCGGGTTGATCGAGAAGTCGAGGACTGTGGCGAGGGTGGCGGCGGCTTCCCAGGGCTCGGTCGCGGTGACGGAGTAGGTGATGCGGGCCATTGGTGGTTCCTTTCGGGTTCGGGGTGAGTGGCCGTGTGGCCTGCT
Source organism: Rhodococcus sp. IEGM 1408 (assembly GCF_033142235.1). Classification (NCBI taxonomy): domain Bacteria; kingdom Bacillati; phylum Actinomycetota; class Actinomycetes; order Mycobacteriales; family Nocardiaceae; genus Rhodococcus; species Rhodococcus sp. IEGM 1408. The sequence continues at coordinate 22,935 of NZ_JAWLRW010000019.1, forward strand.
CTGCTTTCATTCTACACGCATCATGCGTGTATGGTACTAGTTTGATGCGTTAAGGTGCGTTCACCTGCGGGTTTGCGGATCGGTCCGTTTCGGGCGGTGCCGTTCGCGCATGGCCCCCCTTTCCCTGACACCTGCCGATCTGTCGCGTAGCGGACGGCGTCAAAGAAGGGCACCCGGGGTGAGCGCGAAGAATCCGCGGCGAAATAAGTGAGCGCAGCGAGCGCGTCGCGGATTGTTCGGGATCGCCCCGGGCGACGGCGAAGCCGGCGCCGACCTTGACGCCGGCAGCAAAGCGACAAGACTCGCGGTGGCAGGGAAAGAGGGCTGACCACCAGCTCGCCCCAGGGCCCGGCATTAGCCACCCACTCACCACCGGGCTCTACGCCCCGGGAGCCTGCGGGCGGTGTTGCACGCGGGAGCTGGCCCCAGTCGACCCGCGACGGCCGGGCATATGTGGGTTTTAGTTGGTGAGGGTTGTGGTGGCTCGGAGGGTGGCGAGGAGGTCGGTGCGTCCGCTGGGTGTGATGCGGGGTGCGATGACTGCGTGGGGCTCGTCGCCGAGGGCGATGAGGTGGGCGTGGTGTTGGTAGGGGTTGTCGGCGTGGATGTCGATGGTGGTGGCTGCGGCGTGGTGTGCGGCGAGGTCGAGGGCTTCGGCGTGGCTGCCGGTGGTGGCCAGGGTGTCCTGGTGGAGGAGTTGGCCGGTGGGGGTGGTCGTGGTGATGGTGACGATGTGCATGGGTCTACCTCTTGTAGGTGGTGCGGCCGCCGGCGCGGAAGGGGCTGGTGTCGGAGTGGTAGGGCTTGCCGTCGTTGTATTCGGCGTCGAGGCGGTCGAGCAGCTCCTCGAAGGCGCGGACGGTGAAGGCGACGGCGCTGGGCAGGTCCTCGTCCTTGTCGAGGGCTTCGCAGGTGCCCCAGATGCGTTCGACCAGGTCGGCTGGCAGGCGCATGTTCCAGTTGCGGTATTCGGGGGCGTCGGCCGGCCGTGGGGTGCCCTCCCCTGCTGCGGCTTGGGCGACGAGGCTGTCGGTGGTCTTGCGCTTGCGGACGGGCGGTGTGGCGGCCATGGGTTCAGGTCCTTTCGGCGGTCAGGGTGGTGAGCAGCTCGTGGAAGCTGTCGCGGACGGTGACGGCGGCGATGTCGCGGAGCTCGTCGAGTCCTTGACCGTTGGCGGCGGCTTCGGCGATGAAGGCGCGGCGTGGGATGTCGTGGGGGTGGACGGTGTAGCCGGATTGGGTGGCCCAGTCGCGGATCTCGGTGGCGACGCGGCCGTGGGTGGCGGTGCGGGTGGTGTCGCGCAGGTTGATGAGGATGTCGGGGTCGGGCAGGGGCCGGCTGGGGCGGAGGTCTTCGTTGATCTCGTCGACGAGCTCGCCGGTGTCGCTGATGCCGTTGAAGGAGTCGTTTTCGGGTTCGGTGACCAGGAGGACCCGGTCGGCTGAGTAGAGGGCGTTGATGGTTCCCAGGGACAGGCCGCGGTCGCAGTCGATGATGACGAGGTCGTAGTTGTCGCGGACGGTGTCGAGGGCTTTGTGTAGGACTTTTCCGGGGGCCACTCCCCCGAGCGCCTGCAGGGCTGCGGCGAGTTTGCCGCGGCCGGAGGGGACGATGTCCAGGCCGGGGCGGCGGGTGGTGTGGGTGGCGCCGGCGAGGGTGACGCCTGGGGTGCGGGCGTAGATGTCGGCGAGGGTGTGTCCGTCGGGGTCGCGGTTTCCGAGGATGCGCAGGGCTACTCCCCCTTGGGCGTCGTGGTCGATGACTAGGACGCGCTTGCCGCCTGCGACGGCGGTGTGGGCGAGCATGAGGGCGGTGGTGGTCTTGCCGACGCCGCCCTTGTGGTTGGCGATCGCGATGACCGTGGTCATGGGTGCTTTCCCTTCGTTATGCGTGCATGGTGCGAGTATATCGGCGCATGGTGCGGGTATGGAGCACGTGTGATGCTTGGGTGTGGGGCGTGTCGTGCGTGCATGATGCGAGGGTGGCCGGGGGGGGGGGGGGGGGGGGGGGGGGGGGGCGGGGCCCCCCCCCCCCCCCCCCCCCCCCCCCCCCCCCGGCCCGGCCGGCGCGGGGGGGGGGGGGGGGGGGGGGGGCGGGGGGGGGGGGGGGTGGGGGGCGCCGGGGCC
>NZ_JAWLRW010000001.1:0-36187 GCF_033142235.1 Rhodococcus sp. IEGM 1408
GGCTGGCGCGGCGGCGGCTGGCGCGGCGGCCGGCGCGGCGGCGGCCGCGGCGGCGGCTGGCGCGGCCATCAGCACAGCTCCTGCGCCGGATACCGCCATCCCGATCGCAACGGCACGGGACACGGAGGCGACGCGGCTGAGATTCATGAAGGTATCTTTGCATTAACTTAGCCTTACAAATACAAAACGGGGCAACCGCTTCGTCCGCGATGCAGACCCCTGGGGCGGAGGTGGCAGAATCGTCAGGCATGACGCCTGAGTACCTCGGAAGCGAGCTCCGTCAGCCGCGCACGCTCGACCAGTCCTCCAAGCTCAAGAACGTCCTCTACGAGATCCGGGGCCCGGTGATGGCCAGAGCCAACCAGCTCGAGGCGGAGGGCCACCGGATTCTCAAGCTCAACATCGGCAACCCCGCTCCGTTCGGGTTCGAGGCGCCGGACGTGATCATGCGCGACATGATCGCCGCGCTCCCCCACGCGCAGGGTTACTCCGAGTCCAAGGGCATCCTGTCGGCCCGCCGGGCGATCTTCACGCGCTACGAGCTGGTCCCCGGTTTCCCCCACCTCGACGTGGAGGACATCTACCTGGGCAACGGCGTCTCCGAGCTCATCACCATGACCATGCAGGCGCTGCTCGACGACGGCGACGAGGTCCTCATCCCCGCGCCGGACTATCCGCTGTGGACCGCCATGACCTCCCTCGCTGGCGGCAAGCCGGTCCACTACCTCTGCGACGAGGACGACGAGTGGAACCCGTCGCTGGAGGACATCGCCTCCAAGATCACCCCGCGGACCAAGGCGATCGTGGTGATCAACCCCAACAACCCGACGGGCGCGGTCTACTCGCGCGAGGTGCTGCAGGGGATCGTCGACCTCGCCCGCGAGCACAGCCTGCTGATCCTGGCGGACGAGATCTACGATCGGATCATCTACGACGAGGCCGTGCACACCTCCATCGCCACGCTCGCCCACGACCTGCTGGTGCTGACCTTCAACGGCCTGTCCAAGACGTACCGGGTGGCGGGGTACCGCGCGGGCTGGATGGCCATCACCGGACCCAAGGCCCACGCGGCCGGATTCCTCGAGGGCCTGGAACTCCTGGCGTCGACCAGGTTGTGCCCCAACGTGCCCGCCCAGCACGCCATCCAGGTGGCGCTGGGCGGGTACCAGTCGATCAACGAGCTGATCGAACCGGGCGGCAGGCTGCACGAGCAGCGCGGCGTCGCGTGGGAGAAGCTCAACTCCATCCACGGCGTGAGCTGCGTCAAGCCGATGGGCGCCCTGTACGTGTTCCCGAAGCTGGACCCGAACGTGCACGAGATCCGGGACGACCGCCAGTTCGCCCTGGACCTGCTCGAGCGGGAGCGGATCCTGGTCACCCAGGGCACCGGCTTCAACTGGCCGGACCCGGATCACTTCCGGGTGGTCACCCTGCCCGCCGGCCGCGACCTGGCCGTGGCGATCGAGCGGATCGGCAACTTCCTGTCCTCGTACCGGCAGTAGCCCGCGGGCAGGTGGTCCGGGCTACGAGGCGGGCACTCCCCGCCCGAGGGCGCGGTAGGTCCACCCGGCCTCGCGCCACTCCTGGGCGGGCATGCAGTTGCGCCCGTCCAGCAGGATCCGCCCACGCGCGACCGCGGTCACCGCGGCCGGGTCGAGCGCGACGAACTCCGGCCACTCGGTGGCCACCAGCACCACGTCCGCGCCCTCGCACGCCTCGAGCGCCGAGGAGGCGTAGGTCAGCGTCGGGAACAGCGCCCGCGCGTTGTCCAGCGCCTGCGGGTCGTACACCACCGCGCTCGCGCCCTTGAGCGAGAGCATCCCCGCCACGTTCAGCGCCGGCGAGTCCCGCACATCGTCGGAGTCCGGTTTGAACGCCGCGCCCAACACGGCGATGGTCTTGCCGATCAACATGCCGTCGCACGCCTCGGTGGCCAGGTCGACCATTTTCTGGCGGCGCCGCATGTTGATCGAGTCGACCTCGCGGAGGAACGTCATGGCCTCGTCGGCGCCCAACTCCCCGGCGCGGGCCATGAACGCCCGGATGTCCTTGGGCAGACAACCGCCGCCGAAACCCAGGCCGGCACCCAGGAAGCGCCGCCCGATCCGCGGGTCCATCCCGATCGCATCCGCCAACACCGTCACATCGGCGCCGGCCGCCTCGCACACCTCGGAGACGGCGTTGATGAAGCTGATCTTGGTGGCCAGGAAGGCGTTCGCGCTGACCTTGACCAACTCGGCGGTGGCCAGGTCCGTCACGATCACCGGGCACGGATCGGCCTGAAGGATCGGCGCGTACGCCTCCTCCACCAACCTCCCGGCCGGCCCGAAATCCGCCAGCGCAGCACCCACACCAGCACGGACACCGCCACCGCCCTCGCCGCCGGCCAAGCCGATCACGATCCGATCCGGCGTGAGCGTGTCCTTGACCGCGAACCCCTCCCGCAGGAACTCCGGGTTCCACACCACCGCCGCGCGCACCCCGTCACGCACACCCGCGTCCGCGATCGTCTGCAACCGGGCCGCCGTCCCCACCGGCACCGTGGACTTGCCCACCAGCACCGCGTCCGAGGTAAGCAGCGGCACGAGCCGCCTCACCACGTCCTCCACATGCGAGGTGTCGGCCGCGAACTCGCCCTTACGCTGCGGCGTCCCCACCCCGATGAAGTGCAGGTCCGCGAACTCCGCAGCCTCCGCGTACCCGGTGGTGAACCGCAACCGCCCCGACTCCACATGCCGCAACAGGATCTCCGGCAACCCCGGCTCGTAGAACGGCACCTCACCCCGCCGCAGCCGCTCGATCTTGGCCTCGTCCACATCCACGCCCAGCACCTCGTGACCCAACTCGGCCATGCAGGCGGCGTGGGTGGCGCCGAGATACCCGGTTCCGAACACGGTCATACGCATAGGGCCGTTCTACCGTTCTCACCCGACCGGGTGGAGACAGGGTGGAGACGCGGTGGAGACACCGGGGTGAACACCGGGCCACCGGGCCAGCGGGGTGAACACCGGGCCACCGGGGTCAGCGGAAGTTCAGGTACGCCTTGGAGGCCGTCGGGCCGCGCTGTCCCTGGTACTTGGAGCCGACCGACTTGCTGCCGTACGGCACCTCGGCGGGGCTGGACAACCGGAACAGGCACAGCTGGCCGATCTTCATCCCGGGCCACAGGGTGATCGGCAGGTTGGCGACGTTGGAGAGCTCGAGGGTGATGTGCCCGTCGAATCCGGGGTCGATGAACCCGGCGGTGGAGTGCGTGAGCAGCCCCAGTCGGCCGAGCGAGGACTTGCCCTCGAGCCGGCCGGCGAGGTCGTCGGGCAGCGACAGCCGCTCCAGGGTGGCGCCCAGGACGAACTCTCCCGGGTGCAGCACGAACGGGTCGCCCTCGGCGGGCTCGACCAACTCGGTCAGCTCATCCTGCTGCTGGGCAGGGTCGATATGGGTGTAGCGCGAGTTGTTGAACACGCGGAACATCCCGTCGAGGCGGACGTCGATGCTCGACGGTTGGATCAGCGAGGAATCCAGCGGGTCGATTCCGAGCCGCCCGTCGGCGAGCTCGGCGCGGAGGTCACGGTCGGAGAGCAGCACGGTCTAGAGGGTAGCGCGACGCCCCGGCGAGCAGCCGGAGCTGGGTGCCCAACTCGGTGGCACTGGTGCACTCCTCGGTGAAGGGCAGCCGCTCCCGGTGGACACGCCCGTCGCGGCCGACGAGCTCGATGTCCACGCCTACACGGTCGATGCCCACCAGCAGCGGGCGCTCGGACGGCAGGCAGCGGCACACGCGCAGGGCCATCCGCGGCACCACCTGGCAGCGCGGGTCGTTCAGGTGGTCCAGCCAGTGCCCCTCGAGGTCGGCGAAGGGGTCGGGGCCGGAGGTGGCCAGGTCCTCGGGGTCGATGTCGGTCACGCCGCTCGAGTCGGTCAGGACTATCCGGCTGGCGCGGAGCCGGACCAGCGCGACGCCGGCGCCCACGTCCAGCAGGACGGGGTCGGGGAGGTCGCGGGCGATCCGGGCGGCGGTGCTGCGCTGCGCGCGCACGCCCGGCAGTTCGAGAAGACCCTCGACGACGACGATGCGGCGACAGCGTCCCTCCGCCGCTCCCCCGGTGATCTCGTCGAGGACCTCGAGTCGGGCCCGCACTCCCCCGAAGCCGACCGTCGCCACGTCGGCCATCGGTAGCGCCACCCAGAGGTCGGCGGTGTCCGGCACCTGGTGCACCAGGCTCACCTCGGACGTGTCGGCCCCGAGCTCGAGCGTCGACCGGGGGCAACGGCGCAGCGCCGAAGCCGCACGTTCCGCGGGCTCGGGGACGGGCCCCACCAGTGATCGCATGCTCTGCTCCTCGCCGTCGTTGATCCCGCAGTGTTTGATTCCACACTGTTCCCGCACCGTCCCGGCGCCTTCAGGGCAGGCGCCGGAACGGTCCGGGGGCGGGGACGTGACTACCCGCAGCGATCAACTTAGGTAAGCCTTGCCTCAAAGCGCAAGGGTTTTCTGGAAATTGGTCCTGCCGGGTTCAGCCGGCCAGGGACGCGAGCTGCCGCTGGACGTCCTCGGCGTCGCGGCAGACCTGCAGGAACGGGACCCGGACCACGTCCCGGAACCCGGTCGAGGGCGAGCCGATCGAGAGGTCCAGACCGAACCGGTCGATGCCCACGATCCTCGGATCGGTCCCGGCGATCTGCCGGCCGGCGCGCAGGGCGAGCCGGGCGGCGAGAGTGGAATCCGCGCCGAGGCGGCGTAGCCACGTCTGCTCGTCGATGCCGATCGGGTCCACCCCGGCCGCTGCGAGGTCACCCCGCGGGATCAGATGCGCCCCGTCGGCACCCAGGTAGGACACCTGCAGCGGCAGCAATTCGCTGAGCCGCAGCGACGCCTCCGCGCCCTGGCCCGACCCGCCGCCGTCGGGAGCGACCAGCCTGCGCCGCGACACCGAGGACACCGATGACGCGGTGACGATCCCGGAGAGGGTGACGATCCCGCGGGCGACCGCACAGTCGTCGTCGCATGGTGTCTCCCGCGCCGACGGACGCCCGTCGATCGCGAAGGACGGCCCCCCGGACCCCTCGCGGCACCGGCCCGTGCAGACCCTGTCGACGATCTCGACCGATGCGGAGGCTCCCGTCGATGCCATCCCAGCAGACTCCCCCGCCCCCCGGGACATGCCACCGACGTCCACCACCAGGACGATCACGCCGTCGTCACGGACCCTGGCCGAGCGCAGCGGTCGCGTCAGCAGTCCCGCCTCGACCGTGCCGACGGCGCCGCGCGCGAGGACGGTCCGCACCCTCTCGGCGAACGGCCGCTCCGTCGTCTCGTCCACCACGAACAGCTCGTCCATCACGGACCTCCTGGAATGCCGCCCACCGGGCGGACTGTTGGACTGTCGGACTGCCGGCCCCACAAAACGGACTCTCCTCACTTTTAGCACCGCGGTCCGCCGAATCGATACTTGTCACGGCCACGAACACCGTGAGACCCGCCACAGCGGGCCGCGCCGGCCGTGTCGGGACCACCGCACGGACGACGCCGGATATGCGCCGACCCCGCCTGACGTGGTGGAATCGGGGGCATGGACGAGTTCAGGGAAGAACCCTCGAAGTACCTCTGGCGCTGGACCAAGTGGTCGTGGGTGTGCGTGGGCCTCGCGGTGCTCATCGTGGCGATGGGTCTGACCGGCGGCGGCTCACCGACCCCGTGGATCTTCGGCGCGATCGTCGTGGCCGTGGTGGGCGGCATCGCCTTCGGGTTCGTGCCCCGCGCCTCGCTCGGCCAGCCCAAGCGGCCGATGACCCCCGAGGCCAAGCGGAAGGCCGCCGGGAAGTGACCACGGAGCGACCCCGTGCCGCACAGTGGCGGTTGGCCTCGTGCTAATCTGAACCGGCCTCCAACAGGCATCGCCGATGTAGTTCAATGGTAGAACTTCTGCTTCCCAAGCAGATGGCGCGGGTTCGATTCCCGTCATCGGCTCCACAGTTCGAATCGCACGACACCCGGCTAGAAGACACCTGAGGCCCTCCCACTGCGGGAGGGCCTCAGGTCATTTGGCGAGGATGCGTACATCCCCCTATTCCTGCAACCCAGCCGAATCCCCTCCGCGTTGTGCACGGTGCACTAATCCGATCGTGAACTTCGTCACATCTACCGATGTGCTCTTGACTGCTCCTGCGTAGTGTCCGAGGTCACACCAGCTACGGATCAGGAGTCGATGTGGAGTTCGAATACCTCCCCAGAGCACTTGCGCGACGGTTCGGTGACGCCCCCGGCATTCGTGATGACCGCACCGAGTTGAGCCACCGAGATCTCAGCGGGAGAGTGACCGCGATCGCCGCCCAGCTCAACGAACACGGCGTCACCAGGGGGGACGTCATCGCGGTGATGCTGCCTAACCGGGTCGAGCTGGTCCTCACGATCTTTGCCGCATGGCATCTAGGTGCTGCCGCCACGCCGATCAACCCGAACTTCACGAATGACGAGGCCGGCCACCAGATCAGGGACGCCGGGGCCCGGCTCGTCGTGAACTCGGGCCCCGGGGCGCCCGACGGCGGTGCGCCATCGATTGGCGTCAACGACCTATGGCGCAGTCCGGGCGACACCCCGCCGGAGGCGGCCACGCTCAGCGGAGACGATCTGGCTCTGGTCATCTACACCAGCGGGTCGACCGGGCGCCCCAAGGGCGTGATGCTCACCCATGCCAACGCCGACGCGATGTCGCGGTCGATGGCGGAGGTCATGAAGATGACCGCCGACGACCACTGCCTGCTCGTCCTCCCCCTGTTCCACGTGAACGCGCTGATGGTCAGTCTCCTGGCGCCGCTCCGGGTGGGTGCCCAGCTGTCCATAGTCGACGGATTCTCCGCCTCGACGTTCTTCGACAAGGTGGAACAACTGCGGCCGACCTACTTCTCCGCCGTGCCCACCATCTACGCACTGCTGCTCACCACTGGTGCCGGACGCCACCCGGACCTGTCGTCCTTGCGATTCGCTGTCTGCGGCGCGGCCCCGTCGACCCGGGAGATGCTCGACGCCGCCGAGGAGTTCTTCGGTATCCCGATCCTAGAGGGCTACGGGTTGACCGAGGTCACGTGTGCCTCGGCGGTCAACCCCATCGACGGACCGCGCAAGCCCGGCACCGTCGGCCCGGCGCTGCCCGGGCAGCGGATCCGCATCGTCGACGAGCACCTCGACAACGTGCCCACCGGCGCGGCCGGCGAAGTGTTCATCACCGGACCCGTGGTGATGGCCGGTTACCTCAACAACCCCGAGGCCACCAGAGAGACCATCGTGGACGGCTGGGTGCGCACCGGTGATGTGGGCACCCTCGACGAGGACGGCTACCTCACCATCGTCGACCGCATCAAGGACATGATCATCCGCGGCGGCGAGAACCTCTACCCCAAGGAGATCGAGAACGCCATCGGCAGCCTCCCCGGGGTCCTCGAGGTCGCGGTGGTAGGTCGCCGGGACGACGTGCTGGGCGAGGTCCCCGTGGCGTTTGTCGTCCCCTACCCCGAAGCCGAGCTGACGCCCGACGCCGTGATCGCCCACTGCTCGGAGCGCCTCACCCGGGTCAAGGTTCCGGTCGCCGTGCAGATCGTCGACGCGCTGCCCAAGAACCCGGTGGGAAAGATCGACAAACCGCGTCTGCGCACCTCACTCGTCGCCTGAGCAGCCAATCCTCTGATCCTCTGAACCCATTCCTAGAAGGAGAATTCCCATGGGGTTTATGCAAGCCGACATTCCACCAGTGGATCCGGCGAAGTTCGAGTCCATACCGACCATGGAACGCATGAAGCTGCTCGCCCAGCACTGGGTGGAGTTCGGCTTCGGCGCTCCGAAGATCATGCATTCCCTATATCTCGTCAAGGGGTTGTTCTTCTTCGTCGCCGGGTGGCTCATCATCGGGCTCTCCACACCCGGCCTGCCGCTGCTCGACCTGGGCGCGTGGTGGAGCGAGGTGATCGTCTACCAGAAGGCCATGATCTGGGTGATCCTCTGGTCGGCCACCGGGTTCAACGAATCGTGGGGGCCGCTGGCCTTCAAGTTCAAGCCCAACACCGCCGGGTACCGCTACTGGATGCGGACCGGAACACTCCGGCTCCCGCCCTGGCCCGACAAGGTTCCGTTCACCAAGGGCGATGAGCGAAAGGCGATCGACGTCGCGCTGTACTTCGCCATGCTCGCCACGCTCGCCCTGGGCCTGGTCCTGCCCGGTCAGCAGACCGCCGCGGCCTACAGCGAGGCCGGCCTCGTCCCCGCGTGGCCGTTCCTCACCTTCGTCGCGATCCAGCTGGTCATGGGCCTGCGGGACAGGGTCACGTTCCTGGCCTCGAGGCCTGAGCAGTATTCGGTGATCATGCTCGGGTTCGGTGTCCTGACCATGTACGGCACCGGTCACGTGGACATGATCATCGTGGCCAAGATCGCGATGTTCGCGGTGTGGTGGGGTGCGTTCATCTCCAAGATCGGCGTCCACTTCACGCCCACCGTGCAGACGATGCTCACCAACGGCCCGCTGATCAAGTCCAAGGCACTTCGTCGGTCGCTCTACCGCAACGCTCCCGAGGATCTGATGCCCACCAAGGTGGCCTTCTTCGCCGCGCACGTCATGGGCACGGTCGTCGAGTTCGTCGTCCCGGTCATCATGCTGTTCGCCACCAACTGGACCGTCGCGGTCCTGGCGGCCGCGTTCATGATGTGCTTCCACGTGTTCATCTACTCGATGTTCGCGCTGGCGATGCCGCAGGAGTGGAACCTCTTCTACGTGTTCGCGACGCCCTTCGTGTTCCTGGGCTTCTTCGCCGGGGACGGTTACGCCCTGTGGGACGCGAGCAGCGTGTGGGTCGTGGTGGCCGCCGCGGTCCTCACCCTGACCGGCCCGATCGCCGGCAACTTCCGCCCCGACAAGATCTCGTTCCTCATCGGAATGCGTCAGTACGCCGGCAACTGGGCATCCTCCACGATGGCGTTCCGCAACAACGGGTGCGAGGCCAAGCTGGACAACCCCGCCTTCGTGACCTCGATGACGTCCCCGCACAATCAGCTCTCGGCCCTGTTCGGGCCCGAAGGAGCGGAGATCTTCCTGCAGAAGACCACCGCGTTCCGGATGATGAACACCCAGGGCCGCGGCCACATGTCCATCATGCCGTCGGTGGTGGACAGCATGGAGAACTATCGCTTCCGCGAAGGTGAGGTGTTGTGCACCTTCTTCTCCGGGTGGCAGTTCGGAGACGGGCACCTGTTCGACGAGCGGACGATCGCGGCAGTGCAGAAGCGGTGCAACTTCGAGCCGGGCGAGTTCATCAGCGTCTGGACCGAGTCCCAGCCCCTGCACAAGAAGACCATCGAGTACCGCGTGATCGACGCGGCCCTCGGGGTGGTGGAGCGCGGCCACTACGACGTCCGCGACGTGGTCAAGGAGCAGCCCTGGTTGCCGAACGGGCCGATCCCGTTCACCGTGACCTGGCGCCACCCGGAGTACCTGCCGGCCGACCAGCGGGCGTCCTCGTCGATCCCGTCGTCGCCCGGCGCCGAGGGGTCCCTGACCGACAGGACCAGCGCGGCCGGCTACGACGAGACCCCGGTGGGGGCGAGCTGAGCTCATGCCCTCAGCGATCATCGTCGGTAGCGGGCCCAACGGCCTGGCAGCCGCGTTGACACTGGCCGCCGATGGAGTCGATGTGACCGTTCTGGAAGCATCCGACTCCATCGGCGGCGGCACCAGGTCCGGCGAGTTGACCTTGCCGGGCCTGCTGCACGACCAGTGCTCCGGCTTTCACCCCCTCGCCGTCGACACGGGCTTCAGTCGCCAGTTCGACCTCGAGTCCCACGGCGTGCGCTGGGCCCTTCCCGAGGTCCAGTACTCCCATCCCCTGGACGACGGGCGCGGGGCCGCGGTGTGGCGGTCCGTGGAACGCACCGCGACCCACCTCGAGGCCGACGGGGACTCCTACCGGCGGATGTTCGGCGCCCTCACCGAGCGTTTTCCTGAGATCGTCACCGAATTTCTCCAGCCCATGGTCCACATCCCGAGCCATCCCCTGGCACTGGCGCGATTCGGGGCATACGCCGCGACGCCGGCCACCCTGCTCGCGCGACGCTGGCGCACCGAGGAGGCGAGAGCGCTGTTCGCCGGCGTCGCCGCCCACGCCTTCCGGCCGTTGGACTCGGTGATGTCCTCGGCCATCGGCGTCGCGCTGGGCACGGCCGCACACCGCTACGGATGGCCGGTCGCGGTGGGTGGCTCCGCCACGATCACCGGGGTGATGGCCGCCCGGCTGGCGGAGTTCGGCGGGCGGATCGAGACGGGGGTCACCGTGCGCGATCACCGCGAACTGGGTGACCCCGACATCGTCATGCTCGACACCTCGCCCGCTGCCGCCGCGACGATTCTCGCGGGCGCGATCCCCGCTCGGGTCGACCGTGCGTACCGGCGGTTCCGCCATGGACCGGGAGCGTTCCAGGTGGCCTTCGCGGTCGAGGGGGGAATCCCGTGGACACACCAACCCTCCCGGCGGTCGGGAACCGTCCACGTCGGGGGCACGCTGGCGGAGGTCGCCCACGCCGAGAAGCAGGTCGTGCGCGGCATCATGCCCGAGCGGCCGTTCATACTGTTGGGTCAGCAGTCAGTGCCCGATCCGGGCCGCGCACGGGACGGGGTCCATCCGGTTGACGCGTACGCGCACGTGCCCGCCGGCTGGACCGGGGACGCCACCCAGGCGATCATCGACCAGATCGAACGCTTCGCACCCGGCTTCCGCAGCCGGATACGCCACACCACCACGCGGTCCACGCAACAGATCGAGAGCTACAACCCCAACTATGTCGGGGGCGACATCGTGACCGGCGCCAACACCCCCCGGCAGCTGGTGTTCCGTCCGCGGGTGGCGCTCGACCCCTACGCCACGGGCGTTCCCGGCGTCTACATCTGCTCGGCCGCCGCTCCCCCGGGCGCCGGGGCCCACGGGATGGCCGGGTGGAACGCCGCGCGGTCGGCGCTCGAGTACCTGGCAAAGCGGTGACCGTGACGAGCGAGAGAACCGGGTCCACGCATCACCGGCGCGCGCGACCCGGACGACGACCCCGGCGACGACCCCGGCGACGATCATGCTGAGCACCTCCCCGCAGGACCCGGAGCGCCTGGATGAGCTGACCCGACAGATCGGATTGCGGCTCAGCACCAGGACCGCAGCCGTGTCCGACGGCATGACCGAAGCCATCGAGAAGGCCATCGGAGAGCTCGACGACGAGGGCATGCGGGCCGCACTGCACGCCAGTGTCTCGAACAACGTGGAGGTGATCATCGATCTGCTGTCGCACACCAGGCCGGCCCACGATCTCCCGCCGCTGCCCGCCGCAACCCGCTACGCGGTGGAACTCGCCCGGCAGGACGTGTCGAGTGCACCTCTGCGCCGCGCGTACCACGTGGGTTCGGACGCCCTGCTGGCCCATGTCTTCGACCAGGTACAGGAGATCGACTGCGAACCCCACGAGAAGCTGCAGTTGTATCACCACCTGGCCGGGTGGATGTTCCAGTACGTCGACGAGATCACGCGCACGGTCATCGCGGCGCACGAGGAAGAGGTGCGCTCCTCCCACAACCGCGCGGCCAGGTCGATCAACGCGTCCATCAACCGGGTGTTGACCGGCGAGGCGATCGACCCGGACGAGTTCGAGCGGGTGACGGGGTACCAGCTCAACCAGGTGCATCTGGGCTGCCGGGTCTGGATCGACGACTTCGGAACCGTCCCGGATCAGGCCCGGCTACTCACCGACGCGGTGACTCTCCTGGCCGAGGAGCTGGACCTGAGCCACGATCCGCTGATGGTCGTCACGGGGCGCGCCACCGCCGAGGTGTGGTTCGGCATGGACGGCCGGCGCAGCCCGGTGGAGGCTCACATCGCGGCCCCGGTCGCAGCGGCGATACCCGGTGCCCGGATCGCGTTCGGGGCACCGTCCCCGGGGCTCGAGGGGTTCCGCGTCACACGCGTCCAGGCAGAACAAGCCGCCGCGGTCGCCCAGGTCTCCACCACTGGGGACGCGCGGTCGGTCTCCTACTCCGACGACGGGATACCGGTCATCGCCCGGTTGGCCGAGGACCTCGGGACGACGCGTCGGTGGGTCCACGAAGTCCTCGGCGAGTTGGCCTGCGACACCGCGCACGCGGCCAGACAACGCGAGACGGTGCGGGTGTTCCTCGAGACGGCCGACAGCTACACCGAGACGGCATCACGGCTGCTCCTCCACCGGAACTCCGTGAAGTACCGGCTGACCAAAGCCGAGAGCGAGCTGGGCAGACCGATGAAGGAGAGACGGCTGGACACGCAACTAGCGCTCGCCACGTGCCGGGTGCTGGGAAGCGTCGTCCTCTCACCCGCCGACGATCAACCGCCCGCCTAGACGGCACCACGACATCCAGACTGGAAGCCTCCCACCACGGGAGGGCCTCAGGTCATCGGGCGAGAGCTATCTCTCGGCTGGTCCGGTCCGGTCCGGGCCCGGCCGGTCCGGGTCGGTCCGAGGCGTCCCGGTCTTGCCGTTCTCCCCGCGGCGGCGCAGGAGCTGGAATCCGGGAATGCCTGCCACCGCCTCCAGGCACTGCTGGGCCACCTCGAGGATCTGGTGCACCTCGGGCGCGACCGTGTCCAGGGACGCCAGAACCGGCATCACGTCCCTCTCGAGGGTGTTGCCCAGGGCCGGCAGGTGGTCGATGAACTGCACCACCGCCTTGATCTCGTCCGGATCGACCGATTTGAGGACCTCTTCGGTGATCGGTTCGAGCAGTGCGATCGTCTTGTCGGCGTACACCAGGACCTCGGTGATCCGGGTGGCGACGAGCCTCGCGAGCTCCGGATCCAGGTCGGCGTCCACGAGTAGCGCCTCCACCACGGGTCGGACGGGCGCGAGCGTGGACTCCGCGAAGTCCAGCATCGGCACGACGCGGTCGATGAGTCCTCCGGCAGTGGCGACGAGGCCGTCCGCCGCGTTCACCGTGGACCCCACCCGCGCCACCACCCCGTCGGCGGAGTCGACGGTCGAATCGACGCGCGCCACCACCCCGTCGGCGGAGTCGACGGTCGAATCGACCCGCGCCACCACCCCGTCCGCCGCGTCCACGGTGGAGCCGACGCGGGCGACTATTGCGTCCGCAGACGAGACCGTTCGAGCGACGTCATCGACCACCCTGTCGGCCCGCGCCACCGTGCTGCGCACCCCGTCGACGGTCTCGGCGGCGGTTGCCACGATCCCGTCGATCGAGGCGACCGTCCGGTCGACCTCGTCGAGCAGTCGCTGAACCCGCTGGACGATCCCCTCGACCTCCTCCAGCAGCGCCAGAACGCGCGCGGGCAGGAGCAGGAACTCCCGAGCCATCGCGAGCTCCCACTCGACCACGCGGAAGGCGGTCTGGAGGACGGACGACGCGGAGGGAACCCGCAGTTGGATGTCTGCCATGGATCGATTCTGCCCGAATCGAGCGACCGCCGAGCGCTCTCTGCCAGACCGGGTCGCGGCCATCCGGCGAGAGCACCTGACCCGCCGGGAAATCAGAGCCCTTCCTCACCTTGGACTGTTCGCGGAAAACGCACTAACATCTGTCTTGTTACCGGCCAGTAGGTTCCGGTGTGCCAGTGGCCACCAGCGCCGACCCACCCCGGCCACCCCACTCGCCACGTCACCGCACTCCGATCGGAGAAGACCGTAATGGGTCACTACAAGAGCAACGTCCGCGATCTCGGGTTCAACCTGTTCGAGGTCCTGCGCATCAACGAGGCACTCGACGCCGGCGAGTTCGGCGACATGGACACCGAGACCGCCCAGGGCATCCTCGCCGAGGTCGCCACCCTCTCCGAGGGCCCGGTTGCCGCGTCCTTCGCCTCCGCCGACCGCAACCCGCCGGTCTTCGACCCCGAGACCCATTCGGTCTCCCTCCCCGAGGACTTCAAGAAGTCGTTCCGTGCCTGGTTCGACGCCGGCTACTGGTCCATGGGCCTCCCGGAGGACCTCGGCGGCATGCCGGCCCCGAGCACGCTCGTGTGGGCTGCCAGCGAGATGATGCTCGGCGCCAACCCGCCCGCCTTCATGTACGGCGCGGGCCCGGCCTTCGCCGCCGTGCTCTACAAGAACGGCACCGACGAGCAGAAGAAGTGGGCCGCCACCATCGCCGAGCGCGGCTGGGGCGCCACGATGGTGCTGACCGAGCCGGACGCCGGTTCCGACGTCGGCGCCGGCCGCACCAAGGCCGTCCAGCAGGACGACGGAACCTGGCACATCGACGGCGTCAAGCGGTTCATCACCTCCGCCGACGCTGACGACCTGTTCGAGAACATCTTCCACCTGGTCCTGGCCCGCCCCGAGGGCGCCGGCCCGGGCACCAAGGGACTGTCGCTGTTCTTCGTCCCCAAGTTCCACTTCGACTTCGAGTCAGGCGAGATGGGCGAGCGCAACGGCGTCTTTGTCACCGGTGTCGAGCACAAGATGGGCATCAAGGCCTCCACCACGTGCGAGGTCACCTTCGGTGGCCACGGCGTCCCCGCCAAGGGCTGGATGGTCGGCGGAAACGAGCTCAACAAGGGCATCAGCCAGATGTTCGACGTCATCGAGCACGCCCGCATGATGGTCGGCACCAAGGCCATCTCCACCCTGTCGACCGGGTACCTCAACGCCCTCGCGTACGCCAAGGACCGCGTGCAGGGCGGCGACATGACCGAGATGGCCGACAAGAACGCCCCGCGCGTGACCATCACCCACCACCCGGACGTGCGCCGGGCGCTCATCCGCCAGAAGGCGTTCGCCGAGGGACTGCGCGCGGTGTACCTGTACACCGCCGCCCATCAGGACGTGTCGATCGCCGAGCGTGTCTCGGGCGCCGACGGCGAGCTGGCCCATCGCGTCAACGACCTGCTGCTGCCGATCGTCAAGGGCGTCGGTTCCGAGCGGGCCTACGAGCTGCTCACCGAGTCGCTGCAGACCTTCGGCGGCTCCGGCTTCCTGCAGGACTACCCCATCGAGCAGTACATCCGCGACGCCAAGATCGACTCCCTCTATGAGGGCACCACCGCGATCCAGGCCCAGGACTTCTTCTTCCGCAAGATCGCCCGCGACCGCGGCACCGCGGTCGGCCACGTGTCGGCGCAGATCAAGAAGTTCCTGGACACCGACGCGTCGGGCGGTCAGCTCACCGCCGAGCGGGAGCTCCTGGCCACCGCCCTCGCCGACGTCGAGGCGATCATCGGCACCTGCTTCGACCACCTGCTGGGCTCGCAGGACGACCCGAAGCGCCTGTACACCATCGGCCTGGCTTCGGTGCGCCTGCTCATGGCGTTCGGCGACCTGATGATGGGCTGGCGTCTGCTCGCCGGCGCCGAGGTCGCCCTCGGCAAGCTGGACGGCGCAGCTGACGACGACAAGGCGTTCTATTCCGGCAAGATCGCGGCCGCCAAGTGGTTCGCGACAAACGAGCTCCCGCTCATCACCGCCAGCCGCGGGATCGTCGCCGGGCTCGACTCCGAGCTCATGGAGCTGGACGAGGCCGCGTTCTGACGCGCGCCTGACCACCGCCCCGGAATCCGCTACTCCGCTGTCACGTTCGCTCCCCGATTCCGGGGCGCGGAAGGTACGGCGGGGTAGCGGATCTTCGGCTTTCCGGAATCTGGCTGCACACCGGTTCACACGGCGGCGTTCGGTGCCTAGGGTCACATTCACGATCGGCTCACGGTCGGTCGGAGAAGCCCGACACCTCGAGGAGCTGCCGTGTCCGAAGAGCGCAAGCACGACGACCCGGTCCTGACCACCCGGCAGGGCCACCCCGTCCACGACAACCAGAACACGCGCAGTGTCGGGGCCCGCGGCCCGGCGACGCTGGAGAACTACCAGTTCCTGGAGAAGGTCAGCCATTTCGACCGCGAGCGGATCCCGGAGCGGGTCGTCCACGCCCGTGGCTTCGTCTCCTACGGCGAGTTCGAGGCCACCGGAAACTGGGGCGACGAGCCGATCTCCCGCTTCACCCGGGCCAAGCTGTTCCAGGAGCCGGGCAAGAAGACCGACGTGGCGGTGCGGTTCTCCACCGTCATCGGCGGCCGGGACTCCTCGGAGGTCGCGCGCGACCCCCGCGGTTTCGCCGTGAAGTTCTACACTGAGGACGGCAACTGGGACCTCGTCGGTAACAACCTCGGCGTCTTCTTCATCCGGGACGCCATCAAGTTCCCCGACGTCATCCACTCCCTCAAGCCGGACCCCGTCACCTTCCGGCAGGAGCCGGCCCGGATCTACGACTTCATGTAGAAGTCGCCCGAGTCGATGCACATGCTGGTCAACCTCTTCAGCCCGCGCGGCATCCCGGCGGACTACCGCCACATGCAGGGCTTCGGCGTCAACACCTACCGCTGGGTGAACTCCGACGGCCAGAGCCACCTGGTCAAGTACCACTGGCAGCCGCACCAGGGCGTCAAGAGCCTCACCGAGGAGGACGCCGCCAACATCCAGGCCACTGAGCTCGGCCACGCCTCCAAGGACCTCTACCAGGCCATCGAGAAGGGCGACTTCCCCAGGTGGGACCTCTACGTCCAGATGATGTCCGACGACGACCACCCGGAACTCGACTTCGATCCGCTGGACGACACCAAGACCTGGCCGGAGGAGATCTTCGAGCCCGAGCTCGTGGGCACGATGACCCTCAACCGGAACGTGGACGACCACCACAACGAGAACGAGCAGATCTCGTTCGGCACCGGCGTCCTGGTCGACGGTCTGGAGTTCTCCGACGACAAGATGCTGGTGGGCCGCACGTTCTCCTACAGCGACACCCAGCGCTACCGGGTGGGTCCCAACTACCTGCAGCTACCGGTCAACAGCCCGAAGAACGCGACGGTGGCCACCAACCAGCGCGGCGGCCAGATGTCCTACGGCGTGGACCTGCAGGGGCAGAACCCGCACGTGAACTACGAGCCGTCGACGATGAACGGCCTCCGCGAGGCCGAGCCCACCGGCGAGAGGGAGGTGGGCCCCGAGCTCAGGGGCCGGCTGACCCGCAGCGAGCTGCCCCGCACCAACGACTACAAGCAGGCCGGCGAGCGGTTCCGCCTGATGGAGGAGTGGGAGCGCGATGATCTGGTCGCCAACTTCATCGCGAACATCGGCGAGGCGACCCACGAGGTCCAGCAACGCATGGTCTGGCACCTGCTGATGTGTGAGGACGAGCTCGGGAACCGGGTGGGCGAGGGCCTGGGGATCACCGCCGATGACGTGCGGCACCTCGAACCGCTCCCCAAGCAGACCTTCACCGACTCCGAGCGCCAGCGGATGTCCAACCTCGGCAAGAACGGCCCCCGCGACGTCGAGGGGCTGACCATGACGCACTGCGTGCCCAACGAGCGCGTGGTGGTCAAGCGGTGACCGCTGAACGGTGAACGTCGGGCTCTGATCGCGGACCCACACTGATCAGGACGAGAAGGTCGGCGCCCCGTTGGGGTGCCGACCTTCTTGATCTGGTCATCGCGCGTTATCTGGCTATCGCACCTTGCTCCGGGATTCGGCGAGGTCGCGGATCCACTGCGGGGTGACTCGGCCTCGGCGACGGTCGCCCTCGACCACGATGGTGGCGAGGCTCGCTCGTGCGGCCGGACTGAAGCGACCGCGGCCACGTGGAGTGGCGTCAAACTTGTCGGCGATGGTCATCGCGTGTCATCTCCTTCAGAAGTGTCCCCATTGTCGCAGCTAACGGGCGGTTGTCCAGTGGTGTCGTCGTCGAGAAGCTCACGCGCGAAATCTTCGGGAAGCCGCCGGTCGACACCTCGCCGAGTGCGTTCCGCGTAGATCGTGGCGAGCGCTGCGGCTCCGACGTCCGGACCTCTTGTTCGTGGTCGAGACTCTTGTCCACCGCCCAGGTGGTGCGTTTCCACCATTGGTCGCGGGCGTCGTTGGCGTTGCGCTGTCGCCACGTGATGAACGCTACGACCAGGGGGAGTCCGAGCACGAGGGCGACCCACGCCTGGGCGGTCATTCTGGCGCCCCGGTCGTCTGCATGTCGTGACGGTATCGGTCTGGTCCGACATCGGATTCCCGCGGGGATCAGTTCCCGGGGACGCCCGGGATGCGGAACTCGGGCAGGCCCGGGATGCGGATGGGATCGCCGAGTCCGGGCGGCGCCGGCGGGGCGGGTGCGTCGTCGCCGGGTGCGGGGTCCATCCGGCACTCGATCCGGGCGCGGGCCGCGTAGGTGGAGGACACGGTGTCGGTGCTGACGGTGTCGTCGCCCCGCTGGACCACGCGGGTGACCCGGGCGGTGTAGCCGTCGGCTCCCGGGTCCGGTGTACAGCCGGCGGTGGTGACGACGCGGGTCTCGGCCCGCCGGATCTCGGCCCGTGGCGCGGTCGAGACCCGGACCGTGTACTCGCGGGTCCCCCACAGTCGGACGGTCACCGAGCTGCCGCTGCCGGAGGCGTCGACCACCAGCCCGGTGCGCTGGTCGTTGCGGAAGCCCACCTCCGCCGACGCGGTGGCGTCACGACCGGCGGGGAACTCCTCGCCGTCGACGCCCCGGCCGGACCGGACCAGCCCCTGCGCCCCGGACTCGAAGGCGGCGTTGAACAGGGCCGTGGCCACCGCGTCCGCGGACCTGTCCCCGGAGACGGTGCCGGCGACCTCGTTCATGGAGAAGGACTCGCCGGCCGGGATGAAGTGCCCGGCGAGTGAGGCGATCATCGACTGGGCCTGGCCGGTCGCGCCCACGGCCACCGTGAACTCGCCGACGGGCTCGCGGATCCCGGCCTTCTCGGCCTCCGCGGTGGAGAGGTCCGGGTCGCGGCCCACGTACCCGACGGGCAGCACGCGCGGGCCCTCGGTGTCGGTCAACTGCCCCGGCAACGCGCCCAGCAGGGGGCCCCACTCGACCGTCCGACCCTGGACCGCGGGGACGACCGACGCGCGCGACCCACTGAAGGAGAACGTGGCGTCCCTGCCCTCCTGCTCGGTCTCGGCCATCAGCGGGTCCAGGATCCCCTTGGCCGCCTCGGCGTCGAACCGTGGTTCGAGCGCATCCCCCGCGCGCACGAAGGTCAGGTACTCGCCGATCCGGTCCCGGGGGAACGGGATCGGGACGGCGTCGGGCCCGTCGGCGTCGACCATCTCCACTTCGCGCTCGGCGGGCACCGCCTTCTCCCGGCCCGGCGCCGGGGGCGGCGGCGGCATCCTGGTGGTGACGGTGGTGACCGGCGGCTGGGTGCCGTCCTCACGCATCCGGGAGGCCAGCAGGATCACCTCCCGCCCGGCGGCGGGCTCGGCGACGTCGCGGACCAGGGCCCGGACCTCGTCCGCACGTGTCTCGGTGGGGGTGTAGTCGACGGGGAGGTCCACCCCGTCGTCGTCGAGCCAGTGCTCGAGCACCGCGTCCCGCGAGTTCTCGATCTGCAGCCGTTGACCGTCGATCGGGATGGCCGACCGGACCTCGGCGCGGTCGAACCAGATGGCCCCCTCGCGGGGTTCGAAATCGGCCTGCAGCGCCAGCTTCTCGAGGAAGTCCGTCAGCCGCGCGTCGGGGATCACGCTGGCGATCCCCACCTCGGTGGACCGCACCAGGCTGATCAGCCGGGTGAACGGGTTGATCGGCTGTTCGCCGGCGCGATCAAGAGTGCCCTGCCAGTCCACCGACAACCCGATGGACTGGGGGTCCAGCGTCGTGGAGACCGCCCCGGCCCGCAGATCCACCTCGTCGTCGACCTTCGGTCCCAGGTCGCTGATCAGGCGTTGCTCGGCGTCGGAGGAGAGCATCCCGCCGACCTGGATGCCGGAGACCTCGGCCCCGCGCGGCACCCGGCCGATGCTGTGGACCAGGTCGAAGCCGTAGAGCACCGACAACCCCATGAAGATGCCCACACCCGTGTAGATCCACCGCGTCCGCACGCGGTACCGACGCCGGTCGGCCGCGACGGGCTGCGGACCGGCACCCTCGATGACGACGGGCCGGATCGGGCCGCCGTCACTGGTGGTGGTCTCGTCCACGCGTTCTCACGCCTCCTCATGAGCGGGGGCCGACTTCCCCGGTGGGGCGCCGACCGGGGGTCTACCGCCCGAACCACTACGGCGTCCACTGTCGCATCAGCTGTGCATCCACTATGGCGGAACGCCGCCGATGCGTGCAGCCCCCGCGCCGGACGCGGGGGCTGCACGATCACACGGGTTCTTCCCGCGCAGGGTCTACTCGGCGTGCCGGGTTCAGCGCTCGATGATCGCCGTGACGCCCTGGCCACCGGCCGCGCAGACGGAGATCAGCGCGCGACCCGAACCCTTCTGCTCGAGGAGCTTGGCGGTGGCGGCCAGGATGCGGCCGCCCGTGGCGGCGAACGGGTGGCCGGCCGCCAGGGAGGAGCCGTTGACGTTGAGCTTGCTGCGGTCGATCGACCCGAGCGCGGAGTCGAGCCCCAGCCGCTCCGTGCAGTACTCCTCCGACTCCCACGCGGCGAGCGTGGCCAGGACCTGCGAGGCAAAGGCCTCGTGGATCTCGTAGTAGTCGAAGTCCTGCAGCGTGAGGCCGTTGCGGGCGAGCAGGCGCGGCACCGCGTAGGTCGGCGCCATGAGCAGCCCGTCCGGGGTACGGCCGTCGTGACCGTGGATGAAGTCCACGGAGGCGGTCTCGGAGTCCACCAGGTAGGCGCGGACGGGTAGCTTGTGCTCGGCCGCCCACTCCTCGCTCGCCAGCAGCACCGCGGAGGCACCGTCGGTGAGCGGGGTGGAGTTGCCGGCCGTCATGGTGGCCTCCGTCCCGTGGGCCTCGGCGTCGCGCTTGCCAAAGGCGGGCTTGAGCTTGGCCAGCTTCTCCTCGCTGGAATCGGGCCGCATGTTGTCGTCGCGCGGCACGCCGAGGAACGGGGTGACCAGGTCGTCCTGGAAGCCCGACTCGTACGAGGCCGCGAGGTTGCGGTGGCTGGCGGCGGCCAGGGCGTCCTGGTCCGCGCGGGTGACCTCGAACTCCCGGGCGGTGATGGCGGCGTGCTCGCCCATCGACAGCCCGGTGCGCGGCTCGGAGTTCTGGGGCTGCTCGGGCACCAGGCCCTGCGGGCGGATCTCACCGAGCAGCTTGAGGCGGTCGACCGTCGACTTGGCCGCGGAGACCTTGATCAGGGTCCTGCGGAGATCGTCGTTGACGGCGAGCGGGGCGTCGGAGGTGGTGTCCACGCCACCGGCGATGCCGGCCTCGATGCGACCCAGGGCGATCGCGTCGCCCACCTGGATGGCCGTGGCCAGACCCGTGCCGCACGCCTGCTGCAGGTCGAAGGCGGGGGTCGACGAGTCCAGCACGGAACCGACGACCGTCTCACGGGTGAGGTTGAAATCGCGGGCGTGCTTGAGGACGGCACCCGCGGCGACCATGCCGAGGCGCTCTCCCTGCAGGTGGTAGCGGCTGGCGAGGCCGTCGATCGCGGCGGTCAGCATGTCCTGGTTGGACGCGTCCGCGTACTTGCCGTTGGAACGCGCGAAGGGAATTCGGTTGCCGCCGACGATGGCGACCTTGCGGGGGCTGGTGGTCACGTGTGTCACTCCCGTTGTTCTCGGTGTTCCGGTGGCCCGAAACGCGGCCTGACGAGTATTGTTACTCAGCAGTAAGTTACTTGTCGACCCCGTTTCACCGCACCACTCCAGGAGATGATCGCCATGGCACAGGGCAACCTCGACCTCTACTCGCAGTTCGTGACCTCGGCCCCCGGGTCGTTCATCGCCGGCAAGGTCGGCCTCCCCCAGCCCGAGCAGCTCCGGCGGTTCGAGGCCGGGCAGCCCGCACTCCAGGGCCCGGTCCTGGTCGGTGGCACAGGTCGCCTGGTCGAGCCCGTGCGCGCCATGCTCGCCTCCGACTACGAGCTGTCCGGAGCGGACGCCGAGGGCAAGTTCGCCGGCCTGGTCTTCGACGCCACCGGGATCCGCCGCACCGAGGACCTCAAGGCCCTGTTCGAGTTCTTCAACCCCGTGGTCCGCCGCGTCGCCGCCAGCGGGCGCGTCGTCGTGCTGGGCACCACCCCGGAGGAGACCGGCTCGGTCGAGGAGCGCATCGCCCAGCGCGCGCTCGAGGGCTTCACCCGCTCGCTCGGCAAGGAGATGAAGCGGGGCACCACCGTCCAGCTGGTCTACGTCTCGGCCGACGCCGACACCGGCGCCTCCGGCCTCGAGTCCACCCTGCGCTTCATCCTCTCCGCCAAGTCGGCCTACGTCGACGCCCAGGTGTTCCGCGTGGGTGCGGGCGGCGCGACCGCCCCCGCCTCGTGGGACCGCCCGCTCGAGGGCAAGGTCGCCGTGGTCACCGGCGCCGCCCGCGGCATCGGCGCCGAGATCGCCGCGGTCCTGTCCCGCGACGGCGCGCACGTGATCTGCTGCGACATCCCCGCCGCCGGCGAGTCCCTCTCGGCCACCGCCAACAAGGTCGGCGGCACCTCGCTCCCGCTGGACGTGACCGCCGCCGACGCCGCCGAGGTGCTGGCCAAGCACGTGCAGGAGCGCCACGACGGCGTCGTCGACATCCTCGTCCACAACGCCGGCATCACGCGCGACAAGACCCTGGCCGGCATGGACGCCGCCCGCTGGGACTCGGTCCTGGCCGTCAACCTCATCGCCCCCGAGCGGATCACCGCCGAGCTCGCCGAGAAGGGCGTCCTCACCGAGGGCGGCCGCGTCATCGGCGTCTCCTCGATGGCCGGGATCGCCGGCAACCGCGGTCAGACCAACTACGCCGCCTCCAAGGCCGGAGTGATCGGGTTCGTCAACGGCGCCTCCGCCGAGCTGGCGTCCAAGAACGTCACCGTCAACGCCGTCGCCCCGGGCTTCATCGAGACCCAGATGACCGCCGCGATCCCCTTCGCCACCCGCGAGGCCGGCCGCCGCATGAACTCCATGCAGCAGGGTGGCCTGCCGGTCGACGTGGCCGAGACCATCGCCTACTTCGCCAGCCCCGCCTCCTCCGCCGTCACCAACAACGTGGTCCGCGTGTGCGGCCAGTCGCTGCTGGGCGCGTGACCGGGGTGGACAACACTGTGGGAAACACTGCGGATAACGCCGCGGATCAGCCCGTGGAGTACACGCGGCTCCCCGCCATCCCCAACCTGCTGTCCCAGTACGGCAAGGCGGCCCTCGGCTCGCTCCCCGTGGTGGGGGGCAGCCGCGACGGCAAGTCGATGCCCACCAAGGGCGTCGAGGTCTCCGGCGTGCGCGTGGACGTGGCCAACCTGGCCGCCTACGCGCACGTCTGCGACCTGCGGCTCGGTGACACCCTGCCGCTGACCTACCCGTTCACCCTGGCGTTCCCGCTGAGCATGCAGCTCATGCTGGACCCCGACTACCCGGTGGCGGCCATGGGCTCGGTGCACCTGACCAACCAGATCGAGTCCCGCCGCCCGCTGCGGGTGGGCGACGAGCTCTCGATCCGCGCGCGGGCCCAGAACCTGCGGGAGCACTCCGCCGGCCTGTTGTTGGACATCGTCACGGAGATCCGGACCGGCGACGACGACGAGCCGGCCTGGGTCCAGACGTCGGGCCTGCTCTCCAAGCGCCGGACCTCTCTGACCCCGCCCTCCGGTGCGCCCCGCCCGCAGCGGCCCGAGCCACCGACGGCCGCGGAGATCGGCGACCCCACCGTGGTCAAGTCGGTGTCCGAGGCGCTGATCTCGGAGTACGCGGCGGTGTCCGGGGACCGCAACCCCATCCACGTCTCCAAGGTGGGTGCCAAGGCGTTCGGCTTCCCGAACGTCATCGCCCACGGCATGTGGACGGCCGGCACCCTGCTCAGCGTGGTCGAGGGCGCCATCCCCGAGCGGGCGCGTTACTCGGTGGAGTTCGGCAAGCCCGTCGTGCTCCCGGCCAAGCTCGCCGTCTATGCCCGACGCGGCGCGTCCGCCGGCGACCCGGCCTGGTCGCTCACGGCGCGCAACCCGCGCAAGCTCGGCACGGTGCACGCCACGGCCACGATCGAGGAACTCTAGCCGCTGGAGCCCTGGCCACGGGATCGCAGCCCACTCGGACCCCGGTCACCCGCCCTCCCCAGGGCCGGGTGGCCGGGGTTTGTCGTGGGTCCGGTACCGCCGCTGCCGAGAGGCGCATATGTTCGGGAACGCATCCTCATCCCATTTCCTCACTTCATCGGGAGACCACTGTGCGCTCAGGACCCACCCACACCCCGTCCCGCGGCCGAGTCCGCTCCCGGTCGCTGACCGGCATCGCTGCCGCCGCGGCGGTCGTCATGGCCCTACCCGCCGTGGCCTGCGCGCAGACCGGCTCCCTGGGGGGCGGGTCCGCGGGGTCGATGGACACCAGCCTGATCCCGCCCAACATCCTGTTCCCGCCGGCGGTCGGCGTCGGCGCGGGTGACGACGTGCCGGTGGTCGCGAGCCCCGCGGTCACCGCCACCACGGTCATGGACGGTCTCAACATCCCGTGGGACGTGGTCCGCACCCCGGACGGCACCATCCTCACCGGCGAGCGCGGCGGCCGCATGGTGGCCAAGCCGGTGGGCGGAGCGCAGCGCCAGGTCGCGATCGACCTCCCCGGCCTGTTCCGGCAGTCCGAGAGCGGACTAATGGGCATGGCCGTGGACGCGGGTTTCGCCCAGAACCGCGAGATCCACGTGTGCTGGTCGCGCAACTCCGGCGGCCAACGCGACAACCGGATCACCACGTTCCGGGCCGCCGATGACTGGTCGCAGATGACCAAGGTCCGTGACACCCTGACCGGCATCCCGCTGGGGGCTGAGGGCATTCACAGTGGTTGCCGCCTGCTCACCGCCCCGGACGGGTCGATCTACGTCGGTACCGGGGACACGTACACCGGCGCGGCCCCGCAGTCGCGTGACTCGCTCGCGGGCAAGACCCTGCACATCCGCCCCGACGGGGCGCCCGCCTCGGGCGATTCGGTGATCCACACGATCGGCCATCGAAACATCCAGGGCCTGGCGATCCAACCCGTCACCGGGAACGTCTACTCCGCCGAGCACGGCCCGGACGTCGACGACGAGGTGAACCTGCTGCAGGCCGGCGGCAACTACGGCTGGAACCCGAACGTCGGCGGCCAGTACAACCAGAACGTCCCCATGACCGACACCGGAGAATTCCCGGACGCCGTCGAGGCCGTCTGGTCCTCGGGCGCACCGACGCTGGCCTCGGCGGACATCGAGTTCCTCCAGGGTTCGGCCTGGGGTGAGTGGGAAGGGGCTCTGGCCATGGCCAACCTCAAGACCCAGAAGCTGGTGCTGCTCCACCTGGCCGATGACGGCCGGTCGGTCCGCGACGCCGCCGTGCTCCTCGAGGGCGACTTCGGCCGCCTGCGCTCGCTGACGTCTGAGCCCGACGGGTCGCTGCTGGTCACCACCTCTGACGCCGACGGCAAGGATTCCGTCTTCCGGGTCAGCCCGGCCGCCGCTCCGGCTCCGTAAGACCCGGGCGCTCGGGTACGCCTGCCCGCTACAGGCGTAGCACCTGCCGGGCGGCGTCGGCCAGCGCGATCGCGTAGCCGGCGCCGTGCCCGGCCGAGTGGGTGGCCAGCGGGTGCAGTTGATGCAGCGGCACCCGCTGGTGCCAGCCCTCGCGCAGCGGGTGCGCGTCCTGGTAGCCGTGCAGGATCTCGTCCAGGTGCGGCGCCCCGAACAGTGCCAGCATGGCCAGGTCGGTCTCGCGGTGCCCGCCGTGGGCGGCGGGGTCGATGAGCACGGCCTCCACCTCGGCCCCGTTCCCGTCTTCGCCGCGCCCTGCAGTCCACAGCACGTTGCCCGTCCAGAGGTCGCCGTGGATCCGGGCGGGAGCGTCGTCGGGGTGGTCGAGCTCGCCGGAGCCGATCCGGTCGCAGGCCTTCTCGACCACGGCCAGGTCTGCTCCCCCCAGCACGCCCAGGTCCACGGCGATCGACACGAACGGCCGGACCCGCTGCTCGGCGTAGAACTCGCCCCACGACCCGGTGGGCCGGCACTCCTGCCGACGGTTGCCGATGTAGCACCGGCCCGCCCAGCCGCCGGCGGGTGCGCCCCAGGCGGCGGCCCCGGCATCGTGCATCGCGGCCAGCGACAGACCGAACCGACGAGCCGCTCGCGCGGTCGCGCGACCTGCGGGGATGGGTTCGAGGGTGATCTCGTCGTCGTCGACATCGAGGACGGTGACCACGCGGGGCCCGCCGGGTGCCGCGGCGAGCCAGGCCAGCCCGGCGGCCTCGTGTCGATAGAAGTCGTGGCGATAGAAATCGGGTCCGTTTGAACCGGCGCCGTGGCGGGAGCCGCGTTTGATGAACGGCTCGGGGGCGCTCACGCGCGCACCTCCTGAAACGTGTGACCGGGCCGGTCGTTGCGCCCGAGCAGCGGCCCGGCCAGCACCGCGATGACCACGCCGCCCACGAGCACCGGGACGACGGTCCAGCGCATCCCGGCGTGCTCGGCGATCAGGCCGACCAGCGGCGGGGACGTCAGAAAGCCCACGCGCATGACCCAGTTGAGCACGGCCAGGCCGGTTCCCGGGGTCAGCCCCGGGACCCTGTCCGCGCCCACCATCGCGCCCGGGATCACGGTGGCGATCCCCCACCCGGCCAGGGCGAAACCCGCGAGAAGGACGGCGAGCAGAGCGGGGCCGTCGAGGAGATGCGAGGCGACCAGCGCCGCGCCCGAGCCGGCGACCACGCACGCCCCGCCCATGCGACCGACGTGCGCGGCCCCGAATCCATCGACCAGCCGATCGCCGGTGAGGCGGCCGATCAGCTGCGCGCCCTGGACGGCGATGAAGCCCAGTCCGGCCAGCCCGGCCCCGGCCGCTGCGACCTCCCGCAGATGCAGCGCGGACCAGGTCTGGGCGAAGTCCTCCACCACCGCGGCGCAGGAGGCCAGCACTCCCAGCGCCACGAGTACCAGCAGCGCCCGGCCCCCGGGGATCCGGCGATGCGGGGCCGCCGCCCGGGGTTCACCGGCGCGTTCGGAGTCGAGGTCGCGGCCCAACTCGTCCCCGGTCACGGAGCCACCCAGTCGAAGCGGGTACGCGGCCAGCACCGCGACGCAGCAGACCACGCCCGCGCCGATCATCTGCCCCCGCACGGGGAACCCGGCCCCGGCGGCCACCGAACCGCCCGCCGCGCCGAGGACCGCGCCCAGCGACCACAGGGCGTGGAACCGGTTGATCAGCGACTGTCCGTGTTGCAACTGCACGCGGATGCCGTGAGCGTTCATCGACACATCGGTGAGGGCGTCGCACAGCCCGAACAGCAGCATCAGTCCGGCGAACACCGCCACCACGGGCGAGAACCCGACGAGCGCCGCCACTAGGGACGCAGCACACATCGTCGCCACCGCCACCGCCCCGTCCGAGTGGCGCCTCATGAGGGCGGGCGCGAACAGTCCCCCGATGAGCGCGCCGGCCGGGTAACACGCCATCGCGAGCCCGAACGCGGCCGGACCCAGGTCGAGCGCGTCCTTGAGATCGGGCAGCCGGGGCACGATCGCGCCGAAGATCGCGCCGTTCGCCACGAAGAGCAGCGCCGTGGCCGTCACCGGGCCCCGGAGACCGGGTGCGACCGCACCAGCGCTCGCGGTGTCGCCCGCGTCCTCTTTCACCGGGGCCCCTCCCACCGCGGCCCCGCCCGTCGACATCATGACCGCCAGGCTACGGCTCGCACCCGCGCCGGTAGCGTTGTGCCGGTAATGGGCGGACGGGCGGGCAGGAGCGCGATATGTACGGGGTGACGGCAGGAATCGAGGCCACGGACGGTGGCCGCCACGTGGTGTGCCGCGTGCCGCTCCCGGTGGCGCCGGACGTGGTGTGGGACGCGATCTCCACCGGCGAGGGCATCTCCTCGTGGTTCGTGCCGTGCGCCCTGGAACCGCAGGTCGGTGGGCGGATCGTGCAGTTCGCCGACCCCGGGGCCCCCGACCCCACGACCGGGCCGGAGGAGGCCGCCGAGGCGATGCTCACCGCGACGGTCGGCGAGATCACGGTCTACTCGCCGCCGGCGCCCGGCACGCCGGGCGTGTTCACCTACGCCGAGCGGAACTGGATGGGCGAGGGCGTCCCCGTGCCGCCGTGGGAGACCTCGTGTGAAGTTGTCGACGACGACGAGGGCGGCAGCGTCCTGACCCTGCGCTCCGGCTTCGATTCGGGCGGGCAGTTGGCGGAGGAGTCTGTCGATGGGAGCCTGAGCGGTTGGGCGCACGCGCTGACCGTTCTGGCGCACCGGCTGACCCACCGGCCGGCGGACGGGGTGGTCACGGTGGACGTCGCGACCGATCCGGTGTCGTCGTCCGTTCCGCAGCTGTGGGCCCGCGTGTTGAGCACGCTCGTGGCCCCGGCGACCGGGGTCGGGGGCGGGTTCGCCGGCGCTGCCGCTGGCGGAGGCGCTGACGGAGGCGCTGACGGAGGCGCTGACGGCGGCGCCGGCGACGGCACTGGTGCGAGCGGCGGAGGGGCCGTGGCGCGGTCCGGCGAGGTCGGCGGGATCGTGGCGATGGAGTCGGAGGCCTCGGTCACCCTCATCCTGTCCGCCCCGGTCGACGGGATGCTCGAGCTCTACGCCTTCCCCGCGGGGGACACCCCCGAGGACGCCACCGGCCGGGCTGCGATCGGCGTGCGGGTGTACGAATACGTGGACGCCCCGGGCGGCACCGGCGAACCGCTGGGCGCCGCGGCGATCGACGGGGTCGAGCCCACCTGGGACGCACCGCGGTGGCGCGGATGGCTCGAGGACCTGCTCGGGGGCTGAGCCGCGACCAGCCGACCACCCCGGTCCGCTCGGCGACCGGCCGACCACCCCGGTCCGCGGACCGCCTCAGGTGATTCCCACGCCCGATCAGTATCGTGACGGTGAGCACGTCAAACGCATACCGACGAGGAGCGATACCCGTATGGCCGATTCCAACGACACCGTGACCATCGCGACCGGCGAGGGCGCGCCCGGCGCGGCCCTGCTGGGAATCGGCGCTTACCGCCCCGGTCGGGTCGTGAGCAACGAGGAGATCTGCGAGAAGATCGACTCGACGTCCGAGTGGATCTACGAGCGTTCGGGGATCCTCAACCGCCGCTTCGCCAGCGAGGACGAGTCGGTCATCATGATGGCCAGTGCCGCCGCGCAGAAGGCGATCGTCTCGGCCGGGATCGACGCCGAACTCGTCGACGCCGTGATCGTCTGCACCTCGACGTACGAGAGCATGACCCCCCACTCCGCACCCAAGGTCGCGATGAACATCGGTCGCAACGGGATCGCCGCGTTCGACCTGACCGCCGGCTGCGCCGGATTCGGCTACGGCCTGGCCGTGGCCACCAACCTCATTCGCGGCGGCGGCTCGAAGTACGTCGTGGTGGTGGGCGTCGAGCGCATGAGCGACGGCATCGACTTCACCGACCGCAACACCGCCTTCATCTTCGGCGACGGCGCGGGCGCCGTCGTGGTGGGCCCGTCGGAGGGCAACGACGTCGGCCCCGTGGTGTGGGGCTCCGACGGCGAGAAGGCCGACGCCATCAAGCAGACCAAGAACTGGCGCGAGTTCATCGATGAGGCCACCGAGGGCCCCGCCGCACAGCCCTTCCTGGTCATGGACGGTTCCAAGGTGTTCCGCTGGGCTGCCGTGCAGGTGTCCAAGGTGTGCGCGGAGACGCTGGAGACCACCGGGGTGACCGCCGAGCAGATCCAGGCGTTCATCCCCCACCAGGCCAACGGCCGCATCAACTCGGCCATGGCCAAGCACCTCGGCCTGCCGGATACCGTGGCGATCGCCAACGACATCGAGCAGACCGGCAACACCTCGGCCGCCTCGATCCCGCTGGCCATGGAGGCCATGCTGCGTGACGGCCAGGCCAAGCAGGGTGACCTTGCGCTGTGCATCGGTTTCGGCGCGGGCCTGTCCTACGCCGGCCAGCTCGTGCGCCTGCCCGCCGCGCCGCCGGTCGACTGACCGCTACACCTGTCGGCTGACGCGACGTTCGTCTGCTGACACAGCGCGCATCAGCTAGCGCCCGACCTACGGCCCCGGTTCCTCCCGCGAACCGGGGCCGCGGCCGTGTGTCCGCGGCGTTGCTGGACAGGTGTTCATGAGAGGGTGATCCCATGCACCTTTCTCGTCTGGGCCTAGCCGCGCGCGGTGCGGTCACCGGCACCGCCTGCGCTGCCGCAACCGTCCTGTTGAGCTCGCTCGCCTCCGCCGGCGCTGCCCAGGCCTCCCCCGGGATCCCGGTCGCTCCCCCGGCCACGGGATCCACGGTCGAGCAGGCGGGCGGCTCAGCGCAGACCCTCGGCCAGAACATCGCCGGGCAGGTCGACGGCAGCGGCATCGGGCCGTCCGTCTACACCGGGGCCGGAACGGGCCCGGCCAAGTACGTGGCGCTGGGCGACTCCTACGCCGCCGTCGGCCGGGTCATGCCGGGGTCGTGGGGCGGCGGACCGGTCGCCTGCGTGCGGACTGACGACGCCTACCCCACCGTGGTGGCGCGCGAACTCGGCGTGGCCGCCTTCGTCAACGCCAGCTGCGCCGGTGCTGTGACCGACGACTTCTGGGCGCCCGGGCGCACCGGCGCCCCGCCGCAGTTCGAGGCGCTCGACGCCGATACCGACCTGGTCTCGCTGACCATGGGCGGCAACGACGTCGGGTTCGCCGCGGTGATCGTGGCCTGCGCCCTGCGGCCGAACTTCGCTCCCGGGTTCCTACCGGCAGTCGACGCGGTCTCCGGAGGGCTGGCGAGGGGCTTCGACGCCACCACCGGGTGCAGCGATGTGATCGACCGGCAGGCTGCCGAGGCGTTGGAGACCCTCGACAGCCGTATGGACTCGGTGTACGGCGAGATCGCCCGCCGCTCGCCCGATGCCCGCGTGGTGACCGTGGGCTATCTGTCAGCCATCCCCGACGAACAGACCGTCCGCAACTCCCCCGACTGCGCCCCGCTGATGGCTGCGACCGAGGCCGAGCGCGACAAGATGCGCGGGTTCCAGGGCGCCATCAACCGACTGGTCCGCGACTCAGCCGAGCGCAACGGCGCGACGGTCGTCATCCCCGACGAGCCGGGCCACTCGATGTGCTCGCCCGCCGAGACCCGATGGGTGGATCTCACGGGTCTCCCGACAGCCTCCGTCCCCGTGCATCCCACCTCCGCGGGTCATGCTCACGTGGCCGAACGCGTGGTGGCCGCGCTCGCTGGCGCCTGAGCTCGGACACTCGATCTGACAGTCGACCTGACAGGTGTCCAGAACGCCCGAATCGGCAGCGGAGGGGCGACGGGCGCGGAAGAATGAACTGATGTTCACCTCCTCTCGCCGCCGCTCCGCTGGCGCACGCACCCTCACCACGTCCCTGGCATTGGCCGCCTCCGTCGCGCTCGCGGCCGCTCCACTCGCGTCGGCGCAATCCACCGTGAGCCCCGACGGGACGCTCGCCGTCGGCTCGCTCGGTACCCCGATCCCGGCGTCCGGCTCGCTCGGCTCACTAGCCCAGCCCGCCTACGCCGACTACGTGGCCCTAGGCGACTCCTACGCGGCGTTCGGGGACCAGTCCCTCCTGGCCGAGGGGCCCGCGGCCCAGGCCTGCGCCCGGAGTCTGACCAACTACCCGAACCGGCTCGACATGAACCCCGCCGTCGGCGCGCTCACCGACGCCACCTGCGGTGCGGCCGTGACCGCCGACATCACCAGGGCCCAGTACCAGAACGTGCCGGCGCAGATCGACGCCCTTGGCACCACCTCGGACCTCGTCACCCTGTCCATCGGCGGCAACGACGTCGGTTTCGGCAAGATCGTTCAGTGCATCACCAAGCAAGGCGACTACAAGACGACGCCGAATTGCGAGACAGCCATCGGCGCAGGCGTCGCCGCCGACATCGCCGAGACCTTCGGTGCGGACGGCCCGATTGATGACGTCTACGACGCGATCGAGCAGAAGTCCCCGAACGCGAAGGTCGTCACCACGCAGTACATGCCGCTCATGCCGGCCGAGGGTGGAAGCTGTGCGTTCACCCAGCAGCTCAACCCGGCCGACGTGGCGTGGGCCCGCGAGGTCGGCGAGGCCATCAACGACGCCGTTGACTCCGCCGCCCAGCGCAACGGCCACATCTCGGTCCTGCCCGTCGACGACGTCGACCGCAGTGCCTGCGCCGCCCCCGAGGATCGTTGGACCGACTTCCTCGGCGGCCTCCCGACCATGGCCGCCCCGTTCCACCCCACAAAGCTCGGCCAGCAGGCGATGGCGGACGCGATCGCAGCGGCGCTCTGACGCACCTGCTGAGGTCACACCTCGTCTGGCACCGCCCACCACCACAGCCGCCCCCGAAGATGGCGTCCCGCGTGCCCCGAAGCTCACGCGAGACGCCACCTTTGGGAGCGGCTGTGTCGTGGGAGTACAGGCGCACACGCGAGACGCCATCGCCGGGAGCGGGTGTCCGGGCGATGGCAGGGCGGGGCAGGGCGGGCCAGTCCAAGCGAGCAAGCCAGCCCGGACGAGCCGAGCCAACCCGGCCCTACCCCTCGAACAACCCCTGCCCCACGTACCCGCCCTCCGGCGCGCCGGGCGGGAGCGCGAACACCGCCGACCCGATGGGGATCGTCCACGTGTTGAGCGCGTCCTGCTCGGCGAGCCGCCGTTGGACCGGCACGTAGGTCCGCACCGGGTCGGCCTGGTACGCGGTGAACAACAGGCCGCTGCTGCTCATCTCGCCGGGCTCGGGCGGGTCGTCGTAGTTGTACGGCCGCCGGAGCATGGCCTCGCTGCGGTGACGCTGCCGCGCCCGCGCCATGTGCGACTCCGGCGGGATCAACGGCAGCCCCACCTCGTTCACGGCTCCGAAGTCAGCGGGGTCGTGCTCCGCCACCCCGGTGAGCGGCGCACCGGTGTCGAGCCGCCTGCCCACACTCAGCTCGCGCGAGGTGCGGTCGATCTCCTCCCAGGTGTCCATGGTCATCCGGATGCGCCGCAGGACCAGCGACGACCCGTCCCGCATCCAGCGCTGGGCCCGCCCGTCTGAGCCTGAAGAGCTGCCGTCCGAAGAGCTCCCGTCGGAGAACAGGAGCTGGTCAGCGTCCACGTCCTCGGTGGGGTTGACGGTGCCGTCGATCTGCCCGAACAAGTTGCGCTGGGTCCGGCCTGACGGGTCCGTGCCCACGGCCTTGCGGAAGCCCCGCTGCGACCACTTCTGCTCGGCCACCCCGCGCACTCCCGAGGCCAGGACCCGGGCGGCGTGCGAGACCACCAGCGGGTCGTCGGCGCAGATCTGCAGCAGCAGATCCCCGCCCGACCACCGGTCCTCCAGCTGGTCGATCTGCGGGAACGCGGGCAGTTGCCGCAGCCAGGACGGCCGCCGCTCGGTCATCCGCAGTGCGTCGAACAGCCCCGGGCCGAACCCGATGGTCACCGTGAGCCGCGCCGGGTCCTCGGCGAGCTCGGGCTCGAGATCGGCCAGCCCGCCGCGGCCGGTGGTCAGCCGCGCGGCGTCCTGGGACCAGGCCCGCAGGACGCCCTGGATCTCCGCGCGGGTCGCTCCTCCGGCGACGTCAAAGCCCACGAACGCTGCATGGGCCTGCGGCGGCGTGGTGATGCCGGCCTGGCGTGCGCCGTGGAAGGGCTCGGTGGCAGCCCCCACGGCGCGCGAGTCGGCGACGGTCCTCCAGTCCGGGATGGCCTCGTCGTCGTCGTCCAGGGCGCCGCGACCCACGAACCCGGCCGCGCCGCCTGCCACCCCGCCGACTACGCCGCCGAGCAACCCGCCACCCATGACGGCTCCGACGCCGCCGGTGAGCACCGACCGCCTGGACAGGCCGCGGGAGGGCTTGTCAGCCATCGTGACTCATGCCCCCGGTCGTCCCGCCGCCGTCCGCATCCCCGTGGCCGCCGACGTACTCCTCCTGCCCGCCCTTGAAGTCGCGCGCGGAGACGGTGATGTCCTGCTCGGCGCCGCCGTCGAGTTCCAGCGTGAGGGTGATCTGCTGGCCGGTGGTGATGGGCCGCTCGAGCCCCATGAGCATGATGTGGTTGCCGCCGGGCGCCAGCACCAACTCGCCGCCGGTGGGGATGACAAAGCCGCCCTCCTTCTCCTGCATCATCATCCCGCCACCGCCGCCGGGGACGGTCTCGTGGAGTTCGGGACTGCCTCCGATGTCACCGGAGACGCCGGTCAGGTGGACGTCGGCCTCGCCCGGGTTGCGGAGGGTGCCAAAGACGCCGCTCATGTCGGTGTCGGTGGCCTTGACCCAGCCGTCGTCAAACGCGACGGTCGCGGTGGACTGGTCGGAGGCGGTCGGGTCGGTGGCAGCGTCGTCGGAGGCGCAGGCCGCCGTCGTCAACGCGAGGGTCAGTGCAGCGGCCGCGGCGAGGGCGGCACGGGGGGTGAAATGGTGGGTGAAACGGGAGGTCGAACGCATGGCGTGATCCTTGAGGTGGTGTGTGAGAGCGCCCGGCCGCGAGTCGCGCGCCGGTGCGGAGAGCAGGTCACACAGCCACGGGAGGCGCCCGGGTACCACCGCGGGCCAGGAGGAACCGGTCCCGCGGGGCGCCGGCGTCGTAGGACGAGACGAGCGGGGCGACGACGACGAGGTGAACAGTCGCCAGCAGCGGCACCACCCGCGCCGCCACCCAGGCCAGCGCCCCGGACAACACCGCCACCAAGACGAGCGTCGCGACGATCGCGGCCAGGTGTGCGCCCAGCATGCCCGGCGTGAGCAGGGCGACCGGGGAGGTGGCCGGGGAGGTGGCAGATGAGAGGGTGGAGCCGAACCCTGACCCGTCCATCGCGGCGCGGATGGCCGCGGGGTCGGTGGCGTGGTGGCCGAGCCCAGCCATTGCAGAATGCGCAGCGGACGCAGATCCTGCCGTGTGCGCGCCGCCCCCGCCCGCGTGCGTGTGCCCGGAGGCCAGGACCAGGTGGACGAGCCCCTGGCCGGCGATCAGACCCGCCAGAGCCATCAGCATCGGGGTCCGTTGACGGGCGACCGCTGCGGTGGCCGCACCCACGCCCGCGCTCGCCGCTGCGACCAGCAGGACCTGGCCCGGGCTCGGGGGCACAGCACCCGCTCCTGCGGCCAGGCCGTGCGCGCTGATGCCGAACACCGCGCTGACCACGGCCACGACGATCCCGACGAGCGCGGTCACCACGGGCGGGACCTCGGCGCGGAGACGATCGGCGGACACGACCCCGATTCTAGTGGGACCGTCGGACAGGGCTATCCGGCGCCTGCCGGCCGTCCGCCTGCGGACTCGGTGGTCAGCTCGATCCGGGCGCGTTCCTCGTCGGCCAGTCCGGCCTCGATCCGCGCGAGCATGTGGGGGCGCAGCTCGGGCAGGTCATCGACGGCGAACCACTGCACGTCGGTGTTCTCGCCGTCGGCCGGGTAGGGGTCGCCGCCCATGTAGGTGCAGGCGAAGGTGTGATCCAGGTACTGGGCGCGGTCGCCATTGGCGTAGGTGACCATGCGGGAGACACCGGTGGAGGCGAGCCGGTCCACGCGGATCGCCACGTCGGCTTCTTCGCGTGCCTCACGGATCGCCGCCTCGGCCGGGTGTTCACCGGGGTCGACGATCCCGGTGACGGGGGTCCACCAGCCGTTGTCGGCGCGGCGGACCAGCAGGACCCGGGCGTGGTCGGCGTCGCGGATGACGGCGGTCGCCCCGGCCAGCCAGAGCGGCGCGGTCCCCACGTGCTTGCGGAGTTCCAGGACGAAGTCGGGGGTGGCCATGGCGACGACGGTATCGGCCCTAGGAAAATGCGAGATCCCCCGCCGACCGTGTGGTCGATGGGGGATCTCGGGAGAGCTAGCCGTTCACTGACTAGTCAGCGAATCGGGCAGAACGTCAGTTCTGCTCCTCGGGCTCGCACTCATCCTGCTCCATGGAGCCGTTGCTCTTGAGGAAGTCGATGGCCTCGGGCGGCAGGGTGCAGACGATCCCCAGGTCGATCTGGGGAAGCGGCGGGAGGTTGACGCCACCGGAGACAACGATGCCGATGCCGATGCCGGCAGCAGCCAGCGAACCGAGGGTCAGCAGGGTCGCGGGGTCGGTGGAGCCGTTGGCGGAACCGGTGATGTTCGTGACCGAGTCACCGGAGCCGGTGCCGTCTGCGGCCGAGCCGGTCAGGGTCGCGAGCGAACCCGTCGCCGGATCAGACGAGTCAGAAGCCGAACCCGTGGCCGGATCAGCCGAATCGGAAACCGAACCGGTCAGGGTCGCGAGCGAACCTGTCGCCGGATCAGACGAATCAGAAGCCGAACCCGTGGCCGGATCAGCCG
>NZ_JAWLRW010000001.1:36287-591905 GCF_033142235.1 Rhodococcus sp. IEGM 1408
AATCGGAAACCGAACCGGTCAGGGTCGCGAGCGAACCCGTCGCCGGATCAGACGAATCAGAAGCCGAACCCGTGGCCGGATCAGCCGAATCGGAAACCGAACCGGTCAGGGTCGCGAGCGAACCCGTCGCCGGATCAGACGAATCAGAAGCCGAACCCGTGGCCAGATCAGCCGAATCGGAAACCGAACCGGTCAGGGTCGCGAGCGAACCCGTGGCCGGATCAGACGAATCAGAAGCCGAACCCGTGGCCAGATCGCTGGAGCCGAGGTTGGCAATGATCGGGGCGAGTGAACCCGTCGCCGGATCAGCGGAGTCAGAAGCCGAACCCGTGGCCGGATCAGCCGAACCCGTGAGGCCCGACAGCGAACCCGTCGCCGGATCAGCGGAGTCAGAAGCCGAACCCGTGGCCGGATCAGCCGAACCCGTGAGGCCCGAGAGCGAACCCGTGGCCGGATCAGCGGAACCCGTCAGGTCGCTGAGCGAGCCAGTGGCCGGGTCGGCCGAGCCGAGCGCAGCATCGAGATTGAGGCCGAGCCCGAGGGAGTCTCCCAGGCCCAAACCGAGGCCGAGGCCGAGATCGGCGCTGCCCTGTGCGTTGGCGATGCCCGGCAGTCCGGCGAGAACGAGGCCGGAGGCCGCGATAACGGCCATCATGCGCTTTGCATTCTTCATAGAAAGTGCCTTTCGTTGATGTTGACGACCCGGCGACCAGGCTTCGCACCCTGTCGCCCGGTCCAGCGTCGGCTCAAGGCCACCACCGTCGGATCGTTCCATCACCTTATCGGCCACTTATCTGAGCGCGTTACAAAGGGACAGAAACAGCACAGGAAATACCCAGCTACCTGCCCTGCCCCAGACAGCGAGGTCCGACTATGAATTGTGCCGGTGACCCGCTACTTGTGCCGCTACCTCGTGTTATACAAACCTTAATAAGTAAACATTTGTACATATCAGCCGGCACTTATCGGCAATAGTGACCTTGATCACGTTTAAACGTTCTCGAGCCAACCTGCCCGAAGTCGCGCGCAGTCCGGCCTCGCGATGATCGAACTTGAGGATACCCTCGGAAAAGTCACACCCATCCACCCCAGGAGCGATATGTCGTCGAGTAGCACCGGAGTACAGTTCCCCACCGATTCCGACGGGAACCGTTCGACCGCGCGGCTGGCCAAGCAGGTCGTCGCTGATGCTCTCGCCGTCGTCGACCCCGCCGCGGCCGAGCGGGTCCCGAAGATAAAGGACTGGCGGAAGGGCTACATCGCGCCCTTCACCGAGATGGTCAGCGCCGGCGTCGCAGACCCCGCCAAATGGGACGGAGCGGCCCGCGCCGCACTCGACTCGCTCCAGTCCAGGATGGTGGGCGTGCACGAGGTCGACGGGAAACCGGTCGAGACCCCGATGTCGGACTACCTCGCCGTCGTCGAGCCGCGATCCACCCCGGGGACCGAGACGATCCAGGGCACGGCGACCCCCGTCCGCGAGCTCTCCATCCCCTACCGCGGTGAGAACCTCACCGGCGCGGCGCTCCGCGACCGGCTGGACAAGTGGGTCGACGGCGGCGTGATCGAACCGAGCTGCGCTGCCGCGATCCGACTGGTGCAGGACAACCCGGAGTGGCTCTCGCTCCCGGGGCGCGCCATGCTCGTCCTGGGCCTCGGTTCGGAGATGGGTCCGACCGGCCAGCTCCTACGGTGGGGCGCCGACGTCCTGGGCGTCGACCTGCCCTCGAGCCCGGCGTGGGATCGCTTCCGCGGGGAGTCCTCCGCGTTCGCGGGCCGGCTCCACGTTCCGACCGATCCCGAGGGTCGCCCGGGCGTGGACCTGCTGACCCAGCTCCCGGAGATCGCGGCCTGGGCCCGGTCCGCCGCCCCGGCTCCCCTCACCATCGGCAGCTACTTCTACGCCGACGGCGGGACCCACGTCCAGCTCTCCTCCGCAGCCGACGCCCTCGTCGTCGACCTCCTGGGGGACGGGACGGCCGACGCCCTCGCTTATCTCGCCACCCCGATGGACACCTTCGTCGTCCCCACCGACGTGCGGGAGGCCTCGGACGCCGCCCTCACCGCGCGCAAGGCCACCGACGTGAAGAAGATCGTCGGCGCGCTCACCCGCCGCAAGGTGTTCCACCGCAACTACGAGAAGGGTCACGGACCCGCGGTGCACGACGCCCTGGTCCCCCAGCAGGGCCCCAACTACACCCTGGCCAAGCGGGTCCAGCGCTGGCGCGCCACCACCGCGTTCGCGGACGGCCACACCGTCTCCGTCAACGTCGCGCCCGCCACCAACACGCACTCGGTCACCAAGAACAAGATCCTCGCCGCCACGTACAAGGGCGCCCACGTGTTCGGCATCGAGATCTTCGAGGCCGCCACCTCATCGGCACTCCTCGCCGCGCTGATGGTCCACGACCTCAACGTGGGGCGGCCGGACGTGACCGTCCAGTGGGAGCACGAGTCGCACGGCGCGGCCTCCGGCGGGCTGTGGCGCCAGCCGTACCTGCCGCGGACCGCCCTGCCGGTGGCCGCGCTGCTCGGTACCGTCAAGAAGTAGAAGCCGCCGCGAAAGTTAGGAACCGCCATGCCGAACCCGTTCTCCAAGGGCTGGAACTACCTCAAGGCCTCGCTCGACCAGAAGGTCGACGACAACGCGGACCCCAAGATCCTCGTCCGCCAGGCCATGGACAACGCCCGGCAGCAGCACAAGTCGGTGGCGGATCAGGCGGCCGCGGTGATCGGCAACGCCAAGCAGCTCGAGATCACCATGGGAACCAAGGCCCGCCAGCTCGACGAGGTCCAGGGGCAGGTCCGGCAGACCCTGCAGGTGGCCGAGTCGGCGCGGGCCGAGGGCGACGCTGCCAGGGCCGCCCAGTTCGACACCCAGGCCGAGCAGTTGGCCGGCCGGCTGGTCACGCTGGAGCAGGATCTGGAGCACACCCGCCAGCTCCACGGGCAGGCGGTCCAGGCCGCCGAGCAGGCCAAACACGCGGTCAAGGAGTCCGAGCACCGGCTTCGCGAGATCCTCGCCCAGGAGGACCAGCTGCTGCTCCAGGCCACGCAGGCCGAGATGCAGCACCGCAGCTCCGAATCCCTGTCCCTGGAGGGCGTGGGCGGCGGCAACTCCCCGACGTTCGACGAGATCCGCGCCAAGATCGAGGGCCGCTACACCACAGCGCTCGGCAAGCAGGAGCTCGCGGAGGCCACGGGGGCGGCGTCCAGCGCGCAGCTCGACGCCGCCGCGTTCACCCGCGAGTCGCAGGGCCGGTCCAAGCTCGAGCAGATCCGCGCGTCCATGGGCCTGACCGGCGGCGCCGGCGCGGCAGTCGAAGGCGCCGGGTCCGGCTCCGGGTCCAGCCCCCAGCTGACCGAGGGAGCAGGGGAGCCCGGACAGGCCGACGCGGGCGGGCACACCCCGGGGACCTCTGACTCCTCCGGCCCCTCTGACCCCGCCGGCTCCGACCCCTCCGGCCCGACGTTCCCGCGGGACACCCGGGAGTAAGGACTTTCGCCCGGCGGCTGCGGGTTCTATTGTCATCAGCGCGCGGTCCCGGGTTCCCCGTCGGTCGCATGCCCGCCGCGAACGAATGAGGAACCCCGTGACCCACAGCTCCCGTCCGACCGCCCGGCTCGGGGCAGCGCTCGCTCCGGTGCTGGCCCTCGCGCTGATCGGCGGCGCCGCCTCGCCCGTCGCGGCGCAGTCGGTTCCCGGTTCCTCTGCGGACATCGGCGCAATCAACTCGGTCGGGGGCAGCGTGGACCCGTCGAGCGCGGGCGCCGGCTCCGCCCAGGTCGGCTCCACCGGTTCCACGGGGACGGACTCGCTTATCGGCCTGGGCACGCTGCCGCAGCTGGGCACCGGTTCGCAGAACACCCTGGCCACCCCGCCGATCGGCATGGAACCCCAGCCGGTCACCGTCACCGAGGTGCGGGGCAAGGACATCGGCGACCCGCGGGTGGCCGGCGGCGACACCCGCTTCGAGCGCTGGTGGATCGCGTCCAAATCGATGAACCGTGTACTGCCGGTCGAGATCTGGCGGCCCGCCACCGACACCCCGGCCCCGATGCTCTACCTCCTGGACGGCGTCGACTCGCCCTCCCCCAGCGGTTGGCTGCTGCCCGGCAACGTCCAGGACACCTTTGCGCGCGAGCACGTCACCCTGGTCATGCCCGCGCGCGCGGATGGTTCCCTGCACGCCGACTGGAAGAACGACGACCCGGTCCTGAGCCGCAACAAGTGGCAGACCTTCCTCACCGAGGAGCTGCCGCCGCTGCTCGAGGGCGGCGCCCTGCCGTTCAACGGCAAGCGCGGCATCGCCGGTCTGTCCATGGGCGCGGCCAGCGCGGTCACCATCGCCGAGAGTCGCCCGGACCTGTACACCGCGGTCGGCTCGATCTGCGGCTGCTACACCGCCCGCGACGATCTGGGCTTCGCCCTGGCCAAGATCGTCGCCGAGAC
This sequence comes from Rhodococcus sp. IEGM 1408, assembly GCF_033142235.1. Taxonomy (NCBI): domain Bacteria; kingdom Bacillati; phylum Actinomycetota; class Actinomycetes; order Mycobacteriales; family Nocardiaceae; genus Rhodococcus; species Rhodococcus sp. IEGM 1408. The sequence goes on from NZ_JAWLRW010000001.1 coordinate 40,741, forward strand.
CCGCAGCGGCAACATCGCCAACATGTGGGGCCCGCGCACCGACCCGGCCTACGCGGAGAACGACGGGCTGCTGCACGCCGAGAAGCTGCGCGGCAAGACCCTGTACTTCGCCACCGCCAACGGCATGCCCGACGCCACCGAGTGGCAGCGCAACAACCGCGACCTGCTCAAGTTCTCCCAGGGCACCGGGCTCGAGATCGCCACCCACGCCTGCACAGTCGAGATGGACCGGCGACTGGACGAGCTGGGCATCGCCGCCACCGTGGACTACCTACCCACCGGCCTTCACAACTGGGATAATTTCAGCCGTTTCCTGGCTCCGATGCGCGATACGCTGATGCCGGTGCTGCGCTAGATCTGAGCCGGACCGGCCCCCGGGCTGAGCCTGAGCTGGACCGGCCCCCGGGCTGAGCCGATACCGCCGTGGCGCCTCTCGAGACCCCCGAGGAGACGCCATGTCCACCACTCCCACCGCCTCCGGCTATCTCAACGACTCCGGGGCCGTCGTGTTTCCCCGCCGCCTGCCGATTTCCCGCGAGCAGGCGTGGGCGGCGGTCACCGATCCGGCCCGCACCGCCCGGTGGATCGGCCCGTGGTCGGGCGACCCGGCATCGGGAACCGTTCAACTCACGATGACCGCGGAGGAGGGCGATCCGGTCGACGGGGTCGAGGTGGTGACCTGTGAGGCGCCGGGCCTCCTCGTCGTCAGGACCGGACCGGACGGGTGGCTCCTCACCGTGCGGGTCGAGGGCGACGACGACGAGGCGGTCATCTCCCTGGAACAGGACATCGCAGACGCCCAGTCCGCCTCCGACATCGGTCCCGGGTGGGATTTCTACCTGGACCGGTTGGTTGAGGCCGAGGCGGGCCGGGACCCGGAGGCACTCAACTTCGAGCCCGACTACCACCCCGGCCTGTCCAATTACTACCGCGAGCTCCTGGGCGGGTGAGCCCGGCTGGTTGATCCGGGCGACCCCGGCTGGTTGATCCGGGCGACCCCGCCCTGCGCTGTCATCGCCGCAGGCAGAGCATCGTGTCGTACCCCGCTGCTAGTCTTTGAATATCGAACACACGGGCGATGCAACAACGGTCAAGAGGAGGGGGCGAGTCGGATGACCACAGAACGCGTTTCGGGTATCGCAGCGGCCGGGCTTGCCGCTCTCGACGCGCTCCGCGCCGAGAACCGCGCAGCCGCCGCCCGTCTGCGTGCCTGCCACGCCCTGCACGACCTGTGCGAGGAAGAACAGTTGCTCCGCGACCTCGAAGCCGGCTACTACGAACCCGACGGCCCCGAGCGCCCGGCGGACCACGCGGTGCTCGACCCTCGTGATGTGGCCTGCGCGGAACTGGTGGCGACGTACGGCGTCCACCACAACCGCGCCGCGGCCATGCTCACCCTGGCCCGCACCCTCGTGACCCGGTACCCGGGGATCGTCGAGGCGATGGAGTCCGGCCTCCTGGACGAGCGCACGGCGGAAATGCTGGCCCGGCATATGCGGACGGTCGATTCTTCGGTCATAGATTCCGTGCACCGCCTCGTGGTGGACTGGTTACTGGACTCCATCAAGTCCGGTGACCGGCCCGGACGTTCGGCGATCCTGGCGCAGACAGACCGCATCATCGCGGCTCACGACCCCGAGGGGGTCCTCGCCCGGGCCGCCGCCGCCGTCCGGGAGCGCCGGGTCCGCATCCGGCGCGCCGTGGACGGAATGGCCGACCTGCACGCCCATCTCACCTCGTCTGAGGCCGAGGCACTGAACGAGGTCCTTGAGGACACCGTCCGCGAGGGCCTCGCCCGCGAGAAACTAGCCCGCGTCGAGGCCGTCCGCAACGGCGCCGGCCAGCCGCTCGATGCCGACTCGCACCGAACCAAGGACGAACGCCGGGCGGACGCCCTGGTCGACGCGGTCCTGGGCACCAGCAACGGTAACGGCACCGGCACCGGCGAAACCTCCGACGACGCCCAGGGAAGAACCCCCGCAGTGCAGATCCGGCCGAACATCACCGTCCTGGGGCCGTTCGGCCCCGGCGACGAGCCCGAGATCTATCACCCCCGCGGAGGTCCGGCGACGATCGACGCGCTCATCGCCCTTCTCACCCGGAGCGCCGGCGCGACCATCGCTGTCCCCAACCCCAAGCCCGGTGCGGTGGACTCCCCCACAGGGGCACGCCGCTACCGCATCAGCGCCGAGCTCGCCAAGCGGATCCGCCTACGCGACGGCACCTGCCGTCACCCGGGGTGTTCGGTTCCAGCAGATGATTGTGACCTCGACCATGTGATTCCCTTCGACCACTCCGGCCCCGACCGGGGCGGACTCACCGTCGAAGGCAACCTCATGTGCCTGTGCAGACGCCATCACCGACTCAAGACGTTCCACACCTGGCACTACCGGCTCGCCCGGGACGGAACCCTCACGGTCACCACCGACACGGGCCACACTCTCGTCACCGATCCGCAAGGGCCTCTCGCCCGCTGGCGCCTGCTGACTTCGCCAGACTCCGACACCCTCACCGAGACGGGGACGATCAAGCGCCCCTGGCTCGACCCGCGGCCCCGCAGCACCCACTGGTTCCGGCGAGCGTGTCGGATCGCCGCCGAGCGCCGCGATAACGTCGCCGCGGCGCGGGGCGACCGTCCGGTCGGCAGGACGGACGACCGGTCCGACGACCCCGACCTTGATCCGCCACCGTTCTGACAGCGCGCCGGGCGCCTCAGCGGTGCTTGAGCAGGACCCCGCGGATCCCTTCGTGGAAGCCGTCACGCAGCCGGACACGCTGAGCCTCGGTCAAGGTGAACTCATTGAGCACCTGGCATGCGAACTGCAGCAACGGGCGGTCGATCGCCGGCGGGAGCACGCCGCCCGAGAGCAGGTGCGCCCCGTCTCGCTGTTCGTCGGAGGCGGCCTGCTCGTACCACCAGGTGGCGTACTGCTGTCCCACGTCAAAGGGGGTCTGCTCGCCGGACGACGTCCACACCTCCTCGGAGAGCGGGACGAACTTGGACCGCAGGGGACGGCGGTGCCGCGCCATCATCGACGGGCTGGGCCGGGACAGGCCGTTGGCCTGGGGACCCGGTCCGGGAGTCGGCACGAGACCGGTCGGTTCGGGATCCTGTTGGGTAGGCTCGGCTTGCTCAGCGGGTGGGACCTGACCGGCGGGCGCGGCCTGACCGATTGGTGGCTCGCGGGTCTCGGGCTTCGAGACGCTCCCCTTCGGAAGGGTCCCGGTGAACGGCTGCGGCTGCGGCCGCGGCTCGGGCTCGGGCTCGGGCTCGGCCCGGATCGCCTCCGGCTGAGGCTCGGATTGGACCGCCCCGGCGACGGCCCCCTCCGCCTGCGTCTCGGTGAGTACAACGCAATCCTGCTCGTCCGCAGCCAACTCCTCAGCGTCGGCGGCTCGCTCCTCGTCGGCGATCGTGAGTCGGGCCTCGTCCGCGACCGAGGTGGCAGCGGCGCGGTCGGACCGGAAGTTGACCTCGACCAGATCCACCGAGCCCTCACCCTCCGCCACCGGGGCTTCGTCGCCGGGAGTCGCGGGCCGCACCGTCGTAGACCGCACCTTCGGCGGGATCGGACCCTCGAGGACGCGGATCTGCATCGCGTCCTTGAAGTCGGTGCGCGGGTCCAGGACCGTCGTGGTGTCGCAGGCGTGACGGAGGGCCGAGGAGATGGAATCCCAGCCGAAGCCCACCAGGTGCATCCGCACGCCGGCGTCCACGGCGACCCGTACCCCCGGGATCATGTCCGCATCGCCGGTCACCAGCACCATGTCCGAGCAGTGACCCTTGTAGGCGGCCAGGATCATGTCCGCCACGAGAAGGGTGTCAACCGCCTTCTGAGTCCGACGCTCGCCCCATTCGATCAACTGCCCCGCCCGGAGCTGCACGCCCTCGATCACGCGAAGGGTCCGCTGGTAGCGGTGGGGGCCGGAATCCGGGATCCCGTCGTACCAATTCTGGCGCTGGACGGGCTGATCTACGAGCCCGTGGGCGACCTGATCTAAACGGTGCACGACCGTGGCCAGCGACAACTCCAACTGTCCTCGCGCACCCTCCTCCCACGAGTTGTAGAAGCTGGCTAATAAATAGGACGTATCCACTAGGACGAGTGTCCGCTGAAGCATGATGATCACTACCTGTCTATTTGTCTACGGTTCACTTCCAGCATGCCGCAGGCTGCACGACCCCGCAGGACAGGCCGCCTAACCCCTAGAGGAGACCCTCGATGTCGCACCCCTCCACCACCCCGCCCGACATGACCGGAAAAGTCGTACTGGTCACCGGAGCCGCCCGCGGGCAGGGTCGGGCGCACTGCGAGGCGTTCGCGGCGGCGGGATGTGGCGTCATCGCCGTGGATCTCTGCCGCGACATCGAGACCGTGCCCTATCCGATGGCGAACCCGGAGGACCTCGAGGCCACAGCGGCGGCCGTGCGCGCCCTCGGTCAGCGCTGCGTGACGGCCCAGGTCGACGTCCGCGATCTGCCCGGGATGAAGAACGCGGTCGACGCCGGAGTCACCGAACTGGGCGGCCTGGACTTCGTGGTGACCAACGCCGGGGTCTCCCCCCAACCGGCCGCGTCGTGGGAGCGCACCGAGGAAGAGTGGGACACCACCCTGGACATCAACCTCAAGGGCACCTGGGTGACGACGACGGCGGCGATCCCCCACATCCTGGCCACCGGCCGGGGCGGGGCGGTCATCATCATCAGCTCGATGGTCGGCCTGCGCGGCGCCCCGTTCACCGCCAGCTACACGACCTCCAAGTGGGCCGTCCGGGGTCTGGCCAAGTCGCTGGCCGGCGAACTCGGCTTCTCCAACGTCCGGTGCAACTCGATCCACCCCGGCAACGTGCGCACGCCGATGATCGACAACCCGTCGATGATCGCGATGATGACGGGCGGCACGGGCACGACGCTCGAGGACGCGGCCGAGACGTTCAGCGGGATGAACCAATTGCCGGCGCCCTGGGTCGAGGCGTCCGCGATCGCCTCGATGGCCCTCTACCTGTGCAGCGATGCAGGGGCGGGCATCACCGGGGCGTCGATCCCAATCGACCTCGGCGGAAGCGAGAAGTTCGGACTCTGACCAGGGGACAGACCAAAAACACCGGCCCGCCCCTCGGATGAGAGGCGGGCCGGCGTGTGTCCGGATCGCTACCCGGCGCGTTCACTCACTCGATGGGAGCGCTCGGGCGGGGCACGCTCAGGGTCGAACCGGTGACGCTCCACACCAGAGTCCAGAAGATGTCGACGACCGGCTGGATGGCCTGGAGGAAAATGGTGTTGAGGCTGGTGCTCATGGTGTGTCCCCTTGATGGTTTGTTGTGCGATCCGTATTACCGCACTTGGAGTCTGCGTGAATTCTCAGAGCCACTGGCCGGTTCCCGGAGTACCTGGAGCCGTCCGCGGCAGTGACGACCCGATTATCGCCACGTACCCGACCGACGTTACACAACCGTGACATCTGCGTCCGAATCAACGAGGTTCCACCCTGGTCAGGGCCCCTCCGCGGGTGAGGGGACGGACTGAAGGAGACGCCTTGCTTACCAGCCCTCTAGTGACAAACCAAACAAACACTACCTACGCGACCGTAAGTTACGGTACCGTAGCTTTATGGCAATCACCGACATCCCGGAATTCGCACACCTTTCCGAGACCGACATCGAAGCCCTCGGTGCCGAGCTCGAGCAGATCCGCCAGGACATCATCGGTTCCCTCGGCGAGCGCGACTCTGACTACATCCACAACACGATCCGCTTCCAGCGCGCCCTCGAAGTGGGCGCCCGCGCACTGCTCGTGGTCGGTTCGCGCAACCGCACGGCATGGGCGATCGGAGCCGGCGCGCTCGGCCTCTCCAAGATCGTCGAGAACATGGAGCTCGGGCACAACATCATGCACGGGCAGTGGGACTGGATGAACGATCCGGAGATCCACTCCACCACGTGGGAGTGGGACATCGTCGGCACCGGCGAGCACTGGAAGCAGACCCACAACTACATCCACCACAAGTACACCAACATCGTCGGCATGGACGACGACGTCGGGTACGGCGTGCTCCGGGTGACGCGCGACCAGCGTTGGTACCCCTTCTACTACGGCAACATCGCCTACAACGCGGCCCTCGCGCTGCTGTTCCAGTGGGGCGTCGGCATCCAGCACCTCGAGCTGGGCAAGGTCGTCAAGGGTCGCGACGACCGCCCCGAGACCAAGCGCAAGGTCGCACTCTTCGCCAAGAAGGCCGGGCGACAGCTCGCCAAGGACTACGTGTTCTACCCGGCGCTCTCGCGCAAGGGCTGGAAGTCCACGGTCACCGCGAACCTCGTCGCCAACGGCATCCGCAACGTGTGGACCAACGCCGTGATCTTCTGTGGGCACTTCCCCGACGGCGCCGAGAAGTTCACCAAGAAGGACGTCGAGAACGAGACGCGCGCCGAATGGTACCTGCGGCAGATGCTCGGCAGCGCCAACATCACCGGCGGACCGGTCGTCGACTTCCTCTCGGGGAACCTGTCGTACCAGATCGAGCACCACATCTACCCGGACATGTCCTCCAACCGCCTGGCGGAGGCGTCGGTGCGGGTTCGCGAGGTGTGCCGTAAGTACGACCTCCCCTACGTGGCGGGTCCGCTGCCGGTGCAGTACTTCAAGACCTGGCGGACGATCGCAAAGCTGTCGCTGCCCAACCACATGCTCCGTCGCACCGCGGACGATGCCCCGGAGACGCACTCCGAGCGGATGTTCGCGGACGTCCCCGAGGTGCTCCCCACCCAGGCGGGACAGCGGGCCGGCCTCAACACTGCGCTCAACTACATCCGCTCGCATCGCGCCGGCAAGGTCGCCACGGCGGCCTGACACGCCCCCGCTTCACAACGGCACGCCCCGACACCGAACCCGGTGCCGGGGCGTGCCGTTGTTTCGGACCGTGAACGGAGCTCCGACGATAGGCTGACGCTCGGATCGGCGGTCACCGTCGACGGCCGGTGCTACAGCGGTCGAGCCAGACGCCACGTGCAACACGACGACGGGAGCCACCATGGAGGACCGGCGCATGCTCATCGCCGACTCGGCGATCGAGGTGGTGGCCAGGGACGGGGTCCGCGCGCTCACCCACCGCGCCGTGGACTCCGAGGCGGGGCTGCCCTCCGGCTCCACGTCCTACTACTGCCGCACCCGTGCGCAGCTCCTCTCCATCACCGTGGACCGGCTCACCTCGCTACTGCGGGGATTCGTCGAGGTCTCGGGGATCCAGGAGCTGTCGTCCTCCGACGCCGACGACGTCCTGTCGTTGCTCACCCGCATGATCGAGGGCCTCCTCGCCGACTACCGGGGCGAGCTCGCGGCCCGCTCCGCGCTCATAATGGAGCTCGCCGGCAAGGAGGACACCACCGACCTCGTGGCCGCCCTGCTCGACCCGAGCGACCTCGCCAGCGCACTCGACGCCGCCGGCCTACGCGATCCGGCGGTGGCGGCACTCGACCTCCTCACCGTGTACGAGGGCCTGCTCTGGGAACGCACCGTGGGCCGACTGTCCGCCACGGAGGTCGATCAGAAGCACGACGCCGAGATCCTCGGCGCCGTCCTGGCTCGCCACGAACACCGCGGTTCGCGCAACCTGTTCGGCCTGCTGCGGTAGTGCCGCAACGGACCGAACAGGTCTGGACCGAACAGGTCCGGGCTGACTAGTCCGCGATCGCCTCGAGCGGGCCCGTCTTGGCGGCCCGGTGCGCCGGCCACAGCGAGGCGAGCACGCCCACGAACGCCGAACACACCAGGACGACCCCGATCGTCCCCCACGGGATGGTGGTCTCACTGAGACCGCTGTCCGCGAGGACGGAGACGAACGCCCAGCCCAGGTAGACGCCCACGGCGGCGCCGATCAGGGCCCCGAACACCGCGATCTGCGTGGATTCGAGGTTGATCGTCCGCCGGATCTGCGACCGCTGCATGCCGATCGCCCGCAGCATGCCGATCTCGGTGCGGCGCTCGATGACCGACAGCGCCAGGGTGTTGACGATCCCCAGCACCGCGATCACCAGGGCCAGGCCGAGCAGGGCGTAGATGATCGTCAGCAGCTGGTCGATCCCACCCGACTGGACGTCGATGTACTGCTGCTTGCTCTGCACGGTCGCGATCGGGATATCAGTGAGCTCCGCGGTCACGCCTTCCAGGACCTCGTCCGGCGACGTGCCCTCGGCCGCCTTGGCCAGCACGATCGCGGTCGAGCGCAGATTTTCCGGCACCAGCCGGTCGTAGACGTCCATACCGGTGTAGAACTCCCCGAGGATCTGGGCGTCGGTGTAGATGCCGGTCACCCGCAGGGTGGACTCCGTGCCGTCGGGGCCGACCAGCGGGACACTGGTGCCCATCGTCCAGCCCTTGTCGCGGGCCAGATCCTGGGAGACGACGAGGGCGTCGGCCTCGGGCTCGAGTGAGCCGTCGACCACCGTCGCCTCGAGCAGTTCCTCGACGGGTCCGCCGGCGGCCGCGATCCCCTGGGGTTCGCCGCCGAGCTGGCCGAAGCCGAACGCCAGCCAGGCCACGTCTCCGACGCCGTCGACGCCGGCGATCCGGTCCTCGATGCCGCCCGCCAACGGGGTCGGCGGGCCCTGGGAGGCCACGCCCTGGACGATCACGTCCGCCGTGATCCCCTGATCGATCAGCCCGCTCACGCTCTCCTTGGTCGTGGCGCCCAGGGTCCCGAACGCTGCCACCAGGGTGAGCCCGAGGGTGAGGGCGAACGCGGTCGCCGCGGTGCGACGGGTGTTGCGGCCGGCGTTGGTGGCCGCCAGCTTGCCGACCGCACCGAACGGGGCGCCGATGAGTCGGCCGATCCCCCCGGCGATGGGCCTGGCCAGAGCGGGCATCACCAGGAAGCTGCCGACGATCAACGCGGCGGCGCCGATGCCCACCGTGATCGCCCCGCTCTTGGTGGTGTCCTGCCAGGTGCCGATGAGCGCGAGCATCAGTCCGCTCACCACGGCGAACACGCCGACCGACGTGCGCCAGGCCCCACCGGCCTCCGCCGACGCCGCCCCGACCCGCATGCCCTGGACCGGGGCCACGCGTCCGGCCCGCCGGGCGGGTGCCCACGCGGAGAACAGGGTGACGACGAAGCCCAGCACGAGCGGGGTGACCACGGACATGGGGGTCAGCGCCAGGTCCCCGGAGGGGATCCCCAGGTCAAAGGCCTCGAGGACCACAAAGATGACCTTGGCCAAGCCGAACCCGGCCAGCACGCCGAGCGCGGACCCGATGAGTCCGGTGAGCGCGGCCTCGGCCAGCACGGACCGGGTGAGCTGACCGCGGGTGGCGCCGATCGCCCGCAGCAGGGCGAGTTCCCGCAAGCGCTGCGCGACGAGCATGGAGAAGGTGTTGTAGATGATGAACGTGCCCACCAGCAGCGCGATCAGGCCGAAGGCCACGAAGAAGTAGTTGACGAAGTCCAGGATGGTCGAGAGCTGCTCGGAGAGCTTCTCCTTGACCTCCGCCCCGGTGCTCACCGAGTACTCGGGGAACTCGGCGGCGAGGGTGTCGCGGACCTCCTCCTGGCTCACCCCGGGCGCGGCCTTGACGGCCACGTTGCGGGCGTTCTCGCCGTCGGTGAACAGCGCACGGGCCCGCTCCGAGGTGAAGCCGACCCCGACGTAACCGCCCACGTCCGTCTCGCTGGCGAAGGAGCCCACGATCGTGACCTCGAGCATGCCGGCGGAGGTGGTGTACACCTGCGCGGGATCCCCGATAGCCAACCCGGCCTTGTCCAGCACCGATACGGGGAGGACCACCTCGTCGTCGTCGGCCGGGGCCCGCCCGTCGGTGATCCAGTCGCTGCTCCCCACCGCGGCCTCGGGATCGACCCACTCCAGGCCCTCCGACGGGGCTCCCCCGGACTGGTAGGGCGTGCCGTCGGAATTGAACAGCACGACCGTGCCGGTCACCCCGGGCGTGGCCGCCTCGACCCCGGGGAGTTCGAGAGCCCGCTCGGCGACCTCGAACCGCACGCCGGCGCCCCGGGGATCCTCGGGCTCGATCATCGCGGACAGGTCCTGCGTGCCCTGGTCGAGCAGCCCGTCAAAGGTGCTCTTGAGCGTCGAGGTGAACACCAGCGACCCGGTGACGAACGCGGTACCCAGCACCACGGAGAGGACCGAGAGGACCAGGCGCAGTTTGTTTGCCGCGATGTTGCGCAGCGAGACCTTCAGCATCGGCCGGGAGTTCCCGGAGGAGTGTCGGGCGGCGTTCCCGGAGGCGTGGCGGGCGCTGCCCTCCCCGGCGACGGCCATCACAGCTCCTCGAGGGCGCCCATGGCTGCCAGGATGTCGTCAGCGGTGGGGTGCTCGAGTTCGCGGACGACCCGGCCGTCGGCCAGCAGCAGGACGCGGTCGGCGTAGGTGGCCGCGCGCGGATCGTGGGTGACGATCACGACCGTCTGTTGGAAGTCGTCGGCCGCGCTGCGCAGGATCGCCAGCACCTCCGCCGACGAGGTGGAGTCGAGGTTGCCGGTGGGCTCGTCGCCGAACAGGATGTCCGGCCGCCCCACCAGGGCACGCGCGCAGGCCACGCGCTGCTGCTGACCACCGGACAGCTCCGACGGCCGGTGCGAGAGCCGGTTCCCGATCCCCAGGCGCCCGATCACCTCGTCGAACCACGCGCGGTCGATGCCGTGGCCCGCGATGTCCTGCGGGAGCGTGATGTTCTCCTCCGCGGTCAGCGTGGGGACGAGGTTGAAGGACTGGAACACGAACCCGATCCGGTCGCGGCGCAGCGCGGTGAGGTCCTTGTCCGCCAGACCCACGATCTCGGTCTCCCCGATCCGCACCGACCCCGACGTCGGCCGGTCCAGGCCCGCCATGCAGTGCATGAGCGTGGACTTGCCGGAGCCCGAGGGGCCCATGATGGCGGTGAAGCGTCCGCGCTCGAACGAGGCGCTGACGTGATCCAGCGCGCGGACCTCGGTCTCGCCCTCGCCGTAGGTCATGACGAGGTCGGTGGCGACGGCAGCGAACTGCGTCCCCTCCGCCCGGTGCTGGGTCTCGGCCTGCGTGGTCATCTGTTCTCCCAGATCATTGTGGTCGGACTAGAGCTTGCAGGAATTCGGAGCCGATGCCGATGGGGGATGGCCCGGGTTTCCACCCTGAGCTTTCCCGGGTGCCCACGCCTCCAGTGTCCTACGCGTCTGGAACCGCCGGTCCTCACCCGTCACGGGGTCCACGAAAGCGATCGACTCGGCGAGCAACTGCAGCGGCCGGGAGAAGTCGCCCGGTTCGATCTCCCGCACGCGGGGATAGAGGTCGTCACCGAGGATCGGCGTGCCGAGCGCGTTCATGTGCACGCGGAGCTGGTGGGTCCGCCCGGTGGTGGGTTCCAGTCGGTACAGGCCGAGCCGCGCGCCCGGGCCCGCGTCCGTGCCCGCGTCCGTGCCCCTCGAGCCCGAGCCCCCCGAGCTCGTGCCCGCCCTGGTCTCGAGCAGCGTGATCCGGGTGTGCGCATCGGGTTCGCCGTCCACCTCGGCCGCCTGGAGGATCCCGCGCGTCTTGTGGATCCGGCTGGACCGCTCGCGCACCTCGGGCGTCCCCGGGGGCGCGGGGGCCACGGCCAGATAGGTCTTGCTGACACGCCGGGCGGCGAATAGATCCTGGTAGGCGCCGCGCACGGACGGGTCGGCGGTGAGGACCAGCACTCCGGCGGTGAGGCGGTCCAGACGGTGCGCGGGCGCCAGGTCGTCCAGCCCGAGGTCGCGGCGGAGCCGGACCAGCGCGGTCTCGGTCACGTGCCCGGCGCGGGGGGTGGTGGCCAGGAAGTGCGGCTTGTCGACGACGACGAGGCGATCGTCAACGTGCAGTATCTCGATCCCGAAGGGCACGGGCACCTCCGGCCCGGGGGTCCGGTACGTCCAGACGTCCATCCCCCGGTGGCGCCGGGTGGCCTCGGTGACAGGTTCCCCGTCGGCGGTCACCACCTGCCCCGCGGCGAGGGCCGAGTCGAGGTCCGCGCGCTGGGCGGGGAAACGCCGGCGCAGCTCCTCGGCGATGCTGCGCGGCCCCTGGCCGGGGTCGGCGAGCCGGACCCGAACCGCGTCGACCCCGTCGCGCAGCGGAAGCGGCCGACGCAGACGTCTGGGCTTCGGCATACGCCGAGCTTAGTCGCTGGGCTACACTCACCTGCGCACCACCAGACCCTCACGCCACTTGCAGCGTCACGCACCACTCTTACCTCGGGAGCACCCATGATCGATGCCGTCGTCGACTTCTTCCTCTTCGGCCCCGGCCGCGCCGTCCTCCCGGCGTTCCAGGGCAGCTTCAACATGGCGTACCCGGCCAACGCCCCCTTCCCGGACGAGTTCTGAAGGCGGGTCCACTGACCGCATGTGACGACTACCCTCAGGGCATGGCCACTCTTGAGAATTCCGTAGTCGTAGGCGTCGACGGGTCGGCCGCGTCCACCGGCGCGGTCGCCTACGCCGCCAACACCGCCGCCACCCGCGGGATCCCGCTCGTGCTCGTGACCACGTACACGATGCCCGCAGCCATGTTCGCCGAGGGGATGATCCCGCCCCGGCCCGTCTACGACGAGCTGGAGAAGGAATGCCTGCCGATCATCGAGCAGGCCAGAGCCAGTGCACTCAAGGTCGCGCCCGACATCGAGGTGTCGCACGCGATCGTCGAGGGCAACCCGTCGCAGGTCCTGATCGACTACACCCGCAAGGCCAAGCTCATCGTCCTGGGCTCACGCGGTCTCGGCGGCATCAAGGGCATGGTCCTCGGTTCGGTCTCCGCCTCCGTGGCCAGCCACGCGTTCTGCCCCGTCGTGGTGACCCGGGAGGACACCGACGACCTCGACCGCTCGGGCCCCGTCGTGGTGGGCATCGACGGCTCCGAGGTCAGCGCCAAGGCCACCGAGTGGGCTTTTGCCGAGGCCTCCGCCCGCAACACCACCCTCATCGCCGTGCACACCTGGATGGACCCGCAGGTCCAGGCCGCGGCCGCCGGGATCGCCCTCACCGAGGAGGACTGGAAGCAACTCGAGGAGCAGCAGCTCGAGACGCTGTCGGAACGCCTCGCGGGCTTCTCCGGTCGCTACCCGGATGTCACCGTCGAACGGTTCGTCACCCGCGATCGGGCGGTCCGAGCACTTGTCGAGAAGGGTCGTGACGCCCAGCTCGTCGTCGTCGGTTCCCACGGCCGCGGCGGCTTCACCGGCATGGTCCTCGGCTCCACCAGCCGCGCGCTGCTGCAGGCCGCGCCGTGCCCGGTCATGGTCGTCCGCCCGGAGTGCCACCCGTGAGCGCCGCCGGGAACGAGGCCGGGAACGAGGCCGCCGAGAACGTGCGGGTGCAGCGCAACGCGGCGGCCGGCCGGTTCGAGATCCTGGTCGACGACGTGGTGGCGGGATACGCGGACTACGGCGATTCCGGCGGCGTGCGCACGTTCCCCCATACCGTGGTGGCCGAGGAGTTCGGCGGCCGAGGGCTCGCCGGGCAGATGGTCGGAGAGGCCCTGCGGATCACCAGCGAAGAGGGACTGCGCGTGCGGCCGGCCTGCTCGTTTGTGGAGCGCTATGTCGAGAAGAACCCCGGCTCGGCGGAACTCGCCTGAAACGCCCCGCGCCAGTTCACTATTATAGCGCGGCTAGATAACGAATAAGCGACGTTTAACAGCACACGGGCTCTCACAGGAAGCAATCAGGGCCGCGACGTGTTCTCCTGTAGAGGTGGCCCGTCCGGGGCCAACACAAGACTCTCGGGAAAGGACCAATCGACATGGGCACAATTATCGCCTGGATCATCATCGGCGGGCTCGCCGGCTGGATCGCCTCGAAGATCATGAAGCGTGACGCTCAGATGGGCATCGTCGCCAACATCGTTGCCGGCATCGTCGGCGCGTTCGTCGTGGGCTGGATCGTCTCGTTCCTCACCAACGACGGCAAGGCCATGCCGGAGGCCTTCTCCATCTTCGGCGTCATCGCCGCGATCGTCGGCGCGTGCCTCGTGATCTGGATCGTCAGCCTCGTCACCGGCCGCCGTAAGGGTCACGCCCGCGTCTGATCGCTTTTCGATCGGAACAGCTCCGACGGCCCGGCCCTGGTATCACTGGGCCGGGCCGTCGGCGCATCGGGCGCATGCCCGGCTAGCGAAAGGATCTGTCATGAGTTTCATCAACAAGATCAAAGATTTCGCAGCAAAGAACCCGGACAAGGTCAACGCCGCCGTCAACAAGGCCGGCGACCTGTTCGACCAGCGCACCGGCGGTAAGCACGCCAAACACACAGATACCGCCCAGGAAAAGGCCGGCGAGTTCCTCACCGGACGCAAGGCGGATGGCCCGGGCAGCACGACAGATGCCACTCGGTCTGCCAACCCGGCTGCGACCCCGCCCGTCACACCGACCGACGCCCCTGACGCGGGCCGTCCCCCGACCGGCGGGCCATCTCCGGCGTGACCACCGGGGCCGGTGTCGCCTCACGCGGCACCGGCCCCGTCGAGTCCGGGTTCACAGCCGATAGTCTGTCCACTGTGACGAGCACACGGTCGACCAAGCCCGGCCCGCGGGAGCGGCTCCTGGCCACGGCGACCCGCCTGTTCTCCACCGACGGGATCCGGGCCGTGGGCATCGACCGGATCCTCCGCGAGGCCGGCGTGGCCAAGGCCAGTCTCTACAACACCTACGGGTCCAAGGACGAGCTCGTCGTCGCGTACCTGACGGCGGTGGCCGGGCGGGACCGAGCCCTGTGGCAACGCCGCGCCGACGCCGCGCCCGACGCCCGCGGACGGATCCTCGCGCTGTTCGACATCGTCCGGGAACGTGTGCAACCCGCCACTCCGGGCTCGTGCCACCTCGCCGCGGCGATCGAGTTCCCCAGCCCCACCTCCGATGGCGAGCGTGCCATCCGCGCGGCCGTCTCCGACCAGCGGCAATGGCTGGCCGACACCCTGCGCTCCGAGCTGGCGGGGATGGGCCTGCAGGACCCCGACAACATCACCGACCTCGCCGATCGTCTCGCGATCCTCCACGACGGCACCGTCACCGCCGCCATGCTCGGGGAGGTCGAGACCACGGCGATGACGGCCCGGAGCATGGCCGAGCTCATCCTGGGGATGGTCACGGAACCCTTGTGAGACGCACGCTCCCCGTGAGACGGACTGTGGGCGTCCTGGGCGAACTACTCCTCACGATCGGCGTGGTCCTGGCGCTCTTCGTCGTCTACCAGGTGTGGTGGACCGACATCGGCGCCGCGCGCGGCCAGTCCGCCGCAGACGCGGAACTGGACGAGCGCTGGGCCGCCCCGGGCAATACGCGGGAGCGCGGGGTGTCCCCCGGAGTTGCAGAACTCGACGGGCCGGGCGCCGACGGCACCGCGTTCGCCCGCCTCCATATCCCCGCGTTCGGCTCGGACTACCGGTTCGCCGTGGTCTCGGGAACCACCGGCGCGGACCTGGAGATCGGTCCGGGGCACTACACCGAGACCCAGGCGCCGGGCGAACCGGGGAACTTCGCCGTCGCCGGCCACCGGGTGGGCAGGGGTTCGCCGTTCAACGACCTCGATGCCCTGCGCCCGTGCGACGCCCTCGTGTACGAGACCGCCGACGAGTGGCTGATCTACCGCGTCCTGCCCGTCGACGCCCCGGACCGGGAGACCGCTCGTACCCAGGCCGGGAAGTGCCTCCCCACGGACATCGCTGACCGCGCGACGTCCGGCCCGTACGAGGGCCTGTCCGGAGTGAGCGTGGTCCGCCCCGAGGACGTATGGGTGATCGACGCGGTGCCCGGATTCACCGGGCCGGCCTCCCCCGACCTGCTGCCCCTGGCCACGCTCACCACGTGTCACCCGCAGTTCTCGGCGGCGGAGCGGCTCGTGGTGCACGCCGTGCTCGAGCGGGCCGAACCGCGGATTGCCGGCGATGTCCCCGCCGAACTGAGAGGTCCGTGATGTACGCCTGGCTCTACCGCAAGCTCCCCGGCCCGACCCTCCTCCGGATGGTGCTGCTCCTCGCGCTGGCGGCAGTGGTGTTCCTGCTGCTCATGGAGGTCGTCTTCCCCGCGGTCGAATCGCTGATGCCGTACTCCGACGTCTCCGTCGACCACCCGCGGTAATTCGGCTCCCAGTACCGCTGGCCCGCGACCCGCTACTCCGCCACCAGCCACTCCGCGGACCAGTTACTCCGCGACCCTGGGGGCGACGAGCTCCGCCACCCGCTGGGCCTTGACCGACTGCTCCTGCGTCGACTGCACCGCCAGGACCTGTGTGCCCCGCGCCAGGACCACCAGTGCGCCACTCGGACCGCCGGTCCGGCCCCCGGTCCACCCGCCGTCGACGTCCGAGCGCTCGGACTCGCCGACCGGCGCCGACTCGTCGACCAGCTGCGCGGCCCGGTCCTCCGACGCCACCGAGTACACGTTGGTCGTGAGCTGAACGGCCCCGTCGGCGCCATAGAAGAAGCACGACGCGGGGTCTGTCCGGTCGTCGATCCGCACCTCGGTGGCCAACTCCCCGTTGAGACGCGACGCCTCGTCGGCGGACAGGTACGGGCATTCGGCCTCTGTCACCGGTTCTGCCTGGGGGATTTCCGGCTCGGTGGTCTCCGGCGGAGCCGTCCGGATGGTCCCCATCTCCGGTGCCGGCTCGGAACCGCCGCCACCGCACCCCGCCAGAACTCCGAGCAGTACAACGGACAGGGGGGCGACGAACGAAGTGGTGACGATACGCATAGTGCCAGGATAGGACCTGGGCTACTGGGTAAGGTTTCGTGTACGGCGCTAACAAGTCGACACACTTCGGTGACCAGCGGGGAGGAGACCCCATGGGAAGCTCCACCAGCGAGGGACAGAACAACGACCGCGCTGAGGATCGTCGCCGCGAACTCCGGGAGACCATCTCCTCCGTCGCGATGCGCCTGGCCCTCGAGCGTGGGCTCCACTCCGTGACCGTCGACGAGATCGCCAGGGCTGCCAACGTGTCGCGGCGGACGTTCTTCAACTACTTCCCGTCCAAAGCGGCCGCCTGCATCCCTGATGACTTCCCCCAGGACCGCGAGGCCGTACGACTGTTCCTCACCGATCAGTCGGTGCCGACCCTCACCGCACTCGCCCGCCTCCTGTGGTTGCAGGTCGCGATGGCCCGTCGGGAGACGCCGGAGTTCGCGCTGTTCCACGATATGTGGCGGCGGGAGCCGGAGATCCGTCCCGAGGTGTACGCGGTCCTGACCCGTACCGAGGATGACCTGGCCATGCTGGTCGCCCGCCGCGAGGGCAGGGAACCCGGATCCGTGGAAGCCGCGACGGTGGCGGCCGCTTCCATCGCCGCCCTGCGCGTCGCGGTGGAGCAGTGGCGTTCCGACGAGTCACCGGCGCTGTTGGAGGACCGGATCCGCGAGTCGTTCGCGGCCATCACCCAGGCGGGGTCCCTACCGCCGACCGAGGCCTGACCCTGCACCTGTCCCTGCCCCTGTCGTCAGCCCTGACCCGGGCCCGGCCGGGCGTGTGGGGGTTGCGCTCGGTGCCGGTCGGGACGAGCGGCCCCTTCCCTCCGACGTAGGATCGCTGCATGGAAACGCAGCGGCCCCGCCCCCTCTCCGGGGAACGCGTCGCCCGGATGCTCGTGGCCCTGTCAACCGCGATGGCCGTCTCCGCCTGTTCCGCTCTCGGCCTCTCCGAACCCGCGGACTCGGGCCCGCCCCGGATCTCCCCCAACCCCTTGCCGGAGGTCGCGGCCGCGATGGTCGAGGGTCGGTCCGCCCCCGACACGCGGTTGAACGCTTGTGAACTGCTCGACCTGACGACCGCCCGCGTCATCGCGCTCACCGGCGCCGACATGCCCGAAGTCGAGCCCACCGGATCGGGCGATCTCGGGATGTTGTGCACCTACGGCGGCCCGGGGTCGCCGGAGCGGTACGTCGCGCAGCAGGCCGAGGACGAGGCGGCGGTCGAAGCCGAATCCGCGGCCGAGACCGCTGCGGGGGCGGGGGCTACCGAGGAGTCGGCGGAGGAGTCCGAACCTGCAGACTCCGAGCTCGACCCCGACGCCATCACCACTGCCACGACGACGGCAGCTTCAACCACCACCCGAACCGCCACGGAGGCCCCGGAGTCGACGGCGCTCGTTCCCGACGACGTCCCCGACAGCTTCGCCGCCGGCGTCGTGAAGCCTCCCAGTGGCTCGCGGGCCTCGCTCGCCGGCCAGGCCGCGATGTTGGGCGTGCGTTATGCCTGCTCGGAGATTCGCGGCGAGGACGCCGGGGGCGCGGAGGGCGCCGCACCGCCCCCGCAAGCGCCCGCGCCGGTGCGTCCCGAGCCGGACACCGCGTACATCGACTGCGTGGCGGCCCCGACAGGCGGCGGCGTCGAGGTCCACACGATCCTCGTCGCGGACAACGACCTGTGGCACATCACGTTTGTCAGCCCCGGGACGCCGCGCTCACCGGAGACCGACGCGCGGGCGCTGGCCGGCCTGCACAGGGTCGCCGAGCACATCCTCGCCTGAATCGCGGCAGTGACCGCGGCCGAGACTTCGGGCTGCTGCGGATCGCGGGGGCGACGGAACGGAAAAGGGATCCATAGAACCACCAGAAATGGGAGACGGCGCCGGAGCCCCTCAGCATCCGACGCCGTTCCCTTCACGCGGACTGCGCTGTCGCGCCGTCCGACATCCCTGCTCGCCCTTCGCGGGCGGCGGGCCGGCACCCCCCCAGGTGCCCCGGTTTTCGAAACCGGCCCCTCTTCGTGAAGTAGTAGCCCCTCGCCAGTACTTCACTTCGTCACCGCACCCCCAGCCGGCGACTGGGTAGACCATATGTTGCAGCCATTGCCTTATCAACCCCTTGATCAGGCCTTCTACCATTGACTATGGGTCAATAAGAAACGTTAATGCCTCTACCTGCAGTTCCCGCCCCGCCGTTGCCAATGATCATTGGAACCCTCCAGGCAGGTTCAGTTACAGGTGGGAGTAAGTAAAGCCTGACGGATCTACATCAATGCCAGGACCCGGTCGATGTACTGTTACAGGTGTTACTGCTGGGGCGCGTGGTGTTACTTTGATCAGTGCACCTCAGCTGCCCCCTGGTCGCGCACGCTCTATCCAGCGCAGCCGGGACCAGCGCGCCCATAAACCGCATCGCCGCCCCGTCGCCGGGCTGCCGAAGGAGAACGATGTTCCGTCGATCCCGTCTCATCGCGACCCTGCTGGCCACTGCCGGCCTCGTCGTCGGACTCACTCCCGTCGCCTCGGCGCAGTCCGTCGCCGGCCTGGCCACAGTGGAATCGGCACCCATCTGGACTCCCGCGGGCCTGGGCTTGTCGACGGTTCTCACCATCCCCGTGCCGGCTCCGCCGCGCCCGGCCATCGAGGCCGGGGTGGCCTCCGTCTACCCCACCCGGAACGAGACCGTGGGCGTGGCCCAGCCCGTCATGATCCGGTTCGACCGTCCCGTCGCCGACCGCGCCACAGCAGAAGCCGCCGTGGGGATCCGCACGGCGCCGGCCGTCGAGGGCAAGTTCTACTGGGTCGACGACTCCGAACTCCGCTGGCGCCCCCTGGAGTTCTGGCCGGCCGGCACCTCGGTCACCGTGTGGGCCGGTGGCCGGGAGAACGCCTTCCGCACCGGCGACGCGGTCGTCTCGACCTACGACGACCACACGCACCTCGTCACAGTGACCCGCAACGGCCAGGTCGTCCGCACCATGCGGGCCTCCGCCGGACGCGACGACTACCCGACCCACAACGGCGTCTACTACAACGGGTGGCGCGCCCGCGAGGTCAGGATGGACTCGTCCACCTGGGGGCTGTCGAGGACCGCCGGCGGGTACGACACCACCGTCGCGGACGGCGTGCGACTGAGCTACGACGGCATCTTCATCCACTCCGCCCCGTGGTCGGTGGCCGACCAGGGCGAGCGCAACACCTCGCACGGGTGCATCAACCTCAGCCCTGAGGACGCGGGCTGGTACTACGACAACACGCGCAACGGCGATCCCTTTGTCGTGATGAACGGGCCGGGCAGGCAGTTCGGCGCCTTTGACGGGCAGGGCGACTGGAACTACTGACGAGCCGCCCCCCGGGGGGCCAGCTGAAACACAAACGGAGCGGCGCGCGACATCCCAAGAAACCCCTTGGCTTACGCTGACAGCCACGCACCGCCGCCCCCAGGAGAAGTCATGACCCGTTCGTCCCGGAACTCGGCAGTCGCCACGGTTGTCGCCGCAGTCCTCGCCGCGTCAGCGCTGATCCTGAGCCTGGCCCCGGCGGCCGGCGCGCAGTCCGTGATGCCGATGAGCCCGCCCGGGGTCCCCCAGCTGGAGAACGCGCCGCTACCCACCCCGCTGATCCCGGGCGTCGGCGCGATGCCCGTGCTCACCTACCCGGTGATCGGACCGGCGCGACCCGCCCCCGAGTACGGCGACGTCAACGTCTTCCCGACCCCGAACGAGGTCGTCGGCGTGGCCCAGCCGGTCATGTTCTTCTTCGACCGCCCCATCACCGACCGTGCGCGCGCGGAGGCCACCATCGGGATCCGCACCGAACCACCCGTGGCCGGCAAGTTCTACTGGATCAACAACTCCGAGGTGCGGTGGCGGCCCCACAGCTTCTGGCCGCCCAACACCTCCGTCACCATCTGGGCCGGCGGCAAGCGCCAGCAGTCCTTCCGCACCGGCGACGCGCTGATCGCGGAATTCGACGACCGCACCAAGCACATCACCGTGACCCGCAACGGCCAGCACGTGCGCACCATGCGGGCGTCGGCCGGGCGGCCCGGGTGGGACACCTACAACGGCGTCTACTACACCGGCCAGCGCGGCCGGAACGTGCGGATGAACTCCGCCGCCTTCGGGCTGCGGATCGAGGACGGCGGCTACGACTCGATCGTCAACGACGCGGTCCGGATGAGCTACGACGGCATCTACATCCACTCCGCGCCGTGGTCTGTCGGCGACCAGGGCGTCCGGAACGTCTCGCACGGCTGCATCAACATCAGCCCCGAGGACGCCCGTTGGTACTACGACAATTCGCGCAACGGCGACCCGATCATCGTCAAGAACGGGCCCGGGCGGCCCTTCGGGTCCTTTGACGGCCAGGGCGACTGGAACTACTGAGCCAGAGCTGACACCACGGATATCCCGCTGCACCGCGGCCCGGTCGCGATCCGAGGGCCCTCACCCGAGAGGTGAGGGCCCTCGGCCTTTTCAACGTCTGTACCTTTTCGCCCTCTGCGGGCCAATGGTGGTCTATCGTCCGGACAGAGTCCGTTCATCCACTACGACGAGGCTTCCACCGTGCAGACGTCGTCCCCCCCGGCACCCGAGAAATCGGGCGCCGACAGCCCGCCCGAACGTCGGGCACCGCGGCGGCGGTCCCGCATGGGCGGGTCCCTCGGGGAGAAACTGCTCTTCCTCGCCCTGGTACTGCCGAACCTGGCGTTGCTCGGGGTCTTTGTCTACCGGCCGCTGATCGACAACATCCGGCTGAGCTTCTTCGAATGGAACATCTCCTCCCCGACCTCCACGTTCATCGGCTGGTCCAACTACATCGAGTGGTGGAACCGCGCGGACAGCTGGGTGGTCGTGCAGAACACGGTCGTGTTCACCCTCGCCGCGGTCATCGGGTCCATGGTCCTGGGCCTGGCCCTGGCGCTCCTGCTCGACCAGCAACTGATCGGCCGGGGGCTCGTGCGGTCGGCGGTGTTCGCACCCTTCGTGATCGCGGGTGCGGCCATCGGCGTGGCCTTCCAGTTCCTCTTCGATCCACGCTTCGGCATGATCGCGGCGCTGCTGACGATGGTCGGTCTGCCCGTGCCGGACTTCTACCAGGACCCCGACTGGGCCATGGTGATGATCACCGTCACCTACGTCTGGAAGAACCTCGGCTACAGCTTCGTCATCTACCTGGCCGCGCTCCAGGCCAAGCCGGCCGAACTGTACGAGGCCGCCGAGATGGACGGCGCCAGCCGGTGGACGACCTTCCGCTCGGTCACCCTGCCGCTGCTGCGCCCGACGACGTTCTTCCTGTCGATCACCGTGCTGCTCAACTCGCTGCAGGTCTTCGACATCATCTACGTGATGACCCGCGGCGGACCGCAGGGCAACGGGACCACCACGATGGTGTTCCAGGTGTACCAGGAGACCTTCCAGAACTTCCGGGCCGGTTACGGGGCCACGGTGGCCACGATCATGTTCCTGGTGTTGCTCGGCGTCACCGCGATCCAGGTCCGCGTGATGGACAGGAAGATGACATGAACCCCGTCTCCGGAGGCTCGCGGGCGATGAAGGTGGCCGGCTACCTGGCCATGTTCATGGTGCTGGCGGTCATCGCGCTCCCCCTGTACTGGGTCCTGACCACCTCGTTCAAGACCCCGGACATGGTCTACATCCAGCCCCCCGCGTGGTGGCCGGACCCCGTCACCTCCGGCCCGTACTCCCGGGTGCTCGAGCAGGTGCCGTTCATCCGGTACTTCACCAACTCGCTGATCATCACCGGGGCGCTGGTCTCGGCCAAACTCGTGCTGGGTGTCCTCAGCGCCTACGCCTTTGTCTACCTGCGTTTTCCCGGCCGCGGGGCGGTCTTCATGTTGGTCCTGGCCGCGCTGATGGTGCCCAACCAGATCACCGTCATCTCCAACTACGCGCTGGTCTCGCAGCTGGGCTGGATCAACACCTTCCAGGGCATCATCTTCCCGCTGGCCGGGGTCGCGTTCGGCACGTTCCTCATGCGCAACCACTTCCTCACCCTGCCGTTCGAGATCATCGAGGCCGCCCGCATGGACGGCTGCGGCCACATGAAGCTGCTGCTGCGGGTCCTGCTGCCGATGAGCTGGCCGACCGTGGTGGCGTTCGCGCTCATCACGATCGTCAACGAGTGGAACGAGTACCTCTGGCCCTTCCTGGTCGCCTCCGACGAGACGGTCGCCCCACTCCAGGTGGGGTTGGCGCGGCTCATCTCCACCGACGCCTACATCGACTGGCCCATGGTCATGGCCGCGACGATCCTCACCATCACCCCGATCCTCATCGTCTTCCTGCTCCTGCAGCGCCACATGATCAAAGGCCTCACCTCCGGCGCGGTCAAGGGCTGACCCCTTCAGCCGCCACCCGAGCCACCTTGTCCACCCAGTCCTCTCAGCCCACCCAGTCCACCCGCTACCCGTTCACCGTCCCCGTCAGGTTCGTCTTGCAGAAAGGCACCACCGCCATGAATCCAGTGAACCGCAGGCTCTTCCTCGGCCTCCTCGGCGCGTCCGCAGCCACCGTCACCGTGGCCGGTTGCGCCGGATCCGGCGGCGGCGACTCGGCCGCCGGTGGGGGCGGTGGGGCCGAGGGCGCCACCGACACCATCACCTTCTGGTCCAACCACCCGGGCAACTCCAAGGCCACCGAGGAGCAGCTGATCGAGCGCTTCCAGGGTGAGTCCGGGTTGACGGTCAACCTGGTCGACGGCGGCAAGAACTACGAAGAGGTGGCGCAGAAGCTCAACGCGGCGCTGACCGGGAACGACGTCCCCGACGTCGTGGTGGTCTCGGACGTCACCTGGTTCAACTTCGCGCTCAACGACCAGCTCACCCCGCTCGACGACCTCTTCGCCGAGGCCGGGGTGGACACCTCCACCTATGTCGATGCGCTCGTCGGTGACTACGTCCTCGAGGGCAGGTCCTACGGCCTGCCGTTCGCGCGGTCGACCCCGCTGTTCTACTACAACAAGGAGGTCTGGCAGCAGGCCGGGCTCCCGGACCGTGGCCCCGACAGCTGGGACGAGTTCCTCGACTGGGCCCCGCGCATCCAGGAGGCCGTCGGCGGCGGCAAACACGCGATCGCGCTGTACGACGGCTCCAACTACCTCGACTGGACCATGCAGAACATGATCTGGAACGAGGGCGGGGCCTACTCGGAGGACTGGGACGCCACCTTCACCGCGGCGGGGACCATCGCCGGCGTGGAGAAGCTCAAGCGGATCAACGACGAGGGGTTCCTCGTCGTCTCCAAGGACTCCATCACGGAGTTCGGTTCCGGCCTGGCCGCCTGCGCCGTGGCCTCCACCGGCTCCCTCAAAGCCGCCACCGAGAACGCGCAGTTCGAGTTCGGCACGGCGTTCCTGCCGGGTGCCCGCGACAACTCCTCATGCCCCACCGGCGGCGCCGGCCTGGCCATCCCGGCCAAGATCTCCGACGAGCGCAAGCTCAACGCGCTCAAGTTCATCGACTCGATCACCTCCACCCAGGGGACCGCGATCTTCGCGCAGGCCACCGGGTACATGCCCGTCCGCAAGGACGCCGGTGAAGCCCAGGAGATCAAGGAGTACCTGAAGAAGTCGCCGCAGGCCGCCACGGCGATCGAGCAGCTGGGCTTCACGCGTCCCCAGGACAACGCCCGCGTGTTCGTCCCGAACGGCGGCACCCGGATCGGCGGCGCCCTGGACAAGGTGCTCGCCGGCCAGGACGTCCGCGAGACGATGGAGCAGCTCCAGACGGAGACCCAGCAGGTCATCGACACGCAGCTCAAGCCCAAGCTCGGCTGACCGCCCGGCAGAGCACCTCACGCCCAGGCCTGAGCCTGTCGGCGGGGGGCGGCGGCGAGCTCGTCGTCGTCGACCCCCCGCTCCCCACCACCCCCGCCCCAGGAGACCTCCGACCATGGCCACCGTCCGGTTCGATCACGCCACGCGACGCTTCGACTCGTCCTCGGCGCCCGCCGTCGACTCCCTCGACATCGACATCGCCGACGGCGAGTTCCTCGTCCTGGTCGGCCCCTCGGGCTGCGGCAAGTCCACGAGCCTGCGGATGCTCGCCGGGTTGGAGCCGATCGACTCCGGGCGCGTGCTGATCGACGGCGAGGACATGACCCGGGTGGCCCCGCGCGATCGCGACGTGGCCATGGTGTTCCAGAACTACGCGCTCTACCCCACCATGACCGTGGCGCAGAACATGGGGTTCGCCCTGCGCAACGCGGGCGTCAACAAGTCGGACACGCGCAAGCAGGTCGAGGAGGCGGCGCGGATCCTCCAGCTGGAGGAGCTCCTCGACCGAAAGCCCTCCCAGCTGTCCGGCGGACAACGACAGCGGGTCGCGATGGGCCGCGCGATCGTGCGCAACCCCAAGGTCTTCTGCATGGACGAGCCGCTGTCGAACCTAGACGCCAAGCTGCGCGTGTCCACGCGGGGTGAGATCGCCTCGCTGCAGCGCCGGCTCGGCGTCACCACCGTCTACGTCACCCACGACCAGATCGAGGCCATGACCATGGGCACGAGGGTCGCGGTTCTCAGGGACGGTGTGCTCCAGCAGGTCGCGGAGCCGCGCGAGCTGTACGACCGGCCCGCCAACGCCTTCGTCGCCGGCTTCATCGGCACCCCGTCGATGACCCTCGTCGAGGTGTCGGTCGTCGACGGACGCACCCGCGTCGGCACCGCCGAGGTCGAGGTCCCCGCACCCACCGACGGCCGGGACCGGATCCTGCTCGGCGCCCGACCCGAGGCGTTGGTGCCGGTCGGAGAGGGCGACGACGGCCTCGACCTGCGGGTGGAGCTGGTCGAGGAACTCGGCGCGGAGGCCTTTGCCTACGGCGCCACCGAGGCCGGCGAGCGGGTGGCCGTCCGCCTGGACCGCGGACACCGCGCGGAGGTCGGTTCGCGGATGCGCGTCCGGCCGGTCGCCGCGGAGCTGCACGCCTTCGACGTCGAGACGGGCGAACGCCTCAACTGACGTCGGGAGGCACCAGCATGCTCGGCTATGTGCCGAGCTCCTCAACTCCGCGTTCCTGAGCGGGCACTCCGGGCAGCCGGACCCACGCAGCCGCGCCCGCCGCCTCCTCCCCTGGGGATCCGCACGCGCGCCTGCCACTCTGCTCAAGGGCCGTCTCCTGACGCACACCAAGATGGCGTCTCGCATGCGCATCAGTACACGCGAGACGCCACCTTCGGGGGCGGCTGCAATCCCGCGGGCAGCCGCTCCCGCGCCTGACCGGGGTCAGCGGAGCGGACGCCAGCGCGGGCCCGGGCGGGTCAGCGCAGCGGAACAGGCTCCAGCACGCCAACGATCCCGTCTGCGGGCACGCATCGCGGCGGCCGCGCGTCGGTGCCCGCACCGACACCCTTGCCCGCGCCCCCGCCAACTCCGGCCCCGCCCAGCGCGTCGATCACCAGGTCCACCGCGCGAGGTGAGGCCAGCACGGTCAGGTGGCCGGAGCGGTCGACCTCGCAGCCGTCCTGCAGCCGCACGACCCGGAGGTCCACGTAAGGCGGCACCACGGGCGCGGTGACGGGGCCGGTGAGCTCGTCGTAGTCCGACGACACCGCGACGTACCGCACCCCGCGCGCGAACGGCACGCCCTCCTCGCCCAACCAGGCGAGCGTCGCCTCGGCGTCCTGCCGGGTGGTCTCGGCCGACAACACCCCGAGGATGTCGGTGACGAACTCGGGCGGCCCCTCCCCCGACTTCGCGGGGTCGGCGCCCAGGGTGACCACGGTGCGCACCGCGTCCGTACGGGAGGTGGCAGCGACGTACGACGCGACGATCGCGCCCTGAGAATGGCCCACCAGGTCGACCTCGCGGGCCCCGGTGAGCGCGCGCACGCGGTCGATCTCGGCGGCGAGCTGCGGGGCCGACGCCCCGGTGAGCGAGTCCAGCCCGCCCAGGGAACCCGGTGCACCGCCGAGCCCGGGCGGCCCTCCCACAGGCGGCCCTCCCACCGGCGGGGCCCCGATGGTCGGCGCCCACACGCAGTACCCCTCGGCGGCCAGCGCGGCGCCGAACGTCGCCCACGAGTTGCCGCCGTTGAGGCCGGTGCCGTGCACGAGGATCACCGGTTCGGGCTTGTCGGCGGGCGGCCGGCAGTCGTCGCGGTTCAACCCGGGCGGGTCGGCCAGGCCGTGGGTGAGCTGGTGGACCGCGCCGTCCCACCACCGCCAGCCGGCATGGCCGGTGGGAGAAGGGTCGGCGGGGCTCGCCGTGGCCGACCCCGGGGCGACGACGACGAGGAGCGCCGCCCCGAACAGCCCCGCGATCCCGGCGGCCGACCGACGGACCGGGGCCGAGCGAGCCGCTGCCCTGGTGACCGCCCTGCTCACTGCGCTGGTCACGACCCCGGCAGCGGGGGCGTGGGACCGAGGTACGGAGCGACCGCCTCGCACCGCGCGACTCGAGGATGGGCGGGGTCGAGCGCATTGAGGACGAAGTCGGCGGTCCTGCCGTCCGCGGCGATGGCCAGGTGCTCGGCCTGGTTCTGCTCGCAGCCGTCCTGGATCACGACGTTGGCGGTCTGCGGCCCCTCGACCACACCGGAGGTGTACGGCCGAACCAACTGGTCGTAGCGGGTCACCAGGTTGAGGTACCTCACTCCCGGGGCGTACGGGGAGCCGCCCGCCCACAGCAGCTCGATCGTCGGGGACCCGGCGGCCATCTGCGCGAGCGCCGGGGCGAACTGGACCGCCCGTCCCCGGTCCCCGCTGGCCAGCGCGGTGCCGATCGACGCTGATCCCGTCCCGGTGGAGCCGCGCCACAGCGGGGCCATCGCGGCGACGGTGTTCACCCTGCCCGGACGCCCGACCTTGGCCACGAGGCCCGAGACTACGGTGCCCTGCGAATGGCCGATCAGGTCCACCTGCGCGGCGCCGGTCGAGGCGAGCACCCGGTCGACGAACGCGCCGACCTGCGGGACCGAGACCTCGGTGATGTCGGACAGTCCGCCCAGCAGGCTGACCGGCCACGGCTGACCGGGCAGCGCCCCGTAGGTGAGCGCAAAGACGCAGTAGCCCTCGTTGTGCAGGAGCGGGCCGTAGGTCGCCCAGTTGGTCACGGCCCCGCCGGAGGTGCCGTGGACCAGGACGACCGGCCGGGGTTTGTCCGGGGACGGGCGGCAGTTCCAGTCGTTGGCCCCGGGCAGATCCGCGCCCGGGGCGATCAGGGCCTGCGCGGCGCCGGCGAAGAACGAGTACGGCACCGGCAGTGGTGCCCGCATCGAAGGGTCGGTGGTCGGCGCGGTGGTCGGCGCGGTGGTCGGCGCTGCCGTCGCCGCGCCCGCCCCCGTGACCCCGAGGACGACCGTGGCCGCAATGGCTGCTGCGGCCCTGGCTGCGCGCACGAGGTTCATCCGCCCATTAAGCCACGCCCGGTGATCATGGGTAGGTCCTTCGCGTAGACCAATCCCGGTTCGGCCGCGACCACCGCTTCGACCGAGTTGACCAGCCTCAACGCGGTGACGAGCATCCCTGAGACGTTGTGATCGCCGTGCTCGGCGTGGTGGGTGAACTCCACCCGCATCTCCGGCTCACCGTGGATCTCGATGCGGTAGCACCCGTCGCCGTGGTCGGGTCGGGGCCACTCCGGCGCCTGATCGACGTGGGTGCGGGTGACGTGTTCCAGCACGATGCGATCCTCGCCGTCGACCTGTCCCACCACCTCGAACCGTAGGGCCGCCTGCGTCCCGGCCGGGACCTCGCACGCCAGTAGCGACAGGTCCCGGTCCGTGGCCAGCCGCTCGTGACGCTCCACCAGCGGTTCGTCGAGCGTCACGTCCAGCGCGGCGGCGAGCTGACGGACCACCGATCCCCAGCCGGCGGCGAGCATCCCCGGGCGCAGGAGCGGAGGGAGCCAGTCCATGGGCCGGCCGAAGCCGAACAGCCGCCGCATGGTCTCGCCCTGGTGGTACACCGAGTAGTCGGCGATCTCCCCCACCCGGATCAGGTCGATCCGCCGGGACAGGCTGGTCATGGCCAGCGGCAGCACGTCGTTGGCGAAGCCGGGGTCGATCCCGTTGACGTGCAGGGTGGCGCCGCCGTCCCGGCCGGCCGCGGCGAGCGCGTCGATCATCTCCTCGGGCAGGGTCCCGTGCGGGTACTGCAGCAGCACCGGGCCGGAGGCCACCACGTTGATGCCGGCCCGGAGGAACTCGGTGAAGTCCTCGATCGCGCCCATGAAGCGGGTCTCGGTCTCGGCCGTGTAGACCACCACGTCCGGCCTCAGCGCGAGCAGCGCCGCCCGGTCGTCGGTGGCGAGCACGCCCAGGTCGCGATCCAGTCCCGCGAGTCGACCGACGTCCACGCCTACCTTCGCCGGATCGGAGACGAAGACGCCCACCAGCTCCAACTCGGGGCGCGCGTCAACGGCCTCGACCGCCATCCTGCCCAGATACCCCGTCGACCACTCCACGACCTTGATCGAACCGACCCTGATCGGCACATCCCGATTTCCCGACGCATCCTCGATCGACGCATCCGCGTTCGACACATCCTTGCTCAGCACATCCCGGTTCCCCATGGGACTGGACCCTAGCGGCCGGGCCGTCGTCCTGGACCCGTCTTGTCAGAGACCCGTTCTGCCGACCGGGCCGCCCGATGCGCAGGTGGTCACGCGGTATTGGGCGAAGTCCCGCGCTCGGCCACGTCCTTCGCCGACTCCGGGTCCTTGGCGTTGGAACGGCCGCGCACGTGGGCCTCCGCCCGCATCCGTTCGCTCATGTGCGGGTAGTGCAGTTCGAACGCCGGGCGCTCGGAGCGGATCCGCGGGAGTACCGCGAAGTTGTGGCGTGGTGGCGGGCAGGAGGTCGCCCACTCGAGCGAATTGGCAAAACCCCACGGGTCGTCGACGGTGACGATGTCCCCGTAGCGCCAGCTCCTGATGACGTTCCAGATGAACGGCAACATCGCCACGCCGAGGATGAACGAGCCGACGGTGGAGATCTGGTTGAGCACGGTGAAGTCGTCCGTCGCCAGGTAGTCGGCGTACCGGCGGGGCATGCCCTGGTTGCCCAGCCAGTGCTGCACCAGGAACGTGGTGTGGAAACCGATGAACGTCAGCCAGAAGTGCCACTTGCCCAGCTTCTCGTCGAGCATCCGACCCGTGATCTTGGGGAACCAGAAGTACACGCCGGCGAAGGTCGCGAAGACGACCGTGCCGAAGAGGACGTAGTGGAAGTGCGCCACCACGAAGTACGAATCGTGCACGTGGAAGTCGATCGGGGGAGAGGCGAGCATGATGCCGGTCAGTCCGCCGAACAGGAAGGAGACCAGGAACCCCAGCGAGAAGAGCATCGGTGTCTCGAACGTCATCTTGCCCCGCCACATGGTGCCGATCCAGTTGAAGAACTTCACGCCGGTCGGGACGGCGATCAGGTAGGTCATGAAGGAGAAGAACGGCAGCAGGACGGCACCGCTGACGAACATGTGGTGCGCCCACACGGCCATCGACAATGCGGCGATCGCCAGGGTCGCGAAGACCAGGCCCGCGTAGCCGAAGAGCGGCTTGCGCGAGAAGACCGGCAGGATCTCGGTGATCATCCCGAAGAACGGCAGGGCAAGGACGTACACCTCGGGGTGACCGAAGAACCAGAACAGGTGTTGCCACAGGATCGCTCCCCCGTTCCCGGCGGAGAAGATCCGGCCACCGAACTCGCGGTCGTAGAAGACGCCGAGGGCGGCCGCGGTGAGCAGCGGGAAGATCAGCAGGATCAGCACGGAGGTCACGAGGACGTTCCACGTGAAGATCGGCATCCGGAACATGGTCATGCCCGGTGCGCGCAGGCAGATGATCGTGGTGATGAAGTTGACCGCGCCGAGGATGGTACCGATCCCACCGATGCCCACCCCGAGGATCCACAGGTCCGCACCCACCTGCGGCGAGAACTCCTTGGCGCTCAGCGGCGCGTACATGGTCCAGCCGAACGCCGCGCCGCCACCGGGGGTGACGAAGCCGGAGAGAATGATCGTGCCGCCCGCGGCGAACAGCCAGTAGCCGAAGGCGTTCAGACGCGGGAACGCCACGTCCGGCGAGCCGATCTGCAGCGGCATGATGTAGTTCGCGAACCCCACCACGATCGGGGTGCCGTAGAGCAACAGCATCACCGTGCCGTGCATGGTGAACAGCTGGTTGTACTGCTCGTTGGAGAGGAACTGCATCCCGGGGAGGAAGAGCTCCGCGCGCATGAGCAGCGCCATCAGCCCACCGATGAAGAAGAAGATGAAGCAGGTGACGATGTACATCACGCCGATCTTCTTGTGGTCGGTCGTGGTGAAGAGCTCCCACGCCGTTATCCGGACCGTCCGAGGTGCCGCGGCGGTCTCACGGGCGGCTTGCTGCTGCGCTGGCGGGTTGATTGTCTGAGACATGTCTCTCCCAGTCACGAGGTCGGTTAGACCTGGGCGCTGCCGGCCCAACCGGTTCAGCAGCGCCCATATGCTATGACACCCGTCACATATTTTCTACCGCCAGCTCTCTACCGCGAACGCCCTCCCCTATCTGGGCGACCCCGGCCGCCGACCCCGCCTCACCAGATGCTGACGCGCTCCTCCGGCGCGAGCCACAGCCCGTCGCCCTCGGTCACCCCGAAAGCGGAGTGGAAGTCGTCGAGGTTCTTGACCACCTGATTGCAGCGGAACTCCGGCGGGGAGTGCGGGTCCACGGCCAGCCGGCGGGCGGCCTCCTCGGCGCGGGTCTTGGTGCGCCACACGATCGCCCACGACGTGATCAGCCGCTGGATGCCCGACATGCCGTCGATCTCCGGGCCCACGTCCGTGCCCTCGGCGGGCTCGCCGCCCGTGCCCTGCGCCAGCCGGTAGGCCAGCAGCGCGATGGTGAGTCCACCGAGGTCGCCGATGTTCTCCCCCACCGTGAAAGCCCCGTTGACGTGGTCCTTCGCCGGGTCCAGGCCCTCGGGGGTCAGGCCCTGGTACTGGGCGATCAGCGCGTCCACGCGGGTGCCGAACGAGGTGCGGTCCTCGTCGGTCCACCAGTCGACCAGGTTACCCTCGCCGTCGTACTTCGACCCCTGGTCGTCGAAACCGTGGCCGATCTCGTGGCCGATCACGGCGCCGATCGCGCCGTAGTTGGCGGCGTCGTCCGCATCGGCGTCGAAGAACGGGGTCTGCAGGATGGCGGCCGGGAAGACGATCTCGTTCATCACCGGGTTGTAGTACGCGTTGACCGTCTGCGGGGTCATGTGCCACTCGCCGCGGTCGACCGGGCCACCGAGCTTGCCCAGCTCGAAGGCATGCTCGAACCCGGCGGAGCGGCGCACGTTGCCGAGCAGGTCGTCGGGGCGCACCTCCAGCGCGGAGTAGTCGCGCCACTTGTCGGGGTAGCCGATCTTGGGCACGAACGCCTCGAGCTTGGCCAGCGCGCGCTCGCGGGTCGCCGGGGTCATCCACGGCAGCTGGGCGATCGAGTAGCGGTAGGCGGCGGTGAGGTTCTCCACCAGGCCCACCATCCGCGCCTTGTGGCCGGGCGGGAAGTGCCGGGCCACGTACTCCTTGCCCACCTCCTCGCCGAGCGCGGCCTCGACCGCGCCGACGCCGCGCTTCCAGCGGGCCTTGATCTCCTCGGTGCCGGACATCGCGGTCCCGTAGAAGCGGAAGTTCTCCTCCACCAGATCACCGGTCAGGTAGGGCGCCCGCGAACTGACCACGCGCCAGCGCAGCCACTCCTTCCACGTCTCCAGCGGCTCGGAGGCCCACAGATCGGCAACGGCGGTGAGGAAGTCGGGCTGCATGGCCACGAGCCGGCCGAAGGTCTCCTCGGTCCCACCCACCTCGCGGGCCCAGTCGTGCCACGGGAAGCCGGGGGCGAGCTGCGGCAGCTCGTCCCACGTCACCGGGTTGTAGGTCTTGTCCGCGTCGCGGCGGGCGACCACGTCCCAGTGGGACGCGGCGATCTTGGTCTCCAGGGCGACGATCCGCTCCGCACGGGCGCGGGCGTCGGCCTCCCGCGACTGTCCCGCCAGCACGAGCATCCGCGCGATGTGCTCGGTGTACTGCTCGCGGATCCCCGCGTACTGGTCCTCACGGTAGTACGACTCGTCCGGCAGGCCGATGCCGTACTGCACCAGGTAGAGGATGTACTGGGTGGAGTTCTTGGCGTCGTTGTTGACGTAGGCACCGATCAGCCCGGACACGCCCACCTTCTCCAACCTGGCCATGGCCAGCGCGAGCGCGTCGATGTCTGCGGCTCCGTCGATCTCCGCGAGGTCCGGGGCGAGCGCGCCGACGCCCGCGGCCTCGACCGCGTCGGTGTCCATGAACGAGGCGTAGAAGGCGCCGATCTGGGAGTCGACGGGCGCGTCGGTGATGATGTCGCGCACGCGCTCCTCGGAGAGGTCACGCAGCGCGAGGAACGCCCCGTCGATCGGCCGGTCCGCGGGGATCACGTGGTCGCGGATCCAGGTGCCGTTGACGTGGTTGTAGAGGTCGTCCTGCGGACGCACGTCCCGGTCCACGTATTGCAGGTCGAGGCCCGAGGGCCGGGGGGCGTCGGTGGTGGGGATCTCGGTCGCTGTCATGTGACCAGGTTACGGAAGGTGCGGCGCCGGGTCTCCGGGACGACGACGACGAGGTGGGCCGATCGCCCCGGCCCGTCAGCGGAAACCGTGCCGCGCGTTGTGCTTCTGTGCCCCCTGGTATGCGTCGACCATGCCCCAGATCCAGAAGCCCAACATGATCGGGATCCCGATGAGGACGATCGACAGCAGCACGCCGAGGAAGTAGCCGCCCATGATGGCGATACCCTTGCCCGCCTTGCCGTTGACGATCGTGCCCAGGCCGGGGAGGAAGAACGACAGGATCAGGGGAATCGCGGGCTCCTTGCGGGCGACCGGATACCCCGGGCCCGAGTAACTGGAGACCGGATAACCGGGGGCGTAGGGCTGCATCGCGCCAAATCCCGGTTCGGTGCCGTACTGCGGTAGCAGCCCGTACTGCGGGGACTGACCGTACTGCGGGGACTGACCGTACTGCGGCGCTTGACCGTACTGAGGGGGATGTCCGTACTGCGGCGGCATCCCGTAGGGGTACGGGGACTGGCCGTACGGCGCGCCCAGGTCATCGCTGTAATCGTCGCCGTACGCGTCGGGATCCTCGCGCGGAGTGCTCATGTTTCCCACGGTAGCGCGGAACCCGGACCGGTTGGTCGCGAGCGAATCTCAGTTACGGGCGGCCATCCCGGGCCGGGCCCAGATGTCCGCGCAGTCGACGCAGGAATCCTCGGAGATGACGCCGGCCCGCTGCAACTTCGCGTACATCCAGCAGCCCAGGCAGAACCCGAGGGCCGACTCGGCGAGCGCGGCGATCACCAACACGCCCAGGACGATCGTGCCCCCTGCGGAGAACCCGGTGAGGAACAGTGCGAGGGCGATCGAGGACATCACCAGACCGATCGTCTGCGCGAAACGCTTGGGTGCGCCGGAGACCAGCTTCGGCACGGCACTGACGCGCGGAGCGATGACGTGCACGGAGAGTCGGCCGAACGGCGAGTACCGCGGCCCGCCGGCGACTCGCAGGGCGAATCCCACGACCAGCGCCGCCGCAAACCAGACCTGCGCGGGCGACGGCACGATCATCGTCACCACGGCGAGCGCCACCACGAGCCCCGCGGTGCAGCGGGCGGCGTAGTCGTTCACGGTCTCCGGGAAAGCGAACACCTCGCGCAAGCTCATCTGACAACTCCTTCGACAACACCGATAGACAGACCTGTCTATAGCTGCGTCGAGCGTACGCCTTCATCCGCGGACCGCGCAGTCGCGGGTTATCGTCGGGCCCATGTCACCATCCGGAACCGCAGCAGCCGTCAGGGCGGTCGCCGTCGCGGCCGGCCTCGCCCTGGCCCTCGGTGGCTGCGGGCAACTCACCATGGGCGAACAATCGCCCGACGGCGTCGGATCCGGAACAGCCGCGACGCCCGACCTCACCCCTGGCCCGGCCGCCACACCCGGATGCGAGGAACTGACCGAGCCCGTCCACCGGCTCGTCACCGGCCGGGGCGACACCGATCAGGGCGACACCGAACTGACCTCCTCGGAGGTTCGTCGCCTGGCGGACGGCGTGGCGGACAACGCATTGTCCGCGGTGGCGAGTCGACTCTCCGGCCTGGTCCTGCAGGACACGGTCGACCCCGCCGTCGTCGACGCCGAGTGGGACCAGTTCAGACAACTCTGCGATCTGCCCTGACGGACCGCACACCTAAGCTGGCCCTCGTGCCCCCACCTCTTCGCCGCCGGTCCGGCTCCCCCCGTCCGCCCGCCACCCCGACCGTTCCGCGGCGCGAGCAGCTCCAGCCGCCCGGCACCGATCTCGAGACCGACGGCCTGTGGGACGGAGTGCTCGCCACCGCCGAACACGCTCCTTCGCTTAGCGAGGGCGCAGCGCAGATCGGTGGCGCAGAGATCCGCGAGTCCGTCCTGGAGGGGATCCGGCTGAGCAGTGCGCGCGCCGACTCGATCCGCATGACCGACGTGGTGCTCAGCGGCTGTGACCTCTCGGGGATGGTCGCCGACGGCGCGACCTTCACCCGCGTCCGCTTTGTCGGGTGCCGACTGACCGGCATCGTCCTCTCCGACGCGCGGTTGACCGACGTGGAGTTCGAGGACTGCCACGCCGACATGATCAACCTGCGGATGGCCCGACTCCAGCGGGTACGGCTGTCGGCCACCCGGTGCAGGCAGGCCGACCTGCTCGAGGCCCGGATCGCCGACCTGTCGACGGACGGCGTGGACCTTCGCGGGGCGACCCTGGAGCGGGCCACGTTCGCCGCCGCCGACCTGCGGGGCGCGGATCTCGAGGACGTCCACGGCGCCACCGCACTCCGCGGGGCGATCATCTCACCGGATCAGGTCGTGGGGGTCGGCCTCGCACTGATCGGCGAGGCGGGGATCAGGGTCGAGTAGCAGGGCTAGCCAGGCCCGCCAGAAACCGAAGGTACGGGAGACCCGACGGGCCCAACGGTCCCGGTGAGGTCAGGCCAGGTGCGGTCAGGCCAGGTGCGAGGCGGCCGTGCGCCACTCGTTGACAGCCCGGTTGATCATGGCCTGCAACCGCAGCACCTGATCGCGGTCAGTCAGGGTGATCCCGTCGGCCCCGGTCCGCAACACGAGTTCCGGCGCCCCCCGGCCGGCGCCGTCCTCGTCCAGGAGAACGGTCTCGACGACGGTCACCGCGAGGAACGGGTCGTCGTCCGGACCATCGACCTCGGTGACGAGAGCGTGCCGGTAGCGGGGGGTGGTGAGATCGATCGTCGTGTCGCTCATGAGGGCATCTCCCGACTGGCACGGTGGGACCCCTAAATAATAGGCGAGGAAAAAAGTGAATCGCACCGGTGGGGCGGGGTGTTACGGGTTGTGACGGAGTTGTGACCTGTACCACCGCAGCGAATCTCGGCAACCCTCCGCACCCGGTGTCCGCAGCAGGTATCGGCCCACGTCACCGGGGTCGGCGCGGCCCTCCCGCGCCCCGGCAGGAATGGACGGATCGTTCACCCGACTCCGACCGACGCGGCTGGCCTGAGACCTCCCGACGCAACGGGGGCCCACCGACCCGCGGTGAAATACTTCGGGAATGTTGCGCGAGTTGCTTGTGTGACTATTGGGATTACCTCATACTCGCCACATGACTCCTCCCGGTCGGCCGATCCGACGTGTGCCCGCCCGCGTCCCCGGATCCCGCCTTCTCGTGGCCCTCGCCGCCGCGGTGGCTCTGGCGATCGGCCTCCTCGTCGTCGTCATATCTCCGCGCGCCGACGCCGTCGCGCCCCTCTCCCCCGCCCTCGACGGCCTGGCGCAGGGCGTCGACTCGTCCAGCTGGCAGCACCCGCACGGCGCCCCAGTCTCGTGGCAGGCGGCCGCCGACTCCGGTCAGACCTTCGCCTTCATCAAGGCCACCGAGGGAAGCGGCCCCGCCAACCGGTACTACGAGGCGGACGTCCACGAGGCCCGGGCGGCCGGGATGGCCGTCGGGAGCTACCACAAGGCCCGGCCCGCGATGGACCCCGCGATGCAGGCGCACACCTTCGCCGACCGCCTGCAGTCGGTCGGCGGACCGCAGCTGCCGCCGGTGCTCGACATCGAGACCGACGAGGGCAGGTCTCCCGAGGAACTCATCGGCTGGACCCGCGTATTCCTCGACACCCTCCGGCACCGGACGGGTCGGACCCCGATCGTCTACACCTACCGCTACTTCTGGATCGACCGCATGGGCAACACCCCGCAGTTCGCCGAGTACCCGCTCTGGCTGGCCGAGTACGGCGTGTCCGAGCCGACCCTCCCGGTCATCGGCGGCTGGTCCGAGTGGCTGCTCTGGCAGCGGGCCGACAACGGCGCGGTCCCCGGTTTCAGCGACGCCGTGGACCTCAACGTCTTCGCCGGGACCCGCGAGAACCTGGGGGCATGGCTCGGTCCGGTTGCCCCGGAACCCGCGCCAGCGCCAGCGCCCGAACCCGCGCCAGCGCCAGCACCAGCACCCGAGGCTCCGCCCGCCGCACTCGAGGCCCCGCCTGAGCCTCCGCCCGCACCCGCACCCGCGCCGGTCACAGACGGCCCGGCCGAGGCGATCACCGTGCCGCTCCCGCAGAACCTGCCGACCCCGGACGGGGTTCGACTCCCCGAGACCATCACGGTCCCGGGCGAACTGCTCGACTCGATCCCGCCGCTGGCCTGATCAACCGCTGGGCTGACCACCCGCTGGGCTGATCACCCACGCGCCGACTAGCGCCGACGTGCACGCCGACGGGCCAACGCGGCAGCCACGGCCCGCCACCCGATGAGGAACACGGCGATGGCGATCGCGGCCACCATGATGAAACTCCAGTGCGGCACGCGGCCGTCGCCGAGCCCGCGGATGACCATCCCGCCGACCAGCGTGACCAGCCAGACCAGCGCCCCGGACCGGATGGTGGCGGGATCGCGGCGCAGGACCAGCAGCGCCACCCAGCCCACCGCCAGCCCGATGAGGAACGGCCACGCCGTCCCCCAGACCTCCGCTACCCCGAGCCCCTCGGAGTGTGCGCCGCGGCCGAACGTGGCGAACACAGCTACCAGCACGGCATCCAGCAGGAAGAACAGCAGCGTCACCGGGTCACACGTCTTTCTCGTCAGAGGGCTCTGGCTTGTCAAAGGGCGTGGGCGGCATCAGCGAGCAGGAGGCCTCACCGCGTTCATCGATCAGTCGTTCGTCATTTCGGACGCGTAGCAGCGGGATCGGCCCGGAGGCGTGCTGCACCGTCGCCCACCACTGCGCGTTGCGCAGGGGCCACCTCGCCGCCATGCCGGCCGGCGACGAAGCCTGGACCGTCGTCCGAGGGGAGTGCGGACCGGGTGACGACGACGAGGTGGACTCGTCCGGATCGTCGTCCTCTCCGGGGTCGGCATCCGGGTCCACGTCCACCGCACCCCGGTAGAAGAGGAAGAAGATCACCCACCCGGCCAGGGCCACCAGCACGAAGCTGACGATGCGGTAGACGAACACCGCCGCGAACGCCTGATGCGCTCCGAGGCCGCCCGCGGTCATGGTGGTGATGAGCGCGAACTCGACGGTCCCGAGCCCGCCGGGTGTGATCGGCGCGGTGGCGACGATCTTGCCGGTGACGTACGCGATGCACAGCCCGCCGATGCTGTGCTGGGCGCCGACCGCGTTGGCCGCAGCCCACAGGCAACCGATGTCGGCGACCCAGTTGAGCAGGGAGAACGCCGAGGCCTTGGACAGCTGGGTCTTGGTCATGTCGACCGCTTCGGCCTGCTTGACGAACTTGCGGACCCCGTCGGCTCCGTGGTCGGCAGGCCTGCGGCGCCGGGCGTTGATCCAGGCGACCAGCGACAGCAGCGTGCCCTCGATCTTGTGCGGGTTCCGTGCGGCCCACTGCACCACCACGACGATCCCCACGAGCCCGAACGCGGACAGCACCAGCAGGAACGGGTTGGAGACCGAACCCACGAGGAAGAAGCCGAGCAGGGCCAGCAGCACGATGCCGACGGTCGACAGCACGCCGGAGATCACGAGCTGCCACGACGCCACCACCCGGC
Source organism: Rhodococcus sp. IEGM 1408 (assembly GCF_033142235.1). Lineage (NCBI taxonomy): Bacteria > Bacillati > Actinomycetota > Actinomycetes > Mycobacteriales > Nocardiaceae > Rhodococcus > Rhodococcus sp. IEGM 1408. The sequence continues at coordinate 79,480 of NZ_JAWLRW010000001.1, forward strand.
TGGCGCCCCACTGCCGGGTCTTGCGATAGGTCAGGGTGGTGCCGAAGACCTGGCCCCCGGGAATGCACGTGGAGAACGCGTTGGCGGCAAAGACCAGGCCCACGCTGGCCCAGTGGCCCACCTTGACGCCGGCTGACCGCAGTAGGACCTTCTGCACCCAGCCGTAGCTGGACATGGACAGGTACGAGAACACGAGCGCGACCGCGACCCAGCCCCAGTGCGGGCGGGCGACGGCCTCGAACCCCTCGGCAAAGAACGGCATCTGGCCGCGGAGCCAGTAGAGGATGAAGAAGAGGACGGCAAGTGTCGCGACCGCCTTGAACCACGGATTGCCCAGGACCGCTCGGATTCGACGCCGGATGCCGGCGCCCCGCGTCCTCGTCATCTCGCCACCATAACCAGTGCATCGCTCCCGGCCCGGGCTCCCACTCCGGGGCCCGGGGCGGGCCTCACGCGTCGCGCCCCTGCTCCCGCTCCTGCAGGAGCCGGGCGATCAGGTCGGTTGCGGCGATCTTTCGCCCGGACTCCTGTTCGCGCGGACGGGGTTCCGGTTGGGCGTCGACCGGGTCTGCCGACAGCGGGGAGTCGAGCTCCTCGTCGTCGTCGGTGTTCTCATCGTCGTCAAAGTTCCCGTGGTCGCCGACGTTCCCGTGGTCGTCGTCGATGTTCTCGTCGATATTCTCGTCGACCTTCCCGTAGACCACGGGCGCCGGCTCGGGGGTCGCGGTCCCGCGGTTCAGGAGCTCGGGCTCGTCGCCGATCTCCGCCTCGCCCAGACCGATCCGCTCCTGGATCCGCTTCATCCACTTCGGCGCCCACCAGCAGTCGGGGCCGAGCATCTGCATGACCGCGGGCACCAACAGCATGCGGATCACGGTGGCATCGATGATCAGGGCGGCGATCATGCCGTACGCGATGTACTTCATCATCACGATCTCGGAGAACGCGAACGCGCCGGTCACCACCACGAGGATGAGCGCCGCCGAGGTGATGATGCCGCCGGTGTGGGCGACGCCGCTGCGGATGGCCTCCGAGGTCTTGGCCCCGCGGGATCGGGCCTCGACCATGCGGGAGACCAGGAAGACCTCGTAGTCGGTGGACAGCCCGTAGATGATCGCCATGAGCAGCACCACCACGGGCGAGGTGAGCGGTCCCGGGGTGAATCCCAGCAGGTCGGCGAAGTGTCCGTCGACGAAGATCCACGTGAGGATCCCGAGCGTGGCACCCAGGCCGAGCAGGTTCATGATCGCGGCCTTGATGGGCAGCACGAGCGAGCCGAACGCCAGGAACATCAGGATCGTGGTGGCGATCAGCACGTACAGCACGAACCACGGCAGGCCGTCGACCAGGGCGTCGACCGAATCGGACTCCATGGCCGGGTTGCCGCCCACGTACACCTCGGTGCCGGCCGGGATCGGGAACGACTGCAGGTACTCGACGGTCTCGCCCGGGGCGTTGCGGTCGACCACCCCGGACTGCAGGACCACCACGTCGCGCCCCTGCTCGTCCTGCTTCCCGGACCGGGCGAACTGGAACGGGCCGGTCAGCCCGGGGGCCTTGTTGGCCTCGGACCGGATCTGCGAGAGGGTATTGCCGTCGGAGCCGGTCACCACGAGCTTGACCGGGTCGGTTCGGGTGCCGGGGAAGTTCTGGTCGTACTGCTCCTGCGCCACGCGGGTGGTGTTGTCGGGCGGGAGGTAGGTCTCGTTGATGCCGCCGAACTTGACCCCGGAGAACGGGATGATGAGCGCCACCAGGACCACCACGACGGGCGCCGCGACCGCCACCGGGTGCTTCATGGAGAAGTCGGCGATCCGGCCGAACGGCCCGCGCTCGACCTGCTCGCGCGTGCGGTGACGCTGCAGGCGCTTGATGCCCAGGCTGTCCACGCGGTGGCCGAGCATCACGAGGACCGCCGGCAGGAGCGTCACGGAGAGCAGCGCGGCCAGGAACACGGCGGCGATCGCGCCGTAGGCCACGGACTTGAGGAACGCCTGGGGGAAGATCAGCAGGCCGGACAGGGTCACGCCCACCATCACCGCGGAGAACACCACGGTGCGGCCGGCGGTGGCCACGGCTCTGCGGACGGCCGCGTCCGGTGGGTACCCCTCGGCCATCTCCTCGCGGAAGCGGCTCACCACGAACAGTCCGTAGTCGATCGCCAGGCCCAGGCCGATCAGCGTCACGACGTTCTGGGCGAACGAGTTGACCGGGGTGATCAGGGACAGCAGGTGCAGCGCGCCGATCGAGCCGAGGATCGTCAGGACGCCCACGGCGACGGGGAGGAACGCGGCCACCACGCCGCCGAACACCACGATGAGCAGGATGAACACCAGCGGCAGCGCGATGAGCTCGGCGCGCACGAGGTCGGCGTCCATGCCGTCCTGCAGCGCCCCGGCGACGGCCTGGACACCGGCGACGTCGGCCTCGATGCCCTCGACGGGGATCCGGTCCTCGATCACCCGGAAGTTCTCCAGGATCTCCTCGTCCTCGCCTGCGAGCTGGATGGAGGCCACCGCGATTCCGGCGTCTCTGTTGACCAGGGCCGGGGACTGGTTGAAGACGAAGCTGGTCACGCCGGTGACCTGACCCGGGAACTCCGCGCGGAGCGCGTCGAGGGAGGCCCGGATCGGTTCCTGGAAGGCCGGATCGTCGACCGTCGTGCCCTCGGGGGCGTGATAGGTGACGACGACGTCGCCGAGCGCGTCGCGGCCGTACGCCTCCTGCTCGAGTTGCTCGGCGGTCGCCCACCCGCTCTTCGGGTCCTCGAAGCCACCCTGGCCGAACGGCTTTCCGAGCATGCTGCCGGCGGCGCTGAGGACGGCCATCACCAGGACCATGAAGACCAGGACGAGGACGCGTCGGTGGGCGACGAACCGCCCGAGTGAGTTGAACACGGGTGCGTGCGCTCCTAACGCGAGTTGAGCAGGGCTGCGAGCGGCCGGAGCGGCTGCAGCCAGGCGCCCTCGTCGGGCAGGTTCTCGAGGCTGAGGCGGGGCAGGGCCTCGCGGAAGACCCCGGGGATGTCCTCGAGGTCGAGGAAGGTGATGGTGTCGTGCTGCACGGCCCAGGTGGCGTGCTCGCGGAACCCGATGACGGTGACGGGGACCTCGTCCGCCAGCTCCTCCAGCGGCTCGCGGAACGCCTGGCCGTCGGCCGAGGCCACCACCACACCGGCGAGTCGACCGGACTCGGCCCGCTTGTCGATGTGCTCGAGCATGTCGTCGTCGACATCCGAGTCGTCGCTGGTCTTGGGCTTGGCAAAGACGGCGAAGCCGACGTTGCGCAACGCGTCGACCCAGGGCCGGACGTTGTCGGAGGTGCCCGGGACGATATTGGTGAAGACGGTCGCCTCGGCCTCGAGGGTGTCCCGGGTGCGCGCCGACAGGTCGGCGGTGTAACCGAGCAGCCACCGGCCCAGCGCGTCGAAGCGCGGGCGGTACGCCGCGGTGGGTCGGCCGCCGAGGATCGACCCCAGTCCCATGTCGACGTTGGGCGCGTCCCAGACGAGCAGCACCACACCCGGGCCGTCGGGCGTCTCTACGTCCGTCGTCTCATGGTCAACCGGGCCGTCAACTGGGGTCATCGTGTGCCGCCTCGTTCTTCGCTACAGGGCAATGAAATTTTTACAACGGGGATTACTATTCTCTGCGTCGCCAGAGGAACTCGTTTATGACGCGTTCCTGCAGCAGACCCTTGCCTTCGAACTTCGTCACGGGTCTTTCCAGACTGAACGGTACGTGGCCCGCGTCTGTGGCGGCGTCGAGCCGCTCGAGTGCGGGCTCGGCGTCGCCGGTCGGTCCGATCCACTCGGCGTAGTCCACGTGGTCGGTGGCCACGTGGAGCACACCCCCGGGCCGGAGCCGGGAGGCGATGAGCTCGAACGTCGCCGACTGCAGCAGGCGCCGCTTGTGATGGCGGGCCTTGGGCCACGGGTCCGGGAAGAACACGCGGACCCCGGTCAGGCTCGCGGGCGCGATCATGTTGGTGAGCACGTCTACGCCGTCACCGCGGACCATGCGCACGTTCTCGAGCCCCTCGCGCAGGATCGACCCCAGGAGTTGGGCGAGGCCCAGCTGGTAGACCTCCACCGCGATCACGTCGATGTCCGGCTCCGCGGCCGCCATCGCCGCCGTGGACGTCCCGGTGCCGGAACCGATCTCCACGATCAGCGGTGCGGACCGGCCGAACAGCGCCTGCTGGTCCACGAGCTCGTCCGCCACGTTGCGGCCGTACGTGGGCCAGTGCTCCTGCCAGTTGCGCTGCTGTCCCGGCCGTAGGTCGCCGCTCCGGGACCGGTAGGCCGTGACCCTGGGGAACAGTCGTGGGTCGTCGTCCGGGGTCGCTCCGGCCACGTTTCCGGGGTTCTCGCTCTGGTTCACCCGGACATCATCCCGCAGTTCACGGCCCGGTTCCGAATCCGGCGCCCCGCGCCCGGGGTAGGTCTTGCCGCGGGAGCCCCGCCGGGACACCATGGCCCCGTGCCGATCGTGACGCGCGACACCGCCCTCAAGCCCGCGGCGGACCCGACCCCCGCCGACCCCGCCTCGCGGGTCCGGCGCCTCGTCGGTTCCGCCCGGGAGCGCGGGGACACGGCCACGAAAGCCGGCGTCGGCATCGGCGTCAGCGCTGTCGCCGCCATCGACGGTTTCCGCGAACTCGAATCCGCACTCGCGCGCTTCGACGCGCCGGCGGACATCCGTATCCGCGGCGGGCTGGGCTCGGGCCGCCGCACCCTCGCGGCGGCCCTGCGGACGCGGCGGGGATGGCGACCCGCCGTCGACGACCTGGACCTGGTCGCCGCGGCCGGCGCGCCGGTCGGGGCACCTCCCGACGTGGAGGTCGTCTGCCTGCGCACCGCCCCCTGCCGCCACGAGGAGGCCTGGCTCCGTCGCCCCCGGACGCACGCGCTGCTGGTGGTGGCCACGGGTGTCGACGACGAGGACCCACCCCGATGGGCCCGTGGGCTGCCGGCGGTGGACGCCCGCCGGCCCGGTGACGGCTCGATCGACGTCGTCGTGTCGTTCCTCGACAACGCCCTCGACCCTGCCCTCGGCGGGCTCGCGGCAGTCCGGATCGCCAGACTCGAGGCGGAGCTGGAACGGCTCGCGGTACACGATGAGGTCGGCGGCCTCGCCGAAGCCGCACTGTGCGCGCTCAGCGGCCCGAGCACCTCATGACCGCGACCCAGCCCCCTCAGACCCGGCCCCTGCAGACCCTGGCCGTCCTCGGCCCGCGGGACTCCGCCGTGCCCTCGGTGGCCGAGGCCCTCCTCGCCGCCGCGGGTTCGGCTCTCGACGGCCGCCACCGAGACCTCCGTGTGCTGGTCGACGCCGGACCCGACGACCGACCGGACGCGGCGGTCCTCGTCGTCGACGCCGTCTGCCCGATCCGACCCGACGACCTCGAGGTCGCGCGCGGCGTGGCCGCCCGCATCCCGCTCGCCGTGGCGCTGGCCGGACGCGCCGGATCGTGCACCCCGGAGGCCCTGTCCGAGACGGTCGACGTCACCACCCGGCGCCTCACCGACGCGGGCGTGTCGGCACCGGTCAGGGTGGTCGGAAGCGACGACCCCACCGCACCGGCAGCCCTGCTCGCGATACTGGACGCCGCCACCCCGACCGCCACCCCGACCACCTCCCCGACCATCTCGACCGGTTCGCGGCCGGCCCCCGCGACAGCGACGGTCGACTGGCTCCTCGCGCGGCGCACGGAGGCGATCACCTCCCGCTCCCACTCGCTGCGCCAGGACGTCCAGGCGCTCCGGATGGAGGTGGTCCAGGACCTCCACCGCTCCATGCGCGACCTCGGCAGCCGCGCGCGGGAGGAACTCTCCGCCGCACCCCGGTCGCGGGTGGGAGGGCTCGTGCGGGCCCTGGCCTCCGACGCGGACGCGGCGGTCGCCGGGACCATCTCCCGCGCCCACCGGCGAGCGGACTCGCTCGTGGCCCGCCACCTCGGCGTGGCCGCGCCCGCGACACCACGCATCCCTGCGCCGACCGGCGGCATCACACCGGGCCGCCCGCCCCGGAACCTCGCCGAGGAGGCTCTCGTGATGATGATGGGCGCGGCCGGCGGGACAGGGGTGGGGCGCATGCTCCTGTCCCCGCTCGCCCAGATCCCCGGGGTCGCCACCGCCGTCATCCCGTTGGCGCTGCTCTGCGGCGTGGCCCTGGGCTGGACGACCGTGTCCGTCCGACGCACCCAGGCGCTGCGGACGCACACGGTCGCCGTGGTGACGGAACGGCTCGGCGCGCTGCGCGCCGAGGTGGAGCAGTCGCTGGGCGCCCGGATCCTGGCGGCGGAGTCCAGCATCACCGACGGGTTCGCGCACGATCCAGGGCCCCGGGTCAGCGACCTGGAACGCCGCATCCGCCGATTACGGCAGTCACGGACAGGAAGCTCCTCCCCGTGACCGACCACTTCTACGGCCCGGAGCCTTCCCACCACGCCGTCCCCGACGTGTGCGGCCTCGACGGCGCTCCCCTCGCCGAGCCGACCTCGCTCGGACTGCACGTGCCCGTGGGGGACGACGTCCTGGACCTGGGCTCACCCGAGGCGGACCTGGACGGCGACGGGTTCATGGAAGCCGTCACGCGAGGGGACGGCCGGGGGCTCACCGTCTATACCGATGTCGACGGCGACGGGACCGTGGATCACGTCTCGACCGTCCGGTTTGACGGCAGTTACGACTCCTGGCGCCTCGCCAACCCGACGGAGGGAGTCCCTTTCGGCGGGTTCACCAATGAGGCGAACGCCGAATCCCCCGATTCACCGCCCACACCCGCCCGGTGGGAACGCATCGACCACGGGCAGATCTGAAAACCTGAGGAACCACTCACGTCGGGGTCGGGAAACGGGGGCTCGGACGCCGCGCTTCCAGCGGGTTGACGATAGTGTGTGAGCGACACCATGCACCACGCGCGAGGAGCTGTGATGACCACCACCACCATTTCCGGCCTCGAGGGGCAGGCGCCAACCGATCATGCGGAGATGCTCGCGTGGATCGCGGAGGTCGCCGAGCTCACCCAGCCGGACCGGGTCGTCTTTGCTGACGGCTCCGACGCAGAGTGGGACCGACTCACGGCCGAGCTGGTAGAGCACGGCACGTTTGTCCAGCTCGACGAGGCCAAGAAGCCCAACTCCTTCCTCGCCCAGTCGGATCCGAAGGATGTCGCCCGGGTCGAGTCCCGGACCTTCATCTGTTCGGAGACCGAGGAGGGCGCCGGCCCCACCAACAACTGGCGGGACCCGGCCCAGATGCGCGGCCAGATGACGGACCTGTTCCGCGGCAGCATGCGGGGCCGCACCATGTACGTCGTCCCCTACTGCATGGGCCCGCTCGACGCCGAGGACCCCAAGCTCGGGATCGAGCTGACCGACTCCGCGTACGTCGTGGTGTCGATGAAGATCATGACCCGGATGGGTGCTGCAGCACTCGAGAAGCTCGGCAGCGAGGGCGCATACGTCAAGGGCCTGCACACGGTGGGCGCCCCCCTCGAGCCCGGCCAGAAGGACGTCGCGTGGCCGTGCAACGAGGAGAAGTACATCACCCACTTCCCCGAGACCCGTGAGATCTGGTCGTTCGGTTCCGGTTACGGCGGCAACGCCCTGCTGGGCAAGAAGTGCTTCGCACTGCGCATCGCCTCCGCCATGGCCCGCGACGAGGGCTGGATGGCCGAGCACATGCTCATCCTCAAGCTCATCTCGCCCGCGGAAGAGGTCCACTACATCGCGGCGGCGTTCCCCTCCGCCTGCGGCAAGACCAACCTGGCGATGTTGCAGCCCACCATCGAGGGGTGGCGCGCCGAGGTCGTCGGAGACGACATCGCGTGGATGCGCTTCGGTGCCGACGGGCGTCTCTACGCCGTCAACCCCGAGTTCGGTTTCTTCGGTGTCGCCCCCGGCACCAACTACTCCTCCAACCCCAACGCCATGAAGACGCTGGAGCCGGGGAACGCCATCTACACCAACGTGGCGCTCACCGATGACGGCGACGTGTGGTGGGAAGGCCTCGAGGGCACCCCGGATCACCTCATCGACTGGCTGGGCAACGACTGGACACCGACCGGAGACGGTGGTGCCGGCAACGCCGCGCACCCCAACTCGCGGTACTGCGTGCCGATCGACCAGTGCCCCGTCACCGCGCCCGAGTTCAACTCGCCCGAGGGCGTGCCGATCTCCGCGATCCTCTTCGGAGGCCGCCGGGCCGACACGATCCCGCTGGTGAGCGAGGCCTATTCGTGGAACCACGGCGTGTACATCGGTGCGACGCTCTCCTCCGGTCAGACCGCCGCCGCCGAGGGCAAGGTGGGTGCGGTCCGCCGCGACCCGATGGCCATGCTGCCGTTCGTCGGCTACAACGTCGGTGACTACTTCCAGCACTGGGTGGACATGGGCGCCCGCGGTGGCGACAAGATGCCCAAGATCTTCCTGGTCAACTGGTTCCGCAAGGGTGCCGACGGCCGCTTCCTGTGGCCGGGATTCGGCGAGAACAGCCGCGTCCTCAAGTGGGTCGTGGACCGCATCGAGGGGCGCGTCGAGGGCGACGAGACCGCTGCCGGCCTCACCGCCCGCGCCGCCGACATCGACCTCACCGGGCTCGACACCCCTGTCGGGGACGTCGAGGCCGCGCTGGCCGTCGACCCCGAGGAGTGGCGCCGCGAGCTTCCGCTCATCACCGAGTGGCTCGAGTTCTGCGGGCCCAAGGTCCCGGCCGAGGTCCACGAGCAGTTTGCCGCCCTCAAGGAGCGGCTGGGCTGACTCCCGCCGTCTCGACAGGCACCGTTGACGGGCCGCATCCCCCGGGGTGCGGCCCGTCAACATGCGCAAACAGTGGAGCCTCTTTCCCCGACCATTGATTAGTGTCAAAGTAGTACGGACCCGAGCACACGAACGAACACGGACGAACACGGGAAGGAGCCACATGAGGACTCCCCTTCTCGCGTTCGTCGCACTTCCCGCACTGGTCGGCGGGATCGTGATCACCACCGCAGTTGCCTTTGTCGGCACTGCGGAGGCCCCGACCCCGACCCTCGGCAAGAGCTTCGGGGATCGGGCCAGCAGAGTCGGAACCGCCGGAACCGCCGGAACCGTCCCCGAAACCGGTGACGGGAACCGATCCGGCATCAGCGTCGAATCCGCCGAGAAGACCGAGATCAACGGGAGCCGGCCCCATCTGACAGTCATCGACGGTCGGGCCGCCGTCGCTCCGCTCGGCGCGATCCCCGCAGCCCTCTCCCTGCTCCCGCCTCCCTCGATCGGTCTGCCTCCCCTGTCGGACCTGGGCGGTGAGCTGGTGTGGACCGAGAATGGCGACAGTCCTCGCGAGCGAACCGGGCCCGGGGCAGGCGAGTCCGACGACCCCGGAGCCACCGACGTCCGCTGGACGGACTCGACCTCCCCCGCCGAACCCGGTTCCCTGCCGCCCGTCAAACCCGGGGGCGCGTCACCGCTGATCGTGGTGCCAGAGGTTCCGTCGCAGCCCGACGACCGTGACGTATCGGAGCCGGGGTCCGGTTCCCGGCCGCCACCCACAGCGGGCCGGCCCGGACGGCCGCCCGCGGACACGATCGACGTGCCGCTCCCGTCCGACACCGTCGGTCGTCCCGGCCAGGACACCGGTCGCCCGCCGCCGATGACGGACCCGGAACCGCCCGCGCCGGGCGCGGATCTGGTCACCCCGGACGAGGTCGTTCCGGACAATGTCGTCCCGGACAGTGCCTCCCCGGACAATGTCGTCCCGGACGCGGTCGCCCCCCAGGACAACACTGTTCGGGACTTGAACCTTCTCGTCCGGGTCGCTGTCTCCCCGGAGGAGACCACCGATCCGGACAGCAACGCGGACGGCGGTCAACTGGACGAGGTGGCCCACCCGGCTGCGCAAGATGATCTCGACGAATCCGAGCCCTCCGTCAGGTGAAGAGGGCACTTCGAAGGACTCGCTCGATCCGGTGGTGGTACTCGGCCCGCCTCCGCATCACGTTGGGGATCACGCTCACATCCGCCGCGGTGTTCGCCGGCATGGTGTTCTTCACCCTCCAACTGCTCGACCTCACGTCCGAGCGTGCGATCGACCAGCGCCTCAACCGTGAGGCGGCAGACTTCTCCACCTTCGTGAACGCGGGAATCCTGCCGTCGTTCGAGTCCGAGACACCGACCGCAGAACAGTTGATCCGCGCCTACCTGGCCCAGCAGTATCCTTCCTCCGAGTTGCTGCTCGTCGGAACGGTCACCTCGTCGGGCACCCAGTTCACGCTCTCGAGGTACAGCTCCGAGGACGACCCGCTGTTCCCCCCGAGCGTCCGGTCGCAGATCCAACAGATCGGTCTCTTTTCCCCGGAGAGCACCGGGGTCATCGCCGATTCCGTCCGATGGAACAAGGCGGTGGTCGACGGCCCGGCGGGGCGGGCGAACATCGTCGTGGCGATCAACAACCAGGACACCCAGGGAGAAACCGACAACGTCGCCGACTTCCTGTTGAGCACCAGCGCCGGGGGACTGGCCCTCAGCGCGCTCTTCGCGTGGCTCATCGCCGGTCGGATGATCGTCCCTGTCCGGCGCATCCGAGAGGCCGCCGAGACCATCTCCGCCGCCGACCTCTCGCGGCGGGTACCCGTGGACGGGCCCGACGAGATCGTCTCCCTGGCCGAAACCGTCAACGCGATGCTCGATCGCGTGGAGGACGCGTACCGGACGCAGCGGGAGTTCCTCGACGACGCCGGCCACGAACTCCGCACCCCACTGACCGTGGTGCAGGGCAATCTGGACCTGATGCCAGAGGACCCGGAGGAGCGGGCCGAGACCACGCGGATCATGCAGGACGAGCTGTCCCGGATGACCCGCATCGTCGAAGACCTGCTCACCCTGGCGCGCTCCGACCGCCCCGACTTCCTCCGTACCTCCCCGACCGATGTCGCCGACCTGGTGTTGGACGTCGAGGCCAAAATCGAGGTGATCGCGGACCGCGAGTGGTCAGTGATGCCGTACGCAGAGGGCGTCGCCCTGTTGGACCAACACCGGATCACCCAGGCGCTCGTCCAGTTCTGCTCCAACGCCGTCCGGTTCACCCGCCCGGGCGATCCGATCGAAATCGGCTGCCGGGTCATAGCCCCGGGCGACCCGACGATCGCCGAAGGCCTCGCTGTGGGCCCGCTACCCGCACCGCCCCGCAACGAGACCTACCGACGCCGGCTGCTGTGGTGGGTGCGCGACAACGGCCCGGGCATCCCACCCGGAGAGGAGGAGAGCGTCTTCGAGCGCTTCCACACCGCGCGCGGGCAGCTGCGGGACGGGCGCGGCGGGACGGGCCTCGGTCTGGCCATCGTCGCGACCATCGCCCAGGCACATGGCGGGCGGGCCTTCGTTTACAACGCGAAGGGCGGGGGGGCTGCGTTCTGCATCGTCGTCCCCTTTGTGGCCGCGGCTGTGGAGACGGAGATCTACGCCGGGAAGTCGCAAGATCGCCGACCACGTTCCAGGAGACTTGAGGACACGACCTGAGGACACCGTCATATGTGTTCCCCGCGTGGAATACTCCTCAAACGGAGAAGGAGGGTGCATGACAAATGTTCTCGTTGTCGAGGATGACGACCTCATTCGTTCGGTTCTGGTCAAAGCACTAGGCGGGGCGGGGTACACCGCGCTTGAAGCGGTGGACGGGGAGAGCGCGCAGTCCATCCTGTCGACGATCTCCGATATCGACCTCATGTTGCTGGACATCGGGCTCCCCGACACAGACGGGTTGACCCTGCTCCGTGAGGCACGCGAGCGCGGATTCGCTGCTCCTGTCGTGATCCTCACGGCCCGCGACAGCGTCGCGAACACCGTTGAAGGCCTGGACTCGGGTGCGAACGACTACATGGTCAAGCCTTTCCGGGTTCCGGAGCTGCTGGCCCGCATCCGGCTCCGTCTGCGTGAGCACGAGGCCTCCGAGGACCCGGGCATCCTCGAGCACGGCGGGATGCGGTTGGACATCCGTACCCGGCGCGTCGAGGTGGACGGACGGATCCAGGAGCTCACCAACCGCGAGTACTCGTTGCTGGAGATGCTGCTACGCAACAAGGGCGAGACGATCAGCCGCGAACAGCTGCTGGAGAGCGTGTGGGGAATGGACTTCGATCCGGGCTCGAACATCGTCAACGTCTACATCCGGTCGCTGCGTCGCAAGATCGGCGAGAACAAGGTCCAGACCGTCCGGGGTGTCGGTTACCGCGTGGAGTGACGCCGGGAAGTACCTTGCGAGCGCGGAGACCCCCGGCCATCGGCCGGGGGTCTCCGTTGTGAACGGGAGCGCGTGCGCTCAGGGGCGCTCGGCGGACGTGATGAACGGGGCACAGACGACCGCGATCGTCGCCAGGATCCCGCCGATGACGAACGCGATGTGGGCGCCGCCGAACAGGCCGTCGACGAGTTCGGACCCCGCGCCGGTCTCCGTGGCCGCGACGGTGCTCATGACGGTCACGAAGATCGTGGTACCGATCGCACCGCCGAGTTGCTGACCGGTGTTGAAGATGGCCGAGCCGTGGCCGTAGAGCCTGAACGGGACGTCGCTCAACGCCGCGGACAGCAGGCCGGTCATCAGCATGGCCAGGCCGATGCAGAAGATCGTGTGGAACGCGATGATCAGACCGAGAGAGGTGTCCGGGTCGATCGTGGTGAACAGCCACTGCCCCAGCGCGAGCATGAGGGCACCGGGGATCAACACCGGCCGCGGGCCGTGCTTGTCGAACACGCGGCCGAAGATCGGGCCCACCGCGATCTGCACCAGGCCACCCGGGAGGAGCATCAACCCGATGGTCAAGGTGCTCAGGCCGCTGCCGTTCTGCAGGAAGATCGGCAGGATCACCACGGTGCCCAGCAAGGTGCCCATGGCGATCATGATCATGACGACGCTGAGCGAGAAGGTGCGGTTGGCGAACGGCTCCAGGTTCAGCAGTTCACCACCCGTGCGGGCCAGACGCACCTGGCGGGTCAGGAACAGGGCGAGCGCGGCCGACCCGATGGCCAGGCTGGCGACAGGAAGCGCGGGATTGTCCGCGATGTCACCGAAGGTGGAGATCGCGTAGACCAGCCCGCCGAACGCGAATGCCGAGAGGACCACGGAGATGACGTCGACGGGCACCCTGCGGGTGGCCGAGGGCACCTTGATGTAGACGATGCCCAGGACCAGGATGAGGACGGCCAGCGGGGTCATGGCGCCGAAGATCCAGTGCCAGGACAGCGAGTTGACGATGACGCCCGACACGGTGGGCCCGATCGCCGGGCCGACCGAGATCACGATCGAGTTCAGGCCCATCACCATTCCGCGGTGCTGGATCGGGACGAGCGTCAGGGTGGTGTTCATCAGCAGCGGCATCACGATGGCCGTGCCCACGGCCTGGAGGACGCGGGCGCCCAGGAGGACGCCGAAGGTCGGGGCGACGATGGCCAGGAGGGTCCCCAGCAGGAAGCTGCTCAGCGCAAAGACAAAGAGCCCGCGCAGGGTGAAGCGCTTGAGCAGATAGCCGGTCGTGGGGATGACCACGGCCATGGTGAGCAGGAATCCCGTGGTGAGCCACTGGCCCGCCGCCGCGGAGACCCCGTAGTCCGCCATGATCGACGGCAGCGCCACCGTCAGGACGGTCTCGTTGAGGATCATCAGGAACGCGCCGAGCGCGAGTGCACCGATGATGCCGGTGAGCTGCTTCTTCGACAACGCGGGCGGGGCGGGCGGAGCGTGCGGGGCCGGGACTGCCGGCGTGGAGACAGTGCCTTCGGCGGCATGGGTCATCGGGGGTTACCTCTTCTATGAGATCTGAACCCGGCGAATCATGTCACGGTCTGACAGAATGACTACGCGGAAACTGTCGGAGTGTGACATAAATTATGTCCGGGGATCGTTCCCCCTTCTGCGCACCGCCAATGACACAGGAGCTGACACCGTGGGAATCCGAGCGGATCATCGTGCCCGCATGCTGCACCAGATCCAGAGTGCCACTCTCGATCTGGTGGAACAGAACGGTCTGGACGCCACGACGGTCGGCGATATCGCCGCCCGCGTCGGCATCTCCGAGCGCACGGTCTTCCGCTACTACGCGTCCAAGGTGCACGCGCTCATGCCGGGCCAGCAGGGGCTGATCGATGCCCTGGTGACCTGCGAGAGCGCGCACACCAGCGCGGCCGGGATCCTGGACGACCTGCTGGCGGCCTGCCGCGACCAGTTCGCCCGCGAGGTCGAGCAGAGCGACTTCCGGCGGATCTCCCGACTGCTGCTCCGCGAACCGGAACTCCTTCAGGTGGTGGCCCGACAGGAGCGGAGCCTGGTGGAGGCACTCAGCGCCACCCTGGTCGACCGCGGCGCCCTGCGGCACCTCCAGGCTCTCCTGGTGGCCGAGGTGGTCACCGCTACGTGGCGGGTGGCCTGGCAGTCCTTCGCCCGCGACCAGGCCGGCGGGTTGGATTCCGATCCCCTCGCCCTGTTCGACGACACGCTGCGCGAGCTGGGCGGCCTGTTCCCCCGCGGTTGACCGCCCCGCCGCAGTCGACCGCCCAGCCGCGGCTCACGCCCCGGACGGCTCCCACCCGAACGGCATGAGCACACTCTGCAACTCGCAGTACGCGTCCAGCCCCTCGGGGCCGTTCTCGCGGCCGAGGCCCGAGTTCTTGAAACCGCCGAACGGCGCGGACGGGTCGAACGCGTACCAGTTGATGCCCATGGTGCCGGTGCGTACGCGCTGCGCCACGGCCAGCGCGGCCTCGGGGTCCTCGGAGTACACCGCGCCGGCCAGGCCGAACTCGGAGTCGTTGGCGATCCGCACGGCCTCGTCCACCGTGTCGTAGGCGATGACCTGCAGCACCGGTCCGAAGATCTCCTCCTGCGCGATGGTCATGGAGTTGTCGACATCGGAGAACACGGTCGGCTGGACAAAGGCACCGTCGGCCACGTCGGCGCCGAGGCCCTCGACCTGACCGCCTCCGTACGCGATCGTCGCGCCCTCCTCGACCCCCTTGCGGATGTACCCCTCGACGGACTCCTTCTGCTTGTGGTTGGCCAGCGGGCCGAACGCGGTGCCCTCGGCGGCCGGGTCGCCGACCGGCATGGCCTTGACGTTCTCGACCAGGGCAGCGACCACCTCGTCGTAACGCGACCGCGGGGCGAGGATGCGGTTCTGGGACACGCACGCCTGGCCGGAGTTCATCAGCGCCGAGAAGACCATGGTCCCGGCGTGGGCTACCACGTCGGCGTCCTCGAGGATGATCGCCGCACTCTTGCCGCCGAGCTCCAGCGAGACACGGGTGAGGTTCTGCGCGGCGATACCGGCGATGTGCTTGCCGACCCCGGTCGAGCCGGTGAACGAGATCTTGTCGATCTCCGGGTGGGAGATCAGGTGGTCGCCGGCCGAGCTCGGTCCGGTCACCACGGACAGCACGCCCTCGGGGAGGCCGGCTTCGCGGAACAGGTCCGCCAGCCACAGGGCCGACAGCGGGGTCGCGGACGACGGCTTGAGGACCACCGAGCTACCCGAGAGCAGCGCCGGGGCGAGCTTGGCGGCGTTGAGGTACAGCGGGACGTTCCAGGCGGTCACCGCGGCCACCACCCCGACGGGCTGGCGGGTCACCACGGACGCGCCGTAGTCGCCGTGGCGGACCTCGGACCACGGGAAATCGGCCGCCAGCTTGCAGTAGTAGCGCAGGACGCCGAGCGTGGGCGTCACCTGGATCATCGCCGCGGTGCCGGGCGGGGTGCCCATCTCGTCGGAGAGGAGCTGGCACACCTCGGCCTGGCGCTCCTCGAGCATGTCGGCGACCCGTCCCAGCAGTGCGCCGCGCTCGGCGGGCGGGGTGCCCCGCCAGACACCGGACTCGAAGGACTCGCGAGCGTGCGAGACCATCTCGTCGACATCCTCGGTGGTGGTCTCGGCCACGCGCCCGACGATGGCGTTGGTGGCCGGGGACGTCACCTCGAGAACCCCCGTGGTGATGGGATCGGACCAGCGGGTGCCGGAGAAGAGCTTGTCATGGACGACGACCACGGGGGACCTCCGAGAGGTAGAAAACAAGAACGTGTTCCACCCATCCTATAGGAGGACGCGGCCCCATGTTTGACCCCGGCCACGTAACCCCGCTGCCCAGCCGGAGTCGCTCAGGTGGGCGCGCCCCGTCACGTCGCCCGCGCCCGGCGTCAGCGCGCCCGCAGCACCAGCACCAGGTTGGACACCAGGACCTCGCGGATCAGCGGCGCCCGCACGAGCCACCACGCCCAGCGCGGGTGGTAGCGGGGAAACGCCGCCAGCAGCTCGCCGGATGCGGTGTTCCGCGCCCACTCGAGCCCCTCCGCGCAGCCCACCTCGAACAGTGACTCCCCGTAGACGTTCTTGGGCGGGTGTCCCTCGCGCCGCTCGTACATCCGCCGCGCCCGCTCACCGCCGAGGTAGTGGGTCAGGCCCATCTCGTGACCGCCGAACGGTCCGTACCAGAGGGTGTAGGAGACGACGACGAGGCCGCCGGGTCGCGTCACCCTGCACATCTCCTCGGCCATCGTCCACGGCTCGGGCACGTGCTCGGCCACATTGCTGGAGATGCACACGTCCACCGAGTCCGACCGGATGGGCAGGGACATGCCGCTCCCCCGGATCGACCCCGCCTGATCGAGCCCGGCAGCGGACATCTCCCCCGCGTCGGGTTCGACGGAGACGTAGCGCGCCCCCTCCGCGGCGTAGGCGTCGGAGAAGTAGCCGGGCCCGCCGCCCACGTCCAGGACGGTCAGCTCCGGGAGTCGGCCGATCGCGGGGTCGGCCGGCCGGTCCCCGGACTCGGACCACAGGTCTGCCACCAGCTCCACGGTGTCGCGGGCCAGGCCGGAGTAGAAGGCGTCCGGGTCGGACTGCTCCAGGGGGAACGAGCGCAGCAGCCCGAGGGAGCGCCCGAAGGTGGCGCGCCGGGCCACCGCACGAAGGGCGGAGGACCGGTGATCGGCAGGTGGGGTCACCGCGGAGACGATACCGGCGGGTCTCCGGCCGCCCGCCGCTGCGTACAGTGTCCGCGTGGCTCGAATCCTGCTGTTGTGCTGGCGCGACAGTACCCATCCGCAGGGCGGCGGCAGTGAGCGCTACCTCGAGCACGTGGCCGCCGGACTGGCCTCGGCCGGACACATTGTCATCTACCGGACCTCCCGCTCCCGCGGCGCCGCGCGCTCCGAGGTGACCGGGGCGGGACTCGGCGCCGACCTCACCAGCGGCGGGGTCGCCGTCAGCCGCGCCGGCAACCGCTTCACCGTCTACCCCCGCGCACTGGGCGCGATGCTCGCCGGCCGGTTCGGGCTGGGCCCGCTCGGTGCGCTGCGGCGGCCCGACGTCGTCGTCGACACCCAGAACGGCGTCCCGTTCTTCTCCCGCCTGGCCACCACCGCCCCCGTGGTGGTGCTGGTCCACCACATCCACCGCGAGCAGTGGCCGGTCGCGGGGTGGCTGGTGGCGCGGATCGGATGGTGGATCGAGTCGTGGCTCTCCCCGCGCGTGCACTCCCGCAGTCAGTACGTCACCGTGTCCCTGCCCTCGGCCGACGAGCTCGCCGAGCTCGGCGTGGACCCGGCCCGCATCGCCGTGGTGCGTAACGGCCTCGACCCGCTGCCCGCCGGGGTGCGGGCGGGCGGGGCGGACACCCACGCCGACGGCCCGCGCCTGGTGGTGCTGTCCCGGCTCGTGCCCCACAAGCACGTCGAGGACGCCCTGGACGTCCTGGCGGCGCTGCGCGCGAGCCGTCCCGGGCTGGCGCTGGATGTGATCGGCAGCGGCTGGTGGTCCGACCGCCTTCGCGAGCACGCCGCCGGGCTCGGCTTGGACGACGCCGGGCCAGGTCACCCCGCCGGTCCGGTCGTGTTCCACGGGCACGTCGACGAGGCGACCAAGCACCGGATCCTCGCCGCGGCGTCGTTGCACCTCATGCCCTCGCGCAAGGAGGGGTGGGGGCTCGCCGTCTCGGAGGCCGCCCAGCACGGCGTCCCCACCATCGGCTACCACCACGCGGCGGGGCTGCGGGACTCGATCGACGACGGCGAGACGGGCATCCTCGCGCACGATGCCGCGGCCATGACAGCCGCCACGGAGCGCCTGCTGGACGATCCCGAGCTCCGCCACCGGATGGGCGAGGCCGCCCGACGGAAGGCCGCGGGGCTGTCGTGGCCCGCGACCGGCGCGGCGATGGCCCGGGTCCTCGCCGCCGTGACCGAGGGACGGCGGGTCAGCGGCGTGATCAGCGGCGAGGTCGGTGGCGAGGTCGGTGGCGAGGTCCGTGGCGCGGCCAGCGGTGGGATCAGCGGCGGAGTCAGCGGCGTGATCAGTCCCGCGGCCGACGCCGAACGCGCCTGAGCGCCGGTACCCCGGCCGCCAGACCGGCAGTCAGACCGGCCGCTAGACCGGTGACCAGCCACGCGGCGTGGGCCACCAGGACCGCCGCCCGGGAAGCCGCGCCGGCAGCGGGCGGGGCCGCGTCCGGCGACCGCCAGGTCCGCCCGTCCGGCGGCGCCAGCTCGTAGAGGACCAGTTCGGGGTCGGTGAACCTCGTCGTCGTCGACTCCAGGGTCCGGTCAGACTCCCCGCGCGGGCCGGCGGAGGTCCGCTCGTCCAGCACCCACCGGACCCCCAGGTCGGTCAGCGCGCGGGGATCCGCGCCGCTGAGCAGGGCCTCGGTGGCCTGGCGGGCGCGGCCGCCCTCCCCCGCCACAGGGCTTGACCCTCCCACCGCGCCGGACCGCCCCACCACCAGGTCCCCGGGCACCAGCACGCGGGCGTCGAGCAGGCGGGGCGCCGGGTCCAGCACCGCGGCGCCGCCGGCCCACAGCGGGGTCGAGCGGAAGGACCCGGCCGGCAGCATCAGCAGGTCGCCGCTCGGCTTGTCGCCGCCCTGCTCGGCCACGATCCCGGCCACCTGTGCCCACCCGTCGCCGTAGGTGACCGGCCGCAGGGCGTCCCAGAGTGCGCGCGGGGCATCGGGGACGGCGGCCACCGCGACGGCGGTGATCGCCAGAGCCGCACCCACGGGCCGGAGTCGGGGCGCCAGCGCCCGGGCGGCAAAGCCCAGGGCCAGCACGGTGGCGGGCAGGGCGAGCGCGACCAACTTCTGGGTGTCGCGCAGCAGACCGGCCGCCGGGACCGCCCCGACCAGGGTGTCGAGCGCGGTGAGCCCCGGTCCGGTCGCCGCCAGCGCCACCAGCAGCCACGTGACCAGGGCGAGCGGGACCGTCGCCCGGACCACCGGGTGGCGCCGGGCCCGCAGGAGCCCCGGAGCGGCGAGGGCCCACACGACCAGCAGCAGCGCTAGCGCCACGCCCGCCCACCAGGTGGCGCGAGAGGGCGGGACGGCCGCCGAGTTCCAGATCCCGCCCAGCGCGACCACCGAGCCGAGAGTGCCGATGCCGGTCTCGGCGCGGGCGGCGAACGCGGTCACCCCGGTGTCCGCACCGGCGCCGGCGCCTGCACCCGCTGTCGGCGTCCCGGCGAGCACTGTCGCCAGCAGCCACGGCAGCGCGGTCACCACGGCGACCGCCGCGAACGGGACCGCGGACCTCAGACGCCGCCCCCGCCCGGGTCGCGATTCCGTCTCCGACCCCGACCCCGACCTCGAACCCGGCCGCTCCGGTCCCGACCCCGCGCACCACAGGGACACCGCCCCGGCCACCACCGCCAGCACCCAGCCCGTCGGCGTGAGCCCCGCCGCCGCGACCGCCGCGCACGCCGCCGCCACACGCGGCCTCGCCCGGGCGAGCAGCAGCGGCATCGTCACCACCGCGGCCATGCCGGCGACCAGCGACCAGTGGCCCTGCAGCAGCCGCTCCACGACCAGCGGATTCCACACCGCGCCCACCACGGCGGGGAGGCGAAGCAGGTGACCCGCCCAGCCGGGGGCGTCGGCGCTCGGCCCGCCCGCCACCTGCACCACCCGCCGGACCAGAGCTCCCGCCGCCACCGCGAGCCACACGCAGAACACGGCGGTGAGCAGGCCCGTCAACGGCCAGACCGGCAGGCCCACGGTGCCCAGCGCGCGGGTCGCCCACGCCACCGCGACATCCTGCGGCACCGCCCGAGCGGCCGACTCGCCGCGCCCCAGCGCCGCATCCGACAGCGGGGGCGTCGGCGTGGCCACCCAGTCCCGCAGCAACGGGAACCCCGGTCGCGCCAGCCCGCCCAGCAGCAGCGCCGTGACAACGACCGCGACGCCCGCGTCCACGGCCACGGCCACCCCCGGCTGTGCGCGAGGGTCCGCGAGCGCACGAGCGGGCCCGGCGGAGGTGGCTGACATGCGCTTATTCCACCACGACGACCGCTGCGGTCCGGCCTCGGGCGACACCCTACGATCACCGTGTGGACCCTCAGGCGCGCGCGGCGGCAACCGGCTCCGCCACCAGGCGATTCCTGACCGGAGCCGGGGCGGTGACGCTGGGGTCCCTGCTGGCCAACATCGCCGCCTACCTCCTGCACCTGCCGGCGTCCCGGTGGCTCGGCCCCGAGGGTTACGGCGCGTTTGCCGCCCTGCTCTCGGCCCAGCTCCTGGTGGCCGTGCCGTCGCTCGCACTGCAGGCGGTGGTGGCCCGCGAGCACGTCCGCGGGGTCCCCGACTCGGTGCTGCGCTCCCTGGGCGCGCGGGTCGCGCTGCTGGTCGCGGTGGTGGCCGCCCTCGCGGTGGCCCCGGTGTCGCTACTACTCGACACCCCGGTCCTCGCGACCGCCGCCGCCCTGGCCCCCGGCCCGGTGCTGTGCCTGTTGGCCACCGAGCAGGGGCTGCTGCAGGGCGCCGAGCGGTTCCGCGCGCTCGGCGCGGTGCTCGCCCTGGCCGGTGCCGGGAAGGTCGTGCCCGCCGTGGCCGTCCTCGCGGCCGGGGGCGGGGTCGGCACCGCCCTGGCCGCCGGCGCGGTCGGCGTGGCCGCGGCCTGGGTGGGAGCGGCCTGGGTGGGAGCGGCCTGGGTGGGAGCGGCCTGGATCGGCTCTGCCCGGGTGGGAGCGGCCCGGGTGGGAGCCTCTACGACGACGAGGCGCGCCCGCCCCTCGGCCGGCGGGACCGCGATGGCGTCACCAGGGGTGGCCGCCGTGCTGTCCGCCGGGCAGGTCCAGCTGGTGATGATGGCGCTGACCTCGGTCGACCTGCTCCTGGCCCGCGCCCTGTTGTCCCCCGAGGACGCGGGTCGCTACGCGCTCGGGGCCGTCGCCGCCAAGGCCGCGTTCTGGCTCCCACAGGCGGTCGGCACGGTGCTCTACCCGAGGATGGCCGATCCCACCGGGCACCGCGGCGCGGTCCGATCCGCAGTCGGGGTCCTGCTCGGCATCGGCGGGGCCGTCGTGCTGGCTGCCGCTCTCGCCGCCCCGCTCGTGCCGGCGGTGGTCGGAGAGGGATACCGGCCGGTCACCGGGGTGCTGTGGGCCTTTGCCGGGCTCGGCGTCACCCTCAGTGTCCTGCAGGTGTTCCTGCTCGCGACCATCGCCGCCAACCGGACGACGGAGGCCGGGGTCGCCTGGTGCGGTCTGGTGCTCGCCGCCGCTGCCGTGTGGGCGGCACCCCGGGAGCTGGAGGCCGTTCTGGGGGCGACCCTCGTCGTCGTCGTCCTCACCACGCTCGTGGCCGGCTGGCGGGCGCTCCGGGTCCGACCGGCCTGAGCCGCAATCGCGCTGGCTCCACAGCGCCGTCCCCGACACAGCGCCGCGGGGAGTCACTTCGTGCACCGTCTCTCCCGGACGCCCCGGGCGCTCCGCTGCCGGAGTGACTCCGCACGGGGTGGGGCACGCGATCAGGCGTGCCGACGTCCCCGCTGCCAACGAGAAGAGCGTCCCGCACACTCGCCACTCGGGCGAGGTGTGCGGGACGCTCTCGGCGACGCGACGCGGGGGGATTGCTTACTTGCTCAGATTGACGCCACTCGCGCCAGTCGCGCCGGTGGTACCGGTCGGGCCACCATCGCCGCGCCGGGTGTCGCGGGCAGCACGGTCGACCCGGCTGCCGCGGGCACCACGGCCACCACTGCGAACGCCGAGCAGGATGCCACCGATCAGCGCGAGCAGCCCGAGCACACCGAGCACCGCCGGGACGACGCGACCGAACGTGTTGAGCGTATCGGCGCTCTCCTGCGCGGTGGCCTGCGTAGCCGCCTTGGTCTCCTCGTTCCACCCGGACTCGAACCGGACGGCCGTGCGGGTGGGCTCGGCCTTCTCGGCCTCCATGCCCGCCTTGTCCTCGAAGAAGGCCGTGGCCTCCTCCTGATCCTCGGCGAAGTACTGGAAGATGTTCTCGCCACCGTTGATGACCTGGCCGGTCTCCGGGTTCACGTACACCGTGCGGGTGTTGGTGTAGTAGCGACGCATGTCCACCACGCGCTCCGGGTCACCCTCCAGGCCCCACTGTCCGGCGGTCATGCCCTCGCGGCGGTAGCTGGCGAGAACCGACTCCACGGCCGGGTCGTAACCGCTCGAGATGGAGGCGAAGTGGTCGCGGATCGAGGCCCACATGTCGATCGGGCCCAGCTCCTGCCGGAACTCGTACGCGTCGATGCCGCCGACCGTGGTCTCACCGACGAAGGAGATCGGGTTGGTGGTGAAGGTGCTCGCGTCGAAGTACGGGTAGTCCTTCTGCTCGGTGTCGAACGGGAACTTGTACTGCATCCCGTCGCGGACGAACCCGACAGGAGCGGAGTCGTCACCACCCGTGGGGGCGGCGACCATCTGGAGCGTGCTCACGGCCTCGTCCACCGGCAGTGCCGTCACGCGATCCACGGTGACACGGTCGATCGTGGCGTTGATCAGGCCCTCGACCCCGTCCGAACCGGTCTTGTCCGCACGGAGCAGGGACTGCGCGGCCTGCATGGTGATCACGTCGGCGTCCGACGGCTCGACGGCCTGGACACGACGCTGCGAGTAGAGGGGGATGTCGTTGTCGATGAAGCAGGAGACGGGGTACTGGACATCCGAGTCGTCGGCCTCGGCGCCGTCCTGGGTCTCGACCACCTCGCCCTCATCAGCGGGCGCCTCCCCGGCCGGCTCACGGCACTCGCGACGGTCCGCGTTGGCCTCGGTCGGCGTGTTGCCGGCCAGCGCCTTGCCCACGAGCACCGCGCCCTGCGTGGTCTCGGTGACCGTCGTGGCGTTGATGTCCAGGGGGGTCTTCTTCTGCGCCGGCACCACGAAGAAGACGAGGGCGAGTGCGATAGTGATCAGGAAGGTACCGAGCCCGACGAGGACCACTGCAGGCACCGACGACCCCCGTCCCGCGGAACTGTTCTGTCGTGCCATCGGTTGTCCTCCTGGAGTCGCGCCCTGAGCCCGCGAGTCACCGCCGGGTAGCTTCCCGGGTCGGTGGCCACCGCGGACCATCATCAGGAGAAGATTAACAGTGATGAAGAACGCATCTGTCACCCCCGACCAACGAGTCGGAACTCTCCCGTCCGCGAGGGGCTTCGTCCCGGCCCTCGAAGGTCTCCGCGCCGTCGCCGCCTTCGCGGTCCTCACCACACATGTGGCGTTCCAGACCGACTCCTCCACGGGCTCGGCGATCCATCGGGCCTGGGGCCGGATGGACCTGTCCGTGGCAGTCTTCTTCGCTCTGTCCGGCTTCCTGCTGTGGCGCACCCACGCCCTGCACGCCCGGCGCGGGAACCCGGGCACAGCACGGGGGGCGGTCGCCTACCTGCGGTCTCGCCTGGTGCGGATCATGCCGGGGTACCTCGCCGTCGTGGCCGCTGTCTTTCTGGTCATCCCCCAGAACGCGCGCAGCTCGGCGTGGACCTGGACGGCCAACCTGACGCTCACGCAGGTCGTCATCCCCGACTCTCTGGTCGAGGGCCTGACCCACGCGTGGTCGTTGTCGGTGGAGATGGCGTTCTATCTCGTACTGCCGCTGCTGTGGTGGGCGCTCGCGGGGCTCCGGGGCCGGGCGGCGCGGTGGCGCATCCCGGTGATCGCGGCTGTGGGGGTGCTGAGCCTGGGCTGGGCGCTGGTCCCGTGGTACGACCTGGGGCTGCCCGAGCGGCTCAACGACCAGATCCTGCCGCCGGCATTCGCCTCGTGGTTCGCCGCCGGGATGATCCTCGCCGAGCTCGCCACCGCCCCGCCCGGCCGCGTCGCCGCTCTGGCCCGGCCCCGGCGCGCCCGGTGGGGCTGGTGGGCGGTCGCCGCGGTGGCGTTCGGGATCACCACGGTCCCGCAATGGTTCGCCGAGGGCTTTGTCCACCCGTCCGGTCCGGAGTTCGCGGTCCGCACCGCGCTCGGCGTGGTGGTGGCGTTCTGCCTGCTGGCCCCGGTCGCGCTCGCGCCGGAGGGTCAGCGCTTCGCCGT
Organism: Rhodococcus sp. IEGM 1408; assembly: GCF_033142235.1. Taxonomy (NCBI): domain Bacteria; kingdom Bacillati; phylum Actinomycetota; class Actinomycetes; order Mycobacteriales; family Nocardiaceae; genus Rhodococcus; species Rhodococcus sp. IEGM 1408. Next base: position 103,773 of record NZ_JAWLRW010000001.1, read on the forward strand.
CCTGGACTCCGCGATCGCCGGCACGTTGGGCCGATGGTCCTACGGGGTGTTCCTGTGGCACGTGCTGGTGCTGCACTTCGCGTTCCAGATCGCGTTCATCCCCATGTTCTCCGGCCACATGCTCGAGGTGTGGCTGGTCACCGCGGCGGCCTCCACGGTGATCGCGGCGGCCAGCTACGCGCTGGTGGAGGAGCCGTCGCGGCGCTGGCTCGCGCCGGGGTCGACACGTCGGCGCGCGCCGCGCACCCCTCCCACCGGCCAGGCGGTGGCCAGCCCGGCGCAGACGACCCCGGCCACCGTCGCGACCTGAGGAGCCCAGCCGTCGCCGGCGTACCCCGACGGGGTCGGCCAGGGCGCGCGGGCGAGCAGCGTGGCGCCCGCGACGATCCCCACCCCCGACCCGACGATCAGCAGGTCCCGCGCCCGGCCGGCACCCAGGTGGCGGCTCGCCGCCAGCGCGCACGCCGTGAGACCCACCGCGAGACCCAGGCCGGCCGGGCCCGCCAGCGCGAAGCCGACGGCAGCGGTCGCGGCCACGGTGACCGCCCCCCGCCCACGCCACGCCCGCGCCCGGTCGCCCGCCCGATCGCGCCCGCGGAGCAGGAAGAGCAACAAGACCAGTGCCAGGACGAACGGCCCGGTCAGCAGCGCCGCCCGGTACGGCGCGTCGAGCGGGACCGTCAGGACCAGGGTCGCCCCGGTGCCGGACGCGGGCAGGACCCATCCCTGCTTCCACCCGTCCACGGTCACCGGTCGCGCGGCGGGCAGCTCGGTGCCGTCGTCGGCCACCAGCGTCGCCTCCCACGCCGGGCTCACCGACTCGGGCACCACCAGGACGCGTTCCCGCAGCGCGGCGGGGACGTGCAGCTCGCGCCGCGCGTCGTCCCAGCGGGCGGTCGTGACCGCCCGGGTGGCCTGCGACGCCCCGCCCAGGAGGGGCACGCGGGCGTCGGTACCACCGCCGGCACCACCCCCGCCCTCAAGACCCTGGTCGACGACGACGAGGCCCACCGTATCCACCGAGAACGCGCCCCCCGGATCCACCGACACCTCTACCGGCCCGGCGTCCATCGCCACCGGTGTGGGGTCGCAGGGTTCGGCCGGTATCGCGTTGCCCTCGAGCAGTTCCCGGCGGGTGGTGGCGAGCCGCGTTCGCACCGTCCGGTCACCGATCACCACCCGGGGCCCGTCCTGGCAGGTCAGGGTCACCGGGTCGTCGTTGGCCGCGGGCAGGGCCCCGACCCGTGCACCCGCACTGTCCCGGACCCACACCTCGGCGATCCCGGTCGGAACCGGTGCGCCGGCCGGGGTCCGCACATCGTGGGCGGCGTCGACGCGGACCGTCACCCGGTCGGTGTAGTCGGCGGGAAGGGGGACCACGACGGAGCCGTCGCCCTCCGGCCTGATCGCGTCCAGGTCCACCCGGGTGCTCTGGACGCCGGTGTCCACCGTGATCACCCGCGGGGCCGCGGGGGCCGCCGAGCGTGGGGCCCACAAGCGCAGTGAGCCGACGAGCTGACGACCGGGAAGTCGTAGCTCGAGGGTCGGCGAGGGGACGTCATCGGCGTACCAACTGGTCGAACGATCGCCGTCGACCGCCGCGGAGGGCCCGCCGGCCGGGTCTGTCACCAGGGATCCGCCCCCGGCCCGGACCTGTCGCGCACGGGTCGCCGGGTCGCCGCGCAGGACATCGTCCAGGGCCGCCCCGGCCCGCGGGCGCACGAGCACCCGCGGGACCACCGCGGTGCCGACCGGGACGTCGAGCAGTCGGGCGAATCGGGCGGGCTCCTCGGCGTCGATCGCCAGTCCTGCTGCGCACCGGACCGCGCCGGTCTCCTCCCGGGCACCCGCCAACCCCTCGACCGGACTCCCACCGTGGACGCAGTCCGAGCGTCCGCCCAGTTCCTGCCGCAGGAGCCACCCCGACGGTTCGCGGGCGCCGGAGGGCCGGTCCGGGAGCGCCACGACCCGCCGGAGCGGGACCTGCTGGCCGCCCGAGCTCAACCGGATCTCGGATACCTCCAGGTAGGTGCCGCGGGACCCGTCCGCGAAGCCCGTCGCCGTGACGCGGACCGTCTCGGTGGGCCCCGGGGGCAAGGGAACGACCAGCTCGTTCCCGCCGGTCGGGTACGCGGTGGTGGTCCCGGTGTCGGTGCGGACCTGGAGGGTGGTGACCTCCGGCCCCGAGTCAGGCACGGGGAGGGTGATCCGGAGCAACCCGCGGTCGACGGGCTCCGTCAGTGCGATCTCCATCCACTGCCCGAACGCGGAACCGAAGCCGCCGGAGCGCCAGGCGGTGTCCGGGTCGCCGTCGACCGCCGCCGCGACGGAGCGGGCCGGCAGCACCGGACCGGTCTGGGCGGAATCCGACGCCGACGACGAGACCCGCACCCGCGCGTCCCACCACCGGGCCTGCGCCAGCGGGGTGCCGGCGCCGGCGTCTGTGCCGGTGCCGGTGCCGGTGCCGGTGCCGGTGCCAACCACGGTGGCCGCGTAGTCGGGCACGGTGCCGCGACTGCGCCGCGGGTCACCCTCTGCCCGCACCGCCGAGGAGTGGTGGCCGAGGCGGCCGAAGTCGGTCTCCCGGTCCGCCGGGGAGTCGGTCAGAACCGGGCCCACCCGGTTGACCGGCCTCGGCCGGGGGAACGGATCGGAGGCCGGGTCCACGCCCGCGGCGAGGGCGTCGGCCTCGAGCAGCCGGGTCACCCTGGCCGGGGAGCCGACCGTGTCCTGCACGGCCAGCAGGTCGTCCAGCCGGGACAGCGACTCCGGGCCGCCGGCCACCACCGGCAGATCGCGCACCTCCACCGTGTACGGGGCGGTGGCTGACCGGGGTGGTCCCGGGGACACCGCGTCCGACCCCAGACGGGAGTCGACCCGATAGATCTCGATCGCCGGATACGCCGGCCGCAGCCCGGAGTCCGGGACCACAACCGCCTCGTCGTCGTCATCAACGTCGGTATCACCAGCTGTCGCGACGCCGTCGGTTCCCCCGACCGGCTCCCCGAACTCCGCCACCTCGACCAGCCCGGGCGAGCCGTCGAGCGCCTGGTGGACCAGAAGCGGACGCGGCGCGCCGGAGTCCTCGGTCAGGTCGTTGCGCACCACCAGGAACCCGATGCCGAGCGAGGCGAGCGTGGCGGCCATCCCGGGGGCGGGACGGCCGTCGGCGAGGCGTCGCTGGACGGCGTCGAGCGCGCGGATCGCGGGCGCGGGCTGCAGCGGAACGGAGTCGCGGACCATCCACGGTGTCGTGGCCAGGGGCTGCAGCGGCTCGTCGCGGGTCACACCCCAGACCTGACGGCCGAAGGACGCCCCCGGCACCACCAGGGCACGGGTGGTGGCGGCCGGGTCGGAATCGCCGTCCTCACCACCTGTAGCTCCCGGCCGCGCCACCGGCGCGTTCTCCGACAGCCACGCGGCGGCGTCGGTCCAGTGATCAGGCATCGCCGCGTGGGCGCCCACCGGGGCGAGCCTGCCGAGCCACGCCGGGGCCACCGCGACGGCGCCCGCGAGCACGATCACCATCGCCACCGCGACCGAACGGTTTCGCTCGGGATGGGCCAGCACGGACCACCCGCGGTCGGCCGGTCCCCGCTCCCCGCCTTCCGCGTCCTCGTGCTCCACGCTCACGTGCTCAGCGTCCCCGCGCAGCCCGGCGAGTAGGTGCGCCAGCACATGCGCGGTGCCCAGCGCGAGCGGCAATCGCAGCAGCGGCTCGAACTTGTGGACGTTGCGCAGCGGCGCACCCTCGCCGTCGAGGAACGCACGCAGCGTCTCGGCCACACCGCCGCCGGCCGGCCCGACCCACGGCGCCGCCATGATCACCAGGCCGACAGCGGCGATCACCAGCAGGCGACCCCGCGCGGGCATCCCCCGGCGCAGCAGGCCCAGTACGCCGACCGCCGCCAGCACGCCGGTGGCCAGGACGAAGACGGCTTCGCTGGTCAGTGCGGCGCCGGCCACCCGGTCCGTGGACACGAACGGCACCCACGACGACGCCCCGCGCAGCACCTCCGTCGCCGAGGACCACCGCGTGGTGACCTCGGCGGACTCGATGTAGTCGAGGAACGGCGGCGAGACCCGGCCCAGCAGCACCAGCGGCACCGCCCACCACACGCACACGGCCAGCGACAGCGGCAGCCACCACGCCGCGAGCCGGGCCCAGGTCCGGCCGGGGCGGTGCATGAGCCACCACAGGATCGCGGGCAGGCACGCGGCGGCGGTGGCGACGGCGTTGACCGCGCCCATGAGCGCCAGCGCCAGCGCCGCGCCGGCGCCGCCCCGGCGTGGGGACATGTGCCCGTGCAGAACCTGGATCACCGGCAGCAACACCCACGGCGCCAGCGCGACGGGCCAGATCTCCGAGGAGATGGATCCCAGGTCGCCCAGCATGCGCGGCGCGAGCGCGTATCCGATGCCCGCCACGGCTCTGGTCCCGCGGGTGCCGATGCGCAGGGCTGCCGCCACCCGGACCACGCCCACGTAGGCGACGGTCAACACCACCGCCCACCACAGTCGCTGGGTCAACCAGGCCGGGAGTCCGACCAGGTCGAACAACGCGAAGAACGGCCCCTGCGGGAAGAGGTAGCCATAGGCCTGGTTCTGGACCTGCCCGCCGAAGGACAGACCGGTCCACAGGTGGGTGGCGTGGGAGAGGAAACGCCCGGGGTCGACGACGAGGTCGTACTTGGTGTCGGGGACGAGCAGCCCCGGGGACTGCAGGCAGGCCAGCAGCAGGAACGCGAGGAACGCGACAACCGCGTCACGTGCGCCGCCACCCAGACGGGTCCCGCGGATCACCTCGGGTGGCGTGGGGGAAGGACTAGCGGGCGCCGTACTCGACCTGGCCGAGAAGGGCCTGGTCAGCGGGGGGCTGCGTGACGTCAGGGATGGAGTTCTGGGCCATCGCGCTGTTCGCGCCGAACGCGACGATGCCGCCGAGGACGATGCCGCCGACTGCGCTGGCGAGCGCTCCGGTACCGAAACTCATCGAGTTCTCCCTGCGGGTAAACGAGTGGGGGTTGTTCCTGGGTGCCGTGGGGCACACCGACGCGAGAAGAGTAGCACCGGCTCACCGCGGATCGTGCGCAGTGTCACCCACAAGTCCTTACCGGCCGGTAAGTTGGTGTGCGGACCACATCGCACCGAAACGTGCACCACACCACCACCACACCGCAAGGTGCACCACACGACCACCACACGCACCACACCGGGCAGCACCCCGCCGGGAGGAGACCTACGTGACGACGGGGACCAAGCGCATCCCGCGCGCGATCCGTGAACAGCAGATGCTCGACTCGGCGATCCGCGTGTTCTCCGACCTCGGCTACCGGTCGGCCTCGATGGACGGCATCGCCCGCGATGCGCGGATCTCCAAGCCGATGCTCTACCTGTACTACGGCTCCAAAGAGGAACTGTTCGCGGCGTGCGTGGTCCGGGAATCCGGTCGACTCATCGACCATCTCACCTCGGCCGCGGCCAGCGGGAGCGGCGCTCGCCGCAGTCTGGAGAGCGTCGTGGAGGCGTTCCTCGACTACGTGGACGACCACGCCGACTCATGGAACGTCGTGTACCGCCAGGCGGTCGCCGAACCGGCGTTCAGCGACGAGGTGGAGAAGACCCGCACGGTCCTGGTGGACCTGACCACCGATCTGCTCGCGCAGAACTCGGTGGACCAGCGCAGCCGCGAGGTGCTCGAGGTGGTCGCCACCGCGCTCGTCGGGGCCGGCGAGGCGGTCGCGGACCGCGTCGCGCACCGGTCCGTCCCGAAATCCGTGGCCGCCGAGGTCGTCGTAGAACTCGCCTGGCGCGGCCTCGCCGGCGATCCCGCCAAGACCGCCACCACCACGAAAGAGGAGAAGTCGTGACCCAGAAGACCGCAGACTCCGCCCGTCGCACGTCGCAGGGCGCCCGCACGCTCACCCCGCTGGACCTGGCCGGAGGGCTTCCCTCCCTCATCTCCGACCTGCCCACGGTGCTGAGCGGCCTGCGGATCGTCCGGACCGCACGCAGCACCGACAAGATGTCCATCGGGCGGAAGTTCCAGGCGCTCGCGGCCAAGCAGCCCGACTCCCCGTTCCTGCGCTTCCTCGGCGCCGAGGTCACCTACGGTGAGGCCAACCGGCGGGCCAATCGCTTTGCCGAGGTCCTCAAGGCGCGGGGTGTGACACGCGGGGACACCGTGGGCATCTGCATGGTCAACCGGACCGAGGTCGTGCTCGCCATCCTCGGCGCCGTCAAGGTGGGCGCCTCGGTGGGTCTGCTCAACCACCACCAGAGCGGGGAGGTCCTGGACCACTCGCAGAAGATCCTCGGCTCCAAGGTCGTCCTCATCGGTGCCGAGTGCGCCGAGGCCGCCTGCTCGGTCCCCCGCGAGAACTGGGTGGGCGAGTTGATCGCCGTGGGCACCGACGTCGACCTCCCCTTCCGTGGCTTCACCGCCGGCCACCGCCCGGACGAGCTCTCCGACCTGACCTGGCTCGAGGACGAGTTGGCGGCCCTCGACGCGGACGCCGGCAGCACCAACCCGCCGGAAGCCGACGAGACCCTGGGCAAGGAGACCGCCTACTACGTGTTCACCTCGGGCACGACGGGCCTGCCCAAGGCCTCCACAATGACCCACTACCGCTGGAACCGGGCACTGGCCGGGTTCGGCCTGTCCGGCGTCCGGCTCAAGAAAGACGACGTCCTGCTGTGCCCGCTGCCGATGTACCACAACAACGCCCTGACCGTGGGGCTCGGTTGCATCCTGGCGTCCGGCGCGTGCCTGGCCATCGAGGAGCACTTCTCCGCCTCGAAGTTCTGGGACCAGGCCCGCGCGGCCGGCGCCACCGCGGCCATCTACATCGGCGAGATCTGCCGCTACCTCCTCAACCAGGAGCCCGGTCCGGGCGACCGGGACCACTCCATCCGCGTGATGACGGGCAACGGCCTGCGCCCCGAGATCTGGACCGAGTTCCAGCAGCGCTTCGGCATCGACCGGATCTGCGAGTTCTACGCCGCCAGCGAGTGCAACATCGCGTTCGTCAACGCGTTCAACATCCCCAAGACCACCGGTTACTGCCCCATGGATTTCGCGATCGTGGACTACGACCCCGACACCGGCGAGCCCCGCCGGGGCGAGAACGGCCGGTTGACCAAGGTGGGCAGGGGCAAGACCGGCCTCCTCATCAGTGGCATCTCCGACTCCCAGCCGTTCGACGGGTACACCGACAAGGAGGCCACGGAGAAGAAGGTCGTCCGCGACGCCTTCGCCGACGGCGACGCCTGGTTCGTCTCCGGCGACCTCATGCTCAACCAGGGTCTCAAGCACGCCTCGTTTGTCGACCGGCTCGGCGACACCTTCCGGTGGAAGGGCGAGAACGTGGCCACCACCGAGGTCGAGTCCGCCATCTCCGCACGGACCGAGGTCGACCAGGCCGTGGTCTACGGCGTCCCGGTGCCGGGGGCCGACGGCAAGGCCGGGATGGCCGCCGTGCGCCTGCACGACAAGTCCGATTTCGACGGCGCGGCGCTGGCCGAGCACCTGCGCGGGTCCCTGCCGTCCTACGCGGTCCCGCTGTTCATCCGGCTCTCCAAGGAGCTCGAGCACACCTCCACCTACAAGAGCCGCAAGACCGAGCTGCGCGAGCAGGCCTTCGACACCTCGAAGTTCGACGAGCCGCTCTACGTGTTGTCCAAGGAGAAGGGGTACATCCCCTTCTACGATGGGGCGGAGAACGACGTCGTCGCCGGCAGCGCCTGAAGCCGGCGGCCCCCCTTCCTGGAGGTCTCCCGCCGCATGCCCAGTCGCCGAGTGTCCGGACGTCGTGGTTTCGGCGGCCGGCCGGCCGGTGGCCGGCTGGCCCGCTCCCGCGGCGACCTGACCCGCCGTTCCGTTCTGATCGGCCTGTCCGCGGGTATCGGCGGAGCGGCCGGCTGGGCGCTGACCTCCGTCCTCGGTGCGGGCACCGACGAAGCCGGCCACGCGGTCCAGAGCCCCGACTCCGTCGGCCCGCGCCCGTACCTCCCGCCCGAGGGCGCGGTCCGGGTCCTGGAGCCCCGTCGGTTCTTCTACGACGAACCGGGGGATACCGACGGCCAGACCTTCGGAGACCTCTACCTGCCCGACTCCGCCAACCCGGCGCTGCCGGTGGTGGTGCTGATCCACGGCGGCGGCTGGAAGGACGCGCTCGGGCTGGCGTACATGGAGAACCATGCCCGGGATCTGGCCTCCTTCGACGTCGCGGTGTGGAATATCGAGTACCGCCGGGTCGACTCCGGGGGCGGCTGGCCCACCACCGTCGCGGACGTGTGCAAGGCCGTCGACCACCTGGCCGAGGTCTCCGCCCACGTGGGTGACCGACTGGACCTGGCCCGGGTGGTGGTGTCCGGGCACTCCGCCGGTGGGCACCTCGCGCTGTGGGTCGCCGGGCGTTCGCGCCTGCCGTCCTCCCAGCCCGGGTCCCACCCCGTGATCCCGGTGTCGGGCTGCGTGTCCCTGGCCGGGGTGGCGGACCTGCTCATGGCCGAACGCGCCGGGGACCGTTACGTGGCCGATCTCCTCGGTGGCCGGCCGGGGACCCGTCGCCAGCGCTACCTGGACGCCTCGCCCGTCTCACACCTGCCCACCGGCATCCCGGTGGTCTGCGTCCACGGACGCGAGGACAAGGTCGTCCTCCCAGAGCAGTCCGAGGCCTATGTCCGTGCAGCACGACAGGCCGGCGACCGGGCGCGCGTCTCACTGGTCCCCGGCGGCCACGACCCTTGGGGCGACATCACCGGCAGGGTGTGGCACGACACCCGCGACACACTGCTCGCCATGGCACGGCGCAGCCCCAACCCGGCCGGCTGACCAGAGGACACTCCGCTCGGCTCCAGCGGGGTCAGGCGTCCGCAGTGCCGGTGTCCGTCAGTCCCGTGTCCACCCGGATCCGCTCCAGCCGGCGGTAGGAGATCAGCCATTCGCCGTCGACCCGGCGATAGCGCTCGTGATAGTGGCCCCACCCGTGAAGCCACCGCTCCCGCCCGTCGGCCGCCCACCACAGCCGGTCCTCCATCGCCCAGATCCCGGTGGCGGTGGGCTCGCCGGTGACCGGGTGGGGGCCGGTCAGTTCCAACAGCGGGGTGTGCCCGTGGTGGACGCTCGTCACCGGGACGCGCCCGTCGAGGGTCGCGCGGATCGCGGCGGTGAGCTGCTCGCGGCCCCGGACCTCCGCGGCCCCGCCGCTGGCCGCCCAGGACTCGCTCACCATGTCCTCGGTATGGCACGGCCCGTAGGAGTCCCACTGCTTGGTGTCCATGACGTACAGGCGCCGGGCGAACACCGCGCGGATGGCATCGAGGTCCTCCGCCCCGCCCACGCCGGCGGCCCCGGTGTCGCTCACGTCGTGTAGTCGGCGTTGATCGAGATGTACTCGCGGGTGAGGTCGCAGCCGTAGACCGTGCACTCCCCGGTGCCTGCGCCCGACTCGATGACGCCCAGGTCCACCGAGATCGTGACCTCCTCGGCCCGCATGATCTCGGTGAGCCGCTCAAGCTCGGCCGGGCCGGGGAACGCCGGATAGGTCTCCAGGTCGCCGAAGACGATGCGCACCCGCTCCGGGTCGATATCCGTGTCCTCATGGCACTTGCCGATCGCCATGGCCACCCGGCCCCAGTTGGGGTCCGCCCCGTGGACGGCGGTCTTGACCAGCGGGGAGTTGAGTATCGCCTTGGCCACCCGCTTGGCCTGTTCGCGGTCCCGCGCCCCGGTGACCTCCACGGTCAGGAGCTTGGTGGCACCCTCACCGTCGCGGGCCAGCTGGCGGGTCAGGTCCAGGCACACCGCAGCGAACGCCCGGCGCAGTTCCGCCTGGTCCACCGGCCCGGCCACCCCGCTGGCCAGCGCGATCGCCGTGTCCGAGGTCGAGGTGTCGGTGTCGATGGACAGGCAGTTGAACGTCTGGTCCACCGCGCCCCTGAACGCGGCATCCAGCTCAGCCGGCTCGACGGCGGCGTCGGTGAATATCACCGCGATCATCGTGGCCATGTCGGGCTCGATCATCCCGACCCCCTTGGCGATGCCCACCACCCGGGCGGTGCCGCCGGTCGTCGTCGTCATCTCCACCACTGCGGTCTTGGGATGGGTGTCGGTGGTCATCATGGCTGTGGCCAGGGCGAGCGCGTCGGCGTCGAACTCCGCGCCGGCCAGTCCGTCGAGGTGGGTCCGGAGCATCGGCATGGGGTAGCGCCGGCCGATCACACCGGTGGAGGCGATGAGCAACTCCTCCGGCGCGACGCCCACCGCACGGGCCGCCCGCTCGAGCACCTCGCGGGCGTCAGCCATCCCCTCCTCACCGGTGGCGACGTTGGCGTTCTTGGCCACCACCACCACGCCGCGCGCGTGGCCCCCGGCCGCGTTCTCGCGGCTGAGCTGCACGGACGGTCCGGCGAAGAGCGAGCGGGTGAAGACCGCCGAGGACGCCGCGGAGGGGCCGTTGTTGACGACGACGAAGACGTCATCCCCGTGCTCCCGCAGGCCCGCGGCCCCGGAGTGGGCACGAAAACCCGCCGGGAGCGGGATCGTCTGGGCGGCAACGGCGGCGTTCAGCGGCGACATGGTCACCATTCTCCCCCTTGCGGGAAGCGGGCGGTGGCCCGGACCGGTCCACCGTCCGGATCCGGACACGCGTGGACGCCACCCGCGGCGCGCAGCGAGTCGCACACCGAGTCGCACACCGCGGCGAATCCCACCTCCATTCGGAGATTGTTAGCCGGCTCACACATGAAAAGTAGAAACCCGTCCAACTGGTGTTATAAAGGGCCGCAATGGGTTACGGACGCCGTGAGGCCAGCTCAGGAGTGGAAATGTCCGGCTCCGGCCGTAACGTCTGGTGACAGGTCCGGGATGTACATCACGAGTCCATCACGGACCGCACAACGCGAGCGGCGGCACACCACGGTGCCGCCCCACATACGAAAGGGGTTCCCAAATGGGTTCCATCAACGAGATCTTCACCGGCGTCCTCGGCTTCTTCACCAGCCTGATCGGCACCGGCTCCACCGCCGCCAACGGCCTCGTCGGCACCGGCTCGACCGCCGCCAACGACGTCCTCGACACGGTCACCGGCTCGCTCGGCAACGTCGTCGGCCAGCTCTGATCGGTGTGACGCTCGGGCTCTAGCCCGACATCACCACCTCGACACCGGCATCCGTCTCTGGACGGATGCCGGTGTCGTGCATTTCCGGCCTCTCCCGCCGGGGGCCGCCAGTCGATAGGCTCGGGGCCATGCAGCTCGACCTGTCCCGCCACGTCGCCGCGGACCCCGACTCCGTCTGGGCCGTGCTCACCGACATCCCGGCCGCACACGAGACCCTCAGCGGGGTCCTGGCCGTGGAGATCCTCACCCCCGGCCCGTACCAACCCGGTTTCCGCTGGAAGGAGACGCGGAAGATGTTCGGGATGAAAGCCCGCGAGGAGATGATGGTGCAGGCCGCCGAGCCCCCGCACTCGACCACGATCGTCGCCGAGAGCGGCGGGACCGAGTACAAGACGGTGTTCACCGTGACCCCTGATGCCGACGGCTCCGGCTCTACTCTCCGGATGCGGTTCGGCGCCGAGACCGCCCATGCGCCGGCGATCTCGCGCGTCGTCATGGCGCTGATGGGTGGGGTCGCCGAGAAGTCGACCCGCAAGACCATGGAGCAGGACCTGGCCGACATCGCCGCCGAGGCCGAGCGACGGGCGGGTTAGCCCTTTACCGTCCCGCGGTCCCATAGCTCTGCGACGATCTCCGCGGCCGGCCGATCGGCGTGGGCGCCAGCCGCCCGCCACCCGGAGCCGGCCCACAGTGGCGGGACCTCGACGTCCCCCACCTGCGCGGCGGCCTTGCGCATCGGCCCGGTGAGGATGTGCAGGTGCGGGTAGGCGGGCGGCGCGAGCGCGTCGAACTCCGCCACGAACTCGTTGACCAGCGAGCGGGCGTAGCGGCCGGTGTAGCACCGAGTCGGCCGCGACTCGGTGAAGCGAGGATCGGCCAGTGCGGCCCGGTGGAGTGCACTCGTGCCCGCCTCCGGGGTGCGCAGCAGCACCGTGCCCACCTGGACGCCGTCCGCGCCTGCCTCCAGGACCGCGGCTACGCCCTCCGGGGTGCTGATCCCACCGGCGGCGACAAATGGCACGCCCGGCAGCGCCTCGCGGACGGCGCGCACGAGGTCCACGGTGGTGACGTCATCCGGCTGCTCACCGACCGTCGTGGTGGAGCGGTGACCGCCGGCCTCCGCGGACTGGACCGAGAGCCAGTCGGCGCCCGCGTCGACCGCTCGATGGGCGTCCCGGACCGTGGCGACGGTGACGACGACAGCCGAACCCGCCTCCTGCAACGCCCTGACCACATCCCGTCCGGGGATCCCGAAGGTGAACGAGACCACCGCGACGGGATCGTCGACCAGCGCGGCCAGGGTGGCGTCCTGGTCGAAGTCGGTGAACGCGGGGTTCTGGTCGAGCGCGATCCCCAGCCGGTCGGCGACCGGGGCGATCGCGGCCGCGAAGCGTCCAACGGCCTCCGATCCGCCCGCCGCCGCCAGCGCAGCCTCGGAGTCGGTCCGGTCCAGCAGGAAGACGTTGACGCCGAACGGCGCGTCCGTGAGCGCCCGGACCCGGGCGATTTCCTCACGGGTGGCCGCGGCGTCGAGGTAGCCCGAGCCGATCATCCCCAGACCGCCCGTCTCGCCGACCGCCGCGATCAGTTCCGGGGTGGTGGGCCCACCGGCCATCGGGGCGCCGACGACGGGCCTGCGCAGGTCAGCCGGGAGCAAGCGGGCGTGTGGCCGGCTGGGCCGGGACTGGCGGGAGTGTGGCGTGCGCTCGGTCATGTCTGCGACGGTACGCCCGGACGCACCGCGGGTAGAGGGGTGACCGCATCGGTGGGTGGGCCGCAGATGAACTCGGTCCACGGCCCGCGGTTGCCCTGAAGCTACATTTGAGGACGTGCCCCTCACCCACCGGCGTCCGTTGACGGTCTCCGTCCTGGTCGCCGCACTCGTGGTGGCCGGATGCGGCGCGGACCAAGGCGACGACCGCGGGGCCGACCGCGCGGCCACTCCGGTCGGGGCATCCTCCCCCGCGACATCCGCCCCCGCCGCTGCGGAACCCCTGACGGCCCAGCCTGTCTCGCCGTTGTGCGAGTCGCCGTTGGACTCGCTCACCCAGCGCGAGCGGATCGCCCAGCTGTTCACCGTGGGCGTGAGCTCGATGGCGGACGCCCGCCGAGCGGTGGACGAGCACAACATCGGCGGGATCTTCCTCGGCGGCGGCGTGGTGCGGGAGGCGGTTTCTGGGGACGGGCTCAAGCGGCTGCTACACGACACCCCGCTGCCGCTCCTGGTGGCTATCGACGAAGAGGGCGGTCGCGTGTCCCGGATCGCCCCGTTCGCGGGGCCGCTGCCATCGGCCCGGGTCATGGCCGCGACCATGAGCCCCGAGGAAGTCCGATCGGCGGCCCGGGCCCGCGGCGAGTTCCTCCGTGAGATGGGGGTGACCGTGGACTTCGCGCCGTCGGTAGACGTGTCCGACCAGCCCGACGAGGCGGTGATCGGCGACCGTTCCTTCTCCCCCGATCCCGCCCGCGTGGTCCACTACGCGCGCGCGTTCGCGACCGGCCTGCTCGACGCCGGGGTGACCCCGGTGTTCAAACACTTCCCCGGCCACGGCCGGTCCTCCGGGGACAGCCACCACCAATCGGTGACGGTGCCCCCGCTGGACCAGCTCGTGCTGCACGACCTGCGACCCTTCTCCGAGCTCGCCGAGACCCCCGGCGCGGCGATGATGCTCGGACACCCGCAGGTACCGGGCCTCACCGGCGTGAACCGGCCGGCGTCCCTGTCCCCCGCCGCGTACCGGCTGCTGCGCGAGGGCCACGGGTACGGCGCCCCGCCCTTCGACGGCGTAATCTTCACCGACGACCTGTCGGGGATGCGAGCCGTGACGAACGACTTCCCGCTACCTCAGGCGGTAGCCGAATCTCTCGTCGCGGGCGCCGACTCCCCGCTGTGGACGACCACCGCCGGCATCCCCGCCGCGCTCGACGCCGTCGAAAAGGCCCTCGCCGACGGCGCTCTGGACAAGCAGGACCTGGACCGCTCCCTGGCCCGGGTGGCCACCCTGCGCGGGATCCCGGACTGTGCGAACGTAACGCCCGCCGGGGAGGTCGCCGGACAGGTCGAGGGAGCCGGATCGCTCGCGGGCCTCTCCCCCGGACTCCCGCGTCACCCGGGCCTACCCGCGCTGCCGGGGTGACTCAGGCCGCTCCCTCGTGGGTCCACACGCCCGAGCTGCCGCGCCGGTGCGAGTCGACCAGGTGCGTGTCCACCACCCCGATGGCTTCCATCAGGGCGAACACCGTCACCGGCCCCACAAAGCTGAAGCCCCGTCGTTTGAGCTCCTTGGCCAGAGCCACTGACTCCGGGGAACGGCTCGGCACCTCGGCCAGGGTCCGCGGCTCCGGGGTCTGCTCGGGCCGATATGACCAGATCAGCTCCCCCAGCCCGCCCTCGGAACGCAGCGCCACCACCGCCCGGGCATTGGCGATGGCCGCGTCGATCTTGCGCTGATTGCGCACGATGCGGGCATCGGCCATGAGTCGGGCGACGTCCACGTCACCGAATTCTGCGACCGCGTCGGGTGAGAACCCGGCGAACGCCTCGCGGAACGCCGGGCGCTTACGCAGAATCGTCAGCCAGCTCAGGCCGGACTGGAAGCCCTCCAAGACGAGTCGCTCGAAGAGGCCGGCCTCGTCGTGCACCGGCATCCCCCACTCGGTGTCGTAATACTCCCGCAGCAACGGGTCCCGAGCGGCCCACGGTGGTCTCTTCTTCCCGTCCTCGCACAGCACCGCGCCGCCGGCCTGATCTGTGCCGCTGAGTTCGGTTCTGGCGAGTTCGGTTCTGGCGAGTTCGGTTCTGGTGAGCTCGGTGTTGTCGAGCTCGGTCCTGCTCTGCGCAGGCTGATTCTCCGGCAGTACGTTCTCGGGCAGTGTGTTCTCGGGCAGTGTGTTCTCCGACATTGTTCCCCCTGATGTTCGTCCGACCACCCGATCCGGCGGTCGCCGTCACCCTAGGATCCGGCTACGACAGCACCCCGGTGAGCTGCACGATCCGGACTGCGGCCAGGACGACGAGCGCGACGCCCACCACGAGAGTGAGGATCCGTCCGGCCACGCGGCCGTAGGAGAGGAAGTGGTCGATCCTGCGGGTCGCGGCGCCGATCCCGGACGAGTTCACCCGGGACAGCGCGATGATCAACCCGGCGCTCGGCAGGATCGCGATGATCGCGAAGAACACGATCTGCAGAAGTTTGGAGATCCAGGGCTCTTCGGCGAAGGAGATCAGCACCATGCCGGCGGCGAACGGCGCGGAGGTCGCGGACTGGATCACGCCGAGCGAGACGCCCGTGGCCATGATCCCGAACTTCTGCAGCACGTTCTGGGTCAGCGGCGCCTCAAGGTTCTCTTCTCTTGCCTCGGCTGGCCTGCGCAGTCCCATCACGGTGATCCCCAGACCCACGACGCCCAGGATCACCATCGCCCAGAGCGCGTCGAACAGGCTGCGGACGAACTCCTGGTTGTTGCCGATCACCCATACCGAGACCAGCGAGAGCAGGATGATCCCGCAGAACGCGCCGCCGGTGAACCGCGCCGCTCTGGGGGCGAACGGCGTCCCGCGGCCGGCGGAGGCCAGCCAGAGCCCAGCGATCACGGCGAAGGCCAGGAGGTTGACCGAATCGATCGCCGCGAATCCCAGCAGGCTCAGGTAATACTGCACGTCGGCAAACCTTACCGGCGTGGGCTCGGTGGGCGATCCCGGTTGTCGTCCACGGCGTCGTCCTGATCGTCCTCGTCGTCGTCGCCCTCCATCCGGTCCGGTCCGCCGAACACCGCACGGTCGCGCCGTAGGCGGGTGTCGATCCCTTTGATGTTCCACCCGCGCATCGGCCCCGGGACGCGCCACTGCAGACGCCACGCGACCATCCGGAACCCGAACGCGAACGCGGACAACACCACTGCGGCGATCGGGCCCCAGGTGCCGGAGGCCACGGCCAGCGCGGTGAGCGCCGCTCCGGTGGCGGCCGGGATGATGTAGAGGTCGGAGCCGCTGAACACGGCCGGGATCTCGTTGGCGACCACGTCGCGCAGGAGTCCGCCGCCCACCGCCGTCACCACGCCGAGGAGCAGCGCCGAGGCCACTGGCATGCCGTGGTCCAGGGCCCGGGCGGTGCCGAAGGTGCAGAACAGTCCGAGCCCGGCGGCGTCGAAGACGATGATCAGCGTGCGGACCCGGTGAAGGTGCGCGCCGAGCAGGTAGACCACCGCGGACGCGACGAACGGTGGCACCAGCAGGACCGGTTTCACAAACGCGAGCGGCGTGGCCCCCAGCATCACGTCGCGGATGATGCCACCGCCGAGACCCGCCAGCAGGCCCAGGACCAGACCGCCGGTGATGTCTATGTTCTTGCGGGCGGCCAGGAGGCAGCCGGACAGTGCGAAGAAGAACACGCCCACCAGGTCGAACCACAGGAGCAGCGGGGAGGACTCCATGGCCGGCCCCTAGACCACCGAGTCCGAGACCGCCGAGTTTGATACCGGTGAATTCGAAGCCGCGGTGCTTGGTTCCGCCGAGCCCGAACCCGCCGCGTCCGCGGTGGCGCGCGCGTGGTGACGGTGCCGGACGGCGCGGAACGTCCAGAGCTTGTTGACGACGAAGTTGATCGGCATCGTGATCAGGATCGTCAGCAGCTGGCTCCAGTACTCGCGGGAGTGGATCCCCGCATCCTCATGCCACCACGGCCCCGGCAGATAGAGCGGCGAGGTGGGGTTGGTGAAGGCCAGCTTGATGAAGATCCCCGCGGCCGCGGCCACCGATCCCACCACCAGGAAAGGCCAGAACTCCTGCCACACCGGGGCCTTGTGCCCCTTGCCGAACGTCCAGTGCCTGTTGAGCATGAAGTTGTAGACGTTCGCCACCAGGAAGGCGACGATCCACACCAGGGTGGTGAAGCGGAAGTTGAACTCCGTCCCGCCGATCGGGAACAAGATGTCCTGTGCGTTCTGGGTACCGCCGTTGGA
The DNA here is from genome assembly GCF_033142235.1 of Rhodococcus sp. IEGM 1408. Lineage (NCBI taxonomy): Bacteria > Bacillati > Actinomycetota > Actinomycetes > Mycobacteriales > Nocardiaceae > Rhodococcus > Rhodococcus sp. IEGM 1408. The sequence continues at coordinate 120,857 of NZ_JAWLRW010000001.1, forward strand.
TTTGTTCATCAGGATGGTGACGATCATGTTCACGACCATCCCGGAACCGCCGACGATCCCGAACATGACGAACTGCCGGGCGCCTCTGCGGTAGCGACCGAGTTCGGGGGGGGCCGGGTTCACAACGAGCCAGTCTAGGCCTAACTTCCGGATCTAGACCGCTCCGTGCCCCCGCGGGACCTGCTCGGCCGGGTCCTCGATGGGGCCCGGGGCGGTGCCGTCACCGAACGGACGGCCGCCCAGTTCCTCGCGGTGATGCGGGGAGAGGAGGCCCGCCAGGGCCGGCCCCTTGGGCACGATGCCCGTGGGGTTCACGTCGCGGTGGACGTCGTAGTAATGCTCCTTGATCTGCGGGAAGTCGCAGGTGTCGCCGAAACCGGGCGTCTGGAACAGGTCGCGCAGGTATCCCCAGAGGGCGGGCATCTCGGTGATCTTGCTGCGGTTGGCCTTGAAGTGGCCGTGGTAGACCGCGTCGAAGCGCACCAGTGTGGTGAACAGGCGGATATCGGCGGCGGTGATGGTGTCCCCGACGAGGTAGCGACGCGTGGTCAGGCGCTCCTCGAGCCGGTCCAGCGACTCCCACAGCTCGTCGTAGGCCTTCTCATACGCGCCCTGGTCTGCCGCGAAGCCGCTGCGGTACACGCCGTTGTTGACGGTCGGATAGATCCAGGAGTCCAGCTCGTCGATCTCGTCGCGATGCTCGGCCGGGTACAGGTCCGGGGCACCCTCGCGGTGGAACGCGGACCACTCCGTGAGCAGGTCGAAGTTGAGCTTCTGATACGCGTTGGTCACGACCGACCTGGTGGGCAGGTCGACGAGCGCCGGGACCGTGATGCCGCGCGGGTAGTCGGGGATCCGGTTGAAGTAGGCCTCCTGGAGGCGCTGCATCCCGGTGACCGGGTCGCGTCCGTCCGGGTCGAGGTCGAAGGTCCAGGAATTGATGTCGTGAGTCGGGCCGGCCAGCCCCATGGAGATGGCGTCCTCCAGGCCCATGAGGCGGCGGACGATGATCGTGCGGCTGGCCCAGGGGCAGGCGCGGGCGGCGATGAGCCGGTAGCGACCGGCCTCGACGGGCCAGCGCATCTCGCCGATCTTCTCGCCCACGGGGTCCGAACCCGGCGGGAGGTCCGCCACCACGCGGTCGTTGATGTAGGTGGCGTCGCGGACGAACTCACCATCTGTCGAGGCGTTCTTGGCTGCGATGAAATCGGTGCTCTCTGCCATGGGGTCTCCTGGGATCGTCGGCGCGCCAGTTGGTTGATGCATCACCAACATACTCGATCGGGCGCGCCCAGGCTAGCCCTCCCGCCTGACCGGGTCCGGGTTCCACGTGATCCACCCCGACCGATGTGTCACCCTGGGCACATGGACTCCGCGCACGTCGACGACGTCCCCACCCGATACTCCGACTTCGCCGAATTCGAGGTCCGCAGCCGGACCCCCGTCTACCTGTCATGGGCCCGGGGCATCTCCCAGGACCCGGAGACGTGCGCCCTCATCGAGCGGCTGCCCCGGATCAAGCGACAGCCCGCACTGGTCTTCGCCTCGGCCCGGCACGCCGGTGCACCCGAGACCGAGGACTACTCGCAGTTCCGCGAGTTCGTCCACGCCCACTGGTCCGAGATCGAACAGATCGCGCTTACTCACTCGACGCAGACCAACGAGGCCAAGCGCTGCGCAGTGCTCCTGCCGTTCCTGTCCCTGCTGCCCGGTCCGCTCTCGCTGGTCGAGATGGGCACCTCTGCCGGGCTGTGTCTGTACCCGGACCGGTACGCCTACCGCTACACCCTGGACGGCGGCGAGGCGGTCGACCTCCGGCCGGCGGGTTCGGGGGCAGCGTTGAGCTCGGGCTCGGGCGGCGGTATCCCGATCCTCGACTGCGACCTCCGCGACGGTGTCCCCCGCCCGCGCGCCCTGCCGGACGTCGTGCACCGAGGCGGGGTGGACCTGTCCCCCATCGATCCCGCCGACGCCGACTCGCGCGCCTGGCTGCGCAGCCTGATCTGGCCCGGACAGCAGGCCGAGCGCGTGCCCCGTCTGGACGCCGCGCTCGACATCGCCGCGGCCGACCCGCCGCAGGTCCTCGCGGGCGACCTGGTGGAGAGGTTGGAGGAGTCCGTGGCCGCGTGTCCTGCGGGATCAACCCCCGTGGTGTTCCACACGGCAGTGCTCGGGTACCTCGAGCCACCGGCTCGCGCCGAGTTCGTCCGCCGGGTCACCGAGCTGGACTGTGTGTGGATCTCCGTCGAGGGAGTGACCCTACTGCCCGATGTCGCCGAGCAGGTCCCCGAGTCGATACGGCGCCACAAGGGCATCTTTGTCGTCGCCGTCAACGGTCGCCCCCTGGCGACCGCGCACGGCCACGGCGACTGGGTCCGCGCGCTCGACATGCCCTAGAACGGCCACCCGCTGCGCATCGGCTCCTCGGCCGGTGTCCCATCGAGCCCGGGCTCGATCAGGTACTCCGTCCCGAACATCATCGCGTAGACGTCCAGCGGCAGGGACAGCATCATCCCGATGTCGCTGGTCTGGCTGGCGTGACACTGCATCGCGCGGCGCTTGAGGTCGATCACGTCCGCGGGCAGCTCGATCGCCCACGCGATCTCCGACTGCGGGACGCCGACCGGCAGACCGTCGTCGCCGGTGAGGATCATCTGCTGCAGCTCGTCCACATCGGCGCCACCGGCGGCCAGTGTCCGCAAAAACTCCGCCGCCGCGGGGCTGCTGAGCAACTCGCGCTGCACGTCCTGGTTGGTCGTGGCCTCCAGCAGCCGGGGCCGGCGGGCCGAGAGCTCGATCGCCCGGCGGGCGATCCGGTGCACCGCGATGTGATCGGGGTGACCGTAGTTGCCGTGATGGTCGTAGCCCACCAGAACGCCCGCGTCCTCGCGGTCGAGGATCCGTGCCAGCCGCGCGGCCGCCTCGTCGATGTCCGCCCGGTGCAGGCACAGCGGGTCGTTGTTCTGCGCCCAGCCGGTCATGCCGGAGTCGCGGTAACCCAACCAGTCGATGCGCGCCACGCCCAGGACCTCCGCGGCGGACCGGGCCTCCCCACGCCGGTGTTCGACCAGGTCACCGTCGGGCCCGAGGTGGTCGGGCCGCTCACCGTGGTTGCCGTCGGTGGCGAACACGGTGACGACGCGGTGGCCGCCGCGTGAGGCGAGGGCCATCATCCCGGCGGTCTGAGAGGTCTCGTCGTCGGGGTGGGCGTGGAGGAACACGATCGTGGACACCCGGACAGTCTGCCCTTCCCGCTGACTGATCGTGGGGTGCGCTGCCGGAATGGACCGAACACACCGCGCGACTCGGGTGACAGCGAGCAGACGGGCAGCGCAAGCCGGGCGGCAGTCAGGTGGCCCGCGCGTCGGGGTGGCCGGCCAGCCAGCGGTCGAAGGCCTGCGCGCTGGTCAGCTCGGGTGAGTAGCCGAAGACCTCGCGCAGACGCGTGTTGTCCAGGACCGGGCGATAACGCAGGAAACCGGTCTGCTCCGGCCCGTAGCGGGTGGCGCGTAGCGCGCTGCCCACGGTGAGCACGGCCTTGAGCACGACCTCCGGAATGGCGAGCGTCCGCTTGCCCAAGCGCTCCGCGATCTGCCCGATGGTCAGGGTGCCGGTGCCGGCCACGTTGTAGATCCCCGGCGGCGCTGCCTCCACTGCGCGCACGACGATCTCCACGAGGTCGGTGTCCCAGATGAAGACGAACGGGGAGTCCGCGCCCCGGATCGCGAGCAACCGGGGCCGGTGGAACAGCGCGGTGATCTGATTGTCCACGGCGTCGCCGAGGATCGTGCCGATCCGCAGGACCACCTGCTCGAGGCCCGGGTGGTCACGCCGGGCGCCGGCGAGCATCCGCTCGACCAGCGCCTTGTGGTGGCTGTACGCGAACGCGGTCGTACCCCGTACCTGCCAGTCCTCGGTGATCGGCACGGGGTTGTCGGCGTGGTAGCCGTACGCGGCGCCCGAGGAGGACACGATCAGCCTGCGCACTCCGTGCTCTATACAGGCGTCGAGGACGTGACGGGAGCCGTCCACGTCCACCCGGTAGGCGGCGTCGCGCCCCATCCCGTCCGGGTCCACGACGGAGGCCAGGTGCACTACCGCGTCGTGGCCGGCGACCGCCTCACGGACCGCTGCGGCATCGGTGACGTCGAGCTTCACGTGGCGCACGGGCCGCACGGGCGAGTCCTGACCGACCGCGACGGCCACCTCCTCGGGGACGACCCCGGGTACCCGCAGGTCCCCGCTCGTGACCTCGTGCCCGGCGGCTGCCAGACCGGCCACCACCCCGGTGCCGAGGAATCCGCTGCCGCCGGTGACCAGAACCCTCAGTCCGTGCTGGGTCATGCGGTGCTGGCTCATGCCGTGCTGGCTCATGCCGTGCCCACCTTCTGCTCGTCCTGCTCGCCCTGCTCATCCGCGGGACCGGGCTCGGGCGCCGCCGACCTGGTCCGCCGCGACCACACCACGGCCACGACGAGCCCGGCGATGATGTCCCACACTCCCCACCACGCCGCCACGAGGGCCATGCCGCCGAGCCCGTCGAAGAAGGCGAACACGAACAGCAATCCCAGACCGGCGTTGCGGATCCCGACCTCGAAGGTCATGGCCTTACGGGCTGGCACGTCGAGCCTGAACCCGCGCGCGATGCCGTAGCCGAGCCCCAGCGCGAGCGCGTCGTGCAGTAGCACCGCCACCGCCACGACGCCGATGTAGGCGACGAACAGGTTCCAGTTGTTGGCCACCGCGACCAGGATGATGCCACCCAGCGCGACGAAGGACAGGATCCCGACCACGCGATGAGTGCGGGCCGCCACGGTGGGAAGCAGGTGGGAGACGGCGACGCCCAGCGCAAAGGGCAACGCGATGACCAGCAGAACCTCGCTGAGCATGTCCCACGGCGCCACGCTGATCTCGTTGAAGTAGTCGCGTCCCGTCGGGTGCAGGTGCCCCCAGAACGAGAAGTTCAGCGGCAGCATGGCGATCGCCAGGACGTTGCCCACCGCCGTCATGGACACCGAGAGCGCCACGTCCCCGCGCGCCCGGTGGGTGAGGATGTTGGAGACGTTGCCCGGCGGGCAGCACGCCACCAGGATCATGCCCAGCGCGACTGACCCCTGCACACCGAGCAGCAGCGTCAGCCCGAAGGTCAGCGCCGGCAGCAGTGCGAACTGCGCGATGATCGCCACCGCGAACGCCTTGGGCTTGCGCAGCGCGAGCCGGAAGTCCTCGAGCCTGGTGTCCATGGCGATCCCGAACAGGATCAGCCCCAGGACGATCTTGAGAGTGGTGAGGGAGCCGGAATCGAACGCGATCCGGACGTCGTCGACGTTCACGAGCGGGCCCCCTGCGTCTGCGCCGTCTGTGCCGTCTGCGCCAGCGCTGCTCTCATGTCTCTGTCGATGGCCCTGTCCATGTCCGCGATCAGCGCGGTCACCGCGTCCCGGTAGGCGGTCTTGTTGACGTAGTAGGCCATCCGGTCCAGGCCGAGGTAGCGGTAGCCGCCGGTCAGATCAGGCCGCGGACCCCGACGCCCCCGGTCGACCGCCTCGGCCGCTGTGCGCCCGACGGCGCTCGGGTCGCGCCTGGCCGCGAGATAGCGCGCCAACAGATCGGCCTGCTCGTACCGGCCCTGCCAGCCGATGCCGGACGCCTCGAGCATCCCCAGGACCGCGAGGTCGTCGCGCCGCGACGGGAAGATGTTGAGGTACAGATCGGGCGCGGCCTGCCCGTCCGCCCAGTCGAGGTGACGCCGCTCCAGGAACGGGTAGTGCAGCAGGTACCCCGTGGCGAGCATGATCAGGTCGTACTCCCCTGTGCTCCTCTCACCCGTGCTCCTCTCCCCCGTGCTGCCGGCCTTGAAGTGCACGGTGCGTCCGTCGAATCGTTCGATGTCGCCGCGCACCCCGATGTCGCCGTGCCCCACGTGCTGGAGGATCAGCGAATTGACGACGGGGTGGGACTCGTAAATCTTGTGGTCGGGCGCGGGGAAGCCGAACCGGGTCGGGTCCCCGGTGAACAGCTTCACCACCCGGCTGTCGACGGCCTGTTTGATCCGGGCGGGCAGCGGCCGGCCCGTGTTGAGCGTGTCGGCGGGCTTGCCAAAGAGGTACTTGGGCACGAAGTGGTACCCGCGCCGCACGCTGATGTCGACCGACTCGGCGTGGTGGACGGCGTCGACGGCGATGTCGCAGCCTGAGTTGCCGCCGCCCACCACCAGGACCCGCTTTCCGGCGAGCTCCCGCGGGTACTTGTAGCGGCTGGTGTGGCGGACCTCGCCGCTGAACTCCCCCGCGAACTCCGGGATGTTGGGCTCCGAGAGGGTGCCGTTCGCGATCACCAGCGCCGAGAACTCGCCCGCGTCAACCACCTCGTCGGGGCCGACCTCGTCGTCGTCTCCAGAACCGGTGGGGCGCACGGTCAGTCGCCAGCCGGAGTCAGGCTCCTCCCCCAGCGGTTCCGCCCGCACCACCTCGGTTCCGAAGCGGAACCGCTCGCGCAGGCCGAAGTGATCGGCGAAGTCACGGAAGTAGGCCAGCAGCCGGCGGTGATCCGGGTAGTCCGGGGTGTCGGCGGGCATCGGGTACTCGGTGAACTCGGTGGTCCGGGCCGAGGAGATGAGGTGGGCCGAGGAGTAGACCGTGCTGCGCGGGGAATTGATGTTCCACAATCCACCCACGTCGTGGGCGAGGTCGAAGCCCACCCAGGCGATGCCGCGGCGGTCGAGATTGCGAGCGGCGGCCAGGCCGGACGGCCCGGCCCCGATGATGGCGACGGGACGGTGGTCGGGCGAGGGCATGGGTAGTGATCCTGCCCCACAACGCGCGACTCCCCGGTCGAATTCGCTCAGCGTGAGCGAACTCGACCGGGGAGGGCGTGGGTGCCGCGTAGGTACCGCGTGGGTGCTTAGGCCAGCGGTCTACTTTCTTCGGTCTACTTCTCGCGGACGACCGTGCCGTCGTCCTGCAGCCGCAGGAGCGGGTAGATGCCGTCCTCGTCGTGGTTCTCCTCGCCGACGACCGGCGGGTTGAAGACGCACAGCATGCTCATCTCCTCCTCGACGATCACCTGGTGCTTCTCGTGACCGTTGAGCAGGTACATGGAGCCGGCTTCGAGCGGGTAGTCGACGCCGTTGGTGAGGTCGCGGAGCGTTCCCTTGCCACGGGTCAGCCACACGGCCTCCACGTGGTTGGCGTAGTGGAAGTCGTTGGTCGTGCCAGCGGCGATGGTGGTCTCGTGGAACGAGAATCCGACGCGGTCGTCGGCCAGGACGATGCGCTTGGACACCCAGTTACCGTTGTTGCCCTTGATGTCGCGGTCAGTGCCGGTGATCTCTGCGGTGGAACGGACGATCATGCAGTTCTCCCTCGTTGATTCGGTTCTCAGGCGTACTGGTTCTCAGGCGTGGTGGTTCTCAGGCGTACTGGGCGGCCAGGACGTGGTCGACGGCCTCGTAACAGATCTCGATGCCGCGATCGCGCTCGTCGTCGGTGAGAGTCAGCGGGGCGAGGAACTTGACGACCTCGTCGCTCGGTCCGGCGGTCTCCACCAACATCCTGTGATCGAAGCAGCGGGCCATGACCTGCTGGGCGAGCTCCGGCTTCTCCGTGAAGGCGATGCCGAAGGCCATTCCGCGGCCACGCAGCTCGAGCTTGTCCTGGTACTTGTAGACCAGCGGCGAGAAGCGCTCGCGCAGGATGCGGCCGTTCTCCAGGGTGCGGTTCTGGAGGGTGTCGTCCGACCAGAACTTGCGCAGTGCGACCTCGGCGGTGACGAAGGCCATGTTGTTCCCGCGGAATGTGCCGTTGTGCTCGCCCGGGGTCCACTCGTCGAGCTCGCGGTTGAACAAGGTGATCGCCAACGGCAGGCCGTAGCCGCCAATGGACTTGGACAGCGTGACGATGTCGGGCTTGATGCCGGCGACCTCGAACGAGAAGAACTCGCCGGTCCGGCCGCAGCCCATCTGCACGTCGTCGACGATGAGCAGGATCTCATGGCGCCTGCACAGGTCTTCGAGAGCCTTGAGCCATTCGGCGCGCGCGGCGTTGATTCCGCCTTCGCCCTGGACGCACTCGACGATCACGGCGGCGGGACGGTTCATCCCGGATCCGGAGTCGCCGAGCACGCGCTCCATCCACTGGAAGTCCTCGGTCACCCCGCCGAAGTAGTTGTCGTAGGGCATCGGTGTGGCGTGCACAAGGGGGATGCCTGCGCCGGCGCGCTTCATCGAGTTACCGGTCACCGACAGCGACCCGAGGGTCATGCCGTGGAAGGAGTTGGTGAAGTTGACGATGGCTTCGCGTCCGGTGACCTTGCGCGCGAGCTTGAGCGCCGCTTCCACCGCGTTGGTCCCGGTCGGGCCGGGGAACATGACCTTGTAGTCCAGCCCGCGCGGCTCGAGGATGTTCGTCGTGAACGTCTGCAGGAACGCCCGCTTGGCAACGGTGTACTTGTCGAGCGAGTGGGTGATGCCGTCTCGCTCGATGTATTCGAGCAGCGCGGCCTTCATGTCGTCGTCGTTGTGGCCGTAGTTGAGGGCACCCGCGCCACCGAAGAAGTCGAGGTACTCGTCACCGTCTACGGTCGTCAGCTTCGCTCCCTTGGCGGTGTCGAAGACCACCGGCCAGTTGCGGGAGTAGCTGCGGACCTCGGACTCGCGATCAGTGAAGATCGAGGTGTCCAGGTTGGGATCGTTGGTGGTTTCGGTCATGGTCGTGATCACTCCAATGAACAATTATGGTGCGTCAGGGCGGGCCCTGCGGCCCGGGTGCCCTCAGGAAATGGTGTAGAGGTCTTCGGGTTCGTGCCCTTCACCGAGCAATTCGGAACCGAGGTAGTCCTCACTCGTCAACGTCATCCCCCGATCGCGTGCGACGGCACCGAACGTGCGCTGGGAGGCCTCGTTGTCCGGGCTGATGGTGGTGCGCAGGCGGACCACCCCGCGCTCGGCGAGCCTGTCCATGAGGTGGTGGAGCAATCGCGCGGCAAGACCCTTTCCGCGCTGATCCGCGTCCACGCCCACCTGCCACACGAAGATCGTGTCCGGCTCGGAGGGGCGGAGGAATCCGGTGACGAAGCCGACGACGCGGCCCTCGGTCTCCACGACGACCGAGCTCTCCGAGAACTCCGCTCCCCACAACACGTAGGCGTATGAGGAGTTGAGATCCAGGACTCCGCTATCGCGGGCGATCTCCCACATGCGATTTCCGTCAGCCGCGGTGGGCGGACGAAAAACCGCGTCGGACGAATCAGGGTTACGGGGTGCTTCTCGTTCTCCTGGGTTCATAGTCAGTTCCCACCGTAGTGAGGACGAGCAGTTGCTGCATCTCCCATGGTCAGATCGTTACCTTAAAACCCGATGAGTCCGCTGGTGGACGCGCTGGAGTGAGGTCCGTCACCACGTGCCGCCACGACGTAACTCGACCGTCACCCGCGCGAGGAGTCCGAGTGGCAGGATCTGTACATGGACGACAACCCGATCATCGATTTCGACGAATCCCGTTCCCTGGAGCTGCTCGCGACCGAGTCGCTCGGCCGCCTGGTCACCGTCTCCCAGGGACTTGCGGAGATCTTCCCCGTCAATTACGCGCTCTCTCCCGAGGGCAAGCTGTACTTCCGTACAGCCGAGGGCACCAAGCTGGCCGACATCACCATTCAGCCGGACGTGCTGTTCCAGGTGGATCACATCGAGGACGACTCGGCCTGGTCGATCGTCGTGCGCGGGACCGCCCGACGCCTCGATTCCTTCTCGGAGATCAACGCCGCGGAGGAGCTCGACCTCAAGCCGTGGATTCCCACGCTCAAGTACAACTTCGTCGAGATCACCCCAGAGCAGACCTCGGGCCGCGGCTTCACCTTCGGGGATGAGCCGGAGCGCTACACCGGTTACTGAGCTGGGTCGCCCGGTGCGGCGGACAGCGCGACCCACAAATCCCGAACGCGGGTGGCGATGTCGTCGCGGATGAGTGCCATCCGCGCGGCTCCGTCGATCCCCCGCTCGCTCGGCTCGTCGGTCTCCCACACCTCGATGGGCGCACGCATCCCGGGAACGGGCTCGAGCTGCGCTGCCGTGCCCAGGACGACGACACGATCTGCCCGTCGCAGCACGTCGTCGTCCACCGCCGCGGCGGTACCGCCGGACATGTCGGCGCCGATCTCGGCGAGCGCGGCCACCGACTCGTCGTTGGGCCCCTTCCCGAACGCCGGCTGCGTGCCGGCGGAGAAGACCTCCACCGCATCCCCGGCGAGGTGGCGCAGCAGCGCCTCCGCCATCTGGGACTTGCCGCGATTGGACTTGCAGACAAACAGGACAGTGGGCCGGGAGGCCTGAGCGGCGGGGGTCATCGGTGGCCCTCTCCCGTTGCGCGACTGGCGGCAGCGACGTCCTCGCGGATCGCGTTGGGAACCGTGGGGTCCCCCTTGAACAGGCGCTTACCCGCAAACAGACTCACGTACACCAGGGCGATCAGCACGGGGACCTCGATGAGCGGCCCGACGACCCCCGCCAGTGCTTGACCGGACGCCACTCCCCAGGTTCCGATACTCACCGCGATGGCGAGCTCGAAGTTGTTGCCCGCGGCGGTGAACGCGACCGCCGTGGACTTGGCGTAGTTCAGGCCGGTCGCCCGTGCGGCGAGCAGGCTCCCGCCGAACATCAGGACGAAGTAGGCGAGCAGAGGCAGCGCGATGCGGGCCACGTCGAGAGGTCGCTCGATGATGGCGTCACCCTGGAACGCGAAAAGGACGACGATGGTGAACAACAGACCGTAGAGGGCCCACGGACCGATCCTGGGCAGGAAGGTCTCCTCGTACCAATCGCGCCCCTTGGCCTTCTCGCCGAAGTGCCGGGTGAGGAAGCCCGCCAGCAGGGGGATCCCGAGAAACACCAGCACGCTCAGCACGATGGCCCATACCGAGAAGTCCGCGCTCGTGGTCTCGAGACCCAACCAACCGGGCAGGACCTGGAGGTAGAACCAGCCGAGGCCGGCGAACGCGATGACCTGGAACACCGAGTTGATCGCCACGAGTACCGCCGCGACCTCCCGATCCCCGCACGCGAGGTCGTTCCAGACGAAGACCATGGCGATACAGCGGGCCAAGCCCACCACGATGAGGCCGGTGCGGTACTCGGGGAGGTCCGGGAGCATGAGCCACGCCAGCGTGAACATCAGCGCGGGCCCGACGATCCAGTTGAGAACGAGGGATAGCCCGAGGAGCTTGCGGTCGCGGGTGACGCGGTGGGTCTCGTTGTAGCGGACCTTCGCGAGGACCGGGTACATCATGACGAGCAGGCCGAACGCGATGGGCAGAGAGACGTCAACCACCTTCACGGTGTCGAGGGCGTCGGCGATGCCGGGGACGAAGCGCCCCAGCAGCAGTCCGACCGCCATCGCCACGAGGATCCAGACGGCGAGGTACCGGTCGAGGAAGGACATCTTTGCGGCGACGGGTGTGCCGGAGTCAGCGGTCGCAGTGGGTCCTGCGGGGGCCGAGGCCTGTGTGCTCATGGAACACGACCCTATTGAATGCATCGACAATCGTCAATGTGTCCATTGGTCGGCTCAGGACCACCCACTCGCTCCGGAGTCACCTCGGGACACGTCGGCCTCGGACTACCCATCGCCCGCCCGCCACCGCCTGCCGTATCGCTCATGCCCCCACCCCCCGGTGTTGCACCGCATCCAAACCGTATCGAACCTGTGTTCTATGATACGCATACACATTCGAACATACAAGGGTCAATCCGCGGCCGTCCCCTCTCGCTGAGACGTCCGAGTAGCCTGGTCTCATGACCTTGATCGAGCCCGCCGAACCCTGCTGCATTGCCGGCTCGAACGGGCCTCTCGATCAAGCGGAGGCGGAGGCTGCAGCCGCCCGGTTCAAGGCACTGGCCGACCCGATGCGCCTGCGCCTGCTCTCTCACATCGCGGCGGCGGACTGCGACAACGTCTGCGTCTGCACCCTGACCGAGCCACTCGGCATCACCCAGCCGACTGTCAGCCACCACATGAAGAAGTTGGTCGAAGCCGGGCTCGTCGTCCGCGAGCAGCGCGGCCGGATGGCGCACTACAGCATTGTGCCGGAGGCCTTTGCCCAGATCCGCGACATCGTGGACGTCCGCGGCCTCATCCGCGACTGACGCGCCGTCAGAACCCCGTTCCCAACTTCCCCGACAGCTTGTCCAGGCGCTCCTGGCTCGCGCCGTCGAGGCCGATCACCGTCAGCGTCTTGCCCTTGGCCGCATACTTCTGCTGGACGGCGTCGAGGGTCGCGACGGTGGAGGCATCCCAGATGTCGGCGTCGGTGAGGTCCAGCACGACGTGCTCCGGGTCGCCCGCGTAGTCGAACTGGTAGACCAGATCGTTGCTCGACGCCCAGAACAGTTCGCCGGTGACACGGTAGGTGCGGGTGTCCACCTCGCCGTCGTCGTCGGTGTCGAGCTCGGCGACCTTCTCCACCGTCGTCATCCGCGCGACGCGTCGGGCGAACATCACCATCGCGGTGAGTACGCCCAGGATGACGCCGATCGCCAGGTTGCTGGTCCATACCGTCGCCACGACGGTGACCAGCATGACCAGCGTCTCCGACAGCGGCATCAGGCGCAGGGTGCGCGGGTGGATCGAGTGCCAGTCCAGCGTGCCGACCGACACCATGACCATCACCGCGACCAGCGCGGCCATGGGGATGAGGCCCACGATGTCACCCAGGACGACGACGAGGACCAGCAGGAACACGCCGGCGAGGAGTGTGGACAGCCGCGTGCGGGCGCCCGACTCCTTGACGTTCATCATCGTCTGCCCGATCATCGCGCAGCCGCCCATCCCGCCGAAGAAGCCGGTCACGAGGTTGGCCACGCCCTGACCCCAGCCCTCGCGGGTCTTGTCGGAGTGGGTCTCGGTGATGTCGTCGACCAGCTTCGCCGTCATCAACGACTCCATGAGCCCGACCAGCGCCATCGCCAGTGCGAACGGCGCGATGATGCGGAGGGTGTCCAGCGTGAGGGGCACGTCAGGGAAGAGCAACGACGGCAACGTGGTCGGCAGCTCGCCCTGTCCCGCCACGTCGGGCACGGACCAACCGACTGCGAGCACGACCACGGTGATCGCGACGATCGCGACGAGCGGTGCCGGGAGCACGGTGGTCAGACGCGGGAACCCGACCATGATGGCGATCCCTGCCGCCACCAGCGGATAGACCAGCCACGGCACGCCCACCAGGTGCGGGATCTGGGCCAGAAAGACCAGGATCGCCAGGGAGTTGACGAAGCCGATCATCACCGAGCGGGGAATGAACCGCATCAGCCTGGCCACCCCGGCCACGCTCAGCAGGATCTGCAGCACGCCCGCGAGCAGGACGGTGGCGATGAGGTAGTCGAGTCCGTGGCTGGCCATGACCGGGGCAATCACCAGTGCGACTGCACCAGTCGCGGCGGAGATCATCGCGGGGCGGCCCCCGGTGAAGGCGATGGTCACGGCCATGGTGACGGCCGCGAATAGCCCGACGCGCGGGTCAACGCCCGCCAGGATAGAGAACGAGAGCGCCTCCGGGATGAGCGCCAGCGCCACCACCAGGCCCGCCAGGACCTCGGTGCGCAGCCGGGCCGGGGACGAGAACGCGGCGCGGAAGGACGCCACCACTCCGGTCGGGAACTCGGCTGCCATGGTCTACTCGCTGTCGGGATCAGGGCCCCGCTCGGGCGGAGGCGCGCGGAGACACCGTAGCCCGTTGGTCCGTCACGGACCGATTTCAGCCGCGCACAACTCCGCTCCCGCCGATCGCGCCGGCCACAGCCGCCTTCGCCCACTGCCCGACACCGACGAGGGTCGCCGACGCCGCACCGCACCAGTCCCCGTATCCGAGCAGGTAGAGCCCGGGTACGCCGGGGACTCTGGGCCCGTCCGCCACGACCCGACCGTTCGCGCGGGAGAGGTGGAGCCCGGCCAGGTGCCCGAGCGCCGGCCGGAACCCGGTGCACCAGATCACCGCGTCGACCCGCTCGTGCCGGCCGTCGTCCCAGCTCACCCCGTCGGCTCCGAACCGGTCGAACATCGGCGTCGCTTCCAGTAGGCCCGCCTCGCGTGCCGCCAGGACCGGGGGGACGACGACGATGTCGCCGAGCGCGGCCACACCGCGTCCACCCCCGCCACGTACCGCGGCGCTGGCGACCCGGAACAGCTCGCGGCCGTCGACGTCATCGGGCAGATACCTCGGCGGACCGGAGGTACACCAGAGCAGGTCGCCGCCATCGGTGTTCAACCGCCCGGCGAGCTCGGCGGCGATCTGGGCACCCGAGTTGGCCCCGCCCACCACCACGACCCGGCGGCCGGCGAAGGACCCGGGGCCCCGGTAGGCGGCGCTGTGGAGCTGCTCGCCCCGGAACCCTGCAGCACCCGGATAGAAGGGGACGAACGGCCGGGACCACGTACCGGTCGCGCTGATCACCACCCGGCAGCGCCACCTGCGCCCGTCCGCGGAGCGCACGAGGAAGGCCCCGCCCTCAACTCCGCCCTCAACTCCGCCCTCAACCCTGTCGACGCTGGTGATGCGGACCCCGCGCCGGACCGGGAGGCCGTAGTGCTCCTCGTAGCTCCGCAGATACTCCACGACGTGCTGGGCGTCGGGGTTGCCGCCGTCCGCCCGGGGCATGCGGCGGCCCGGCAGCGAGGAGAACTCGGCTGGTGAGAACAGCCGGAGCGACGGCCAGGTGTGCGGCCAGGCGCCGCCGGGACCGGTCGAGGCGTCGAGGATCTCGAAGTCCGCGCCGGCGCGCGCCAGGTAGAAGCCAGCGGCCAGTCCCGACTGGCCGCCGCCGATCACCACGACGTCCCTGAACACCACCTCTCCCACCACAGCACCCCCTTTCGATACCCTCTGAGCAGATCCTATAGACACTCGTCGATGCTAATTCTACAGGCGAGGCATGAGCACCCCGTCCGCTCCCGCAACCGGCTCGCCCGGTTCCGACACCGATGCCGGCGACCGCGACCATCGTCGACTCGTGGGGCTGCTCGCGCTCGCCGCGGCGGCCTGGGTCGCACTGTGGATCGCCAACGAATGGTTCTGGGACGCCGCCGTCGGCTGGCTCGGTCTGGACCTGGGCGACCGGGCGGTCGGGGCCGTGCAATTCTTCCTCTACGACACCGTCAAGATCTTCCTCCTGCTCCTGGGCCTGATGTTCCTGGTGGGCATGCTGCGCGCGAGCCTCGATCTCGACCGCGCCCGGGATTGGCTCGCGGGACGGGGGCTGTTCGTCGGCCTCGCTCTCGCGATCGTGCTGGGCGTGGTGACCCCGTTCTGCTCGTGCAGCTCGATCCCGCTGTTCATCGGTTTCGTCGCCGCCGGCATCCCACTGTCGGTGACCCTAACCTTCCTCATCGCCTCGCCGCTCATCAGCGAGATCGCGGCCATCATGATCGGCGATCTGTTCGGCTGGCACATCGCCGCCGCCTACGTTCTCAGCGGCGCCGCCATCGCCTTCATCGCAGGATGGGTGCTGTCCCGGTTCCGGCTGGAGAAGTGGGTCGACGACGTCGTCTTCACCACCCGGGTGGCCGCACTCCGCGCGGACGGCCACGTGCCCACCCTCCGCGAGCGGGTCGACGCCGCCCTCGGCGAATCCCGGGACATCTTCCGGGGCGTCTGGATCTGGGTGGTGGTGGGTGTCGGAATCGGGGCCGCGATCCACGGCTGGGTCCCGGCGGACTTCTTCCTCCGCTGGGCTGGCCCGGACAATCCGCTGGCCGTGGTCGTGGCCACCCTCGCCGGGGTGCCGCTCTACGTCAACGGCGCCGGGGTCGTGCCGATCGCCGAGGCGCTGTGGGCCAAGGGCATGAGCCTGGGGACCGTCATGGCGTTCATCATGAGTTCGATCGCACTGTCCATACCCCAGGCGATCATGCTCAGGCGGGCGATGAAGCCGCCGCTGCTCGCGCTGTTCTTCGGCGTCGTGACCGTGGGCATCCTCGCGATCGGCCTGCTGTTCAACCTCGTCGCCTGAACCACCCACACGCCGGACCCACCCACACACCTGAAACCACCCAATTGGAGGAACCATGATCGTCAAGGTGCTCGGCCCCGGTTGCCGCAACTGCCACACCCTCGTCACCCGCACCCGGGAGGCGCTGGCCGGACTCGGCGAGGACGCCGAGATAATCGAGGTCACCGACGTCGGCGAGATCGCCGGTTACGGGCTCATGCGGACGCCGGGGTTGGTGGTGGACGACGAACTGGTCCTCGGCGGGAAGGTGCCGACCGTCCGCCAGCTCACCGACCTGTTGCGCGGACGCTAGACCGGCTGCACCCCTAGCTCCTCGAGCAGTCCCAGCACGCGGCGCCTGATCTCGTCGAGGATCGGCCTGACCGACTCGACGCCCTGCCCGGCGCCCTCCTCCGCCATGGCCTCCCGCACCGCAGGGTTTATCGCGTCGGCGGGCGCGGATCCGGCGTCACAGCGCCCGGCCGATGACCTCCTTCATGATCTCGTTGGTGCCGCCGTAGATCCGCATGACGCGGGCGGCGGCGAACTTCTGCGCGATGGGGTACTCCATCATGTAGCCGTAGCCACCGAAGAGCTGCAGGCAGCGGTCCACCACGTCGTCGAGCATGTCGGTGGCCTGCAGCTTGGCCATCGACGCGGTGACGGCGTCGAGCTCGCCGGCGATCTCGCGGGCGATGCAGTGGTCGATGAACGTGCGGGTGGCCATGACCTGGGTCTTGCTGTGCGCCAGCTCGAAGCGGGTGTTCTGGAAGTCCAGGATCGGCTTGCCAAAGGCCTGCCGCTCGCGGACGTAGGCGAGGGTCTCCACCACGGCGGCCTCGGCCATCGCGAGGGCGTCCACGGCGATCGCCAGGCGCTCGCGCGGGAGCTGGTTCATGAGCTGGTAGAAGCCCTGACCCTCCTCGCCGCCCAGGAGGTTGGCGGCGGGGACGCGCATGTCGTTGAAGAACAGCTCGGCGGTGTCGGCGCCGTGGCGGCCCATCTTCTCCAGCACCCGGCCGCGCTCGAAGCCGGGGGTCGAGGCCTCCACGGCGAACAGCGCCATGCCCTTGTGGCCGGCGTCGAGGTCGGTCTTGGCCGCCACCACCACGAAGTCGGCCGAGCCGCCGTTGGAGATGAAGGTCTTGGAACCGTTGAGGACGTAGTGGTCGCCGTCGCGGCGCGCGGTGGTGCGCACACCCTGCAGGTCGGAGCCGGCGCCGGGCTCGGTCATGGCGATCGCGGCGATCCACTCGCCCGAGCAGATCTTGGGCAGCCAGGCGCGCTTCTGCTCGTCGGTGGCGTAGTTGGCCACATAGTGCGGGGTGATGGTGGAGCCGACGCCCATGCCGAAGGCGGTGTCCCCGGAGTAGACGAGCTCCTCGGTGACCAGGTATTCCATGGCCGGGTCGCCACCCTGGCCGCCGAACTCCTCCGGCACGTCCAGGCAGATCAGCCCGGCCTCGCCGGTGCGCACCCAGGTCTCGCGGTCCACGAACTTCTGCTGGGACCACTTCTCCTGATTGGGTGTCATCTCCTTGGCGAAGAACGCGCGGGCGTGCTCGCGGAGCAACCGGTGGTCGTCGGTCTCCCAGGAGGGGCGGTAGTCAGGGAAGAGTGCGGACAACGGGGGCCTCCAGGAGGGGACGACGACGACGAGATGTCGCACCAGCCTACGTCGGCCGGAGCGCCGGACAGCCAGCGAGCGGTGGCGGCCGGGGCCATACTCGAGACATGACGGATTCCGTGGATCAGCCCGAGAACGCAGACCAGAGCGCCGCGCGGCCCGAGCCCACTACGCAGCCCGAGCCCACCACCCAGCCCGAGTGGTTCCCCACCGACTGGACCCGCTGCCTCGTCCTGGTCGCCCATCCCGACGACCCCGAGTACGGCATGTCCGCGGCCGTGGCCCGCTGGACCGCGGAGGGTCGGCACGTCGTCTACGTCCTGGCCTCCAGTGGTGAGGCAGGGATCGAGGGGATGCCCCCGGCGCTCGCGGGGCCGGTGCGCGAGGAGGAGCAGCGCCGGTCGTCGGCGATCGTCGGCGTGGACGAGGTGGAGTTCCTCGGCTTCCCGGACAGCCGGATCGTCAACAACGCGGAGCTGCGCGACGCGATCGCCGATTCGATCCGCCGCCACCGCCCGGACGTCGTGATCTCGCTCTACTCGGGCCCCGAGTGGGCTCCCGGCGCCCCCAACCAGAGCGACCACATGGAGTTCGGCGCGGCCGTGGGCGCGGCCTACGACGACCTGGTGGCCGCGGTCGGCGTGGACGCGGCCGAGGGGCGTCCGCAGTTGTGGTTCGAGTCCGCCGTCGAGCCCACCCACGTCGTGGACGTCGAGGGCTTTGTCGAGCCGGCGGTCGACGCGCTGGCCGAGCACAAGGAGTACCTCTCGGTCCTCGACCCCGGGACCCCCGTGCGCGAGCAGGCCCGCAAGCAGGTCGAGATGGTGTGCGCGCCCCGCGAGGGAGTGGCCGGAGGTCGGCACGTGGTGTCATTCCGGCGGATGCGGCCCTGATCGGCGCGCGCCCCCGGTTCCGGTTGGCCTACACCGGCTCCTCGCCCGGCCCGAGCGGTGCGTATGACGCCTCGGCGGGGCGCAGTCGTTCGACGATCTCGTCCGCCCAATCGGCGTGGGGCGAGGAGACGGTGCCGTCGCCCGGGAGTCCGATGTAGGTGAGCCAGTAGCGTTGCGCGCCCTCACCTACGACCGCGGAGTACACCAGCGCACCCTCCGGGCCGATGAGGCCCTGCTGGACCGCGGGGAGCACCCGGAACGACACGGCCCAGCCGTCGCCCACGCGGGTGGAGATCGGCTCCATCGACTCATCGGACGGCCGCCCCGGAACAGGGAGGAGGATCTGTCCCATCCCGCTTGCCAACGCGAACGCCGCCTGCTGGTTGTCCGGGTTGCGCAGATCGAACAGCTCGTCCGTGAGTTGGCCCACCAGCACGACACCGTCCGAACGGTCAGCCGCCGCCTCCTCGGCCTCCGCTTCCTCCACTGCCTCCACGGGGGTCAGCACGGTGGTGCCGAACACCAGATCACCCGACTCGGCCCGCCATCCCTCGGGGACGCGGACGACCAGTCCGGCGTAGGGATCGACGAGATCGGTACCAGCCGCCACCTGGGTCTTAGGGGACAGGGTGCGGACACCGGGGCTGTACGTCGCCGAGGAGACGAGCACCGTCACGACCGCGGCGACCACCGCGAGAAGGGCGACGAGAGCCACCAACAAAATTGTCCGGCTCGTGCCGGCGGACGGGTTCTGCCCTGAAGTCATCCGCCCAGCGTAGGCGGGTGGGTAGGCGGGCGGGTCACACGCAGCGTGAGGTTGACCCGGCCGGGCGGGCCGCCGACCACGTCCGCGCACCAATCGGGGGCAGACCCGTCGAAGACCTTGGGCACCCCGTGGAACGCCATCCGCGACGGGCCGCCAAAGACCACCAGGTCGCCCGACTCGAGGCGCACGTCGGTGTACGGGCGGCCGCGGTGTTCGGGGGTACCGAAGCGGAAGGTGCAGGCATCTCCCAGGCTCAGCGAGACGACCGGCGCGGAGACGGCCTCGTCGCGGTCCTGGTGCAGGCCCATCGTGGCGCCGTGGCCGTAGAGGTTCACGAGCGCGGCATCAGGGGTGTAGTCGGCGCTGGTGTGATCAGCGCTGGTGTGATCGGCACTGCTGTGATCAGTGCTGGTGCGATCGGCGCTGACCAGCGGATCGACCGCCGCCGCGGCCTCGAGCCCGGCCCGCGCCGCCCGGACCAGCCAGTCCGGTAGCGGTGGGACCACCTCGTCGTCGTCGTACTCGTACGGCTTCCAGAACCGACCCAGGCTGAGCGTCCGCACCGACATCCGCCCCCCGCCGGGCAGCACGATCGAGCGCGGTTCGCGCACGGCGGCCCAGTCCACGCAGGCCCGCAGCAGGTACTCCTGCTGCGCGCGGTCCATCCACCCCGGCACGTGCACGGCGCCGGGGGCGAGGATCGTCGGCGGGCGGTCGATCCCGAACAGGGGCTCGGTCACTGCCGGTCACGCCTGTCGTCCCGAGCCGCCGGGTCCCGCGCCGGGTCGTGCTCCTGCGGATGCTGCGCGGTCATCGGCGGGGGAGCTTCTTGGTGATGGTCCCGAGCGTGTTCTTGCCGGAGTTGGTGTTGTCAGGGGTCTCACCGGTGTTGGTGTTGTCGGAGGATGCCTCACCCCGGGATCGCCGCTCCATGAATCGGTTGTAGCCCCCCGGACGCGGGTTTGCATCCGATCAGGTCGCCGGCGCATGTGTCGTGGAAGACCCCTCCCGGTTGGCGGACACCGCATTCCGTTCGGCGGGCATCTTGCAGGTTCTCGCGCGGAATATCGCGAATTCTGTCCCCCAACTTGGGAGGCGTGTCCGCCAGGTGACCGGTGGCAGCGGGAGGGTCGACCAACTACTCAGCCCTACGGCCGCAGCACCGCCCACGCCTGCTCGGCCAGCGCCGGAGTCGCCGCGGCCACCACGATGCCGCCGTCCAGCGGCTGCTCGCCGTCCGGGCCGGTGATCACGCCGCCGGCGGCCTCAATGATCGGGATGAGCGCCACGATGTCGTAGGAGTTCAGGTCGGACTCCACAACCAGGTCCACCCGGCCCGCGGCCAGCATGCAGTAGGCGTAGCAGTCCCCGCCGAAGCGCTGCAGGCGTACCCGGCGCCCGAGGTCGTCGTAGCGGCGGCGCACCTCGCCGTCGTCGCCGAACATCGACGGATGGGTGGTGTACATGATCGCCTCGGACAGCTCCGTACACGTCGAGGTGTGGAGGTCAAAGGCCTCCGGGCCGTCGGAACGGCGCCGCACTGTCGCGCGGCCGTGGACCGCGCTGAAGGTCTCGCCGAGCACCGGCTGGTCCATCCAGCCGGCCACCGCGCGCCCGTCCTCCACCACGCCGACGAGCGTGCCCCAGCCGGACATGCCCGTGAGGAAGGCCTTGGTGCCGTCGATCGGGTCGAGATACCAGGTGCGGGGGGCGTCGGCGGGCCCGGATTCGCCGTGCTCCTCCCCCACCACCCGGTCGCCGGGCGCCATGGACGAGATCCCCGCCCGCAGCAGCGCCTCGATGGCGCGGTCGGCCTCGGTCACCGGGTCGTAGCCCCGGCCGCCACTCCCGCCGGCGCCACTGCCACCAGCGATCTTGTTCTCCGCGTGCAACGCCTCGAGCTCGCCGTGGAAATGCCGTCGGGCGATGCGGCCGCTGGCGGCGAGCAACTCGTCGAGGTGCTCGATCAGATCGTGGTCCAGGGGACGGGCGGGCCTAGGCGTCATGCCCCCATGGTGCATCACGGCCCGGGCGCGCACGCCACATCCCGTTCCGCCACCCTGCCCGGACGTCATGCCCCGACATCCCCCGTAACCTGCTCGTCTACCGGCTCGGCCGGGGATAGCGTGAGCGGAGCACCTTCACCGACCCCACCCACGGACGGAGCCGAGATGCGATGACCGCCTTCATGGACTTCCTCTCCACCCGCCGGCTCCAACTCGCGACGGACTCCTGGCAGCACGTCAGCGCCACCGTGCAGGCGGTGCTGCTGGCCACGCTGTTGTCGGTGGCGGTCGGCGTGGCGGTGTACCGCAGCAAGTCCGGGTCCGCCCTGGCCACCGGCCTCGCAGCCACCGCGCTGACGGTCCCGTCGTTCGCGCTCCTCGGGCTGCTCATCCCGATCCTGGGGTTGGGCGTGCTGCCCACCATGACCGCGCTGGTCATCTACGCGGTGTTGCCGATCCTGCGCAACACCATCGTCGGACTCGACGCGGTCCCCGCGGCCACCGTCGACGCCGCGCGCGGGGTCGGGATGAGCCGGATCGGGGTCCTGAGCAAGGTCGAGATCCCGCTGGCCTGGCCGTCGATCCTCGCCGGGATCCGCATCTCCACGCAGATGTCCATGGGCATCCTCGCTATTGCCGCCTACGCCAAGGGCCCGGGACTCGGCAACCTCATCTTTGCGGCCCTGTCCCGGGTGGGCACGCCCACCGCGCTGCCGATGGCGCTCACTGCCACCGTCCTCATCGTCGTCCTCGCGCTCGTCCTCGACGCGCTCCTCGTCCTGCTCGGGCGCCTGACCATCAGGGGAAACCAGTGACTTCACGACCAGTGACCACCCACTCCGACCGGACCGGTCGCCACGGCGCGACGAACGCCGACGGAGCCCTGTCCGGAGTGCCCATCACCCTGGACGAGGTGAGCAAGGTCTATCCCGGTCAGGAGCGGCCGGCCGTCGACCGCGTCTCCCTCGAGCTGCCCGCCGGGCGGACCACCGTCTTCGTGGGCCCCTCCGGCTGCGGCAAGACCACCACCATGCGGATGATCAACCGGCTGATCGAACCCTCCTCCGGCACCATCACCATCGACGGCCGGGACAACCGGAAGCTCGACGCCGACACCCTGCGCCGCAGCATCGGCTACGCCATCCAGGCCTCGGGCCTGTTCCCGCACATGACCGTCGCCCAGAACGTCGCCACCGTGCCCCGGCTGCTCAAGTGGAAGAAGTCGCGCATCTCGGACCGCGTGGACCAGATGCTCGAGCTGGTCGGCCTGGACCCGGGCGACTACCGCGACCGCTACCCCGCCCAGCTCTCGGGCGGCCAGCAGCAGCGGGTCGGGGTGGCGCGGGCGCTGGCCGCGGACCCGCCGGTGCTGCTCATGGACGAGCCGTTCGGCGCGGTGGACCCCATCACGCGGGCCTCGCTGCAGGACGAGCTTGTGCGCCTGCAGGACGAGCTGCACAAGACCATCGTCTTTGTCACCCACGACTTCAACGAGGCGGTCAAGCTCGGCGACAAGATCGCCGTGCTCGGCCCCGGGTCGTCGGTCCTGCAGTTCGACTCCCCGGAGGCGATCCTGGCCAACCCGGCCGACTCCACGGTCGCGAAGTTCATCGGGGACGACGCCGCGCTGAAGACGCTGACCCTCCGGCGCGTGGGGGACGTGGACCTGGGACAGGCGACGACGGCGAGGGAGTCCGAGAACCCGGCCGAGTTCGCCGCCCGGGTGCGCCGATCCGACGACGAGTGGGCCGTGATCCTGGACGAGTCCGGCCGCCCGCTGCGCTGGATGCGCGGCGATCTGGTGGATCAGGTGCCGGACCTGCGCTCGGGTGGCCAGCCGGTCGTCGGCACCGTCACCGTGGACTCCACCCTCCAGGAGGCGCTCGACGGGCTGCTCTCCACGGCGAGCGCCACCACCGTGGTGGTCGACCGTGACGGGGTCTACCGGGGCACGATCGGGATCTCCGACCTGGTGGGCGAGCTGCGCCGCATCCACCACAGCCATCACGACGCCCCCGGTCCGAACGACGTCCCCGGCTACACCGACACCGACACCGACACCGATCCCTCGGGGAGCCCCGCGTGAGTGCCACCGGAGCGGCCGCCCGCGGGGATTCCGCCCGGCTGTTCGTGCAGCCGCTGCTCATCGCGGTGGCCGCGGTGGGCGTGCTGTGGTGGGCCTTCTCCAGCGACCTCGACGACACCCAGAAGGCCTCGCTCAACGCCGCCTCGATCACGCAGCGGACCCTCGAGCACGTCCAGATCACCGTGGTCGTGGTGGCGATCGTGGTGGCCGTGGCGGTCCCGCTGGGGATCCTGCTCACCCGTGGCCGTATGCGCTTCCTCGCCCCCGTCGTGGTGGGCGTGGCCAACATCGGTCAGGCGGCGCCGGCGATCGGCCTCATCGTGTTGCTGTTCCTGGCCACCAACCGGACCGGATTCTGGATCGGCGTGCTGCCCGTGGCGGTGTACTCATTGCTGCCGGTGCTGCGCAACACCATCGTCGGGATCCGGAACGTGGACCCGGCGCTGATCGACGCGGCGAGGGGACAGGGGATGACGACGAGGCGGGTCCTGCGCTCCGTCGAGCTGCCGCTGGCGGTGCCGTTCATCCTGGCCGGGCTGCGCACCACCCTGGTGTTGGCCGTGGGCACGGCCACCTTGAGCTTCCTGGTGGACGCCGGCGGTCTGGGGATCTTCATCGACACCGGATACCGACTCCAGGACTACACCACCCTCGTGGTGGGTTCGGTCCTGGCCGTGTGTCTGGCGCTGTTCGTCGACTGGCTCGGTGGCGTGGGCGAGGTCCTGTTCAACCCGAAGGGACTGCGATGACACAGGCTGAGATGACGCAGGCTGCGATGAAGCGGACACGCACCCGGGCCGGACGGCTGCTCGCGACCTGCCTGGCCACCTTCCTGGCCACCTTGCTCGTCGCGACCGGATGCGGGCTCAACAACGGTGGATCCGTGCCGCTGGGCGTGGGCCCCGGACCGAGCGGCACCGTCCCGGCCCTCGAGGGGGTCGCGGTGACGGTCGGCGGCAAGGACTTCACCGAGGGCGTGATCAGCAGCTATCTGGTCGAGTTCCTGCTGGCCGCAGCCGGGATGGAGGTCTCCGACATGTCCTCGCTGGCCGGGTCCAACAGCTTCCGCCAGGCCCTGATCAGCGGCCAGGTGGACATCGGCATGGAGTACACGGGCACCGCCTGGATGAGCTACCTGGGCAATGAGGAGCCGATCCGCGACCCCGAGGCGCAGTGGGAGGCCGTCCGCGACGCCGATCTCGAGGCCCACGACATCCGGTGGATGCGGCCCACCACCGTCGACAACAC
The DNA here is from genome assembly GCF_033142235.1 of Rhodococcus sp. IEGM 1408. Lineage (NCBI taxonomy): Bacteria > Bacillati > Actinomycetota > Actinomycetes > Mycobacteriales > Nocardiaceae > Rhodococcus > Rhodococcus sp. IEGM 1408. Next base: position 145,456 of record NZ_JAWLRW010000001.1, read on the forward strand.
CTACTCGTTCGCCCTGAACCGGGCGACCGCCGAGGAGACCGGGGTGAGCACCTTCTCCGACTACGCCCGGCTCGTCCAGACCGACCCCCAATCCGCCGTGACCTGCATGGAGACCGAGTTCGCGGTGCGCCGCGACGGCTGGCCGGGCCTGGCCGACGCCTACGGCTTCGACGCGGATGCGGTGCCTGTGTCGATCATGCAGCCGGGCATCATCTACCAGGCCACCTCCACCGGGCGGGAATGCCGGTTCGGCGAGGTGTACGTCACCGATGGCCGGGTCAAAGGCCTGGACCTGGTGGTCCTCAAGGACGACAAGCGCTTCTTCCCCGTCTACAACCTCGCCACCGTGGTTCGCGGCGCCTACCTGGACGCGCACCCGGAGCTCGAGGAGGTCCTGTCCCCGCTCGTGGAGGTCCTCACCAACGACGTGATGGTGGAGCTCAACATGCGGGTGGACGTCGACGGCGAGGACCCGGCGCTGGTCGCGCGCGATTTCCTGGTCGAGCAGGGACTCGTCTCGGCGGGGTGATCCCACGCGCCGCGCCCGGATGGAGGACAATCGTCCATACAACCGGCGCCGGAGGCGCCACCAGGAGGTACTCATGCCCCGGAACCCGTTTGCAGTGGTGGGTGGGCTTCCGCGCGCCGCCGCCCGGTTGCCCAAGATGGCGCCCGACATGTCACTGCTCCCCGCCGGGAAGATGGTGACACTAGCCGACGACGTCGTGACCAGGCTCTATGACACCGGTGAGGAACATCTCACCCCGGTCGTCCTGCTCCATGGGATGGCGGCCACCGGGATGCTGAACTGGTACCAGACCTTTCAACGGCTCCGGGGGGAGTACCGGCTGATCGCGTTCGACCAACGCTGGCACGGCCGAGGATTCAAGGGCGACTTCACGTTTCAGGCACTCACCGACGACGTCCTCCGCGTCGTGGACCATCTCGAACTGCCGGCTCCCGTCCTCGGCGGTTATTCGATGGGCTCGCTCGTCAGCCAACTCGCCGCGCGGCGGGATCCCTCGAGGTTCAGCGGACTCGTCCTGGCGGCCGCGGGCACCGGCGCCCAGCGCAACGCCATGGAGAAGCTGACGATGGGGTGGTTCCTGCGGACCAGCCCCTTCCTCAACGCGGTCCCGATGGAGGTCGCAGGTGAGTTGGAGGGAAGCGGGGTCGACGGGCGCGGGGTCGGCGGAAACAGGGTGATCACGCACGACGGGGGCGCGGCAGAATTCGCCTCGGCGCAGCGCTGGGCTCTGCACGAACTGTCCAGCGTCTCCTTTGCCACCCACCGGACCGTGATCGCCGAGGTAGCCCGCTTCAACTCCACCCCGTGGCTGGCCGAGCTCGATCTACCGGTGGCCGTGATCAAGACCATGCGCGACGTGGCATTCCCGCGCCGCGTGCAGGACGAGATGGCCGACCTCCTCCCCCACAGCGCCGTCTTCCCCATCGACGCGGGACACGCGGTGTGCGCCACCCACCCCGGGACGTTCGCGCGTCGGATGCGCACTTCGATCGACTGGGTGGTGTCTAGTGCGGGGTGACGACGCGGGTCGCAGCAGCCGCCGTACGCAGCCGCCGCCGGGCGCGGCCGCCGAGGGTCAGATCGCCGAGTACCGCACCGCGGTCACGATGAAGATCACCAGTGCGACGGCTCCCAGGACGACGCCCCACAGCGCGCGCCGCGGGTTCGGTTCCTCGTTGGTCAGCCACCCGGTGGGCCAGCGGGCGAGCAGTCCGAACGCCACCGCCATGAGGGCGGCGAGGAACGCGACGATGTTGAGCAGCGGCACCCACGACAGCGCCAGTGATCCCACGCCCAGCACGAGGGATCGGGTTCCGAGGTCCATCCCGCTGGTCGACTTCTCCCGCGGAGAGACGGCTTCGGAACGACGGCGCAGCGGCATGAGCCCAGACTAGCCGCGCCGGCCGCCCCGCTCGGCGTCCAACCGCGCGACGCGGCGGACCCCCGCGAGCTGACGGTAGGAGGACTCGACCAACTCGGCCACCTCGTTCCAGTCCACCTCGCCACCGTCTGTCTTTCCGCCGTCCGAACTGCCGGCGTCCCGCTCCCCCCTGTCCAGCGGCAGCGCCCGCCACCCGGCCACACCCAGGTAGGCGGGGACGAGGAACCGCCCGTCCTGCTCGAGGGCCCGCACCTCGTCCGGATCCGGGAGGAACAACAGGGCGCGCCTGAGGGTCGGGTCGTCGTTGTCGCCCTTGACCGAACCGCCGAAGATCGCGAAGACCTTGGTCGTGTACCAGTTGGGGCGGCCGTGTGAGATCTTCTCGGCCGCGTCCGGGAAGGACAGACAGATCTCCCTCAGCCGCGCGAGGAGCGGGTCGGCGGCGTCGAACATGATCGGATGGCCCACGCTGGTGAGGATACGAACGGTGACGGGCTAATCTGCGCGAATGGCCCAGAAACGAATGGCCCGGACACAAGTGACCCAGACACGTCGCCGGGCCGGGCTTCGTGAGCTGATCGGTCGACCCGAGGTGACGACGGATCTGACGCAGATCCTCAAGTGCACCATCGCCGCGACCGTCGCATGGTGGCTGTCGGCCGACGTGCTCGAGTCGCCCCTGCCGTTCCTCGCTCCCTGGACCGCACTGTTGACCGTGCACGCCACCGTGCACCGGTCGCTGTCGCGTGGGCTGCAGACGACGGTGGCGTCCGCGATCGGGGTGGGGCTGTCCTTCCTCATCGGCGTCTACCTCGGCGTCAACGTGTGGACCTTCGCGTTGGCCATGTTCGTGGGGTTGGCCGGGGCCCGCATCTCTTGGATCCGCGACGAGGGTGTGGCGATCGCCACCACCGCCGTCTTTGTCCTGGGCAGCGGATTCTCACAGCAACAGCCGCTGCTGGTGGACCGCATCGTCGAGGTCGCGATCGGGGTGGGGATCGGCGTCCTGGTCAACCTGCTGATCATCCCGCCACTCCGGGACCAGCAGGCCAGGAGCCACGTGGAGAGCATCAACCGCCGGGTCGGGGAAATGCTGGTCCGGGTGGCTGACGAGTTCTCCGAATCATGGGAAACCGATGCGGCCGACGCGTGGCGCGACGAGATCGAATCGATGGGCGAGGAGGTGGACACCGCGTGGCGGACCGTGCGCTTCGCACGGGAGAGCAGACGGTCCAATCCCCGCCGGTTGACCCGTGCCCACCGGGCGCCGGGCCGCACGCCCCGGGCGGGCGCGGAGATCGGCTACGAGGCCATCCTCCCCCGGGTCGACGAGGGGGTCTCCCACCTGCGCCACCTGGTCCGCACACTTAACGAGGCCACCTACGCCGAGGGGCCGTGGGACGAACGCTTCCGGACGAGGTGGTCGGGCGTCGTCCGCGACGCGGGGAACGCGATCGCGGATCCCGCCGCGGAGGTGGAACCCATCCGTGATCGGCTGGTCCGACTAGCCAGGGACATGTCCGACGACGTGGACCTGCCCCGGGACTCGTGGCCCCTCTACGGGGCGCTCCTCACCAGCATGAACCGAATCGCCATGCTGATCGACGATGCGGCCACGGCGAGCGACGCCCAGTCGTCGGGCGAGCCGCAGACCGGGACCTGAGGCGCACGTCGTTACAGGTGCACGTCGTTGTAGGCGCGCTCATCCTCGATCGGCTCGAGATGGGTGGTGATGTGCGAGTGCGGCAGCGCGGCGTGGATCTCCTGCTCGACCGTCTCGACCAGGTCGTGTCCGCGGTCCACGCTCCAGTCCCCGGGGACGAGCGCGTGGAACTCGACGAACCGCCACTTGCCGGACTCCCGCGTCCGCAGCTCGTGGAAGTCGACGCTGCCCGGCTGCCGGTGCCTGTCCAGGACGGCCTCGATCGCCCGGTTGTCCTCCTCGGGCAGCGTCGCGTCCATGAGCCCCATCCCCGATTCGTGGACCAACTTGTAGCCGATGAACAGGATGTTCAGGCCCACCGCCACCGCCACGATCGGGTCGAGGATCTCCCAGCCCGTGATCCAGACCAGCGCCACGCCGATCACCACCCCGACCGAGGTGACGACGTCCGTGAGCAGGTGTTTTCCATCCGCCTTCAGAGTCGGCGACCGGTGCCGGGCCCCGGCCCGCACCAGCAGCGTCCCCACCACGCCGTTGACCACCGCGGCCACCACGGAGATCGCCAGGCCGATGCCGAGCGGACCGAGATCAACGGGGTTGATCATGCGCTCGACACCCGTATAGAGAATGAACGCCGCGGCCACGAAGATCATGGCGCCCTCGACCACGGCGGAGAAGTACTCGGCCTTGGAGTGTCCGTACTGGTGGTCGTCGTCGGCCGGCCGTTCGGCCACGGTGATGGCGATGAGCGCGACGACCGCGGCCACCAGGTTGACGACGGACTCGGCCGCGTCTGCCAGTAGGCCGACCGATCCGGTCACCCACCAGGCCACAACTTTCAGCGCGATGGTGACGATCGCCGTGGCCACGGACAACCACGCGAACTTCTTGAGAGACGACACGACGTGTGAGCGTAGTCCGCCCAGAACACGACAGCCCACTGCCGGACGTCCGATGTCGGTAGGGTCGGAGCCATGCATGTAGGACTTGCCTGGCTCGGGATGGCGGTGTTGCTCGCCGCCGGCGAGGCTGCGGGCGGTGAACTGTTCCTCCTCATGCTCGCCGGCGGCGCACTCGGCGGTTCCGGCGCCGCTTTCCTCGGCGCACCCGTCTGGGGCCAGGCCCTGGCGTTCGCGCTCGTCTCGATCATCCTCGTCGTAGGGGTCCGCCCCCTGGTCCGCCGTCGCCTCCTGTCGGCACTCCCCGAACACGACACCAACACGGCCGCACTCACCGGCCGGCACGGCACCGTGGTCGAGGAGGTGGGCTCCGCCAGTGGCCTCGTCCAGATCGCAGGCGACACGTGGACCGCACGACCGCTCATCGAGGGCGAGACGTTCGAGGCCGGGGACAAGGTCCTCGTGCACGAGATAGAAGGCGCCACCGCGATCGTCGTACGTGGCTACTAGCTAGAAAATCAAAGGAGAACCATGGAGGGCTTGATCTTCCTTGCCGTCATCATCATCCTGATCGCCTCAGTAGTGGCGAGCTCGGTGAAGCTCATCCCCCAGGCAGAGGCCGCGGTCATCGAGCGACTCGGGCGTTACCAACGCACGGTGAGCGGACAGCTCGCGCTGATCATTCCGTTTGTCGACCGGGTCCGCGCCAAGGTGGACCTGCGGGAGCGGGTGGTGACCTTCCCGCCGCAGTCGATGATCACCCAGGACAACCTCACCCTGAGCATCGACACCGTCGTGTTCTTCCAGGTCACGGACCCCAAGGCTGCGGTCTACGAGATCAACAACTACATCGTGGCCGTCGAACAGCTGGCCACCACCACGCTGCGTAACGTGGTCGGCGGGCTCACGCTCGAGCAGACGCTCACCAGTCGCGACATGATTAACAAGCAGCTGCGCGGTGTGCTCGACTCGGAGACCGGCCGCTGGGGGCTGCGCGTCGCCCGCGTCGAGCTCCGCTCGATCGACCCGCCGCTGTCCATCCAGGAGTCGATGGAGAAGCAGATGAAGGCGGACCGCGAGAAGCGGGCCACCATCCTCACCGCCGAGGGGCAGCGCGAGGCCGCCATCACCACCGCGCAGGGCGCCAAGCAGGCCTCCATCCTCGACGCCGAGGGCAACAAGCAGGCCTCGATCCTCAACGCCGAGGCCGACCGCCAGTCGCGCATGCTCCGCGCCCAGGGTGAGCGGGCCGCCCGCTACCTGGTCTCCGAGGGTCAGGCCGCCGCCATCGCCCGCGTCAACGCGGCCGTCAAGGCTTCCAAGCCCACGCCGGAGATGCTGGCCTACCAATATGTCCAGAACCTGCCCGAGATGGCCAAGGGCGAAGCGGCCACCATGTGGATGATCCCCTCACAGTTCGGCGACTCCCTCGAGAACTTTGCCAAGGCGGTCGCCAAGAAGGACGACGACGGGGTGTTCCGCTACGAGCCGTCCGCAACTGACGCCGACGCCGAACTGCCGTCGGCGCCGGAGCACTGGTTCGACACATCGACCGACCCCGAGATCGCCCGATCCGTCGCCGCTGCCGAGGCCGCCGCCCAGGGTGCGTCGTCGTCGATCGCCGATGTGGTCAAGCGCGAGCCCGCGCCCAAGCCGGGAGTGTTCGACATGGTGCCGGAGTCCGAGGGCGGCGTCGCTCCCGACACGCGCGCCATCGGGGGCCCGCAGGGCGCCGAACTGCGCCCGGACCAGGATCAGGGCCGGGGAGCTCACCCCGGCGACGTCGGAGGACAGCACCGCTCCCAGCCCTGACCCGTCAGGGTCCCCGGGCGCCGCCGAGACCGCTGGACGTACCATGACCGTGTGGTTGTCAACAATAGTCGAGGTGGCGCCCAGGCGCCTGACGCCGAGGATATCCGTCTGATCGAGGCGGCGGCTTCGGTTTTCGCCGAACGCGGCATCAAGGGAACGAGCACCGACGACATCGCCAAGGCTGCCGGAGTGACCCGGGTGACGCTCTATCGCCGGTTGGGTCCGCGCGATCAGATCCTCCGCGCGATGTACTCACACGAGGCGCAGCGTCTGATGCTGATGGTCAACGCGCGCTACACACCGTTCGAGTCCCTCGAGTGGGATCCCGTGAAGCACGTGGAGGATCTCCTCGTGAACACCGTGTTCGAGATCCGGGAGAGCGAGCTCCTCCGCCGCCTCGTCGAGGTCGACAAGTTAGAGGCCATGGCCTTTCTCGCAGGCCAGTCCGACTCCGTCCTGGGCGGTATCACCGACATGGTCGCCGGGTTCATCCGCAACACCTGGAACGCAGACGTCCACACCCGGCCGATGGACGCCGACGAGGTGGAGTCGCTGTCCCATGAGGTCGCCAGCGTCGTCGGCCGGTTCCTCCACTCGATCGTCGTCATGCCGGACGGCCCACCAGAGGTGGGCACAGAGGACGAGATCCGCGCGCTCGCCCGCCGGGTCCTGGTCCCGATGATCCTCCAGCGCTGACCGCCTCGACCAGAATGCCTCGGTCGGCGCGGCCGTCAGGGCGCGGCGGTCAGAGAGCCGCGGTCAGAGAGCTGCTGGAAGCGTCTCCGCGCCCAGTTCGTGGTCCAGTGCGGCACGTAGCCCCGGGAATCGGAACTGGTGTCCTGCGCGGCGCAGTGCGCCCGGGTCGACCTTCTGGTCGGCCAACGCCAACTCATCGGATCCACGCCGGCCCAGGATCAGCCCGGGCGCGAACCCGGGCACGGGGACCAGGGTCGGCCGGTGCAGCACCGCACCCAGGACGCGGGTGAACTCGCTGTTGCGTACCGGTTCCGGTGCCACGGCGTTGACGACACCGGTGAGGGCGGGGTCGACGATGGCGCGGAGGTAGATGTCCGTGAGGTCATCGAGCGCGATCCAGGACATCCACTGCCGGCCCGACCCGAGGCGACCGCCCAGGCCGGTCCGGGTGATGGCGGCCAGCGGCGGCAGCATCCCGCCCGCCCCGGACAGGACGATGCCGGTGCGTACGGAGACCAGCCGGGCCCGGGAGCGGCGGGCGGGCTCACAGTCCGCCTCCCACTCGGCCACGATCTCCGCCAGGGGGCCCGACCCCGCGTCGGAGTCCTCGGTCAGGATCTCGTCGCCACGGTCGGCGCCGTAGTAGCCGACCGCCGAGGCGCACACCATGGCGGTGGCACCATCGCGCGCCGCGACCAGTTCGGCGAGTCGGCGGGTGGGCCCGATCCGGCTGCCGGAGACCGTCGCCAGGTGCTGGTCGGTGAACCGGCCGGCGATGGACGCGCCGGCCAGGTGGACCAGCACGTCCACGCCGTCGAGGAGGTCCGCGGCGGGATCGGCGGGGTCCCACTGCCGCTCGTCGGACCGCCTCTCATCGGAACTGGTCGGCGTGCCGCGGACCAGGCGGATGACGCGGTGGCCGGCGACCCCGAGCAGCGCACACAGGGCGGTGCCCACGAGTCCGGAGGCGCCGGTGACGGCGACGGTCAGCGGGCGACCGCCGTCCGGGCCGGTCAGTCGCTGGATCCGGTCGAGGTCCGTCGCCATCTGTCGGTAGCGGTAGGCGAACACCGGGGCGAGCAACCGCCCCGGCACGCGGGCCCGGACCCGATCGCCCAGGAGCGTCGTTCCGTCCGGCCCCGCCGTGACGCTGTGCTCGTGGACCCACCCGGTCAGACCGGCGTAGGGCTGGGAGACGCACCGGTCCACAAAAGCCGCTCCCTCCACGTACCCGGCGGGGTCGTGCTGTGCGCTCCACCGCGGGCCGAACCGCGCCCCCAGGGGCCCCGGGAGCGCGGTCCTCGGTTCGAGAACGGCGACGCCGTCGCGCAAGGAGTCCGCTTCGCTGACAGGCCGCAGCGGCATGAACGGCGGGGAGATCCGGACGAACGCGCCCGGCGCGGCGAGGTAGTCCCACGCCTTGCCCGAATCGGCCGGAATCGAACAGGTGAGGTCGATGCTCATCGGTCGGTCCTCATCGCGGCGGGTATCGCGGCAGCGATCATCACGGCAGCAGACATCAGGGCAGGAGGCACAGCGGCGCGACGTCGCCGCGTCCGCCGACCATGGGCACGGTCAGGAATGCGCACGACCACCATCCGCGCGATTCGATCACCTGGCGCACAGTGGACCACTGGCCGGCGTCGAGTGCGGGCGTCCGGCTCAGGACGAAACCCGAGGACCGGGTCGGGTCGCCGACGATGGCCAGCGAGTAGTCGTCGGCGAGGTAGGTGATCCGGTAGTTGACCGGGCCGTTCTCGTCCTGGAACGGCACCTGGGGGAAGTTCACGCGCAGCGAGGCGTTGGTGCCGGTGTCGCGGATCGTCGCCTCGCCCTCGATCACCGAGTCCGAGCTGATCGCCGAGCCGCAGGTGTTACGCACCGAGATGGTGTCCACCGCGGTGCGCGCGTACTCGGCCTTGGTGTCGTTGGTGCACTGCAGCGTGTACGGCTGCGGGATCGCCGCGACCTGGAACCACTCACCCACGTAGCGGTCGGGGTCGACCGACTGGACCTGGCTCAGCTCGGGGCCGCCGAGCGAACCGAGCGCGACGCCGTCGGGCAGGAGCTGCGAGGACCCACCGCCGAGGCGGCCGCCGTCGGTCAGGTCCTGGGCGCCGGCGGTGGGCGTGGCGCCGAGGCCGGCCGCCAGCAGCGGGGCGACCGCGAGCGCCGTGACGAGTGAGCGGAACCGGGTACGGCGGGAGGCGATCATCGGTGGAGCTCCTTGGGATCGGTGTTGCTGTCGGACGCGGCGCTGTGGGAGACGGGATTGTCGGAGACGGGCCTGCCGGACACAGGTCTGTCGGGTCCGGTGCCCCCGCCAGGTGCCGTGGCATGGGCGGGAGCGGGCTCCGGGGCGACGCCGCGCCGGGGGTCTCCCGGCCACCAGGCCCGGTCCCCGACGAGGGAGAACAGGGCCGGGACCACGAGGGTCCGCACGATGAAGGTGTCGAGGAGCACGCCCAGCGCCACGATCACGCCGACCTGGGTGAGCACGATGAGCGGGAGGACGCCCAGCACCACGAACACGGCGGCGAGCACGATGCCGGCGGAGGTGATCACGCCACCGGTCAGTGCGACCGCGCGGACCATGGCCTCCTTGGTGTCGTGCGTGGCGGCCTCCTCACGCGTGCGGATGGTCAGGAAGATCGAGTAGTCGACGCCCAGAGCCACCAGGAACAGGAAGCTGTACAGCGGGACGGACACGTCCAACCCCGGGAACCCGAGGATCTGGGTGGTGACGAAGGTCCCCATGCCCAGTGCGGCGAGCGAGGACAGGACGGTCGCACCCATCACCAGCAGCGGAGCGATCAGCGACCTGAGCACCAGCACCAGGACCACGAACACCACCAGCAGGATCAACGGGGCGATCAGGGTGAGGTCACGCAGGTTACCGTCCGAGGTGTCGACGGACTCGGCCACCGATCCACCGACGAGGGATTCGGACCCGGGGACCGCGTGGACCGCCTCGCGCAGAGCCACGACGCTGTCCTCGGACCGGTCAGTGGACGGAGCCGCGTCGAGGGTGACGCTGATCTTGCTCCAGCCGGTGCCCGACTCGGTACCGGGCATCGCCGAGACCACGCCCTCCACGCCCTGGACGGCTTCCAGCACCGCGGTTTCGGTCCCGGTCCGCGTGACTACGGTGACCGGGTCGGTGACGCCGGCCGGGAAGTGCTCGGCAGCGGTCTCCAGACCGGCGGCGGCCTCCGAGGGGGTGCGGAACTGCTCGGTCTGGCTCAGACCGATGCGGGTGCCCAGCAGCCCGAACGCGAGGATCACCAGTAGCAGCACGCAGGAGACCAGCACCCGGACGGGGCGCTTGACGACCCCGGCGGCGATGCGACCCCAGACCCCGGGCGGAACCTCGTCGCGGAAGCCCTCGGGCTTGGCCGACGCGGACACACCGGCGCCCACCTCCGCCTCGTGCTCGCCCTCGCCGCGGCGCCCGGCCCGCTTGGTCCGCTTGGCTTCGACCCCACCCGGGCGCGGGATGAAGGGCCAGAACAGGCCGCGACCACACACGGCGAGCGCGGCGGGCAGAGCCACCAGCGCGTACACCAGGGCGACCAGCAGTCCGACGGCGGCCGAGATCCCGAGCGAGCGGTAGTTGGGCAGGGTCGCCAGCAGGAGGGTGAGCAGTGCCAGCACCACGGTGATGTTGCTGGCGAGGATGGCCGGGACCGCGCCCCGGTAGGCGTCCGCCAGTGCCCGTCTGCGGTTCTCGGTCCGGCGTAGTTCCTCCCGGTATCTGGACACAAGGAGCAGCGCGTAGTTGGTGCCGGCACCGAAGACGAGGACGGAGACGATGCCCGAGGTGGACCCGTCGACGGTGATGCCTATCGTCTCGCCGACCAGCGAGACGAGCAGGGCCGCGACCCGGTCGGCCACGGCGACCACCAGGAGCGGGACCAGCCACAGCACCGGCGAGCGGTAAGTGATGATGAGCAGGACCGCGACGACCATCGCCGTGGCGGCCAGGAGGCGGAAGTCCGCGCCCTCGAAGGCCGCGGCGGTGTCGGCGGCGAAGGCGGGGCCCCCCGTGAGCTGCGCGTTCACGCCTGGATCCAGGCCATCGGCGATGGCCGCACGCATCTCCTTGACCAGGTCACCGCTCTCGCCGTTGGAGAGCGTGGCGGCGTCGACGGGAACCAGGACGAGCGCAGCGGCGCCGTCCTCAGCGGGGATCGGGCCCTGCAGTTCGCCGCCCACGACCTCCGCCATGCGCTCGCCGGCACCGACCGCCGAGGCGATCCCCTGCGGGCCCAGCGCGCCGCCGTCCTCGCGGGTGACCACCAGCACCGCCGGCACCGAGCCGGCGTCCGGGAACTCCTGCTGGATCTGGGAGACGAGCGCCGCCTCGGAATCGTCCGGCAGCGTCTGCGGTGCCCCGGAGGACCCCTCCGAGGACGCCAGCGCGAACACCGCACCGGTCACCAACAGCACCGCAGCGAGGATCAACCACGCGGTGAGCTTGCCGGTCAGGGCGCCCAACCAGCCGCCGGCGGGCGCGCTCTTCCCTGCAGCAGGGCTCTCGTCTCTCATCGTCTCCCTCGTCTTCACACGTTGTATTCGGAGAGGAACGTCTCGAGGATGGCGTTGACCTCGTCTGGGCGTTCCATGGTCGGTGAGTGGCCGGCGCCCGGGATCTCATGAAGGCTCGTCATGGAGATCAGGTCGACGATGCGGCGCGACTTCTCCGGGGGCGTGGCCGCGTCCTCCGCGCCCACGACGACCAGTGTCGGAGCGATGATCCGGATGGCCTCGTCCTCGCACGGGTCACGGTCGGCGACCGATTCGATGGCCTTGGCCAGGCCGGCGCGGTCCGTCCGCTCGAGCATCGCCATCCACTCCTCCACCCACGGGGCGGAGATGTTGCGCTCGGCGAGCATGATCGGCGCCACCCGGGACCGCAGCGGCTTGATGCCCGCCACCCGGTACACCTTGGACAGCGTCTTGTACTTGCTGCGATTGGCCGGTTCCTCGGCGGTGGCAGCGGTGTCCATCAGCGTGAGGGAGTGGATGATCTCCGGGTTGCGGGCCGCCAGCCGGATCCCCACGAAGCCGCCCATGGACAGGCCCACGAAGTTGACCACCGGGATCTGCAGGTGCCGCAGTAGCTCGGACACGTCCACGGTGAGCGTGTCCATGTCGTACCCGCCCATCGCCCGGGGCGAGTCGCCCTGGCCGCGGAAGTCGATGGTCACGCACCGGTACTCATCCCGCAGGTGCGCGACCTGGTGCTGGAACATCCAGCCGGAGAAGAGCAGCCCGTGGGCGAAGAACACCACGGGCGCGTCCTCGCGACCCGGTGGCGGCCCGGTATCGGTGTACGCGATGGTCGTGTGTCCGCGCTGGAACGTGGGCATCGGGGCTCCTGGGGGAATCGGACGGCCGCCGGATCCGGCCACTACAGTCGTACGATACGGCGACCGGCTGCCCCATTTGTCGCCTCGAGGCGATCGACTCCTCAGATCACCTCAGGGTGATCAACGCACGCGGGTCGTCCGGACCGGCGGCCCGCTCGAGATGCTGGTGCTCGTTGACGGCGATGCAGGTCATCCCGCCGCGCCCCACCACGACACGGGCGGTTCCCGTGTTGACCGTCACACGCTGGAGCCGACTCCACAACCCCACCACGCCCTCCGGGTCGGCCAACAGACCCGCGACCGCCAACGAGATGGTCCCCGCCGAACTGACGACCACGGTCGTCCGGCCCGACCCGGACCGGGCCGCCGCGGCCGCGATCGCGGAGTTCGTCGTCGTCAGGTAGTCCCGGAACGCCTCGAGCCCGGCCCAGTGTCCGAGAGCGGCGTCGAGCTGGCGCTGGAAGGCCTGTTTGGCCTCATCGGAGGAGCCGGCCGAGTCGAGGGTTCCGTGGTCGGCGGTCACCCCGGCCACCCGGGCGGCGGTGAGGACCGCGTCGGCGTCGTACTCCGCCCAGCGGTCGTCGCACTCGATCGGGCAGTCCCAGTCGGCCGCGCCCGCGAGCAGGCCCTCGGCGGTCTCGCGCTGGCGCCGGAGGCCGCCGTGGATCACCACGTCGGGCCGGAGCCCGCGGGCTGCCATGTCCGCGCCGGTCAGCCGGGCCTGCAGGTGGCCGGTCTCCGAGAGCCGGTCGTAGTCGCCGGTGCCGAACGACGCCTGCCCGTGGCGGACCAGATGAATCGCACCCATCAGTTCTTCCTCCCCAGTCCGGGCAGTCCACCCAGGATCCCGCCGATCCTGGTGCGCGCGTCATGGACCCCGCCGACCAGCATCGGCACGACCACCCGCGGCACCCCGAGCAGCTCGGGGATCACGTCGCCGGGGCCGACTCGCGAGGGCGTCAGTCGGCCGTCGCCAGTGCGGATGATGCGCAGGCAGCGCTGCTCGAGGAACGCCACCGCGGGGCGGAACGCGCGGAACGCCGGGTTGGTGGTCTGCCCGTGGAAGAAGCGGTAGTTGATCTGCTGGGCGATCACGGCCAGCCGGAACAGGCCGAACACCTCGTAGAAGCGCCAGCTCTCCTCGCTGATCTCCAGGCCCGCCCGCTGCGCGTACCGCTCGACCACCTGCCGCCGGGTGAGCATCCCGGGCGCGTGGGTGGGCTGGCGCCGGAACGCCTTGAACACCGGGCCGTCGTCGTCCTGCACCCAGTAGGCCAGGGCGCCGCCCAGGTCCATCAGCGGGTCGCCGACCGTGGCCATCTCCCAGTCCAGGACGCCGATGACGGAGGTGACGTCGCGGGGGTCCAGGACGAGGTTGTCGAACCGGAAGTCGTTGTGGACCAGGCAGTGGCCCACGTCGCCCGGCTGGTTGGCTGCCAGCCACGCCATCACCGGCACGAAGTCGGGCACGTCGGGGGTCCGGGCGCGGCGGTAGCGGGCGGACCAGCCCTCGACCTGGCGGCGCACGTAGCCGTCCCCGCGGTCGAGGTCGCCCAGTCCGGCCGCCTCGACGTCCACGGAGTGCAGCTCGACCAGCGCGTCGACCGCCCGCTCGCACAGGCGGCGGGTGGTGGCGGCGTCCAGGCGGAGTTCGCGCGGGAGGTCCTTGCGCAGGATCGTGCCCTCGAGTCGTTCCATCACGTAGAAGTCGGACCCGATAACCGTCTGGTCGTCGCAGAACCCCACCATCCGGGGGACCAGTGGGTACACCGGCCGCAGCGCCGACTGGACGCGGTACTCCCGCTTCATGTCGTGCGCACCGCGGGCCTTGGTGCCGGCCGGCGGGCGGCGCAGCACCAGGTCAGCGCCGGGGTAGCGCAACACGTAGGTGAGGTTGGACGCGCCTCCGGTGAACTGCCGCACCTCCGGGATGACCGGCTCGTCGTCGTCGCCCAGGTCCACGCCGGCCAGAACCGACGGGTCGTCGGGGGTCACGGACCGGAGCCAGGCGGCGACGGCCTCGACGTCGAACGCGTCCTCGTCGCGGACCGCGCCCGCGCCCGCGATCCGGCGGCTCAGGGGGGAGGCGCCGCTCGGCCTGGTCATCGGTCTGCCTCCGCACTCGGGGTGGTCGCGCTGTTGGTGGTCGCCGCGGCGGCGGCGTCGCGGTAGGGGGCCAGCATCGCGCGGGCGACGACGCCGAGGTGGACCTCGTCCGGGCCGTCGGCCAGTCGCAGCGAGCGCGCGGTGGCATAGGCCCCGGCCAGCGGGAAGTCGTCGCTCATCCCGCCGCCGCCGTGCAGCTGGAGGGCCATGTCGATCACCTGCTGGGCCATGCGGGGCACGGCGGCCTTGATGGCGCTCACCTCCACGGCGGCCGCCCCTTGCGTGTCGAGCTTCCACGCGGCGTGCAGCACCAGCAGCCGGGCCTGGTCGATCGCGATGCGGGCCTCGGCGAGCCGCTCGCGGTTGCCGCCCAGGTTGACGATGGGTTTGCCGAAGGCCACGCGCTCCGAGGCGCGGCGGCAGGCCAGGTCCAGGGCCATCTCCGCCAGGCCGATCAGCCGCATGCAGTGGTGGACGCGGCCGGGGCCGAGCCGGCCCTGCGCGATCTCGGCCGCGCGGCCGGGCCCGGAGATGATGTTCGCCACCGGCAACCGCACACCCCGCAGGGAGACCTCGCCGTGGCCGAGCGGCTCGTCGTAGACCCCCTGCGCGGTGAGCATGCGCTCGACCTTCACTCCGGGGGCGTCCATGGGCACCAGCACCATCGAGTGCCGCAGGTAACGGTGGGCGTCCGGGTCGGACACGCCCATGAAGATGCCGACCTCGCAGTTCGGATGCCCGACGCCCGTGGACCACCACTTGCGCCCGTCCAGCACCACCTCGTCGCCCTCGATCCGCGCGGTGGCGGCCATGTTGGAGGCGTCCGAGGAGGCCACCGCGGGTTCGGTCATGAGGAAGGCGCTGCGGATCCTCCCGTCCAGCAGCGGGTCCAGCCAGCGGTCCTTCTGCTCCTGCGAGCCGTACTTGAGCAGGACCTCCATGTTCCCGGTGTCCGGGGCGTTGCAGTTGAACACCAGCGGGGCCAGGAAGGAGCGGCCCATCTCCTCCGCGACCGGCGCGTAGTCGGTGTTGGTCAGGCCGACGCCGCCGGGGGTGCCGTAACGCTCGGCGTAGGGGCCCTCGTGCCCGGCGGGCAGGAACAGGTTCCACAGCCCCTGCTCGCGGACCCTGGCCTGGAGTTCCCCGATCCGCGGGTCGACGGCCCAGGGGTCCTCGCCGGACAGTCTGCGTCGGGCGATCCCGGCGTGGATCTCGGGCTCGACCGGGGCGATGTGCGTGGCGATGAACTCGCGGACCGCCGCGGTCAGCTCGGCTGCGCGGGGCGAGGGGGAGAAATCCATGCTGTTTATCGTGGCACACCGGGGTGAACGAGTTCCTCCGACGGCGGCTCGCTCCGGGAACCTCTGGCAGGATCGCGGACGTGACCGAGATAGCGCGCACCCCGCTGGCGGACCGGGTCGACCCGGTCCGCGACTGGTCGGCGCGACGCACCTACCTCGCCGGGGACTTCCGCGCCGGGGACCTGGTCGCGGCCAAGGACGGTCGACGGGTGTCCGTGGTGCTGCCGGCCCGGAACGAGGAATCGACGGTCGGGGTGATCGTCGAGGCGCTGCGGGCGGAGCTGGTCGACCGGTTCCCGCTGATCGACGAGCTGGTGGTGATCGACTCCCACAGCACCGACGCCACCGCGGACGTCGCGCGCGCGGCCGGCGCCCGCGTGGTGGCGCAGGGCGACATCCTGCCCGCGCTCGGGGACGCCCCCGGCAAGGGCGAGGCGCTGTGGAAGTCCCTCGCCGCGACCGATGGCGATGTGGTCGCGTTCCTCGACTCCGACCTGCGGGACTTCGACCCCGCGTTCGCGATCGGCCTGCTGGGCCCGCTGCTCACCGAGCCGGGCGTGGTGTTCTGCAAAGGCGCCTTCGAACGACCGCTCGACGACGGCCGCACCATCCTGCCCGCCGGCGGGGGCCGGGTGACCGAGCTCGTCGCGCGACCACTACTGGCCCTGCACTGGCCCGCGCTGGCCGGGTTCGTCCAACCGCTGGCCGGCGAGTACGCCGGGACCCGGGAGGCGCTCGAGTCGATCCCTTTCGCCGGCGCCTACGGGGTGGACATCGGGATCCTGGTGGACCTGCTGGAGTCCTACGGTCTCGACGCGCTCGCCCAGGTGGACCTGGGCCGCCGCACCCACCGCAACTCCCCCGACTCGGCGCTCGCGGTGATGGCGATGCACCAGCATCTCGCCGTCCTCACCCGGCTCCGCCGCCACGGCCGGTCGCCGGACGCGCGGCTTCCCGGCGACACGCTCACGCTGCACCAGCGGGATCCGGTCAGCGGCGACTTCCACGCGGAGGCGGTTCTGGTCTCCCCCGGCGAGCGGCCCCCGATGCGCGACGTGCGGGCGGGGTTGGACTGGTAGCCGAAGCATGACCGACCCGGCCGACTCCTCCCCCTGCCCCACGGCTCTCTCCTGCCGGGCGGCGTCCTGTGGAGCAGACTGGACCGTAGGGCGACGCAGACCACCTGCCTCGACACCGCACCGCCCGTGATTCAGCATCGAAAGGACCGCCACCCGTGGACGCCTCCGCCTGGAACGCCCGCTACCTCGCCCAGCCCGACGCGTGGGGCACCACCCCGGCCGCCCGGATCGTCGCGGAGGTGACGGCCGCCGAGGACGCCGGCCTGGCCGTGGGAACCTCCGTCGACCTGGCCTGCGGTGACGGTCGGCATGCGCGCTGGTTGGCCGCGCACGGGTGGCAGGTGGAGGCGGTCGACTTCTCCGAGATCGCGATCGAGCAGGCGCGGGCCAAGGACTCCGACGACGGCCGCGACGGCAGTGTCGACTGGGTGGTCGGCGACGCCCTGACCTGGACTCCCGACGAGCCCGTGGACCTCGTCGTCATCGGGTTCCTCCACCTCGACCCCGGCAGCCTCGCCCGCGTCCTGCGCAACGCCGGCGGCTGGCTGAAGCCCGGCGGGCACCTGGTGTACCTCGGCCACGCCGCGGAGAACCTGCGCCGCGGCGTCGGCGGACCACAGGACCCGACCGTGCTGCCCGGGATCGCCGACCTGGCCAGCGGAGCCGAGGGCCTCGAGGTGGTCTCGCTGCGTCACGACCTGCGGCCGGCCGGCAAGGCCACCGCCGTCGACGTCCTGCTGCACGCCAGGTCCTGGGTCGAGAGGTGACCGGGTCAGTGCTCCGGGAACGGGAACGGGCGCAGCGGCGCGTTCTCACCATCCTGATCCTGGGCCAGCTGCTCGCCGGTGCCGGGTTGGCCGCCGGCGTGACCGTGGGCGCGCTGCTCGCCGAGGACCTGCTCGGCGGCCCGGGGCTGTCGGGCCTGCCGTCGGCGCTGTTCACCGGCGGCTCGGCGCTCGCCGCGATCCTGGTGGGCAAGCTCTCGCAGGCCCGCGGCCGACGCCCCGGGCTGGCGCTCGGATTCGCGTTCGGTGCGCTCGGTGCGGTCGGCATCGTCGTGGCCACGGCCGTGGAATCGCTGCCCCTGCTGTTCGCCGCGTTCGTGGTCTACGGCTCGGGCACCGCCACCAACTTGCAGGCCCGATATGCCGGAGCCGACCTGGCCTCCCCGGCCAGCCGCGCCCGGTCACTGTCGTACGTCCTGCTCGGCACCACCGCTGGCGCTGTCGCCGGGCCAAACCTGGTCGGGCCGACGGGCGTGGTCGCCGAGTCGATGGGCCTCACCCCCCTGGCCGGACCGTTCCTGCTCGCCGCGGCGGCCTACGCCGGCGCGGCCCTCGTCATCTCGCTGCTGCTGCGGCCCGATCCCCTGCTCGAAGCGCGTCGGTGGGAGGCCGAGGACACGGACGCCGAGGCGGCCTCGTCGTCGACCCCCTCCTCCCCCGGGGACGCAACCGGGCCGGCCGCGCCGACCCGCGTGTGGAACGCGGACGTCATCACCGGCGTGGTGGTGATGGCGCTGACGCAGTTCGTGATGGTCGGGCTGATGACCATGACGCCGGTGCACATGCGCGCGCACGATCACACGGTGACCGTGGTGGGGCTGGTGATCTCGCTGCACATCGCCGCGATGTTCCTGCCGGCGCCGCTGTCGGGTCTGCTGGTGGACAAGTTCGGCACGCGGCGGGTGGCCGTGTCCGCGGGTCTGGTGCTGCTGGCCGCCGGGGTGGTCGCCGCGGTCGCGCCGGCGCAGTCGACGGTGCTGGTGACCCTCGCGCTGATCCTGCTGGGGCTGGGGTGGAGCCTGGGGCTGGTGGCCGGCACGACCGTGCTCACCACGTCCGTGCCGACCTCCGTGCGCGCCACCGTGCAGGGTCAGGCCGACGTGGCCGTGGCGCTGGCCGGAGCGGCGGGCGGCCTGCTCTCCGGTCTGGTGTTCGCGTGGATCGACTTCCGCGGGCTCGGCTTCACGCTCGCGGCGTTGTCGCTGATCGTGGTGGCCGCGGTGCAGCCGCGGGGGGTCAGCCGACCGGAAGGTGCTCCGGCCGCGGCCCGGTAGCCGACGCCTCCACACGCTGGGCCAGATCCACGCGCCACCACACCACGAAACCCCAAATCACAAACACCGCGTACACCAGGTACAACGCCGCCGACGGGTAGTAACCGGCCTTGAGCAGCAGCGGCACCCCCACGATGTCGACCGCGATCCACAACAGCCAGAACTCGGTCCAGCCGCGCGCCATGCCGTACGTCGCCAGGATCGAGCCGGTGAAGATCCACGCGTCCGCCCACGGGCCCCACGAACCCAGCTGCGAGAAGACCCAGCCGAAGACCAGAGTGCCCACGAGCATCCCGACGACGAGTCCCGCCCGCTGCCGGCCGGTGGCCCAGTGCGGGTTGACCGCGACCGCCGGGGCCCCCGCCTGGCCGGGCAGGGCCTGTCCCGCCAGCGCCGCGTTCACGCGCTTGTCCCGCGACCAGCGCCACCAACCGTAAAGTCCCACCGCGAGGAACATGACCTGCCGGCCGGCCTGCCCGTAGAGGTCCACGTCCTGCGGGGTGTGGAAGACACCGCCCAGGAAGACGGTGAGCAGGGTCAGGTTGCCGACGATCCCCACCGGCCACGCCCAGACGACGCGGCGCATGCCACCGATGGCGGCTGCCAGGCCGAAGACGTTGCCGACGATCTCGCGCCACAGGATCGGGATTCCGCCGATCATCAACTGCGCGTCGAGGAATTCCACGAGAAGGCTCATCGTGTGCCCCTTTCACGGGCTCAACACAGACGGCCCAGGGCTTGGGTCACGACGCCCGGCCAGCCACGGTCGTCGTCGACCGAGGCCGCGTCGGGAGACGCGGGGTTCTCTTCCATCCGGACTATGACCGTCGGCCCCGGGATCACACCGGGTCTGCTGACCCCCGCGCGTGCGGTGCGGCCGGAGCTGGTGTCCGGCCCGCCGCGCGTGCGGGGCGCTCGCGGGCTCGTCGCCGACCATGGGGCCGAGGACATCACCGCCGGTGGGGAGTTTCACCCCGCCCTGAGAACGTGTTCCCATCTTTACTCCGAGGCGCGCGCGGCTGCAAGTCGCGGGGCGCGGGGCGCGGGGCGCGGGGCTCAGGGCTCAGGGCTCAGGGCTCATCGAGAAGAGCGTTTCGCACGTTTCCACTCGGGCGATACGGTCGGAACAGCCTTCTCGACGGTGATATGGAAGGGGACGGGGGTCAGCCCAGGGTGAGCTGCCCGCCCGACTCGGTCACCGGCACCACGTCGAGCGGGCGCGGAGCGGGAGCCAGGGTGTTGCGCCCGTCGGTGGCGTCGTACTCCGCACCGTGCAGCGGGCAGCGCAGGTGCAGGTCGCGGACCACCTGAACGGTCCCGCCCTGGTGGGTGCAGCGTGCCGAGAAGGCGACGAACTCCCCCGGCGCGGGCTGCGCGACGATCACGGTCACGTCCCCCGACTTGACCTGCTTGGCGGTCCCGACGGGCACGTCCGCCGCCGGGATCGTGGACTGCGGGACCGAGGTGGTGGACTGCACCGTGGACGCGGGCTGCGGCGGCTCGGTCATCCCGCACGCCGAGGCGATCCCCGGCAGCAGGATGATCCCGGGAAGCGCGGCGAGCACCGTGCGGCGCTGCGTGCAGGGTCCGACGGCCCGGGCTGACCCGGCAGCGGCGGACCCGGCAGCGGCTGAACCAGTGGAGGACTGCGCGGCGGCGAGGGGCTCGATCATGCGCCCATCGTATCGGCCGAGGTCGGCATCGGCGCGGACCGAGCGCCCTAGGCTGCCTGCATGACCGTCCGCAGACTCGCGCCCCACGCCACGACGATCTTCTCCGAGGTCACCCAGCTCGCCGTGCGGTTCGGGGCCGTCAATCTGGGGCAGGGCTTCCCGGACACAGACGGACCGCCGTCGATGATCGAGGCCGCCG
This sequence comes from Rhodococcus sp. IEGM 1408, assembly GCF_033142235.1. Lineage (NCBI taxonomy): Bacteria > Bacillati > Actinomycetota > Actinomycetes > Mycobacteriales > Nocardiaceae > Rhodococcus > Rhodococcus sp. IEGM 1408. The sequence goes on from NZ_JAWLRW010000001.1 coordinate 166,225, forward strand.
CGCGCGCCATGCGCGAGGGCCACAACCAGTACCCACCCGGGACGGGCGTGCCGGAGCTGCGCCACGCGATCGTCGCCCACGAGACCGAGCACACCGGCCTGGTCCACGACCCGGACACCGAGGTGCTGGTGACGGTCGGCGCGACCGAGGCGATCGCCGGTGCGGTGGTGGGTCTGGTGGAGCCCGAGGACGAGGTGGTGGTGATCGAGCCGTATTACGACTCCTACGCCGCCACCGTCGCGATGGCCGGGGCCACCCGTCGCGCCGCGCGGATGGTCCGCTCGGGCGACACCTTCCGACTCGACGTGGACTCCCTGCGTGCGGCGTTCTCCCCGCGGACGCGGGCCGTGCTGGTCAACACCCCGCACAACCCCACCGGGGCCGTGCTGCCGCGGGAGGACCTGGAGCAGATCGCCGCGCTGTGCCGGGAGTTCGACGTCATCGCGATCTCCGACGAGGTGTATGCGCACCTGATCTACGACGACAACGAGCACATCTCGATCGCCACGCTGCCGGGGATGGCCGAGCGGACCCTGCGGATCTCCAGCGCGGGCAAACTGCTCAACTGCACCGGTTGGAAGATCGGATGGGTGACGGGGCCGGCCGAGCTGGTCGCGGGCGTGCGGGCCGCCAAGCAGTACATGAGCTACACCGCCGGCACGCCGCTGCAGCTGGGGGTCGCGCACGCCCTGCGTCACGAGGGGGCGTGGATCTCCTCTCTGCGGGTGGAGATGCAGGCCCGGCGGGACCAATTGGTGGAAATCCTCACGGGCGTCGGGTTCGACCTCGCCGTCGCACAGGGCACCTACTTCCTCACCGCGGACCCGCGCCCGCTCGGGGTGACCGACGCGGCGTCCTGGTGCCTGGAGTTGCCCGAGCGGATCGGGGTGGCGGCGGTACCGTTCGCACCGTTCACCGACACCTACTCGGACGAGTGGTCCCACCTGGTGCGGTTCGCGTTCTGCAAGCGACCCGAGATCCTCGACGAGGCCGGGCGCCGGTTGCGGGCGCTCGCGGGCTGAGCGGGCGCCGGTTGCCGGCGCTCGCCGGCTGAAACCCGGAGCGTGGTCCGGAATTTCACACGGCGAGGCCCTCAGGCTCTACGGTGGATCCCTGGCGCGCCCCACAGCGTGCCGCACCACCGATGAGGAGTCCCCGCGTGTCCCACTACCGCAGCAATCCCCGTGACCTGGAGTTCGTGCTGTTCGACCTGTTCGGCCTGGACGAGGTCCTGGAGCGCGACGAGTCCACCGAGCTCGACGGCGAGACCGTGCGCACCATGCTCCGCGAGGCCGCCGCGCTGGCAGAGGGTCCGATCGCCGCGTCGTTCTCCGTGGCCGACCGCAACCCGCCCACCTTCGACCCCGAGACCCACGAGGTCACTCTCCACCCCGAGTACGTGGCCTCGGTGCGGGCGTGGCAGGAGGCCGGCTGGGGTCTGGTCGGCGTGGACCCGGTGGTCGGCGGCGTGGCAGCACCGCGCATGGTGACGTGGGCGATCAGCGAGTTCCTGGTGGGCGCCAACCCGTCGATCTTCATGTACCTGTCCGGGCCGCTGTTCGCCGGGATCATGCACTCCATCGGCAACGAGCAGCAGAAGAAGTGGGCCACCAAGATCATCGAGCGCAACCACGGCTCGTCCATGATGCTCACCGAGGCCGAGGTCGGTTCCGACGTGGGCGCGGTGCACGCCAAGGCGATCGAGCAGCCCGACGGCACCTGGCACATCGAGGGCACCAAGCGGTTCATCACCGGCGCCGACACCGGTGACCTGTTCGAGAACATCTGGCACCAGGTGCTCGCCCGGCCCGTGGGCGCGGGCCCCGGCACCAAGGGCCTGAGCTACTTCCTGGTCCCCAAGTACATGCCCGACACCGAGACCGCCGCGCCGGGCGCGCGCAACGGCGTCTACGTGACCGGGATCGAGAAGAAGATGGGGCTCGCGGCCTCGGCGACCTGCGAGGTGTCGTTCGGCGCGCACGGCACTCCCGCGGTGGGATTCCTGGCCGGTGACGCCCACCTGGGCATCAAGCAGATGTTCAAGACCATCGAGGCCGCGCGGATGATGGTCGGCACCAAGGCCATCTCCACGCTGTCCACGGGATACCTCAACGCTCTGGAGTTCGCGCGCGAGCGCATCCAGGGCAACGACATGGCGGACGCCGGGAATCCCGGCGCCAGGAAGGTCACCGTCATCCACCACCCCGACGTGCGCCGGTCACTGCTCACGCAGAAGGCCTACGCCGAGGGCTTGCGTGCGGTGTACCTCTACGCCGCCGCGCACCAGGACATCGTGGCGGCCGAGGTGGTCTCGGGTGCCGGCCCCGAACTGGCGCACACGGTCAACGACCTGCTCCTGCCGATCGTCAAGGGCGTGGGCTCCGAGCGCTCCTACCAGTGCCTGGCCGAGTCGCTGCAGTGCTTCGGCGGCTCCGGGTACCTCAAGGACTTCCCCGTGGAGCAGTACATCCGAGACGCCAAGGTCGACTCCCTCTACGAGGGCACCACTGCGATCCAGGCCCAGGACTTCTTCTTCCGCAAGATCATCCGCGATGGCGGCACCGCGCTCGGGCACGTGGCCGGGCGGATCCACGCTTCTGTGGACGAGCCCGGCCCCGCCGAGCTCGAGACCGCGCGCACAGCGGTGGCCACGGCCCTGGCAGACGTCGAGTCCATGGTCGGGACCCTCACCGAGCACCTCATGGGCGCTCAGGAGGATCCCGAGAAGCTGTACCTGATCGGGCTCGGCGCGGTCCCGCTGCTCATGTCCGTCGGCGACCTCATGGTGGGCTGGATGCTGCTGCGGTCGGCCGGCGTGGCACTGGGCAAGCTGCCGGACGCGACCGGCAATGACCACGACTTCTACACCGGCAAGATCGTCGTGGCAGGTCACTTCGCCCGCGCCCACCTGCCGCAGGTGGGCGCCGCCCGCGCGACCATCGAGGCCCTCGATCTGGACGTCATGCACATGCCGGAGGGCGCCTTCTAGCTCGGCTCGCCGGCCCCGTCGAGAAGACGATTTCGCACGCATCAGCCGAGCAGATATGTGCGAAAGGCTCTTCTCGACGGGTCCGGGAGACAGGTCCCGCCGTCAGCGGGTGGTGAGGACGATCTTGCCCACGGCCCCGCGATCGTCCATGAGCTGCAGCGCCCGGGACGCCTCCTCGAGCGGGAACTCGATGCCGACGATCGGGTCGAGCTTGCCGGCGGCGAGCAGCGGCTCGACCGCGGCCCACTGCTCCTGCAGGTAACCCGGGTTGGACATCCAGTACTCGCCCCAGCCCACCCCGATCGCGCTCTTGTTGCCGAGCAGTAGGCGGTTGACCTTGACCGTGGGGATCTCGCCGGCGGTGAACCCGATCACCAGGATCCGCCCCTCCTGGCCCAGGGAGCGGATGGAGTCGGTGAAGCGGTCGCCGCCCACGGGGTCGACGACGATGTCGACACCCTCTCCACCCGTGAGCTCCTTGACCACGTCCTTGAAGCCCTCCGGCGCGATGGCGTCGGACGCACCGGCCTTCAGGGCCAGTGCACGCTTCTCATCGGTGGAGGCCACCGCGATGACGCGGGCCCCCGAGGCGACGGCGAACTGGGTGGCGGCGATCCCGATGCCGCCGCCCGCGCCGTGCACGAGGACGGTCTCCCCCGGCTGCAGGCGGCCGCGGTGAGCCAGCGCGAAGTGGACGGTCAGCACGTTCATGGGGATGGACGCGCCCTGGGCGAAGCTCATGGAATCGGGGAGAGGGAAGACGACGGACGGGTCGGCGGAGACCACCTCGGCGAATCCGCCCAGGCCGGGGAACGCACAGACGCGGTCACCGGCGGCGAAACCCGAGCCCGCGGGTGCCGAACGCACCACGCCTGCGACCTCGGAACCCGGGACGAAGGGCAGCGGCGGCGAGATCTGATACTTCCCGCGGGTCTGCAGCACCTCGGGGAAGGTCACGCCCGAGGCGTGGACATCGATGACGACGGCGCCCGGCTCCGGCTCGGGGAGATCGACCACCTCGAGGGCGGAGGGTCCGTCATGGCTTGAGATCTGAATGGCTCGCATGCGATCCATAGTGTCAGCCACTCAGCTGAGCAGTGCTGCTCTGCTACTCAATTCCACTCGGCGCGCTCGGTATCGCGCCGGAATCTCCGACGACGGAGGAGGTGCAGGACCAACCCGAAGGCCACCACGACCTGCCCCACCTGGAAGGCCAGTGCCATCGCGATGAACTCCCGGCCGAACGCCGGGGGCAACACCAGCAGCAGCGCGCAGATGATGAGCAGGGCCACCGAGAGGATCTGTCCCCCGGCGATGTAGCGACGCGGGTTGGTGGTGAGTTGACGCCTGAAGAGCAGCGACATCGCGTTGAGCGCCACCAACAGACACACCGGCACGCCGATCTGCGCCGGGAACAGGAACAGCACCACGAACAGCGGGTGCGAGCTGAGGATGACGGTCCCGGTGTGCAGGTATTGCGGGACGCTCCAGAGGGCGGTGAGAAGCGCGCAGCACACGGTGACCCAGGAGCCACCCACCAGGATCTTCACTTGTGGAGGATAACCCCGGGCCCCCGGCGCCGCTGAGGTGCTCACCGCGAGCCCCGCGATCGCGCGCGGGATCCCCCGCGGGTCACTCTCTGGTGAGGGCTTCGCCGATCGGGGTGTCGCCGTCGGAGAACCCGATGGTGCGACCGACCGTGTCCGGGCGGCGGAGAACCGCGGCCACCACTGCAGCCACCACGTCGCGGCTGGTGGCGCGGTCCTCGCGCTTGTCACCGCCCACTCCGATCGACTCGCCGCCGGGCTCGTCGGTCAGCATTCCCGGCCCGAGGATGGTCCACTGCAGCTCGGACGCGCGCAGGTGCTCGTCCGCGGCGGCCTTGGCCTGGGCGTAAGGGTAGAACGAGTCATCCTCGGGCACACCGTGGTCGGGCCCGGCGCCGTCGTAGGAGACCATGACGTAGCGCTCGATCCCCTCCTGGACAGAGGCGTCGATCGACCGGATCGCGGCGTCGCGATCCACCGCGTAGGTGCGGTCGGCGCTCCCGCCGCCGGCACCTGCGGCGAACACCACTGAACCGCTGCCGCGCAGCACCTCACGGAGGCCCTCGACGTCCAGGGTCTCGATGTCGGCGACCACCGGGTTCGCGCCCGCCGCCCGGATGTCGTCGGCTTGGTCGGGGTTGCGGATCACCGAGTACACCTCCGCACCGGCCTCCGAGAGGATCTTGGCAGCACGGAGGGCGACCTTGCCGTGGCCCCCGATGATGGTTACTGGACGGTCGATACTCATGGCCTCCGTTGTACCCTTCCGATCCGATCCGTGGGGACACCAGTTCAGCGCTGGCAGACAAGGGTGCGGCCTGCGAACTCCTCTCGGCGATCACCCTCCGGCGGCGTCAGACCACGGGACATGAGACGCCGGTCACACCCCGCTCCCCCTCCGGGGGCCTCGCTGGTCACAAATCTCTAACGACACGCCGAGGGGCCGCGGTTCGATTCGTTGCCTGTCGGACCCCGTGGGCATCATGGGGCCATCAGCCGGTGTTCGCCGGTCGCCCCACATCTCGTTTCGTCTCGGAGTCCCGCATGTCCCTGTCCAGGTCCGGAACCTCGGCGCGCTCGGCGGCGCTGGTCCCACTCGTTCTTCTCGCCGGACTACTCGCGCTCCTGCTGGTCGCCACCGGCTGCACCATCCCCGTTCCGTCCGGTTCGGCGGGCGAGACCACCCCGGTTTCCGCGCCCTCGGAGGCTCCGGCTCCGGCCACTCTCCAGGTCACCCCTGCCGACGGAGCCACGGAGGTCCCCGTGGTCGACGGCGTCCGGGCCGCCGTGGAGAACGGAGTCATCACCGACGTCGTCCTCACGAATGACGCCGGTAAGGAGATCGAGGGCGAGCTGTCCAGGGACGGTTCGTCCTGGGAGCCCGCGGTCACGCTCGGCTACGGACGCACGTACACACTGGCCGTCACCTATTCCGGCGAGGCGGGTGGGCCGAAGACCGACGAGCGCTCGTTCACGATGGCCGATCCGCAGGCCATCGTCACGCCCAGCCTGGTCTCCTCCGGCGGGGGCGCGTTGGAGTCGGGCCGTGAGTACGGGGTCGGCATCATCGTGGCCGCCAAGTTCGACCAACCCGTGACCGACCGCGACGCCGTCGAGAAGTACATGTCGGTCACCACGGAGCCCGCCGTGGAGGGCAACTGGTTCTGGCTCAACGACTCCACCGCGCACTGGCGTCCGCAGGACTACTACGAGACCGGCACGAAGGTCCGGGTGGAACTGGACACCGAGGGTAGGAATCTCGGCGGGGGTCAGTGGGGCGGAGACGACGCCGAGGTCGACTTCACGATCGGCGACCGCCGTATGGCCATCGCGGACGACGCCACCAAGACGGTCTCGGTGTTCCACAACCAGGAGTTGGTCAAGACCATGCCCACGTCGATGGGCAAAGGCGGGTACGCCACGTACAACGGCGTGGACATGCACTTCTGGACCCAGTCGGGCACCTACACGGTCCTCGACAAGGCGAGCTCGGTCCTCATGGACTCCTCGACCTATGGTCTGCCGCTGTCCTCCGGCTACCGGGTGACGGTCGCCGACGCCGTCCGGATCTCCAACGACGGCATCTACTTCCACGCCCTGGCCTCCACGGTGTGGGCGCAGGGGAACACCAACACCTCGCACGGTTGCCTGAACCTGTCGCCCGAGGACGCAGCCTGGTACTTCGAACAGGCCGTGGCCGGTGACGTCGTGGAGGTCCGCGGCACCGGTGGGCCCGAACTCGAGGTCTGGCAGAACGGTGACTGGTCGGTGCCGTGGAGCACCTGGCAGCAGGGCTCCGCAAACTAGGACACGCGGACCAGCAGAACGGCGACCGGGAGGGTCAGCGCACGCCCAGCATCCGCTTCCTGATCCACGGCGCGAGGAGCGCCATGACCACCGCCACGACGATCGAGGCGATGCCGAGGATCAGGAAGTAGGAGCGCTCGGCGCCGGCGTCGTCGGGGTTGTAGTACCCCGCGAGCACGCCGGACAGCGCGCTCCCGATGGAGACGGTGAGGAAGAACAGCGCCACCATCTGGGTCTTGAACGCCTCCGGGGCGAGCTTGGTGGCCAGCGACTGCCCGACGGGCGAGAGCAGCAGTTCCGCCATGGTGAACAGGAACAAGATGCCCACGATCCCTAGCAGCGGGGTGGCCGTGCTGCCCACGAAGAGCAGGAACACCAGGTAGGCCACGCCCATGATGAGGTTGGCCAGCGCGAATTTCATCGGGGTCGAGGGCTGGCGGTTACCGAGCTTGACCCACATCGCGGCGAAGACGGCCGCGAAGATGATGATGAACAGCGGGTTGATGGACTGCACCCAGCTCGCGGGCATCTCCCAGCCGCCGAGGTTCCGGTCCAGACGCTGGTCCGAGTAGATCGCGATCACGGTGAACTGCTGCTGGAACAGTGCCCAGAAGGCGACGGACGCGACGAACATCGGGATGAACGAGATCACCCGGCTGCGCTCGTCAGCCTGGGTCTTGGGGCTCCCGATGAGGATCGCGAACAGGGCGATCGCGCCGATGACCGCGACACCGGTGACGATGTTCGCCAGGGACTCCAGCGGGACCAGCCCGGTGACGAACGCCGCCACCACCAGAACGACCACCACGACGCCGACGGCCAGGTAGCGCACGCGCTGCGGGCGGGGCAGCGGGTCGGGCGCGGCCGCGCCGATGCCCCTGAGGGTGGATCCGCGCATCAACACGTACTGGAGGAGCCCCACGGCCATACCTGCGGCAGCGGCGCCGAAGCCCCAGTGGAAGCCGTGTGATTTCCACAGCGCGCCCGTGATGAGCGGACCGAGGAGTCCGCCGATGTTGACCGCCATGTAGTAGATCGAGAACGCGGCGTCCCGCCGGTCGTCGGCCCGGCGGTACATGTCGCCGACGACGGTGGAGGTGGTGGCCTTGAGGGTTCCGGCGCCCACGCCGACGAATACCAGGCCGAGCCCCAGGCCGACCGCGCCCGGCACGAGCGCCAGCGACAGGTGCCCCAGCATGATCATCACCGCGGCGCCGAAGAGCGTGCGCTCCGCGCCGAACAGGCGGTCGGAGACCCAGCCGCCGAGGATCGCCGAGGCGTAGACCAGGCCGCCGTACGCGCCGACGATCGAGGTGGCGATCTGCTCGGAGTAGCCGAGTCCGCCGTCGCCGACCGCGTAATAGATGTAGTACGCCAGCAGGCCCTGCATGCCGTAGAAGCTGAAGCGCTCCCACAGCTCGATCCCGGACAGGTTGGCCAGGCCGAGGGGGTGGCCGAAGAACCTGCGGTCCGTATCGGCGAGCGCGACCTCGGTGTCACGAGTTGTCATGTCAGACAGTGATACTCCGGTGCAATCGGATCCGACAACTCCGCCCCTCGCCCACCGCCGAACCGGGGTGGGAGTCGACAATCCGCGCGTCGGGCGGGAGAATGGGCAAGTCAGCCCGGGCACCGGACCCGGACCACACACCCCCGACGCACGCGCAGGAGCACCTCCAGTGAGCCGAGCCGATACACCGGCCCGATCTATCAGCCCCCTTCTCGGAAGGGGGTACACCGGATGAGCATCGTGCTCTCGCTGTTGATCGGCGTGGTCGTGGTCCTCGCGATCACCGCGCTCACGGGTTACTTCGTGGCCCAGGAGTTCGCCTTCATGGCGGTCGACCGCTCCCGGATGGGGGCCGCCGCCGAGAGGGGCGACCCGTCCGCGGCGCGCGTCCTCGGCGTCACCAAACGCACGTCCTTCATGTTGTCGGGCGCCCAGCTCGGCATCACCGTCACCACACTCATCGTGGGTTACGTGGCCGAACCCCTCATCGGGCGCTCGCTCGGCGAACTGCTCGGGCTGGCGTCCGTGCCGCAGGCTGTCGGCGTGGGTGTCGGCACGGTCCTGGCGCTACTGTTCTCGACGGTCGTGCAGATGATCTTCGGCGAGCTGGTGCCCAAGAACCTCGCCATCGCCAAACCCGAGCCGGTCGCCCGCTGGCTGGCCCGCTCCACCACGATCTACCTCGGGCTGTTCGGCTGGCTGATCGGCCTGTTCGACAAGTCCTCCGAGGCCCTGCTCAAGGCCGTCGGCATTGAGCCCGTCCACGACAAGGAACACTCCGCCACCGCCCGGGACCTCGAGCACATCGTGGCCGAGTCCAGCGAGACCGGCGAGTTGTCCCCTGAGCTCAGCAGACTGCTGGACCGGATGCTCGACTTCCCCGGGCAACCCGCCGAGCACGCCATGATCCCCAGGTCACGCACCGACGTCGTCCGGGCTGTCGACACCGTTGACGAGGTCTTGTCGAAGATGGCCACCGGCCACACCCGCTACCCGGTCGTCGGCGAGGACTCGGACGACGTGATCGGCATCGTGGACCTCCACGACCTGCTCATGGTGTGCGACGACGAGGGCGCCGATCTCACACCGGTGTCCACCCTGATGCGCGCGCCGATCGTCGTGCCCACGTCCCTCCATCTGCCCGAGGTGGCCAACCGTCTGAGCGCCGAGCGCGCGGAGATGGCGGTGGTCGTGGACGAGTACGGCGGCTTCGCAGGAGTCGTGACCATGGAGGACATGGCAGAGGAGATCGTCGGTGAGATCGCCGACGAGCACGACCCCCAGCTCGCCGTGGGCACCCCGGTCAGCGAGGGCCTGGGCTGGCTCCTCACCGGCGACACGCACCTCGACGAGGTCGAGCGGCTGCTGGACATCACCCTCCCCGAGGTGGACGCCGAGACGCTCGGCGGGCTCGTGATCGAGACCACCGGCGACCTCCCCGAGGTCGGGGACCGGATCGACATCCCCCTTCCCGACACTGACGTGCTCGAGGAGCTGTCCGCCGACCGGGTCTTGAGAACCGAGGTACGCCGGATCGAACGCCGGGTGCCCGCCGAGCTGCACGTCGTGGTCGAGGAGGCCGCGCGATGATCCCCAACCCGATCGAGACCGGAATCGCGGAGACCACCGACATCTACACCGCCGCCGTCCACACCACGCTGCTCGCCGCCGAGGCCCAGGGGGGCCTGATGAGCAACCCGTTGTTCGTCGTGGCCGCGACGATCCTGCTCATCTCGGCGTCCGCCTTCTTCGTGGCGGTCGAGTTCTCCCTCATCTCCGCGCGGCGCCACCGCCTCGAGGACGCGGCGGCCTCGAGCGCGGCGGCCCGGGCCGCCCTGCGGAACGCGTCCGATCTCACGCTCCTGTTGGCGGGCTCCCAGCTCGGCATCACGCTGTGCGCCCTGGCGCTCGGCTCCGTCACCAAGCCCGCCATTCACCACTGGCTCACCCCGCTGTTCGCGGGCATGGGGTTGCCCTACTGGACCGCCGACGTCATCGCCTTCGTCCTGGCGCTGCTCATCGTCACGTTCCTGCACCTGGTCGTGGGCGAGATGGCGCCCAAGTCGTGGTCCATCACGCACCCGGAGTACTCGGCCACACTGTTGGCCATACCGATGCGCGGCTTCCTCTGGCTCACCCGCCCCCTGCTCGTGACGCTCAACTCCATGGCCAACCGGATCCTGCACCGACTCGGTGTGGAGACCCGCGACGAGGTGGCCGCTGGCCAGGATGCCGACTCCCTGCGTGAGCTCGTCCGCTACTCGGGCGAGGCCGGCACCCTCGACAACAGCCACCAACGCCAACTGCTCAGCGCGTTGGAGCTCCAGGAGCTCACCGTGGGCGACCTGCTGGGTGAGCGCGGCGTGGACGCGCCCGCCACCCCGGAGGAGATGTCCTCGGTCCCCGTCGACGCCACCCCGGAGGAGATCCGCGACACGGCCCGCCGCACCGGACACCTGCGTCTGCTCGTGCTCGAGGGCGACGACGCGGTGGGCGTGGTGCACGCCCGGGACTCGATCGACGTGGCGGCCACCGCCACGGCTCGCGAACTCATGCGGCCGAGCCTGTCCCTCGAACACGACCTCTCGGTCGCGGAGGCGTTCCGCAGGATGCGCGAGGCCCGGGCCCACCTCGTCGTCGTCGAACAATCCGGCGACTTCCCGGGCACCCACACCTCCGAGGTCCGCGGCGTCCTCACGCTCGACGACGTGGTCCGGCGGCTACTCCCGGTGACCTTGACGTAGGACGCGGGGCGCGGGGCGCGGGGCGCGCGACGTTGCGCGCAGGCCGGATCAGAACAGGCCGATGACCTTGAGCAGGCCCCAGAGGGCGAGCCCCGCCATGCCGATCAGGATGAGCAGCATGAGCCCGACCGCGCCCACCGCCCGGGCGAGGTAACCGCGGGCGTCGGTGTCGACGCGCTTGCCCTCGGCGATCGTGCGGTCCACCAGTCGCAGGTTCTTGGACGTGGCCTTGTGCGCGATGTCCGCCACGTCGCCGACGAACGGGATCACGCCCAGCACCGCGTCCACCAGGTAGTTCCACCCCATCCGGAAGAGGATGTGGACCGGGACCCGGTTGCGGATCGCCTCGGCGAGGACCGCCGCGGCCACGATGGTCCCGACGGCGTCGCCGACGACGGGCACGAACCCGATCACCGGATCAAGGCCCACCCGGTATCGGGTGCCCGGGATCCGCACGAGGTCGTCCAGGAAGTGGGCGAGCCCGGAGGTGACGGGCGAGGCACCGGTGCCCGCCGCCGGGACGTGTCCGGGCGTGCGCGACGTGGGAGCCTGGTCGGGCTGGCGGGCGGTCATGGCGACCGAGCCTACGTGCCCCGCGGCGCCCCCTTCCCTCTTCGCCCGCGTCGGCCGGCCCGGCGCAGTGCACCCGACCTCGGATTCTGGTTTCGTGGAGTCATGACCCCCTCGCCGCACCGCCGCCGGTATCCCGATAGTGCCCGCCGCCGGTTCCTGCCCACGGCCGGTCTCCTCGCCGCCGCCGTGACCGTGGCGTTGGCGGGCAACGGTTGTGCGGCGCTGACCGGCGACACCGGTGCCGACGAGCTCCAGCAGTTCGTGGACGAGATGGCGCGGGGCGACATCGCGGGTGCCGCGGCACTGACGACCGACCCGGCCGCCGCGGAGGAGCAGATCAACGCCAACCGCACCACACTCGCCGGGAGCATCTCCACTGCGAGCACCACCGGTAGCGACCGGCGGCCCGACAAGGACCCCGTCCCGCTCGAGATCAGGTGGACCCTGCCGCCCGCCACGCAATCCCCTGCGGAGGAGAGCCCCCCGCGCACCGTCATCACCACCGGCGAGGTGCGCACGACCAAGATCGGCGAGGACTGGAAGGTCGCGTGGGCGCCGACCGTCCTCGACACCCGACTCCAGCCCAGCGGTCAGCTGAAGTTCGTCGAGAACCTGGACTGGGACACCGACATCCTGGACCGGACCGGGGCCTCGCTGTTCCAGTGGACACCGGTGACGGGCGTGGCGCTGGCCCCGGAAGCGGTCGGCAGCGCCGACGCTGTCGCGGCCCTGGTGAGCGGCGCCGAACCGGCCATCACCGGTCAGAGCATCCGCGACGGCATGGCCGAGCTCGGCGACCAGACCTATACAGTCGTGTCCCTACGCCCTGCGGACATCGCTCCGATACGCGAGCAGCTTGCCGCGATCCCCGGCGTGACGCTGCCCGAGTCCGGGAGGCTCGTCCAGACCGATCGTTCCCTGCGCTCACCTGCCCTGACAGAGCTGGAGGGCGTATGGATCGACGCCCTCCGAGAGAAGGGCGGCTGGTCGGCGACCATCGACAATCCCGGGGCGGAGCCGATCAGGCTGGGCGGCGCCCCGATGGAGGAGGTCGACGACCTGGTCTCCACCCTCCAACCGTCCATCCAGGCGGAGGCCCAACGGGCGGTCGATGCCTCCGGTCTCGCGGCCTCGATCGTCGCGATCCAACCGTCGACCGGTGGGGTCCTGGCGGTCGCCCAGAACTCGGCCGCCGACCAGCAGGGACCGGTCTCGCTGCAGGGGCTGTTCCCGCCCGGCTCGACTTTCAAGACGGTCACCACGGCCGCCGCCCTGGACGCGAGGGTCGTGGGCCCGGAGGAGATCGTCCCGTGCCCGGCGTCGATCACCGTGTCGGGGCGGACCATCCCCAACGACAGCGATTTCGCGCTCGGTCCCGTCCCGCTGGAGACCGCCTTCGCCCGGTCGTGCAACACCAGCCAGGCCGTGATCAGCGACCGGCTGGCGCCCGAGGCGATGCGGGACACCGCGGCCTCGCTCGGCCTGGGCGTGGACTTCACCACCCCGGGACTGACCACCATCACCGGGCAGGTGCCGGTCACCGAGCAGGGCCCGGCGCGGGTGGAGGCGGCGATCGGGCAGGGCGAGGTGCTGGCCAGCCCGTTCGGCATGGCCGTCCTGGAGGCCTCGCTCGCGAACGGCGGCCGGATGATCCTGCCGTCGGTGATCGCCGGCATGCCCGCGGTCGCCGACCAGTACCCGGAGCCGCTGCCGCCGAGCGTCGTCGACACCGTGCGCCGCTACATGGAACAGACCGTGCGGTCGGGCACCGCCACCGCCGCGTCGTCGATCCCCGGACTGGGCGGCAAGACCGGGACCGCCGAGGTCGGTTCCGGGCCGGCCCACGGCTGGTTTGTGGGCTCGACCGGGGACATCGCCCTGGCCGTCCTCATCGAGGGGGCAGACTCGTCGGGACCGGCCGTGACCATGGCGGCCGACTTCCTCAGGGGCGCCGGGCAACCCGTCCCGCTCCCGGCGCGGTGAGCCGGTAGGTTTCGTTCCATGCGCCTGCCCAGCATCTCCCTGCCCTCTGTGTCACTGCGCGATCTCCCCGTTCCCGGCCTGGACCGCCTGCCGTTCGTCTCATCCCCTCCCCGAGGCGACACCAACCGTCGCGTCCTGGTGACGGGCGGGGCCTCCGGCCTGGGCCTGGCCCTGGCCACCGCGTTCCTCGAGCGCGGCGACCGCGTGATCGTCGCCGACCTCGCCCCCACGGACGCGCGCCCCTCGACCGTACCGTCCGATGCCCTCTACCTCCGGCTCGACGTGCGCTCCGAGGACGAGTGGGCGGCCGCGCGGGAAGAGGTCGAGCAGCTCTGGGGTGGCATCGACGTCGTCGTCAACAACGCCGGCATCGCGCAGGGCGGCCGCATCGAGCTCCTCACGGAGGCGGACTGGCAGCTCATCATCGACATCAACCTCCTGGGCGTGGTCCGCGGCTGCCGCACCTTCGTCCCGATGCTCAAGGAGCAGGGCCACGGGTACATCGTCAACACCGCCTCGCTCGCCGGGCTGGTGCACCCGCCCACCATGTCGTCCTATACAGCTGTCAAGGCGGGGGTCGTGGCGGTCTCCGAGAGCCTGCGCTGGGAGCTGGCCCCGTTCGGGATCGATGTCTCGGTGATCTGCCCGTCGTTCTTCCGCACCAACCTGGCCTCGAGCCTCAACGTGTCCGACCCGGCCGCGAGCGGTTTCGCGGGCAAGCTCATCGACCGCTCCGAGCGCGGGGCGGACGAGATCGCGGCCGAGGTGATCACCGCGATCGACGCCAAGCAGTTCCTCATCCTCCCCGACCCGGAAGCCCGCAAGTCCTACCGCGGCAAGCGCTTCCTGCCCGCGGCCTACGCCAAGACCATGACCGACATGGGACGGAAGTTCGCGCGCGCGACCAGCGGTTCCGGCGCCCGCGAGTAGCCTGCGGGGCATGAGCCCGCGCCCCTCCACAGCCTCATCTCACACCGCCCCATCTCACACGCCCCTGCCCTCCACCGCCCGCCCTTCCACCGCCCGCCCCTCGACACTGCTGTCGCGCGCCGACCTGGACTTCCTCCTCCACGACTGGCTCCGCGTCTCCGAGCTGTGCGGGAGGGAGCGGTACTCGGACCATTCGCGCGAGACCATCGACGCCGTGGTGTCGCTCTCGGCCGAGCTCGCCGAGAAGTACTTCGCGCCCCACAACCGCAAGGCCGACCTCAACGAGCCCAGGCTCGTGGGCGAGGAGGTGGAGCTCATCCCGGAGATCGGTGAGGCGCTCGCGCGCTTCGCCGAGGCCGACCTGGTGGGCGCCGCCATGGACGCGCGGGTCGGCGGGATGCAACTGCCGTACACCGCCTACCTGGCGTGCATGGCGTGGTTCTACGCCGCCAACGTCTCCACCGCCGCGTACCCGCTGTTGACCACCGGCAACGCCAACCTGCTCCTCGCGCACGGCTCGGACGAGCAGATCGAGCGGTACGTCAAACCGATGGTCGAGGGCCGGTTCTCCGGCACCATGTGCCTGTCCGAGCCGCAGGCCGGGTCGAACCTGGCCGACATCACCACCCGCGCCGAGCCGCAGCCTGACGGCACCTACCGGCTGTTCGGGCAGAAGATGTGGATCTCGGGCGGCGAGCATCAGATGAGCGAGAACATCATCCACCTGGTGCTGGCCAAGGTCCCCGGTTCACCGGCGGGCACCCGCGGCATCAGCCTGTTCGTGGTGCCCAAGTTCCTGGTCGAGGACGACGGCTCGGTGGGCGAGCGCAACGACATCGTCATCACCGGCCTCAACCACAAGATGGGCTTCCGGGGCACGGTCAACACCATGCCCACGCTCGGCCAGGGCATGCACACCCCCGGCGGCCGGCCGGGCGCGGTCGGCTATCTGGTGGGCGAGGAGAACACCGGCCTCAGGAAGATGTTCACCATGATGAACGAGGCCCGCCTCGGCGTGGGCCTGGGCGCCACGGCGCTCGGGTACACCGGCTACCTCAAGTCATTGGACTACGCCCGGAACCGGCCACAGGGCCGCCCCGCGGGCGCGGATCCGTCGTCGCCGCAGGTCATGCTCACCGGACACACGGACGTGCGGCGGATGTTGCTGGCCCAGAAGTCGTATGTGGAGGGCGCGCTGGCGCTGGGGTTGTACTGCGCGAGACTTGTCGACGACGAGAAGACCGGTTCCCCGGAGGAATCCGCAGCCGCCACGACGCTCCTGAACGTGCTCACCCCGATCGCCAAATCCTGGCCGTCGCAGTGGTGCCTCAAGGCCAACGAGCTGGCGGTGCAGGTGCTGGGCGGGGCCGGGTACACGATCGACTACGACGTCGAGCAGCACTACCGCGACAACCGCCTCAACCCGATCCACGAGGGCACCCACGGGATCCAGGGCCAGGACCTGCTGGGACGCAAGGTCCTCGCCGGCGGCGGCGCCGGGCTGGCCGCGCTCAGCGAGCGCATCACCGCCACCTGTGACCGGGCGGCGGAGGTCGGTGGACCGGCCCGGGGGTTCGCGGCGCTGTTGCGGCCCCGCGTGACGCGTCTGATCGAGGTGACCACGGCCCTGGCCGGGGTGGGCTCAGTCGATCCCGCGGCCTTCCTCGCCGACGCCACCGAGTACCTCGAGGCCGCCGGCCACATCGTGATCGCGTGGATCTGGCTGGAGCAGGTGCTGGCGCTGGGCGGGCGCGTCGATGACGACTCGGATGCCTTCGCCGCCGGGAAACGGCAGGCCGCGGCGTACTTCCTGCGACGCGAACTCCCCGTCGTCGACGCCAAGTTCGATGTGTTGGCCGCCGGGGACCGCACGACGTTGGACATGCGCGAGGACTGGTTCTGAGGGCTGTTATCGCCGACACCAGAAGGGCCGGGTCGCCGCTCGCGCGGCGACCCGGGCCTTCAGTGATCTGAACGGGTGGGAGGTCAGGGCCTCCCGGGGGGGTTCAGCGGTCCTACTCGGCGGGGACCAGCACCTGGTCGATCAGGTAGACGGTCGCGTTGGCCGTCTCGACGCCGCCACAGATCACGTTGGCACCGTTGACCTTGAGCTCGTCGCCGGAACCGGTGACATCCACGTCCGCGCCGTTCAGCGTGGTCTGCATGCCCTCGATCTCGTCAGGGGTGATCTGCCCCTCGACCACGTGATAGGTCAGGATGCTGGTGAGCAGGTCCGCGTCGGTCTTGAGCGTCTCCATCGTCGCGGCGTCGACCTTCGCGAACGCGTCGTCGACCGGCGCGAAGACGGTGTACTCGCCGTTGTTGAGGGTGTCGACCAGGTCGACGTCCGGGTTGACCCCGCCCGAGAGGGCCTGGACGAGGGTGCCGAGCAGCGGGTTGCCGGAGGCGGCGGTGGCGACCGGCTCCTGAGCCATGCCCTCAACCGAGCCGGGACCCTCCGGGTTGGCCTCGGCGTAGTCGGCACAGCCGGGACCCACGAGCATGCCGGCAGGCTCTGCAGCCATAGAGGAGGTCGCGGACGAGGACATCGCCGAGGACGTGGTGGCGGCGGTCGTGCCCTCGGCCTCGTTCGAGGCGTCGTCGGTGGAGCAGCCTGCGAGGACGAGCCCGCTGACCGCGGCAGCCGCGGCGATCGATGCCATGCGGCGGGAGATCGTGATGCCCATTTTCTTGGTCCTTTCGGTGGAGCCCCGTGTGCTGGGTCTCGTGTACTGGGTCACAGGTACTTCGCCACCGCCGCCGGGGCGGATGGGTGGGGTGGCGAATTCATCCCCGCCGTCCGGTGGCCTGCTCGCTCCGAATCCTTGATGTGAACCAAACACAGCACCGACCCCGCGGGACGGCCCGGCTCGTCGCGGGACTCCTCGCCACCGGCGTCACCCTCGCGGTGGGGCACGCGGTCGCCGGGTTCGTCGCCCCCGGGTCGTCGCCCTTCCTCGCGGTGGCCGACTCGGTGGTCGATCGTGTCCCCGCGCCCGTCCGCGAGGTCACCATCGATGCACTCGGCACCGCCGACAAACCCGCACTACTGATCGGCCTAGCCGCGATCCTCCTGCTGGCCGGCGCGATCGTCGGGTTACTCGAGCGCCCCCGTCGCCCCGCCGGTTCGCTCGTGTTGGTCGTCCTGGCGCTCATCGGTGTTCTCGCGGCGGCGACGAGGCCGTCCGCCGGTCCCGCATGGGTATTGCCGACCCTCCTCGGAGCGCTCGCCGGCGTGGTGGCGCTGCGACTGATGGTGGGGGCGCTGTTCGCCGACGGTGCCCCGGCCTCCGCTCCCGGGGCCGCGTCCACTGCAGCGGCGCCCGCGACACATCCGGGACCTGATCGTCGTCGATTCCTGGTGCTGGCGGGTTCGGCCGTCGCCGTCATCGCCGCGGCGGGGGTGACCGGGGTCGCGCTCACCCGGCGAGCAGCGGACGTTGTCGCCGAGCGCGCAGGGCTGCGACTTCCGCGGGTGCTGAGCGGCAACGCGGCCGCGCCGATTCCGGCCGAGGTCGTGCCCGACGCCCCCGGGGTGACGTCGTTCCTCACCCGGAACGAGGAGTTCTACCGTATCGACACCGCGCTCCGGGTCCCCGCCCTGACGACGACCGACTGGCGCCTCCGGATCCACGGGCTGGTGGAGCGGGAGATCGAACTCGACTGGCAGTCACTGATGAGCAGGGAGACACAGGAGCGGATCGTCACTCTGACGTGCGTGTCCAACGAAGTCGGCGGCGATCTGGCCGGGACCGCGACCTGGATCGGTTTCCCGATCGCCGATCTGCTGGCCGAGGCCGGCATCCTGCCGGAGGCGGACATGCTGCTGTCGACGTCGGTGGACGGTTGGACAGCCGGGACCCCGCTCGACGCGCTGACGGACGGCCGCGATGCGCTGCTGGCCGTCGGGATGAACGGCGAACCCCTGCCCCTCGAGCACGGCTACCCGGTCAGGCAGGTCGTACCGGGCCTGTACGGCTACGTCTCGGCCACCAAGTGGGTGGTGGACTGGGAGGTGACCCGCTTCGACCGCGCCAGCGCCTACTGGACCGACCGGGGCTGGGCTGAGAAGGGGCCGATCCGCACCGCGAGTCGCATCGACCGGCCGGCGCCGCTGGCCGAGCTGACGCCCGGGCCGAACGTGGTGGCCGGTACCGCGTGGGCTCAGCACCGCGGGATCGAGCGAGTGGAGCTGAGGGTCGACGACGGGCCGTGGCAGGATGCCTCGCTCTCCGACGAGTACTCGATCGACACCTGGCGCATGTGGTCCTGGAGCTGGGACGCCCAGCCCGGCCTGCACACGCTGCACGTCCGCGCGACCGATTCGACGGGCGAGGTCCAGACCGAGACCCGACAGGCGCCGATCCCCGGGGGAGCCACCGGCTGGCATAACCGCACTTTCCGGGTGACGGCGTGATGACCGTCATCGACGCGATCCGCCCGGATACGCGCGCGGTGCATGTGCCGCACCCGCTTCGCACTAGAGTGACTCTCGTGTCTGAGCCCATCGCCTCGTCGTTGGCCGACCCGGGGCGTCTGCTCGAGCTCTCGGCGGCGGGCGACCTGGATGCCTTCGCTCGTTTCTACGACCTCATGTCGCCTCGCGTCCACGGTCTCGCGCTCCGGATCCTCCGCGATCCCGGTTATGCGGAGGAGACGGTGCAGGAGGTGTTCCTGCAGGTCTGGAAACAGGCCTCCGGGTACAGCCCCTCGCTCGGGTCAGTCCAGTCCTGGGTGCTGACGATCGCGCACCGCCGCGCGGTGGACCGGGTCCGGTCGGAGAGCTCTGCCACCCGTCGCGACGAGGCCGACGCCGCCACCGGGGTGAACCACCTCGGTGACATCGCCGAGCAGGTGACCGACCAGATCTCCCGGGATGAGGACGCCGCCGGCGTGCGGCGCTGCCTGGGAGAACTCACCGACAACCAACGCCAGTCCATCGAGATGGCGTACTTCACCGGGCTGACCTACCGCGAGGTCGCCGAGCAACTCGATGCCGCGCTACCCACGATCAAGTCCCGTATCCGCGACGGCCTGCGCCGTCTCAAGAGCTGCCTGGGAGGTGAGCTGTCATGAGCGTTGGTCACCACGACCATCCCGAGTCCCCGGACACGGTTCTCCCCGAGAACCTGGATCTCTACGCGCTCGACGCCCTGCCGGAGCAGGAGTCGGAGTCCGTCGAACAAGCCCTGGTGTCCGCGACCCCCGAGCAGCGGACCTCGATGCTCGCGCACATCAGATCCACGCGCGAGCTCGCCGCCGAACTGGTCGCGGTCGCCGATCTGGACGTGCGACCGCCGGCCGCGCTGCGCGCCCGCGTGCTCGACCTGGTCGCCGCAGCAGAGCCCCGTGGGTCCGGTGCCACCGGCACCCCTGCCGATGCCCGGCCGGGCGACGACCTGTCCGGGGGCGGCGGGACCGTCGTCGATCTGAGTGCGGCGCGGGACCGTCGGCGTCCCGGGATGATGACGTTCCTCGCCGCCGCGGCGGCCATCGCGCTCCTGGCCGCCGGCGTGACCATCGGCAGGTTGACCGATGGGGGTGCCGCGGAGGAGAACCTGCCCGTGGCTGCGCCGCCCGCCGCCACGATGCCCGAACAGGTCTCCTCTCTGCTCGCCGCCGAGGACCTCGAGGTGGCCCGCGGCCGGATCGGCGGGACCGGTAACGCGACGGTGCTGGCGTCTCAGGCTGCCGACATGGCGGTCATCTCGATGACCGGAATCCCGGAGCCCGCGAACGGCCGCGCGTACCAGCTCTGGCTGATGGGTCCGGATCACGATCCGATCCCGGCCGGGACCATGGAATCCGGTCAGGTGGGTCCGGCGCCGTCGGCTCAGCTCAGCGGCATCAGGGCGTCCACCCAGATTGGCATCACCGAGGAGCCCGCCGGCGGATCACCGGCGCCCACCGGCGAGGTCCTGCTCGCGATCGACCTCACCTGACCTGACCTCACCTGACCCCGTCCCGCCCATCAGGCGATAGCCCTCAGGCCCGCCACCACTGCCGCAGGGGCACGTCCCAGGTCATGGCGTCGTCCAGCCGCACGGCCAGGATCTGGTGGAGCTGGATCTTGTTGTGCTCGAAGCCGTACTGGCAGGCGCCCATGTAGAGCCCCCACAGCTTGGCCATGGGCTCGCCCACCTCGTCTACGGCCTCGTCCCAGTGCTCGACGAGGTTGGTGCACCAGTCCCGCAGCGTGAACGCGTAGTGCTGGCGGAGGTTCTCCTCGTGCACCACCTCGAACCCGGCGTTCTCGGCTTCCAGGTGCACGGTCCCCGCCCCGGCGAGTTCGCCGTCGGGGAAGATGTACCGGTCGATGAACGCCCCCGCCTTGACGGTGCGCGAGTTGTCGGGCCGGGTGATGCAGTGGTTGAGCAGCCGGCCACCCGGCGTGAGGTAGGTGTGCAGCCGGGTGAAGTAGGCGTGGTAGTTCTTACGGCCGATGTGCTCGGTGATCCCGATCGAGCTGATGGCGTCGAAGTCCCGCTCGGGCACGTCGCGGTAGTCCATCAGCCGTACCTCCGCGAGGTCGCCGAGTCCGTCGGCGGCGATCGCGGCCTGCCCCCACTCGACCTGCTCCTTGGACAGGGTCACGCCGATGACCTTCACGCCCCGGCTGGCGGCGTAGCGCACCATGCCGCCCCAGCCGCAGCCCACGTCCAGCAACCGGTCCCCGGCCTTGAGTCCGAGTTTGTCAAAGACCAGCCGGTACTTGTTCTCCTGCGCGGTCTCGAGCGTGTCCCCGGCGTCCGCGTAGCAGGCGCAGGTGTAGGTCATGGACGGCCCGAGGATCCACGAGTAGAAGAGGTTGGAGACATCGTAGTGATAGCTCACCACCTCCGAGTCCCGCTCCTTGGAGTGCCGGCGCATCCCGGTCATCACCCGGCGCCACGGTGGCGGGACCTCCTGCGCGGGGATCGGCGGCACCTTGAGGTTCTCCAGCCCCACCGAGCGGGCGATGCGCAGCATCGTGCGGGCGTCCGGCGTGCGGGTCATGGTCTTGCGGAACACCTCGAGGGCGCCGAACACGTCGCGCGGGGCGCCCGGGTGGACGCCGTCGACCTCGAGCTCGCCCATCAGGTACGCGCGGGCCAGTCCCAGGTCGCCGGGAGCGGTGACGAAGTACTGCAGCGCGCTCTGGCTCTTCAGGCGTAGCACTAGTTCGCTGTCCGCGGGGCCGACGGACGAGCCGTCGTATGCCTCGATCCGCAGGGGCGGCTCCCCCGTCGCGAAGGCGCGGATGATCTCGCCGATCGTCATCTTCCCCGTGCTGACCATGTTCCCCGTTGTCCCCCTGTTCTCTGTTGTCACCGTGCACCCACCGCCTTGTCGTAGAGGGTCGCGAACCGGCCCTGGGGATCGAAATGCGTCCGCAGCCGGCCCGCGTGCTCACCGCCGTAGAGCTGCGCGAACTCCTCGCGCGAGTAGAACACCTCCGAGTACAGCGACTTGTGGCCGCCGAGCCGGGAGACCTCCTCCTCGATGCGCCGGTTCCACGCCCCCTCGGCCGCGCCCGGCTCGATCGGCGCGGACGACCAGAACCCGATGTTGACGTACGTGGTCCCCGGGGCCAGCGGGTACAGCGGCCATGGCCGGTCGGAGGCCGGGTCGTCGTCCAGCCCGGGCGCGGGTGTGGACTCGCGCAGGCGCAGCGGACACACCCACAGCGGCTCGATGGGCACCTCCCGCAGGAACCACTCCAGGAACTCGGCGGTGTGGTCGATGGACACCTCGACGTCCTGCACGACCCGCTCGCGCGGCCCCTCACCCTTGAGCGCACCGATCTTGTTGCCCAGGTCGAAGCGGTGGTCGAGCCCGATGATCTTCCAATACGCCGACGACCGGAGCAGCCGCTGCGGCCACAGCCGGCGGATGCGCGGGTTCTGCACCCCGAACGCCCGCGAGCACCAGAACCAGTCGGTGTCCCAGCGCCACAGGTAGTCGCGGATGGTCAGCCGGTCGCGGACCACCGAACCGGCTGGCCCGCCGTGCTGGATCGAGCGGTAGAAGATCGCCTGCTTGTCCCGCAGTCCCGTGTAGTCCGAGACCGGCCCGGGCTCATCGGTCCGCCGGCCCAGACACAGGTAGGACTCGTCGGCGGTGAACACGACCCCGTCGAGGAAATCGACCACCTCGTCGTCGTAGACCTTCTCCTCGCTGATCCGCGCCAGCCCCTCCTCGAGCGCGGCGAGGGAGTCGAACCGGACGTGCCGCAGTTCCACGTAGCGCTTGACCGGTTCGAGCGCGATCCGCAGCCGCACCGCGTACCCCAGCGAGCCGTAGGAGTTGGGGAAGCCGCGGTAGAGCGCGCGCTCGCGGTCGGTGCCGTCGGGCCGGGCGGTGACGATCTCGCCGGTGCCGGTGAGCACGTCCATCTCCAGCACCGACTCGTGCGGCAGCCCCAGCCGGAACGAGCTGGACTCGATCCCCAGGCCGGTCACCGCGCCGCCGAGGGTGATGGTCTTGAGCTGCGGCACCACGTACGGCATCAGCCCGTACGGCAGGGTGGCGTCGACCAGGTCCTCGTACGTGCACATGCCCTGGACGTCGGCGGTGCGGGCGTCCGGATCCACGGAGACGACGCGCGTCAGGCCGGTGGTGTCCAGACCGGGCGACGACGACGAGGCGCGCGGCCGAAAGAGGTTGGACGTCTTCTTGGCCAGCCGGACCGGCTGACCGGCCGGTACGCGGCGGAAGCTCTCGACCAGTCGCCGCACGCCCTCCTCATGCTGGGCGTGACCCACGACGAGCGCTCCGGGCAGTCGGGCGGTTTTCCCCATACGCCCCACCCTAGTGCTGCCCGGGGGCCCCCAGGGTTGCTCCTGCGGGGGCAATCCCGGTTTCGGGGGCGGAGCGGCGGGCGGAGCGGCGGGCGGAGCCGCGGGCGGAGCGAGGGGCGGTCGGCCTCCATCCGGGCGGGCCGAACGCGTAGCCGAGGCGGTCGCGCCACGAGCGGGTGGAGCGGACGTCGCGCCAGATCGCCACGTACTCGTGCACCTGCAACCAGAAGGGATTATGGGAGGTCACGGGCACGGTCAGGCCGTAGCGGGGGCGATGCGTCTCGGACCGGAAGGTGCCGAAGAGGCGGTCCCAGATGATGAGGATCCCGCCATAGTTCCGGTCCAGGTACTCGGCGTCGGAGCCGTGGTGGACGCGGTGGTGGGACGGGGTGTTGAAGACGAACTCGATCGGGGCCGGGAGCCGCCCGACCCGCTCGGTGTGGACGAAGAACTGGTAGACCAGCGAGACCGAGAACCCGGTGAAGACCATCCACGGCGGCACTCCGAGGAGCGGCAGCGGGAGCCACGCCACGATCTCCCCCGAGTTGTTCCACTTCTGGCGCAACGCGGTGGCGAAGTTGTAGTACTCGCTCGAGTGGTGAGCCTGGTGGGTGGCCCAGATCAGGCGGATCCGGTGCGCCGAGCGGTGGTACCAGTAGTAGAGGAAGTCGGTGCCGACGATCGCCAGGACCCACGTGTACCAGGCGTTCGAGGGCAGGTGCCAGGGTGCGAGGTACACCCATACCGCGGCGTAGAGGGCCAGCCCGACCAGCTTGCCGGCGAGCCAGAACGCCTGCGAACTCGCGCCCATGAGCAGCGAGGTGACCGCGTCGCGCCGCTCGTAACTGCCCGGTTCACGGGCCTCGAGGACGCGCGCGGAGATCCACTCGATCGCCACGAACAGGACGAATACGGGGATGGCCACGAGCACCGGCTCGCGTAGCGGGTCGGCGAGCGAACCCAGCCCCCTGGCCAACGCCTCTGGATATCCCATCTCGATCACGTCTCGATTGTGACACTGCTCTCACCGACTCGGCTAAACGGTTCCGTCGACCGGCGCGTCCTCGTAGCGTTCCCGGCACACCGACCCCCGGGAGGACCTGACATGGCCGAGCACACCAACCGAGGAATGCACCGACGGCGTGCTGCCGCCGCGGCGTCCGGGCTCGCGGCGTTGGCGCTGATCCTGGGGGCCTGCGGCGAGGAGGGCACCGCAGAGAAAGCGGTCGGCGGCGCCACCAGCGCGGTGGGATCCGTGGCAACCCAGGCGACCTCCGCGGTCGGGGACGCGACCGGCGGCGACGGGGAAGGAGACACCGGCGCGACGACCGGTGAGCAGCCCGCTCCGGGCGGGAGCGCTGAGAACGGCGGCGGTGAGAACGGGAACCAGTCCCAGAACCCCGACCAGGAGTTCCTCGCCGACATCCGGCGCGTGGGGGTGGATGCTCAGGACGAGCAGGGCTACCTCACCCGGGGCCGCGACGCGTGCGCCTCACTCGACGGCGGGACGGGTTACGTCGACGTCCTCAAGCAGTACAACGACGCCCACTCCGAGGCTCCGGTGACGGAGGCCCCGGTGGTGGTGGCCTCTGCGATCAAGGCGTTCTGTTCACAGCACCTGCCGCAGATCGGCCAGAACTAGGGCGATGATCGGGGCAGCGGGGCAGGGCTGAGGGGGCAGAGAGGGCTGAGAGGGTTGAGAGGGTTGAGACGGCCCCGGGATCACAGCCCCTCCCGGTCCAGCGCTTCCGCGGTGAGCCGGCGCCCGAGTTCGATCATCTCCTCCGCCCGGTGGAAGTCGAATGCAGAACACGAGTCGGAGGGCACCTCCACGAGCACATCAGGCCTGTTCCCGGCCATCCGGTAACCGGTGAGGATGCTCTGCATGGCTTCGATCGACTGGGAGACGACGTCGAAGATCCGTAGCGTGCCCGGGAGCGTCTCCAGGCTCCGCTCCTCCGCCTGCGCCCCGGCTCGGACCTCCCGCTCGGCCTCCTCCACCGCCTCCGCGACCTCCGGTGACGGCTGGGTCGACCGGCTGGGGATCGTCGCGTCGATGAGGGCCGGATCGCCTTCACCGACTCCGGCGGTGGCGCCAGGGCTGTCCCCGGCGGGATCCTGACCCGCCGGGTCCTGACCTGCGGGGTCCTGACCGAAACGGGCCGCGACAAGCCGCACCAGGTCAGCGTCACGGACGTCGGCTGCCGCGGTCCGGATACGACCGGAGAGCCGGGCTGCGGTTCCCGCGGTGGCGGACCCGCCCTTCTTTGCGATCCTGGGATCCGCTTCCGCCGATGGCTCCTCGGGGTCCGAGCTCTCCTGGAACGTGGACCCGCGGATCCCGGCCCGTCTCCCGGTCAACGACACGGCGAGGACCAGATCGCTCTCGACCGAGGAGAGCGGCTCCAGCGGAACAGGGTTGGTCACTCCGCCGTCGATCATCAGACGGCCACCCACGATCGCAGGCGTGACCACGCTCGGGATCGCGAACGACGCCCGTACAGCGACGTCGGCCGGGCCGCGGGTGAACCACACCTCCCGGCGCGCTCGCAGGTCTGTCGCCACCGCGGTGTAGGGGATGGCCAGATCCTCGATCCGCACGTCGTCGAGCATCGCGCCGATCACGCCCATGATCCTGTTGGCACGGATCGCTCCCCCACCGGCAAACGAGACGTCGAGCAACCGCAGGACGTCCCGCTGGGTCAGGCCCCGCACCCATTGTTCGAACTGGTCCAACTTGCCGGCCGCGAGAAGCGAACCGACCACGGCGCCCATCGACGCCCCCGCGACCCCGACCACCTCATGGCCCCTGGACTCGAGTTCGCGGATCGCGCCGATGTGCGCATACCCGCGCGCCCCACCGGAACCTAGTGCCAATGCGACCCTCATCCGCTCCCCCTCATGCCACGTCATCCGCCAGATACCCCTGCCAGATCCACCCAGTGTGCCCCGCCCGCACCCGGTCACCGGCGGGACGTCGGCTTTCGTGTCGTAGGCGCGGCCTATCGTCTCCACCGTATCGAGCGCACGTTCGATACGGAACCACCCACACCCAGAATCTGAGGAGATCCCATGACCCACAACGTCGTCCCGTTCCGCGCCGGCCTGGCGAGCAACCGCCGTGCGGGCAACCGCCGTGCGGGCACCGCTCGTTCAGACACCACCCGTTCGAACACCGGCTTCGCCTACACCGGCCGCTCGAGCACCGGGCGGACCAGCAACGGCCGACCACTCAACCGGGCTGAACGGCGGGCCCGATCACGGCGCCCAGATCTGACCCCGGTGCGAGACCCCGAGATGGAACGCGTCGCCGCCAACATCGCGGACCACGGTCTACACCTGGTCCACGTGGGCGAGAGTTGCGACTGCCCGGACTGCCCCGAACCGCCGACCCCGACCGAGGAGCAGTTCGGTTACACGGTCGGTCTCACCGGGCACAACCATCCCGAGCTGCTGGTCCGTGGCCTGGGCGCGCGGGAGACCGCTGAGCTGTTGAACAGGTGGGGCGGCACCGTGCTGGCGGGCGACGCGTTCGAGGAGGGGCACCTGTTGTGCGAGGGCCCCGGCGCTGCCCGCTGGGAACTCATTCCCGTCGCGCGGCCCGCGCAGACTCTCGTGTGGGCGGCCCGCTACTTCGGCCGCGACCGACTCGGTCACCGGCCGGCCCTCGAACTGGTGCCCACCCAGCGGCCCTGTCGGTGCGCTGATTGCGACTGAGCTCGGCTACCCGCCCGGCGGCGTCGTAGGGTCGTACCATGCCCCGCCACCCGTTCGCGCTGGACGCGAGCTCGCCGTCGATCATCGTCCCGCTCACGGCGCACGATCTGCCGCAGCTGGAGGAACAGGTCGCAGCGCTGAGCTCCCGGGCAGCGGAAGTTGTGCATGACGCGGTGGAGTGGCGGGTCGACCTCTTCGCGCCTTTCATCGCCGGGGGCGGGAGCGATCCCGCCCCCGCGGTGTCGGCGCTACATCGCATCGCCGAACTGCTGCCTGAGACGCCGATCCTGGCGACCTTCCGCACGATCGCCGAGGGTGGGGGCGCGGACATCACCCCGGAGGCCTACCTCGGACTCATCGGTGCGCTCGCGTCCACCGGCCTGGCAGCGGCCATCGACGTGGAGTACCGGCACCCGCGCGCAGCGGAGGCGATCGATGTTGCGCACGCACATCACACCCCGGTGGTGGCGTCCAACCACGATTTCCACGGCACTCCGCCCGTCGAGGAGATCGTCGAGCGACTGGAGGCGATGGAACTTGCGGGGGCAGAGGTGGCAAAGATCGCGGTGACGCCCCGGACCCCGGCCGAGGTGCTGATCCTGCTCGACGCCACCGAGCGTCGGCACCGGACGTCGGGGATCCCGCTGATCACCATGTCGATGGGCGCCCTGGGCGCGGTCACCCGTATCTGCGGTGGAACGTTCGGGTCCGCAGCGACCTTCGCCACCGTCGGGTCGGCCTCGGCGCCCGGCCAACTGCCGGCCGCGGGGGTCCGCTCTGCGCTGGACCTGCTGCGGACGCGCGACTGATCGGTTCGGCAGGACCGCAGTCAGTTCAGCTCTGCCGGCGGAGGACCTCGTCCCGCAGCCCCTTGGTGGCCACGTCGGCGATGTGCTTCTGCGCCTTCTTGACCACCATGCCGGGGAGTTTGATCTTGAGGTCCACCTCGAGGTCAAAGACCACCTTGGTCGTGCCGTCACCGTTGTCGGTGAGCTCGTACCGGGCGTTCTGAACCTTCTGGGTCCCGCTCTCCACGAGCGACCAGCTCACCTCGCCGTCGTACCACTCGTACCGCACCACCATCTCGTCGGCGACGCCGTACTGGGAGATCTTCGACCACACGACGATCGGCCAGCCCTCGTCGTCGGCCTCCCGGATCTCCACCGCGCGGTGGGCGTCCGACCAGTCGACGAGCGAGCCGACGTCCGCCAGGACCTCCATGATCTCGGGGATGCCGGCCGGGATATCCGTCACGGATTGCACTGAGACTGCCATGGCCGGAAAGCTACCCCGCAGGGCTGCGCCGGGAGGAAGATCGGGCCATGAGCACGGAACCATCCGGCTACCGGACCGAACCCCAGCGGAAGGTAGTGCTGTTGCGCGGGATCAACGTGGGCAAGGCCGCCAGGATCGCGATGAGCGACCTGAAGGCCTGCACCGAATCCGTGGGCGGCGCCGACGTGAAGACCTTTCTGGCCTCCGGCAACGTGCTCGTCACCGACCCCAGGCCGGTCGCCGACCTCCGCGCGGTTCTCGAGGCCGCGTACGCGGACCGCTTCGGATACGACGCGGTGGTCCAGGTCCTCACCCGGGAGGACCTGGAGGCGGCAGTGCAGTCATACCCCTTTGACACGCTGGAGGAACACCACGACTACGTGGTGTTCTCCGACGACCCGGTGGTGACATCCCGGGTGTCCCACGCGATGCGGACGGGAATCGCCGACACCGGGGGCGCGAGCACCAGCACGGAGGCCGTAGCCGAGGGCCGGGGCTGCGTGTACTGGCGGGTGCCGCGTGGCTCGACGCTCGCCTCCGAGGCCTACAAGGTGCTCGACCGCCGGGAGAACAAGCGACACCTCACCACGAGAAACATCCTGACGTTGCGGAAGATGCTCGCCGCGGGCTGATCTCGCTCACGCTCACGGTCGTCGCTCGCCGGGCCCGGGCCGGTATCGGTGTCAGGGACCCTGGACGGAGGCGCCGACGGTGTCGACCAGGGCCGCGAGGGGTCCGAAGATCGCTGGGAAGATCCCGTCCCACATGGCCTGTAGCTGGGAGAAGTCGAACACGGGCATCAGTCACACTCCTTGTACTGGGGGGCGTGCGGTTTGTCCGCTGGCGCCGATTTCGCGGTAGGAACACAGGATCCCGGCAGGAGCGTGGCGGCGCAACCCCCACGGCCCGGCAGAACCCCGCGCGCCGCGCGTCGTGAGCCAGGCCCCTCGCGCCGTGGCAGACTGCCACGGATGCGCCACCGCACCACCCGGACGCTCACGGCCTCCGCAGCACTGCTCTCGATCGCGGTCGCGACCGGCTGCGCGCAGGACGGGCCCGACCCGGCGGAGGAGACAGTGGACGCGATGGCCACCTCGTCGTCGTCCCAGGTCCCGCCCCCGGCGACGCCCACCAGCCCGCCGCCCGCCACACCGCCCGCCACACCGTCCGCACCCTCGCCGACCGCTTTACCGAACGCCGCCCCTGCGGCCCCGCTCATCGCCGCTGCGACCTGGGCGGATTCGGACTTCGGCGTCACCTTGAAGGTCGCACCCACCCCGGCCGGCCGCGAGGCGTGGGACTCGCTCGCCGCGGCCGAAGCCTGGCAGCAGGTGCTGCGGCTCGCACCGGAGGCGGGATCCCCCGGCATGCGGGAGCAGTTCGACTGCCACTGGACGTGGGCGCGGATTCTCGAACCGGACAAGCCCACCTGGAACATCGAGCCGTGGCGGCCGGTGGTGGGGGCGGACAGGATGCTCGCCGAAGGGTGCAACCCGGGTGGGCCGGAGGTGTGAACGGTCAGGCCGCCGGGCCGGTGATCCGCCGGGCCACGCCCGCCGATGCCGCCGGATGCCTGGATATCTACGCGCCCTTCGTACGCGAGACCACGGTGACGTTCGAGGACGAGGTGCCCTCGGTCCCCGAGTTCGCGGGCCGGATCACCCGGGCGCTCGCGGGTTACGACTGGCTGGTCGCGGAGGTGAACGGCCGTATAGCGGGTTACGCCTATGCGGGCCCGGTCAAGGAGCGCGCGGCGTACCGCTGGTCGTGCGAGGTGAGCGTGTACGTGGACCCGGGTGCGCGCGGTCTCGGTCTGGGCCGGACGCTGTACCGCGCCCTGTTCGTGCGTCTCGAGGAGCTGGGCTTCCGCCGGCTGCTGGCCGTGGTGGCGCTGCCCAACGAGCCGAGCGTGGCCCTGCACCTGGCGATGGGTTTCCGCGACGCCGGGCGGCTGGAGCGGATCGGGTTCAAGCACGGGCGTTGGCTGGACGTGGCGTGGCTGCTGGCCGACCTCGGGCCGGATCCCGCGGCTCCGCCTGGCCATCCGGATCTCGCGGCTCCACCTGGTTGAGCGCCCGCTGCGCGAGCCCCGCGCACAGCTCGTCCAACCAGCCGCCCACCGACTCACGGGCCCGCGCGGTGTCGGGGTAGCGGCAGCGCACGTGCAGCCCGGAGCCGTTGATGACAAACCACACCATCACGCCGGTGGTGCGGATCGCCGCCGACACGTGCTGCGGGTTCAGACTCAGGTTCACCTCGAGCGGCAGTCGCCGGTAGTCCAGCCAGGAGACCGCGAACATCCCCGGCGTGTGGGGCATGCCGCCGTGCGGTTGGAGGATCGGGCCGAGGGCGTGCGAGCCCAGTTCGACCGCGTCGCGCACGGCCGCCCCGCAGGCCCGGGCGTCGGGGTCAACGCACTCGACCACCGAGTTGGTGATGAACCAGCCCACGGAGTCGTGCCACCGCTCGTGGTGCCGCGAGTGCACGGGGAGCACGGCGCGCAGCCCCACCCCGGCCCGGCGCTGGAACACGGCCGTCATCTCCGCCAGCGCCACCGCGATCATCCGCACCCCCTCCGCGGCGGACGCAGTCTCCAGCGCTGCCACGCCGTCCGGGTCCAACACATCGCGGACCTCCACCACCTCGTCCCTTGGCGTCGACACATCGCCCAGGTCGAGCGGGAACACCGGCATCTCCCCGCCGCCGCGCTCGAGGATCGCCGCCCACCGACGGTGGATCTCCGGCGGGGCCGGGGGTCGCGCGGCCAGTTCCCGGGTGTGCTCGGCGAACGGCGCCGCCGGGGGCAGGCACGTGCCCGGCTCGAGGCCGCACGCTAGGTCGTCCAGGCACGAGCAGAAGTCCCGCATCAGGACGAGCAGGGACCACGCGTCGACGTGCGAGTGGTCGAGGCCGATCACCACGACCGGGAGCTCGGGCTGATCGTGCGGGTCCGCCGGTGCGTAGGGCTCGACCAGGCACAGCGCGTGCGCCGGCGTCGCGAACGGGCAGCACGCCTCGTCGAAGACCCGGCGCAGCACCGCTCGGGGGTCCTCGCCCGGCCGGGCCTGCGGGGTCTGCCAGCCGAGTTGCCGCACGGTGACCGGCCGGAGGCGCAGCTCGTCGTCGTCCCGCCTCTCGCCCTCGTCCCGCGTGTCTCCGTCGCCGCCTCCGTCGCCGCCCTCGATCACCGTCCGCAGCGTCCCGTGCCGCGCGATCACCACCGACCACGCCCGCGCCACGTGGTCGCGGTCGGCCGGGAACGGGAGGCGGAACGCCAGCGCCATCCACGAACCGGTGCGACGGCCGAGCGAGGCGTGCCGCGCCTGATCGAACGATAGGGGCGTGCACTCCGCCTGACCTGTGGTGATGTCCGTCGCACACCGGTGAACGACGCCGGCGGGCAACGACATCCGCGTTATCGTGGTGAGTCTCATGGACCGCACGGTAGGGGCGGCGTGTTACGGCGAGAGGCGCGGATTGTGACGACGACGAGACGGCCGCACACCGAGCCATGCGCGGAGGGGCCCGGCGGGAACGGGCCCGGTGGAGATGGGCTCGGCGGGGATGGGCTCGGTGAGGATGGGCCCGGCGGAAACCGACCGGCGCTGGCCCGGGACCTCAGGGGCGGCGGACTCCCGGTGGTGCAGCTGCACGGGCTGTCCTCGAGTCGGCGCCGCGACGAGCTGTTCGGGCTCGATCTGACCGCGGACCGGCCTGGTCTACAGGTGTTGCGATTCGATGCGCGGGGGCACGGCCACTCGACGGGTTCGGCCGACCCGGGCGACTACACGTGGCCGGTCCTGGCCCACGACCTGCTGGCGCTGCTCGACGAGGTGTTCCCGGGCACCGGCGTGCACGGGGTGGGACAGTCGATGGGCGCGGCGACGCTGCTCACCGCTGCCGTCGCCCAGCCGGACCGGTTCGCCTCGCTCACCCTGGGCATTCCGCCGACCGCGTGGGAGTGGCGTCGGGAGCAGTCGCGCGCCTACGAGCTGGCCGCGCGGCAGGTCGAGCGCTGGGGAGGCGCTCGATGGGCCGAACTCACAAGGCAACCGACCACCTCCCCCGCGATCGACCCGGGCCGCCCGGTCACTGCGCCGGACGTGGCCGACGAGTGGCTGCCGGCCGCCTTCCGGGGCGCCGCCGCGACGGACCTGCCGTCGCGGGCGGAAGTGGCCGGCCTCGAGATCCCGGTCTTGATCCTGGCCTGGCCCGACGACGCCTCGCACCCGCTGGAGGTGGCCGAACTGCTGGCAGACCTGCTGCCCGACGCCCGGCTCGAGGTCGCGCGCACCCCCGCCGAGGTGGCCGCCTGGCCGCAGAGGGTGGAGGGCTTCGTGCGGGATCACGCGGCGGAGGGCGCGGCGGAGAGCACCACCTGAGTTCCCCCCGGAACCGGTGGCGCCACCAGGCGACAGCACCACACTGTTCCCATGCGTGAGACACAACGGAAGATCATCGGTGCCCTGGGCGTGCGGCCCGAGGTCGACCCTGCCGCGGAGGTCGAGCGGCGGGTTCGGTTCCTCACCGACTACCTGACCACGAGCAACGCCAAGGGGTACGTGCTGGGGCTCTCGGGCGGCGTGGACTCCACGCTGGCCGGTCGCCTGGCACAGTTGGCGGTCGAGCGGGTCCGCTCAAGCGGCGGTGAGGCGGTGTTCGTGGGGATGCGCCTGCCCTACCGGGTGCAGCACGACGAGCACGACGCCGCCGCGGCCGTTGACTTCGTGGCCGCCGACGAGACGGTCACCGTCGACGTGGCTCCCGGCGTGGACGCCCTGAACGCGGAGATCGCGCGGGCCACCGGCACGGAACTGTCCGACTTCACCAAGGGGAACGCCAAGGCCCGGCACCGGATGGTCACGCAGTACGCGCTGGCCGGGGACCGCCGCCTGCTGGTGATCGGTGCGGATCATGCCTCGGAGAACGTCACCGGGTTCTTCACCAAGTTCGGTGACGGCGCGGCCGACATCCTGCCGTTGTCCGGGCTGAACAAGCGCCAGGGCCGTGCCCTGCTGCGACACCTCGGCGCGCCACAACAGCTGTGGGACAAGGTCCCGACCGCCGACCTGCTGGACGAGGCTGAAGGTCAGACCGACGAGGACGAACTGGGGCTGCGGTACGACGACATCGACGACTACCTCGAGGGCCGCGAGGTCTCGGACGAGGTGGCCGCGAAGCTCGAGCAGGCGTGGCACCGCAACCGCCACAAGCGCACCACCCCGGTCGAGATCACCGACACCTGGTGGCGCCCGGGCCAGCAGGCCGCGCTCGTGGTGATCGACATGCAGAACTCCTACTTCGAGTTCCCCGAGCTCGGAGAGGTCCGGGACGAGCTGGTCGCCTCGATCAACGAGCTCATCCACGCCGCCCATGACGCCGGCAGACCGGTGGTGCTGGTGCGGACCGAGCACACCCGGGACCGGTCCACGTGGACCCTCAACATGCGCGAGGACGGCGAGGGCTTCGCCTACCCCGGCACCGAGCAGGCGGAGTTCCTCGACGGTCTCGCGACCGGCGGGCACGTGGAGGTGGTCAAGACCCGCGACAGCGCGTTCTTCGAGACCGACCTGCGCGCCGAACTCGACCGGCTCGGAGTGGACCACCTTCTCGTGTGCGGGGTGTCGACGCACAGCTGCGTGGCGCAGACCGCGATCGACGGTTTCGCCGAGAACCTCCACGTGGCCGTGGCCCGCGACGCCATCTCCTCCGACAACTCCGCGCTGTCCGAGGCACTGCTGGAGTTCCTGGAGGACCAGATGCGGCAGCCGCTGCTCGACCGGGTGCAGAGCCTGGAGCTGCTGC
Organism: Rhodococcus sp. IEGM 1408; assembly: GCF_033142235.1. Taxonomy (NCBI): domain Bacteria; kingdom Bacillati; phylum Actinomycetota; class Actinomycetes; order Mycobacteriales; family Nocardiaceae; genus Rhodococcus; species Rhodococcus sp. IEGM 1408. The sequence goes on from NZ_JAWLRW010000001.1 coordinate 200,385, forward strand.
GCAACGGCCGCTGGCCGGACTGAGCCGGCTCGGGCCGCAGTGGTCAGCCCAGCCCGGGTCAGCCTGTGGTGACGGGCCGCCTCTCCGTGCCGTCAGGGTAGCGGGCGAAGCGGGTCTCCCCGTACCCGTGGACGGGGTCGTTCTGCGGCAGCTCCCAGGTGCCGAAGACGCCCGCGCGGTACTCCTCCATCGCGGTGACGATGTCCTGGCGGGTGTTGCCCACGAACGGGCCCTGCTGGACCACGGGCGCGCCGATCGGCCGGGCCTGCAGCACGAGGAAGGCGGCCCCGGCTTCGCCCGCGGTCACCGTGACGGATTCGGGGGCGAGAACAGCTGCGTCGTAGCCGAGCAGTTGACCGTCGGCGGTCAGCGCGCCCCCGTAGTTGTAGAGGACGCGGGTTGCGGAGGCGTCGAACGCCGGGAGCGCGGTGCTGACGCCGGGGTCGAGCGTGACGATCCAGATGGCCAGGTGGTTCTCCGGGCGTGCGGCCCAGGAGTGGGGCGGCGGGTCGAGGGCGCGAATGCCGTCGACTTCTCCGGCGATCAGGCGGATCCGCGCTGCGGAGCCCTCCTCGCCGCGCACGACGACGGGAGTGTCCTCCGACCAGAACATGTCGAAATGCGGTTCGGCGGACTTGTCCTCGGGGGCGAGGTTCAGCCAGATCTGGAACAGCTCCATGGTGTTGGGGCCGTGGGGATCCAGCAGCGGGAACATCTCCGAGTGGGAGATCCCCGCGCCGGCCGTGAGCCACTGGGTGTCACCGTGGCCGAAGCGGGCAGCGGCGCCCAGGGAGTCGGCGTGGTCCACCACTCCGTCGAGGACCACCGTCACCGTTTCGAAGCCCCGGTGCGGGTGTTGGGGGAAACCGGGGACGTCGGCGCCGTGGTACATGGACCAGCCGTCTTTGCCGGAGAAGTCCTGTCCGATCGACCGACCCTCCAGCGAGGCGGCGGGGCGCATGGTCTGGCCGTCCGCTGCGGGGAACTCGTCCCGGTGGTGGACGGCGAAGAGGAACGGGTCGACACCCGGCCACTGTGCGCCGAGGGGGACGACCTGACGGATGGCGGACATGGGTGCCTCCTACGGCGAAGCGAACTTTGCTGTCACGTCATTCAACTCTCCGGTGTGTGGCTTTGTTCCCCCGCCCCCGGTGTCGCGCAGCCCGCGCCTGCAGGGACCTCCGCACGAGGAACACCACCAGGAGTACCGCGATGACGCCCACCACGGCATTGGAGAACCACCCGGCGACGGACTCGATCCGCTGCCACTGGCCGCCGAGCAGGTACCCGCCCACCACGAAGATCGAGTTCCACACCAGGCTCCCGGCGGTGGTGAGCAGCAGGAACAGCAAGATGTTCATGCGGGCGACGCCTGCCGGGACCGAGATGAGGCTCCGCACCACCGGGACCATCCGGCCGAAGAACACCGATGACTTGCCGTGGCGTTCGAACCAGCCCTCGGCCTTGTCGAAGTCCTCCACCCGCATCAACGGGATGCGGTCGAACAGCGCGCGGACGCGGTCGGCACCCAGCCAGCGCCCCAGCCCGTAGGCCACGAGGGCCCCCACCACCGACCCCAGCGTGGTCCAGCAGATCGCCGCCGCGAGCGAGAACGTCCCCTGGGCCGCACTGAAGCCGGCCAGCGGCAGGAGGACCTCGCTGGGGATAGGCGGGAAGACGTTCTCCAGGCCCACGATGAGGGCCGCGCCCGGACCTCCGAGCGCGGCCATCACGTCGACGGCCCAGCCCGCGATGCCGCCGGGGCCCGTGGCGGACCCTGCGAGGGGAACCGCGTCGAGAGGAGGTGCCGCGATCAGGCTGACGTGAGGAACGCTGATCAGTCCCGCGCCACCACTCCGGTGACCGGGATCCGGCCATCGACTGCCTGCCGGAAATTGAGCACCGCGCGCTGCACATGGTCGCCGGTGGTGACCACGACGGCGCCGGTGGTGCCTCGGTCGCGGAGGATCCGGTCGGTGTACTGCGCGTTCTGCACCGTCGAGGCGGAGTTACCCTCCTCGGTGATGCGGTGCTGCGCGATGCCCGCGCCGCGGAGCCAGTCGCCCATCGCGCGGGCCTCGGTGCGGCCGTTCTGCGGCAACCCACCCGTCACGATGATGCGGGCCGTGGGGTACTCGGTGGCCAACCGGAACCCGGTCCGCAGCCGCTCCTCGAGAACGGGCCGGATCCCGCCATCCGGGAACAGCCCGGCGCCCAGGATCACGATGTCCGTGGTGAACGGGTTGAGGGTGAGCACTGCCGGGTCCTCGACGGTGAGGACCTCGAAGTCGCCACACACGGGCAGCAGTGACTTGTCGACGTTCTGGCAACCCAGCATGGTCAGGCCGCTGTACAGCGCGGCACCCGAGGGGATCTCCGCAGACCCCGCCGACGCAGTTCCGGCCCCTGCCCCCAGCCCCGTGCCCAGTGCCATCGCTGCCGTCGCCGCGACCGCAGCGAGACGCATTCGTGTTCTTCCACCCATTTGCGTACCTCCCCCGAGAGAAATCTGTGACCCGATGGTTATCGCGAGCCACTGTACTGCCGTTACCGCAGGCGCAGGAGACTTGAAAGTGCCCGCGTATCCTGCACTACATGACCGTTGGATACGACAAGGTCACGGCCGTCCGGCACCTCCGAATGGCGGATTCAGACCTCCGCAGGCACATCGACGTGGTGGGACCGTGCACCCTCACCCCAGGTTCAGACCTCGGCCCGCACACCCTGTTCGACCGCCTGGCCTCGTCAATCCTGTCCCAGCAGCTCTCGGTGAAGGCCGCCGCGACGATCGCCGGGAGGCTCAGGGAACGCGCAGCCGGCCCGCTCCAACTCAACCCCGACCGGGTCGCCGCCCTGTCCGACGACGAGCTCCGTGCGTGCGGCATCTCCCGCCCCAAGGTGGCCGCGCTCCGCGACCTGGCCGACGCGGTGCGGACCGCGCGGATCCCCACGTTGCCTGAATTGAGAACCCTCGACGACGACGAGGTGATCACCTCCCTGACCACCGTCCGAGGGGTGGGCCGATGGACCGTGGAGATGCTGCTGATCTTCCTGCTGGACCGACCCGACGTGTTCCCCGTGGCCGACGTCGGGGTCCGCCGCGGCTTCGAGCGCGTCCTGGGACTCGAGGAGACCGCCACCTCCGCCCAGATGTCCACGCACGCGGAGGCCTGGTCGCCGTACCGGTCTGTCGCGTCCTGGTACCTGTGGCGGGCCGTGGATCAGACCGGAGAGGCGGCCCCTCCGCCGCCGGTGCCGACTGTCGGGTAGCACAGACAGTCCGGTAGGCCCCCGATCCCGGCTGTCGGGTAGAACGGACAGTCCGGTAGGCCGCTGGTCCCGGCTGTCGGGTAGAACGGACACATGGCAACCACCGCATTCAAGGGCAACCCCGTCACCACGTCCGGCGAGCTACCCGCCGTCGGCTCGACCGCTCCGGCGTTCGACCTCGTCGGCACCGACCTGGCGCAGGTGACCTCCGAGTCGCTGTCCGGCAAGCGCGTCGTGCTCAACATCTTCCCGAGCGTCGACACCGGCGTCTGCGCCCAGTCGGTCCGCACGTTCAACGAGAAGGCCGCCGGTCTGGAGAACACCACCGTCGTCAACGTCTCGGCTGACCTGCCGTTCGCGCACAAGCGCTTCTGCGCCGCCGAGGGCATCGAGAACGTCTCCGCCGGTTCCACCTTCCGCAGCGACTTCGCCGCGGGCTACGGCGTCACGATGACCGACGGCCCCCTGGCCGGCCTGTGCGCCCGCTCTGTCGTCGTGCTCGACGCAGAGGGCAAGGTCGTCCACACCGAGCTCGTCGACGAGATCACCTCCGAGCCGAACTACGACGCCGCGCTCGCCGCGCTGAACTGACGCTGTACTGAACGAACGCTGCAACTGACACGGCCTCAGGCCACCACACGCAAGACACTGCGGCCCGCCCCACACCGGGGCGGGCCGCAGGCCTTCAGCTGGTTCCACCGTCGGCCCGGCTGGTACTCCCGTCGGCCCGGCTGGTTCTACCGACGGCCGTAGACCGTCACCGATGCCACCGCACACACCCGCCCACGCTCGTCCCGGGTCACCGCCTGCGCGATCCCCCAGCTCCGGCCGTCGTGGATCGCCTCGGCGCGCACGGTCACGGGCCCGACGAGTGGGATCTGTCGCACGTACCTGACATCGAGCGACGACGAACTGACCTCGCGCTCGTGCGGGAAGACCGCGGCCCCCGCGACCTCGGCGACCGCGGCGAACACTCCGCCGTGCAGGTTGCCCAGCGGGTTGGCCAGCGCCGGTTCCGGAGCGATCACGGCCTCCACCGCGCGAGTGCCCGCCGGGCCGTCGTGGCGTTCGTTGAGCGTCAGGCACAGAACCTCGGCCAGCGTTCCCGGCTCGAGTGCGGAGGGCCAGGGCGGCTCGTCGTCGTAGTCGTCCGGATCGACGCCCGCCGAGATCTCCATGGACTTGACCAGTCCCGCGGCGACCACCTCGCCGTCGTCGTCCAGTACTTCCCCGCGCGTGGTGAGGCAGTGACCGTCGTCGCCGAGGTGGTCCGTGCGCACGCCCAGGCCGGTGGAACCCTCGCGCGGAGCCGACAGGAGATCTAGGCGGAGTTCGGTGGTGACGGTCCACATCCCCTTGGGCCGGCGGCGGTGGTTCTCCGCGCCGAACCCCGAGTCGACCAGCACCGCCAGCCCACCGGTGGCAAACCGGCCAGACGGATCCACGAACTGGTCGCCGACCGGCTGGTGCCAGCTCACGGTCCCGTCCTCGGCCTCGCTGAAGACGAGTCCCAGTCGGGGTTCCGGGCCGTGGTGCTGCGATTCCCTCATCTCGCGACGCTAACACGCGTTCTAGTTCTGCCAGCCCAGCACAATGGGCTGGTGCCCCTGAGTAGCGATGTCCTCACGACGCCCCGGCGTTGGCCGATCCGCGTCGCCACCACGGTGATCACGACCGCGATCGTCATCCTGGTGCTGGCGGCCGCGGCGGGTGGCGCGTGGCTGCTCCTGCGCTCCGCAGCGCACAACGCTATCGACTCCGCGGACCGGGACCGCGCGGTCGCCCTGGCGGGAGCGATGTCCGCCCGTGGTCCGCAGGCCGCCCTGGATCTGGTCGCCGAACCGATGTCCGGCGTCGACCTCGTCCGGATCGTGGGGCCCGGGGGCCGGTTGCTCGCCGCCCAGGTCACCCGGGGACTCGAAGACGTACCGCAGTTGCCGGCACCGGCGGTCGGAACGTTGGCCCAGCGCGAGCTGAAGTCGCCGAGCGGGGCGGATCTGCGCGTGACCTCGGTGGGCGTGGACGTGGGCGGAGTGCCGTTCGCCGTGGACGTGGCGACCGACACCGATCGGTATGACACCGTGCTCGCCGCCGGCGCGATCCTGTTCCTGTCGTTCGTGCCCGTGGCCGGCCTGGCGACGGCGGTGTTCGTCCACTACGCGATGGGTCGGGTGCTCCGGCCTGTGGAGTCGATCCGTTCGCGGGTCGCCGAGATCTCCGCCTCTGGCCGCGGCGAGCGGGTCCCGGTGCCCGAGGCGGAGGACGAGATCGCTCGACTGGCCCGGACGATGAACGCCATGCTGGCGCGCCTCGAGGCCACCCGCACCGCCCAGGTGGCCTTTGTCGGCGACGCCTCGCACGAGCTGCGCAGCCCGCTGTCCACGCTGTCGACGCTGCTCGAGCTGTCCTCGACGTCCGGCACCCCCGTGGATGTGGAGACCGTGGACGAACTGCTCCTGCCCGAGGTGCAGCGGATGCGGTCGATCGTCGAGGATCTGCTCCTGCTGGCCAAGAACGACGAGCGGGGCGTGCCGATGCGCTGGGAGGACGTGGACCTCGACGACATCGTCCTGTCCGAGGCCGCACGGCTCCGCGGCCTGGATGGTCAGAGCAGTCAGGGAGGTCAGGGCAGTCAGGGTGATCGGGATGGTTTGGACGTGCTGGGCGCGGTCGAGCCCGCGCGCCTGGTAGGCGATCCGGACGCGCTGCTGCGCGTGGTTCGCAACCTCGTCGACAACGCACGGCGCCACGCGCGGTCGGCCGTGTCCATCGGGCTCACCGTGGATCGGTCGACCCCCGCCGAGCCGCGCGCGGTGATTACCGTCGACGACGACGGCGAGGGTGTTCCCCCTGATCAGCGCGACACGGTGTTCGATCGCTTCGCCCGCCTCGACGCCGACCGCGCGCGGGGCAAGGGCGGGTCCGGCCTCGGACTGGCGATCGTCGCCGAGATCACCCGATCGCACGGTGGGTCGGTCCGGGTCGAGGACGCACCCGCCGGCGGCGCGCGGTTCGTGGTGGAGTTACCCGTCGAGGCCCTGGACGACCTCGGGGACTAGCGCTGGGCCCTGGTGCTGGGGCCGGCGTGCAGGCCAGCTATGCAGGCTGGTTCTGGGGGCTGGCGCTGCGTGGTCGGCCCCCGAAGCGGATTACGTGCCGGCGGCCGTGCTGGCGACTGTGCTGTTCACCAGGCGGTATCCCTGCCCGCGGACCGTCTCGATTGCGCGTGCTCCGAACGGGGTGTCGATCTTCCGTCGCAGGTAGCCCACGTAGACCTCGACGATATTGTCGTCGCCGTCGTACGCCGCATCCCAGACGGCCCGCATGATCTGCGCCTTGGACACCACCTGGTTGCTGTTCCGTATGAGGTATTCCAGAACCGCATATTCCCGGGCGGTCACGGTGATCCGCTGGTCCCCGCGGCGCACCTCCCGCGCGGCGGGGTCCACCTCCAGATCGCCTGCGATGAACGTCGCCGGTCGCTCCGGGGCGCCGCGCCGCACCAACGCCCGGAGCCGCGCCTCGAGAACGATGAAGGAGAACGGTTTGACCAGGTAGTCATCGGCGCCGAGGTCGAACGCGTCCGCCTCGTCGTACTCGCCGTCCTTGGCGGTGAGCATCAGCACGGGAGTCCAGTTCTCGCTCCGGCGCATCTCGCGGACCACCTCGTAGCCGCTGCGTCGAGGCATCATGATGTCGAGCACCACTACGTCGAAGTCCCCGTCGACGACCATGTCGAGGGCGACCTCGCCGTCCGGCGCCGTCTCGACCACCCATCCGCCTGAGACGAGTCCGCGTCGCAGGCTCTCCCGGAGCGCGGGCTCGTCGTCCACCACGAGGACTCGCATTCGGCTCCCTCCGATGGTGTCGCTCAGACCTGTGTCGCCCAGTCCAACGCCACAGTTCAGTGTCATCCGACCGTAGCGCCCCGAAGGCGGTTGCCACCTGGCGGCGCGCCCCTACTACCGGGCCGGGTCGATCTCCTGGTCCATCTGCTCGGCGGGGACGAGCGAGTCCGCGTGCCGCCGGACCACCTTCGCCGGGACCCCGGCGACCGTCGTGTGCGGCGGGACCTCGCGGAGCACCACCGAGCCGGCAGCCACGCGAGAGCAGTCGCCCACGCGAACATTGCCGAGCACGATCGCTCCCGCGGACAGCAGCACACCCGACCCGATCTTGGGGTGACGGTCGCCGTCCTCGTTACCTGTGCCTCCGAGGGTGACGCCCTGGAGGATCGAGACACCGTCGCCGATCACGCAGGTCTCGCCCACCACGATGCCGGTGGCGTGGTCCACGAGGATGCCCGAGCCCACCTGCGCGGCCGGGTGGATGTCCATGGCAAAGACCTCGGAGATCCGGCTCTGGAGGAATGACGCCGCCATGACGCGGCCGGCGTTCCACATCTCGTGGGCCACACGGTGCACCTGGAGCCCGAGGAACCCCTTGGCAAAGAGGTACGGAACCAGATAGTTGGGGTAGGCCGGATTGCGCTCGAAGCTCACCACGAGGTCGGCCGCGACCGCCTCGAGGACGTGCGGGTGCTCGACCAGGACCGCCCGGAGTTCCTTCTCCAGCACATGTCGGCCGATCTCGGGAGTGGCGATGCGCGACGCCGCGAGCCGGGCCAGGGACTCCCCGAGGTCGTCGCAGCCGTCGATGAGGTCTAGGACGAGCCCCGCGATGAGCGGTTCGTTCCTGCTCGAGGTCGCGTCGGCGGACAGCCGGTCCCAGACAGCGCGCACGGAGGAATCGGCCTCCGCCAGCGGGACGCACGGGTTCGCGATGGTCAGCTCGATGGTCACCCGGTCCAGGGTAGGCCCGCCGCGCCTGTCGGGGCGAGTCAAGGCGGACATTGTCGGACTCCGTGCATGCCCGGCGCATGCCCGGCGCACGACCTGACGCACGACCCGGTCCCCCGCCGCGCCGCGAGGTCGACGGACTTGGCCCTGCCCGGCAGGATGGAGCCATGATGCTCATCAACGTTCGTTTCGACGTCAAGCCCGAGTTCGCCGACTCTTGGCTCGAGATCACCCGCGACTTCACCGAGGCCACCAGGGCGGAGAGCGGGAACCTGTGGTTCGACTGGTACCGCTCGCCTGAGACGCCCGCCACGTTCCTCCTCTGCGAGGCGTTCCGTGACGGGGACGCTCCCGCCCAGCACGTGGGGTCCGCCCACTTCACCAAGTTCACGAGTTCTGCGGCGCAGTACCTCGAGCGCACCCCACGAATCATCAACACGACCGCGGACGGCGAGGAGTGGGGCACGATGGGCGAGATCACGGTCGGCTAGCTCGCAGCTCAGAACGGCGGCGGGTCCTCGATCGCACTCGCTCTGTCCTGTTCCCGCTGCGCCTCTCTCCGCGCTCGCCGTTCAAGGATCAAGAGTTGCCGCTCCCCTTGGCGGCGGGCACGACGGCGCCGTTCCCTCGTCGTATACCGCGAGCCGATGAACACCCCACGCGGGGAACCGTCACTGTGAGTGGGTTCGTGGCCGACCTCTCCTGGAGCACTGTCGGCCCCCAGCGTCCCGCAGTCGCACTCGCCCGCGTCGTGCACGACTCCCCCGCCTGGGCAGATCGGTTCCGTGGCGCGGGACCCGGCTCCCGGCCCCGGCCGCTGGCCGGCCTCGGACGCCGAGTCGACCGCTTCCTCGATCCGACGAGCGTGCGCCAGGGGACCTGACGGCCAGGTGCGCAAGGTCCGGCCCGTCTCGGTGGTGATGTCGAGCACGCCGTCTGGATCCACACTGTATTTCCAGCCGGAGAAGGTCTTGAGCCGGTGGTGGGTCCGACATAGGCAGATGAGGTTCCACTCGACGGTCAATCCGCCGGTCTCGGGGTCCTCTTTGATGAAGGGGATCACATGATCCACATCGCAGCGATCGGCGGCGACCGAGCATCCGGGATGCCGGCAGGTCCCGTCGCGGAGCTTGATCCGGCGAGCAAGCCACCCCGGGACCGAATACTTGAACTCCGCAGCCTGATCAGCATTGGTGCGGCCGGTGAAAACGGTCTCGAACGTGGCACCACGGGCTCGGTCGAGCAGATCCTTCAGTGCGGCCAACGAACTCTCGCCGGACCGGCGGAAGAACACCTCGGTCTGTCCGTTGCCGGTCATGATCACGGTGACGTGCGGGCGCAGCGGATCGGGGGTCGTCGGCCGGGCGGTGGCGCGGTCGGCCGGGCCGGAGGCTGAATCCGGGTTCGGCCCGGGCGCAGCAGCAGGGTCCGCGGCGGTGTCGGGCGCCGCGTCCGCGGCCGTATCGGGCGTAGTTGCCTGGCCCGCTGCAGCATCGGGCGCTTCTCCGAGATTCGGGCCGGCGGTCGCGAGATCGACCAGCGCGTCGGCTCGGCGCTCGTCGGGACTGCGGTCGTCGGCGCTGTTGCCCGCCTCGTCGTCGTCCCCGTCGGCACTCTGGTCGGCGCTCTTGCCAGCGGTCGACGTGGAACCGCCGCCAGGCCTGGACCACGTTCCGGTTCCCGCCATCTGGTCGAGTCTCTCGCCGAGGATCTCTGCTCCGGCCGCGGGGAGAGTCGCTGACACGGACGCCATCCCGTCCGGTGCCTTGCGGATCCACACGCCCCGACGGTGGCGGGCTTCGCTCTGGCGCCGGCGCACCCCGTCCGGGTCGACCTGCCGCACGGCACGGTCCATCATCCGCCGGAGCTGGCCCAGACCGGGGCGGCTGCCGGAGTCGAGGGATTCGACGTAACGGCGTACGGCGATCTCGGCGGCGGCACGGCAGAGTTCGTCGTCGGTCACCCCACGGAGGCAGCTGACCATCACGCTCGCAGTCCGCTCGTCGATGCGCCCGGACTCGATCTCCTCGAGTATCGCCGGGCACCGTTCCACCAATTCGACGGACAGGTCCACCATCGCGCCGGCCCGGTTGGCGTGGATCCCGAGCGCGACGGCCAGCTCCGAGCGCGAGAGCTCCCAGGGGTCGACGGCGGCGTACTCGCGGACCGGGAGGTCGGACTCGTGGGCGACGCAGTCGATGGCCCGGACGTGCTCGACGGCGGCGTCGAAGGTCTTGTAGATGGCCCGGATGCGGAGTGCGGCCGCGCGGTTCTCGGCGCCGACGGCGAGGCGGGCCACCTCGGACTCGCACGCGAACACGCGCTCTGTCTCTTTGGCTCTCATCACACCCCCCGGTGTCGCCATTGTGTTCGAGTTTACCCAAACACAGTGGCGAGTCAAGAGCTACGAGGTGCCGACTTGCCCGATCCCTCGATGGAGGTGAACCGCGGGAACCGACCGCGTTCGTAAAGACACCGCCTGAAATGACACCGCCCGATAAAGACACCGCCCGAAATGACGGCGGCCGGCCGGGGAGAACCCCCGACCGGCCGCCGTCGCCTCACAAGCTGAGCCGACGTACCAGCTGAGCTGGATCAGCCGACGCTGCCGGCTGCTGCCGCGGCGAGCGCGGCCAGGTCGATCGGCCACCACTGGCCGAAGTCGAGCGCATAGACGCGGTTGAGGTCGGAGACGACGCCGCCGACCGTCACCTGCTGCCGGACCGGGAGCTGGTGGATCGTCGCGCCCGGGTTGAGGCGCCCGCCCGAACCCCAGTCGTGCTGCCAGAAGTACTCCCCCAGGCCGATCTGGCGGCACCAGTCGATGGTCGGCGCGTTGGCGTACACACCGAGCTTCATGCCCGCGCCGCGCAGGTGGGCGCGCCAGCGCTCGAGGTACGGGCGGATCTGGTTGTCGAACTGCCAGCGTGTGGGGTTGTCGTCGATCGCCACGTACATCGGCACGCCGGACGGGCCACCCGCTGCGCGGTGGATACGGATCCCGATCGGGGCGTGGTGGTCGCCGCCGCCGGCACCGGCCTTCCAATCGGCGGTGGCGTCCCTGCCGAACTGGTAGCAGGAGACCATGTTGAGGCCGTGGGCGCGGAAGTCGTCGACCTCGCGGCGCAGCAGCGGCTTGCCGGTCATCCATCCGGCGTCGGGGCGGCGGTCCGAGCAGTACCGCACGGCACCGATGTGGCCCGCAGCGCGGATCGAGGCCGCAGACGGCGGGCCGGAGGCGTAGTCGAGCAGCGTGCCGATCGGGATCCCCGCGCCCGCGCCCGGGAGCGCGCCGAGCGGGGCGGGGATGCCGGACTGGGCACCGACGGCGGGCGTGAGGCCCGCGGCGAGGGCACCGGCTCCGGCCGCGCCGAGACCGGCGCGGCGGAGGAAGGATCGGCGATCGAACGTCATGGAGGTACTCCGAGATCTCAGTCGTGGTCGAAAGGCGTGTGTGACGCGTGGGATCTCACTCGCCATCAGCGAGTGTGTCACAGCACAGTCGCCGAGTCTCCCCCCGGCGCTACCACACGGATTCATCCCCTCCGCCCAGGCGCGGCTGGTTGACTGGTGTCTATGAATCGGACGCCCAGATGGAACGCCGCAGACGTACCCGACCAGACGGGGCGCACGTTCGTGGTCACCGGAGCCAATTCCGGGATCGGTCTGGCCACCACGGCGACCCTCACCGGCCGAGGCGCCAGGGTCATCATGGCCTGCAGGAACACGGAGAAGGCGGAGGCCGCGCGCGACTCCCTGCCCGCCGGGAGCCGGGACCTCGCGGAGATCCGCCGACTCGACCTGGCGGACCTCGACTCGGTTGACGAGTTCGTCGCCGGTTTCGTCGCCCCCGACGCGGACGCGCACGCGCACGCGGACACGGACGCGGACGCGGACACGGACGCAGACAGTTCCGGCGGCCGCATCGACGTCCTCATCAACAACGCCGGCGTCATGAACCTCCCGCACTCCCGGACCGCCCAGGGCCACGAGATGCAGTTCGGCGTCAACGCCCTCGGCCACCACGCGCTCACCACGGGTCTGGTCCCGCTGCTGACCGACCGCGTGGTCTGGCTGGGCTCGCTCGCCCACCTGCGGGGGCACGTCGACCCCGACGACCTGAGCGCGGAACTGCGCGGCTACCGCCCGATGGCCGCCTACGCCGACTCCAAGCTCGCCTGCATCATGCTCGCCTACGAATGGCAGCGCCGGTTCCAGCGCGAGGGCAGCGGGCTCCGGTCGATGGCCGCGCACCCCGGCTACACGTCGACCGAACTCATCCGGCAGAGCGGCAGACCCCTCGCCGACCGGTTCTTCGCACTGGGCAACTCGATCACCTGGGCCGGTCTGACGCCGGAGTTGGGTGCCCTGTCCGTGCTCTACGCAGCGACAGTGCCCGATCTGCCCGGCGGGAGCTTTGTCGGTCCCGATCGCCTCGGCGGCCTCAAGGGTCATCCCAAGGTCGCCACCTCGAGCCGCCGGTCGCGCGACGCCGCCGTCGCCGCGGCCCTGTGGGAGCGGAGCACGGAGATGGCGGCGTTCCGTTAGCCCCACGAGCGAGAACCCGGGGCGACGACGACGAGGTGCCCGCCAGCCCGGTTGGGACCGTGCTGGGCCGGGTGCCCGGATGAGTCGGGGGAGCCCGTCAGATCAGGAGAGCCCGGCCGCCGCGAGGCCCGCACGGAGCTTGTCGAGGTGCTCGGGCGGCCCCTGGAGCAGGGGCATCCGCAGGCGATCCGAACCGATCAGGCCCTGCATCTTGAGCGCGGCCTTGACCTGGATCGCGCCCTGCGAGGTGTTCATGATCGCGTCGACCGCCGGGATGAGGCGGGTGTGGATCTCGCGGGCCCGGGGCAGATCGCCGGCGTCGACGGCGTCGATCATCGCCCGGTAGTCGTCGCCCGCGACGTGGCCGACCACGGAGACGATGCCCGTGGCACCGAGCGCGAGGAACGCGAGGTTGAGGACGTCGTCCCCGGAGAACCAGAGCAGGTCGGTCTCGGCCATGAGCCGGCTCGCCTCGAACAGGTCAGCCTTGGCGTCCTTGACCGCTCGGAGCCCCGGGATCTCTGCGAGGCGCCGGATGGTGTCCGTGGCGAGGGCGGTCCCGGTCCGGCCCGGGATGTCGTAGGCCATCACGGGTCGCCCCGCGGCCTCGGTGATCATGCGGAAGTGCTCGACGATCCCGTGTTGGGTCGGCTTGTTGTAGTACGGCGTCACCACCAGGAGGGTGTCGGCGCCCCGGGCGACCATCTCTTCCGCCGCCCGAATCGAGTGCAGGGTGTCGTTGGTGCCGCAGCCGGCCATCACCGAAACGCGGTCACCGACGGCCTCGACGACCGCCGCCACGCTGTCGTAGTCCTCCTCGTCGGTGGTCGTGGCGGACTCACCGGTCGTGCCGTTGACCAGCAGACCATCGTGGCCGTGGTCGGCCAGATGGACGGCGAGACGCTGCAGCCCGTCGAAATCGATCGAGCCGTCGTCATGCATGGGGGTCACCATCGCTGTGATGACCCGACCGAAAGGATTGTCCGACATGCGCACCAGAATAGGCGGTCACGGGCCGGGCGTCGGCGGGTGCCACCTCCGGCGGGCCCGATGGCGAGATTGTGACCCGCGATGCCACCAACGAGGGGTTCAACGCGATTAGGGTCGTCAGCACCCAGTCAGCACCCAGCCGGCACGAGCTACCGCCCTGCAGCTCACATCAGGAGGACATCATGACCGAGACGACCCCGTCAGACTCCCCGGAGGGTTACGGCAACACCGTCGACGGCAGTCGGGCCGGTGATGGCAGCGACGACGCTCGCACGACCCCGGGCGACGGGCAGAGTCCCTCCGACAACCTTGCGGAGAGCCCCGAGCAGCCCACCGGGCACCAGCACGGCGACCAACAACGCGCCGAGCAGAAGAAGGTTTATCAGACTCCCGAGCAGACGGATCATGCCCTCGGCGGGAGCGAGGGCACCGCCGACGGGAGCTAGACGGGTTACTCGGCTACCGCACCTTGTCGGGGTTTGTGTTGAGGAACCGACCCACGGTGTTGTCGATGATGATGTGAGCGACCTCGTTGGTCGTCACAACACCCACGCGCAGCGTGGTCGTGAGAGCGTTCTGCAACATCCGTGCCTCCCGGGCAGTCGTTGTGATGTCTATCACCTTACGCCTGCCGGGTGAGGGACGGTTAACCGACCGCGAACATTCTGGACAGGCGTTGTGACACGTCCATCAGGTAGGGGCCAACATGCTCGTTTCCACAGTCGGGATCCACCGCTCGTCGTCACGCTCCCACGACGGCGGCGGCTGGCTGGACTCCCGGCACTCCTTCTCCTTCGGCCACCACCAAGACCCCATGAACACCCACTTCGGGCGCCTGCTGGTGAGCAACGACGACCGCATCGCCGCCGGTAGCGGGTTCGACACCCACGGCCACCGCGACATGGAGATCGTCACGTGGGTGCTGTCCGGCTCGCTGGTCCACCAGGATTCCGAGGGGAACAACGGGATCATCTATCCCGGCCTGGCCCAGCGGATGAGCGCCGGGTCGGGGATCCTGCACTCCGAACGCAACGACGGCTGGCGCGACGGCTCGATCCGGCACGACCAACCCCCCGGGCAGCCCGTGCACCTGGTGCAGATGTGGGTCGTGCCGGACGAGGCAGGCGGCGACCCCGGATACGAACAGCTCGAGATCGCCCCCGGCGAGCTCGAGAACCAGCTCGTCGTCGTCGCCGGGGGTCTTCCCACCTACTCCGACCGGTCCGCCATCCGGATCCGGAACCGCTCCTCCGCGCTGCTCGCCTCGCGCCTCGCGCCCGGCCGGTCGGTCCAGCTCCCGGACGCGCCGTACCTGCACCTCTATATCCCCGTGGGGTCGGCGGCGCTGGAGGGCGAGGGCGTGCTCGAGACCGGCGACGCCGCGCGCCTCACCGCGTCGGGCGGCCGAACGGTCACCGCCGGTGGGGACGGCGCCGAGATCCTGGTCTGGGAGATGCACCAGGCCATGACACTGCGCGACGTGCGCGGGCACTGACCACCCGCCGGCCGGCCGGTTCAGGTCGCGTCCGACGCCAGCGGATTCGGGGCGCCGTCGTCCTGCTCGGGCCCCGGGATCCGGTGCAGCGGCCCGACCGGCTCAGGCGACGGCACGCCCTCGTTCTCCACCAGCGTCTCCGGCGAATACGCCCGCCGCCACTGCCGCGTGACCGTGGGCGACCGTTCCCCCAGGTCGTCGCGGATGCCGCGGACGAGGCTGTACATCATCACGAAGCCCATCACGAAGAACGGCAACCCGATGACGGTGATGACCTCCTGGAGCGCGGTGAGCCCGCCCTCCCCGGTGCCCGCGAGGATCGTCGCGCCGACCGCGCCCATGAGCACGGCCCAGATGACTCGCTGGTGGACGGGCGAGACCTGGACGTCGTCGTCCTTGCCCGAGGCCATCATGTCCACGACCATCGCCGCGGAGTCGACGGACGTGGTGAAGAAGACGACGACGAGGAGGATCGCGACTCCGGAGACGAAGGTGGCCGCCGGGTAGTTCGACAGGAGCGTGAACAGGGCGCCCGGGATGTCGCCGTCGGCCACCACCGCCTGCGCGAGACCGCCGGAGCCGAAGAGTTCGATGTGGAACGAGGCCATGCCGAAGATCCCGAACCACAGGACCGAGAAGCCAACCGGGAGGCAGAGGACACCAAAGACGAACTGGCGGATGGTGCGGCCACGGCTGATGCGGGCGATGAAGATGCCGACGAACGGCGACCACGTGATGGTCCACGCCCAGTAGAAGACGGTCCACGTGTTCTGCCAGGAGGCGAGGTCGTCGCCCGCGGGGAAGACGTTGTTCCACAGCGCCAACTCGGGCAGGGCCGCGAGATAGATGCCCAGCGACTCCACCGTGCCCTTGAGCAGGAAGAGGGTGGGGCCGGTGACGAGGATGAACAGCAGGAGCGCGACGGCCACCGCGATGTTGAGGTTGGACAGCCGCTTGATGCCCTTCTCCAGGCCGAGCGCCACCGAGATACACGCGATGCCCGTGACGACGGTGATGGTGAGGACCTGGACCACCGGGGACATCGAGATGCCGAACAACTGCTCCAGTCCGGCGTTGATCTGCAGGGCGCCGAGGCCGACCGAGGTGGCGACGCCGAAGATGGTGCCGATCAGCGCGACGACGTCGATGGTCTTACCCAAGGGGCCGAAGACCTTCTCGCCGAGGATCGGGGCGAAGATCGAGCTCACCCGCGGCGGCATCTTGCGCTTGTAGATGAAGTAGGCGAACGCCAGCGCGGGCAGGGCGAAGATGGTCCAGGTGTGCAGGCCGAAGTGGTAGAGCGTGAAGGCCATCGCCTCGCGCGCGGCGTCGGCGCTGCCCGGCTCGACCCCTCCCCGCGGTGGGGTGGCGAAGTGGGAGATCGGCTCGGCGACGCCCCAGAACATGAGGATCGAGCCGATGCCGGCGGCGAAGAGCATCCCGAACCAGGCGGCCGTGGAGTGCTCGGGGGTCTCGTCGTCCCCGCCCAGGCGGACGTGTCCGTAGCGATTCATCGCGATCCACAACAGGAACACGAGGAAGCTCGTCACGCCCAGGATGTAGAACCAGCCGAGGTTGGTCATGATCCAGCCGGACGCGGTACCGAACACGCTGCCCACCCAGTCGCCCGCGACGACGGTGATCAGGACGAACGCCAGGACGATGCCCACGGTGGCGAGGAAGATTCCCGGGTCGGTCTTGAGCCTCAGTGCGCGCATGATCCGGTCGGCCATGTCTCCCCCGTCGGTTCGGCATCACTCCGGCGCGACTGCCCCTAGGAGCGATTCAGTACGCGAAGTCGTGCACCACGAAAACTTTGCCACCGGCAGAGTACGCGATCCCCATACCCGCCGACCGGTACCCCGGGTCGACCAGATTGTCGTTGTGACCCGGCGAGTTCTTCCACAGATCCACCAGGCAGACCGCGCCGCAATGCGTCCCGGCGGCGACGATGTTCTCGCCGTGACCACGGCTCAGCAGCGCGGTGTTGTGGTACACCGCGTCCTCGGCCGCCAGTCGATCGGCCCACGTCTGCGCCTCGGCGTCGAGGCCGGCGTTGGGCGCGAGCGTCCCGAGCCCCTTGGCCACCCGGTAGCTGTCGATCTCACGGATGATGCCGTCGCGCAGTCCACCGGAGACGTTCTGGTATCCCATCTCGGTCGACCCGGCCGCCGCCCACACCTCGGCGGGCACGGCCGCACGGGCCTGGGAGAGCAGACCGTCCACCACATGCTGGGGGATCACGTTCTGGGGGATGAACGACGGCAGGGCCTGGGCGGAGGCTGTCGCGGCTCCGCCACCCATCAGGGTGGCGGAGGTGACGGCGATGGTCGCGAGTGACGCGACGAGTCTGGAGCGCATGGTGGTGATCATGCCGTCCCGGTGAGCCTGAAGCTAACCGATTGACGGATGAGGTAGTCGAATCACAACCGCTTTGTGACCTGCGAGTATCAAAGTTATCTATGTGACTGGAGTGACGCAAAGTCGGCGGCCCCCGCGCCCGCCACGCGCGAGGCGATCACCCCGCTCGACTGGCCTCCCGCTACCGTCGGTTGCGAACTTCCCACACCAGCGCGCCGAGCACGTCCGACCTCCGGCGCCAGAAACGAGAACCAGCCGATGCGCAGATCCCGGATCCTGACCCGCACCCTCACCGTGGCCGGCCTGGTTCTCACCGTGGCGGTGACCGTCGCGGTCCTGGCACAGGCCAGGACGGGCTTCATGCTGGATCTCCAGGTGTTCCAGGATGCCGGCCGGGCCCTGCGCGCAGGACAGGACCTGTACTCCCAGGACTTCCCCACCCGCTCCGGGTTCAGGTTCATCTATCCCCCGTTCGGCGCCATGGTCTTCCTCCCCCTGGCCCCCCTGGGCGCCACCTTCGCGCAGGTCGCCTGGTCCGCCGCCACGATCGCGGCGGTCTGGGCGATCCTGGCCATGGCCGCCCACCGCCTGAAGTTGACCGGCGCGAGAACCCTGGCGCTGGCGCTGACCGGTGTGGCCCTGCTGTTCGAGCCGCTCCGGTCCAACCTGGAGTTCGGCCAGGTCAACGTGTTCCTGTTCCTCCTGGTGGCCGCCGACGTCCTGGGGTTCACACCCCGACCTGTTCGCGGCGTCCTACTCGGGCTGGCCGCCGGGATAAAGATCACCCCTGCCGCGTTCGGTCTGCTGTTCCTCGTCCGCAGGGACTGGGCGTCGCTGGGCCGCGCGGTCGCCTCCGTAGCGGTCACGGTCGCTCTGGGTCACCTCGTCCGCCCAGCCGAGTCCCTGCACTTCTGGACCTACGAGTTCTTTGTCACCGACCGCGGCGGCCTGCTCGACTTCGTCCCCAACCAGGCACTGAGCGGGCTCCTCGCCCGCACCAGATTGTTCTCCCCGGAGGCGCTGGATCTGCCGGTCTACGGCTTCTTCCTGCTCGTCGCGACGGCCGCCACCTGGGGGGCGTGGCTGCTGACCCGGGCGGACCGCCCCGTGGACGCCCTGCTCCTGGTCGCGCTCGGTGTCTTCATCGCCTCGCCGGTGGCCGTGACCCACCACTGGTCCGGGGTGATCATCGCGATCCCCCTCCTACTGGCTCCCCGACGGCGACCCGTACAGATCGCCGTGGCGCTCCTGGTTCTCACGCACCTGATCGGCACCCACTACGCCTACGCCCTCACCGCCAGCAGCACCGTCACACACCTGCTGCAGTGGCTGGTGGGCAACGCGCAGGGGTTGACCGGCATCGCCGCGTTCGCCGTCCTGCTGGTCGACTCCGCGCGGCCGACCCAGCCGGTCAGGTCCGCCACCATCCTTGCGCCGCGCTCGATCGCTCTCCGCTGAGTGGCTCTGGCGCCGTCAGCTGAGCTGCTCGGGCGCCTGGAACTCGGCCTCGAACCGCTCGAAGGAGAAGGTGGCGAGCGCGCGCGCCCGGTCGAGTCCGAGTTCGCGGACCGCCTCGGCGAGTCGGGCGATATCCGCGTCGCCGGCGTCCGCCCCGGGAGCGATCGCGATGCGCGCTCCGCCGAGCGGCCGGAACCGCCCGCCCGCGACCTTCGCGCCGGCCTTCACCATGACGGGCGCACCGTCGAGCATCTGCACGCAGTTCATCCCGAGGGAATGGCGGCCCGGCAGCGGGACACCGACGCGGGTGTCCAGCCGAAGGTCGATCCCGCCCGACCCGGAGGAGCCGACTGCGCCCAGACGTGCGTCATCGAGGGCACCGCCGGCCGAGCCCGCCATGTCGCCCTTCCACTTGGGAAAGCCCCACAGTTCATTGCCCGCCGCGAGCGTGAAATCCTGGTCGACGGGGAGCTCGTGGATGTGCTGCAACACCCCGGCTCCCGGCACCTTGAGCTGAAAAGCCAGTCCGACCTCGTGGTATCCGCCGAGGACGTTGCCCGGCACGTCGTGGTAGCGCACGTGGATCATCGTCACCGGGGTGCGACCGCCCGGGAGCGACACCGGCTCGGCGCCCGCGTCCAGAACCCCGGACTGGCCACCGGCGGCGATGAGTCGGCGGGCCACCTCCGTCCGAGCGAGGAACGCGGCCCCGGAGACGGAGGCGGACACCACGGGGACGGGGAAGGTGATCGAACGGCCGGCGACGACACGGGTCGTGGGAGAGCTCATGCCCCCGACGTTAGCTGCTGACGTGGCCGGGTTCACCGCAATCTGAAACCACAGCACCACAACACCACGGCACCACGAGCCGCCGGGCCTCCCCCCGGGGACGGTCGGAGTTCGGCGTGGTCAGCCGGTGGGGCCGGCCGGGTCCTGGGGTGGGATGGCGGTCGCCTCGTCAACGACCGCCGGTTGGGTGACCGACCTGCCCTTGTACCGCGGGCGCAGCAGGTTGGCCGGGGACAGGATGTCGTCGACCTCCTCCGCCGAGAGCAACCCCATCTCCAGCACGACCTCGCGGACCCCCCGTCCCGACCGCGCGCACTCGCGTCCGACGAGGTCGCCGTTGTGGTGGCCGATCACCGGGTTGAGGTAGGTGACGATGCCGATCGAGTTCATGACATTGGTCCGGCACACCTCCTCGTTGGCGGTGATGCCGCGCACGCACTTCTCCGTCAGCGTGTCGATCGCCGCGGTGAGCAACGAGATCGACTCGAACATGGCCTGCGCGATCACCGGTTCCATCACGTTGAGCTGCAGCTGACCCGCCTCGGCGGCCATCGTCACCGTGACGTCGTTGCCGATCACCTTGAAGCACACCTGGTTGACGACCTCCGGGATCACCGGGTTGACCTTGGCCGGCATG
The DNA here is from genome assembly GCF_033142235.1 of Rhodococcus sp. IEGM 1408. Lineage (NCBI taxonomy): Bacteria > Bacillati > Actinomycetota > Actinomycetes > Mycobacteriales > Nocardiaceae > Rhodococcus > Rhodococcus sp. IEGM 1408. The sequence goes on from NZ_JAWLRW010000001.1 coordinate 220,732, forward strand.
ATCGACGACCCCGCCTGCAGTTCCGGGAGGTTAATCTCGTTGAATCCGGCCCGCGGGCCGGAGGACAGCAGCCGTAGGTCGTTGCAGATCTTGGAGACCTTGGACGCGGCCCGCTTGAGGGCGGCGTGGACGTTGACGTAGTCGCCGGTGTCGCTGGTGGCCTCGATCAGGTTCATGGCGCCGGTGACCGGAAGCCCGGTCACCTCACGGAGGTGGTGGATCACCGCCCGTCGGTAGTCCGGCGGGGTGTTGACCCCCGTGCCGATCGCCGTCGCGCCCAGGTTGACATCGAGCAGCATCCGCGCGGCCGCGCCCAGTACGTGGAGCTCCTCGTCGAGCGTCACCGCGAACCCGCCGAACTCCTGGCCCATGGACATCGGCACCGCGTCCTGCAACTGGGTGCGGCCCATCTTGAGGACCTCGCGGAACTCCTCCGACTTGTCGTAGAAGGCCTCCCGCAGCGCGACGATCGCCGGTTCGAGGCGTTCCAGCGCATGCCACAGCGCGATCCGGAAGCCGGTGGGGTAGGCGTCGTTGGTGGACTGCGAACGGTTGACGTCGTCATTCGGGCTGATGACCTCGTACGCGCCCCTGGGGTGGCCGATCCGCTCGAGCGCGAGGTTGGCCACCACCTCGTTGGTGTTCATGTTGACCGAGGTGCCGGCCCCGCCCTGATAGACGCACGACGGGAACTGGTCCATGCAGCGGCCGTCGGTCAGGATCTCGTCGCAGGCGCCGACGATCGCCTCGGCCACCTCGGGATGGAGGACCCCCATCTCCAGGTTCGCGAGCGCGGCGGCCTTCTTGACCATGACCATGCCCCGGACGAAGTCGGGGATGTCGCTGATGGTGGTCGGGGCGATCGGGAAGTTCTCGACTGCCCGGACAGTGTGGATCCCGAAATAGGCGTCCGCCGGGACCTCCTTCGCGCCGAGAAGGTCATGTTCCACACGGGTCTGAGTCATTCGTCCTCCGCTGATCGGGTCGACACGGCCCACCCTAACCGCGCGGGCGGGCGGTTCGCGGGGATCGCCCGTAGCCGCAGCGCACTGCCGGGTGACTGCCTAGGGTGGGGGCCATGTCGCGCACGCCGAGCACCCGCCGCGCCCGGATCCTGACCACGGCGCGGGACGTCCTGCGTCAGCTCTACCCGTCGGACGGGATACTCGGCAGCATCGTCGACCGGCGGGAGATGCCGCTCCCCCGCGGGACGTGGACCATCTTCGGGGTGGCCTTCGTCGGATTCGCCACGCCCGTCATCGGATTCGTCGAGCTGGCCGAGCGCATCCGCGGCGATGCGGGCCTGCCCTTCGACCGCCCCGTCATGCTGTGGCTGCAGCGGCGCCACTCGCCCCGGACCACGCGTGTCGTCCGCGCCGTCACCGAACTGGGCGGCGTCACCGCGGTGCCGCTGTTCGCCCTGGCCACCTCCGCCTATCTGGTCTCCGTCCGGGGCAGCCGCCGACCCGCGGCGCTGTTGACGGTGTCCCTGGTGGGCTCGACGATCATCAATTCGGTACTCAAGGCGCTCTACCGACGGGGGCGGCCCACGTTCTTCACCCACATCGTGCAGGAGAAGAGCTACTCCTTCCCGAGCGGTCACGCCATGGCGAGCGCGGCACTCGCCGGGTGTGCCTGCGTCCTGGCCTGGCCCACCGCGTGGCGGTACCCGGTGATCGCGGGATCCTCGGCGTACGTCCCGACGATCGGCGTCACCCGCATGTACCTCGGGGTGCACTTCCCCAGCGACATCCTGGCCGGCTGGTGCGTCAGCCTGGCCTGGGTGGGCGAGGTCGCGACCATCATGTGGTTGATGGACCGCCTCGACGACTCGCCGACACCGATGATCAGGCGGAGGGGGTCGCGCGAGGCCGTCGGGGCCGGGACCGGTTCCGGAACCGCCTGGAGCGAGGTCGTATGACGACGACGAGGCGCGCCCGGATCGAGCTGTGCCACGGCGACATCACGCGGATGCACGTCGACGCGGTGGTCAACGCGGCCAACAGTTCCCTGCTCGGGGGCGGCGGCGTGGACGGGGCGATCCATCGCGCGGGCGGGCCGACGATCCTCGACGAATGCCGCCACCTGCGCGCCTCCCGCTTCCCTGACGGGCTGCCCACCGGACAGGCGGTGGCGACCGGGGCCGGCGACCTGCCCGCCCGCTGGGTCATCCACACCGTGGGTCCGGTCTACGGGCGGGCGGGCAGCGCGGGCTCCGGCGCGGGTAGCGCGGCGGGCAGCGCGGCGGGCAGCGCGCAGGACGACGGAAATTCGCTCCTGGCCGACTGCTACCGCAACTCGCTGGCCGTGGCCGATGCGCTCGGCGCGCGCACCGTGGCGTTCCCGCTCATCTCCGCCGGCGCCTACGGCTGGCCACGCGAGGACGCCGTCCGTACCGCCCTCGACACCCTCGGCAGCACCGCCACCAGCGTCGAGACCGCGACCCTGGTGCTGTTCGACGCGGACACCCTGCGCCTCGCCGAGACCCTGCTCGGCTGACCGCCGGGGCCCGCTCCGCACCCACCTCGCACTCGGTCGACCCTCGACACGAGTCGGTCGACGTCTCGCAGGATTCGAGTGGGATCCTCCTGCGAGACGTCGACCAGCTCATGGGGCACGTCGACTGAACTCGGGTGCCCGTCCCTCAGATGCGGTCGACCAGCAGCTTGGCGAAGGCGGCCGGGTCGGTGAGAGTGCCGCCCTCGGCGAGGACGGCCGCGCCCGCGAGCAGGCGCGCGGTGTCGGCGAGCCCCGGCGCCGACGGGTCCTCGGCGTACTGGGTGCGCAGCCGCTCGACCACCGGGTGCGTGGGGTTGAGCTCGAGGATCCGCTTGCTCGTGGGCATCTCCATCCCCGAAGCCCGATACATGGCCTCGAGCTGCGGGGTCATGTCGAACTCGTCGCCCACCATGCAGGCCGCCGACTCGGTGAGCCGCTGCGACAACCGCACCTGCTTGACCTGGTCGGAAAGCTCCTCGCCCAGCCACTCGAGCAGCCCGGCGAACTCCGCCGCGTCGGCCTCGTCCTCCTTCTCCTGCGTATCGGAGCCGATGCCGGAGAGGTCCACGTCGCCCTTGGCCACCGACCGCAGGCGCTTGCCGTCGACCTGGCCGACCGCGTCCACCCAGACCTCGTCGACGGGGTCGGTGAGGAGGAGCACCTCGACGCCCCGCGCACGGAACGCCTCCAGGTGCGGGGAGTTCTCTACCGCCGCGCGGGAGGTGCCGGTGAGGTAGTAGATCTCCTCCTGCCCGTCGGCCATGCGGGCGACGTACTCGGCGATGGTGGTGCCCACCTCGTCGTCGTTGCCGGTGGTCTCGCCGGACGTGCCAGCGGCCGGGCGCGTGGAGGCGAACGTGCTCACCGCGAGGATCTGCTCGCGGGCGTCGACGTCCGAGATCAGGCCCTCCTTGAGGACGGCGCCGAAGTTGGCCCAGAAGGTGCGGAACTCCTCGGGGCGATCGGTCTTGATCTGGCCGATGGTCTGCAGCACCCGCTTGACCAGTCGCTTGCGGATCGCCCGGATCTGGCGGTCCTGCTGCAGGATCTCCCGCGACACGTTGAGCGACAGGTCCTGGGCGTCGACGATGCCCTTGACGAAGCGCAGGAACGGCGGGACCAGCTCCTCGCAGTCGTCCATGATGAACACCCGACGGACGTAGAGCTGCACGCCCCGCTTGGTGTCCTGGGAGAACAGGTCGAACGGCACCTGCGTGGGCAGGAAGAGCAGCGCCTGGTACTCGAACGTGCCCTCGGCCTTGAGGGTGATGGTCTCCAGCGGCTCGTCCCACGCGTGCGAGACGTGGCGGTAGAACTCGGCGTACTCCTCGTCCGAGACCTCGGAGCGGGGCCGGGTCCACAGCGCCTTCTGCGAGTTGAGGGTGACGGTCTCGGTCAGGGTGGTCTCGGTGCGGGTGCTCTCGGCGGAGGGGTCGCCTGCCTCGTCGTCGTCGTCGCCCGTCACCCCGGTCTCATCGGACGGCGCCGGCGCCGTGCGCTCGACCTCCATGCGGATGGGCCAGGCGATGAAGTCGGAGTACGTACGCACCACCCGGCGCAGCGTGGACTCCTCGGCGTAGTCGGGCAACGCCGCGTCCCCGCCGGCCGGCTTGAGGTGCAGGATGACCGACGTGCCCTGCGGGGCGTCGGGGGCCTCCTCGATCGTGTACGTGCCCTCGCCGCCCGAGACCCAGCGCGTACCCGCGGCCTCGCCGGCCTTGCGCGTGACCAGCGTGACCGTGTCGGCGACCATGAACGTGGAGTAGAAACCGATGCCGAACTGACCGATGAGGTCCGCGGTGGCCTGCTCGCTGACCTCACCCGACTCCTGCGCCGCCCGGGTGGCCGCGAGCGCCTCCCGCATCTGACCGGTGCCCGACTTGGCGAGCGTGCCGATGAGGTCCACGACCTCGTCACGGGACATCCCGATCCCGTTGTCGCGGATCGTCAGCGTGCGGGCCTGCTCGTCCGGGATCAACTCGATGTGCAGGTCCGACGTGTCGACCCCGAGGGTCGAGTCCTGGAGCGCGACCAGTCGCAGCTTGTCCAGGGCGTCGGAGGAGTTGGAGATGACCTCACGCAGGAAGGTGTCCGGGTTCGAGTAGATCGAGTGGATCATCAGATCCAGCAGCTGCCGGGTCTCGGCCTGGAATTCCATGGTCTCGGCGGTACCGGAGGTCTGCGGGCTCATAGCGATGTCGGTCCTTTCTAGGTGGTATCAAGAGGTGCGGTACGGGTGGGGCGCGGGTGTCCGCGGCGCCTGGATCAACCTATTGCCGCCAGGATCAACCTACTGTGGACGCCAGACATTCCGGAGGTGCCCCGTGTCCCCGTCCCCGCTGCCCGCCGACCACCTGACCACGCTCGACGACGCCACCCGCCTGTTCGCGTCCGCGCTCGCCGACCCGCTCGACGGTGACTGCGACGCCTGCCCCGGCTGGACCCGCCGGGACGTTGCCAACCACGTCCTCGGTGGCGGCCTGCGCTACGCCGCCTACTTCCCGCGGCTTCCGGAGTCGGAGATCGGTTGGACGCGGACGGCCGACCACGCGGGCGCCAAACCGGTACCCGCGCTGTACCGCACCGCCGCCGGGCTGCGCCGGGAACTCGCGAAGGCCCCCGATGCCGACGCCCTGGTGGCCCACCGGATGGCCGAGATCCCCGTCCGGGACCTGCTGGCCCTTCGCGTGTTCGAGCTGGTCGTCCACGCCCACGACCTCAGCCCTCGGACGTGGGACTCCCCCGAGGCGGAGGCGCTCGCCGGCTGGGCGCTCGACCATGCCCGGGACGTGGTGGAGCTCATGCGCACGTTCGACGTGTTCGCCGAGGCCAGGCCGGTGGCCATCGGCGCCGACGCCCGCGCCCGGTTATCGGCGCTGTCGGGGCGATCGCCTGAGTGGTCTCGCGGCTGAGTGGGCGCTCGCCTGAGTGGTCTCGCGGCTGATCGGACGAGTGACGTCCGCGGCCACGATCCGGCGCAAATTGTTCGTGACCGCGATCACCTCAGGGGCTAGCGTTGTCGGCGAGGCGGGCGCCGTCGGCGCCGACCGATCCACCCAGAGTGAGAGGAATCGCGATGGCCATCCAGTGCAGCCCGTATATCTCCTTCCCCGGCAATGCCGCCGAGGCGTTCCCGTATTACCACGACCTCTTCGGTGGACAGCTCGAGCTGATGACCTACGACTCGATGCCGCCCATGGAGGGCATGCCGTTCACCCCTCCGCCCGGCGCGGTCGCGCACGCGACCCTGGAGGCCCCCGGCATCACGCTGACCGGCGGGGACAGCATGGGCGAGGGCCTGCCCCAGTTGGCCAACGACGTCTACTCGTTCCTGCTCGCCTTTGACAGCGACGACAAGGCCCGCAGCTTCATCGACAAGGTCAGCAGCGGTGGGGGCGAGATCGCGATGCCGTTCGAGAGGGCCCCGTGGGGTGACGACTACGGCCAGGTGAGGGACCGCTTCGGAATCCGCTGGGACGTCATGGTCCCCGGTACGCCGGGCTGATTTCGCGCTGACCTACCCGTCCCCGCCATATCGATCACCTCCGCTTGTTAACGTTCAGACATGGAGATCATCGGAGCAAGTGCAATCGTCACGGGCGGTGCGTCGGGCATCGGCGCGGCCGTCGTCCGTCAGCTCGCCGCCAAGGGCGCCAAGGTCGTCATCGCGGACCTCAACGCCGAGAAGGGTGAGGCCCTGGCGAACGAGGTCGGCGGCGTGTTCGTCGCCGTCGACGTGACCAAGACCGAGGACAACCAGAAGGCCGTGGAGGCCGCCCTCGAGCTGGGCCCGCTGCGCTACCTGGTCAATTCGGCCGGCATCGGCTGGGCGCAGCGCACCATCGGTCGCGACGGCGAGTTCTCGTCGGCCTTCGACATCAACTCGTTCCGCAAGGTCATCGAGATCAACCTCATCGGTTCCTTTGACATGCTGCGCCTGGCCGCCACGGCCATGACCCGCGGCGAGGCCGACAGCGACAACCAGAAGGGCGCGATCGTCAACATGGCGTCCGTCGCCGCGTTCGACGGCCAGATCGGCCAGGCCGCGTACTCCGCGTCCAAGGGCGGCATCGTGGGCCTGACCCTGCCCGTGGCCCGCGACCTCTCGGCCGCCGGCATCCGCCTCAACACCGTGGCCCCCGGCCTCATCGACACCCCGATCTACGGCGAGGGCCCGGACTCGGAGGCGTTCAAGGCCAAGCTGGGCGAGAGCGTCCTGCACCCCAAGCGCCTCGGCTCGGGCGACGAGCTGGCGTCCATGGTCATGGAGCTGCTCACCAACCCGTACATGAACGCGGAGACCGTCCGCGTCGACGGTGGCATCCGGATGCCACCGAAGTAGTACGCCCCCGCCATCGAAAAGGACGTTCCGCGCACTCCCCTCTCGGGCGATGTGCGCGGAACGTCCTTTTCGATGGTGCGGGTCTTCGACGGTGCGAGACGGTGCGAGTCTTAGACGGTGTGCGGTCAGGCCTTGGCGCGCCGCTTCTTGAGTCGCCCCTCGAGGTACACGGCGAGCTTGGTGAGGGCGTAGTTGATGATCACAAAGAGGACGCCCGCGACGATGTACGCGGGGACCGTGTTGGCGTACGCGGAGCCCAGGGTCTTGGACCAGTTGAGCAGCTCCAGGTAGGTGATGCCGTAGCCGAGGGCCGAGTCCTTGAGGACGACGACGAGTTGGCCGACGAGCGCCGGGAGCATGGCCGTGAGCGCCTGGGGGAGCTGGATCGAGCGCAGCACCTGCCCGGGGGACAGGCCCACCGCGAGTCCCGCCTCGGCCTGCCCCGAGGGCAACCCGTGCACACCGGAGCGGACGAGCTCCGCGATGACCGCGCCGTTGTAGAGGGTGAGAGCGGTGACGACGGCGGCGAGCGGCGCGTGCTGGTTGGGCACGATGTCGGACGTGGCGAAGTAGCCGAAGTACGCGAAGACCATCATCAGCAGCACCGGGACCGAGCGGAAGAACTCCACGATCACACTGCAGAACCACCGCACGGGGGCGAGCGGCGAGAGCCGACCCATTCCGAACAGCAGGCCGAAGACCACCGCGAGGACGATCGAGATCACGGCAGCGGTGAACGTGCCCCGCAGGCCCGGGATCAGGTAGGAGGTCCACACTTCCGGGTCGGTGACGAACGGCTCCCACATGAAGCCCTTGAGCTGGCCGGCCGCCTCGAACTGGACGTAGACCACGTAGACGATGGCAGCGGCGAGCAGGACGCCGACCACCGTGAAGAGCTTGTGACGCAGCCGGGCCTTGGGGCCGGGGGCGTCGAACAGAACCGCCTGGGTACTCATCGCTTCACCGACAGCTTCCGGGAGAGGGAGGTGGTCCACAGCCCGATCGGGAGGGTCAGGATCACGAACACCATGGCGAAGAAGAAGAACGTCGGGAGACTCGCGCCCTCGTTCTCCGTGATGACCTGCAGCAGACCCGCCGACTCGCCGACGCCGATGACCGCCGCGACCGTCGAGTTCTTGATGAGCGCGATGACCACCGAGCCCAGCGGGGCGATCGATCCGCGGAACGCCTGCGGGAGGATCACCTCTCTCAGCGACTGCCCGAACCCGAGTCCGATGGACCGGGCCGCCTCCGCCTGCCCCACCGGCACCGTGTTGACGCCGGAACGCAGGGCCTCGCAGATGTACGCCGCGTGGTAGACGGCCAGCATGATCGCGGCCCACCAGAACGCGTTCCGGGCGAAGTCGTCCGAGACCGACAGCTGGAGGATGAACGACAGCCCGAGGATGCTGAACACCATGAGCAGGGTCAGCGGGATATTGCGGAACGTGTTGACGTAGGAGGTTCCGAGGCCCCTCAGTGCGGCCACCGGCGAGACGCGGAGGATCGCGATGATCGTCCCCAGCACCATCGCGCCGATGGTCCCCAGAACGGATAGCTGGATCGTGACCCAGACCGCCCCCAGGACGTCGTAGTCGGCGAAGATGTCGCCCATGGTCCACCTTCCAGCGTCAGGAGTCCTGCACCTCCGCGCCACCACTGTCCGGTGGCGCGGAGGCTGGTGTCAGTGCGAGCCGTCGTCGCTCTTGACAGTCGGCTAGTCAGATCAGGCAGCGCAGGCGGCCGGGTTGGGCGGGTTGCCCTCGCCCGGGGTGAAGCCGGCCGCGCCGAGGTTCTCCTCGACGGCGGTGTCCCAGCTGCCGTCGGAGATCATCGAGCGGATGGCCTCGTTGATCTGCTCGCACTTCTCCATGTCCCCCTTCTGGATCCCGACGCCGTACAGCTCCTCGCTGAACGGTGCGCCGACCACCTTGAGCTGACCCTGATACTGGTCCTGCGAGGCGTAGCCGGCGAGGATCGTGTCGTCGGTCGTGAGCGCGTCGACCGCGTTGGACACCAGCGCCGAAACGCACTCGGAGTAGGTACCGAACTCCTGGAGGTTGACTCCCGGCACCTCGTCCTTGACGTTCTGGGCCGAGGTCGAGCCGGTGACCGAGCAGAGCCGCTTTCCGTCCAGCGACTCCGGGCCGGTGATGCTGCTGTCGTCCTGGCGGACCAGCAGGTCCTGGCCGGCGATGAAGTACGGTCCGGCAAAGCCGACCTTCTCCTTGCGGGAGTCGGTGATCGAGTAGGTGGCCACGATCATGTCCACCTGACCGGTCTCCAGGAGGGTCTCGCGCTGGGCGCTGGGCGCCTGGACCCACTGGATGTCGTCCTTGGCGGTGCCGAGCTTCTCCGCGATGTACGTCGCCACGGCTACGTCGAAGCCCGTGTACTCGCTACCCTCCTTGAGCCCCAGACCCGGCTGGTCGAACTTGATGCCGATCTTGAGCTTCTCGCCACCGTCGTCAGAGCCTCCGCACGCGGCCAGGCCGAGTGCCAGGGTGATGGCCGCGGCGGCCGATCCGATCCGTCGGATGTTCATGTGTACTCCTGGTGCGTTGAGTGGGTATGGCTCGGATGGTGATCTCTGGTGAGGGACGACTCAGTTGGTCAGGATCTTGGACAGGAAGTCCTTGGCCCGCGCACTCTGCGGGTTGGTGAAGAACTCCTCGGGCGTGGCCTCTTCGACGATCTCCCCCTCCGCCATGAAGATGACGCGGTTGGCGGCCTTGCGCGCGAATCCCATCTCGTGCGTCACGACGACCATGGTCATGCCGGACCTGGCCAGCCCGGTCATCACGTCGAGGACCTCGTTGATCATCTCCGGATCCAGGGCGGAGGTGGGCTCGTCGAAGAGCATCACCTTGGGGTCCATGGCCAGCGACCGGGCGATCGCCACGCGCTGCTGCTGCCCGCCCGAGAGCTGGGCCGGGTACTTGTCCGCCTGTTTGTCCACGCCGACGCGCTCGAGCAGCTCCATCGCCCGCTTCTCCGCCACAGACTTGGACTGCTTGCGCACCTTGATCGGACCGAGGGTGATGTTCTCCAGGATCGTCTTGTGGGCGAACAGGTTGAACGACTGGAACACCATGCCGACGTCGGAACGCAGCTTGGCGAGCTCCTTACCCTCCTCGGGCAGCTCTTTACCGTCGATCGTGATGGATCCCGATTCGAAGGTCTCGAGTCTGTTGATGGTGCGACACAGCGTCGACTTGCCCGAACCCGAGGGCCCGATGACGACGATGACCTCACCCTGCTCGATGGACATCGTGATGTCCTTGAGCGCCTGGAAGTCACCGAAGTGCTTGTTTACGCCTGAGATCTCGACGAGTGCCATGAACGGATCATAAGCCCCTGAGGAAACATTGAATATCAACTCGCCGGAACCACTTACCGGTCGACATCTCGCGGATCACTCCGTACCGTCGGCGCATGGCGATATCAGATGTGAAGGAATACGCCCATCTCTCCGCCGAGGACGTCGAGGCGATCGGCGAGGAGTTGGATGCGATCCGCCAGGAAGTCGTGGACTCCCTGGGTGAAGCCGACCGCCGTTATGTCCAGGACACGATCAGACTCCAGCGCGGCCTCGTGGCCGGAGCCCGCGTGGTGCTGCTGTTCTCCGGGTATCGCCCGGCCTGGGTCGTGGGCACGGGGATGCTGGCGGCCGGCAAGATCATCGAGAACATGGAGCTCGGGCACAACGTCATGCACGGGCAGTGGGACTGGATGAACGACCCGGTGATCCACTCCACCACGTGGGAGTGGGACATCGTGGGCACCTCCGAGCACTGGAAGGCCACCCACAACTACCACCATCACACGTACACCAACATCATCGGCATGGACGATGACGTGGGATACGGGGTCGTCCGCGTGACCCGGGACCAGCCGTGGAACCCGGCGTACTCGCTGAACCTCGTGTGGAACACGATCCTCGCGTTCGCCTTCCAGTGGGGAGTGGGGGTGCAGCACCTCGAGATCGCCCCGGGCACCATCAACTCGTCCGGCCGGGCGGAGCAGAAGCGGCGGATCGGCCAGTTCCTCCGCAAGGCCCGTCGCCAGGTGGGCAAGGACTACGTGTGGTTCCCGGCGCTGTCCGGACCCAACTGGAAGTCCACGATGTCGGCGAACGGCACCGCCAACGTCATCCGCAACCTGTGGTCCAACGCGGTGATCTTCTGTGGGCACTTCCCCGACGGGGCGGACAAGTTCACCCTCGAGGACCTCTCCGAGGAGACGCAGGCGCAGTGGTACCTGCGTCAGATGCTCGGCAGCGCCAACTTCACCGGCAGCAAGCTCACCCACTTCATGTCGGGGAACCTGTCGTACCAGATCGAGCACCACCTCTTCCCCACGATCCCGTCCAACCGGTACGCCGAGATCTCGGTGAAGGTGCAGGACGTCTGCCGCCGCTGGGATCTGCCGTACACGACCGGCCCGCTGTACAAGCAGTACTGGCAGTCCTGGCGCACGATCGCCAAGCTCTCCCTGCCCAACCGCTTCCTCAAGGCGACGCCGGACGACGCTCCGGAGACCCGTTCCGAGAAGATGTTCGCGGGCGAGCCCAAGACTTACGAGGATCATGTCGGCCCGCGCTCCGGACTGGTCACCGCCCTGAAGCACCGGACCGACCCCGACCAGCTCCGGCGACTGACCCGAACGGTCTGATTGTGGCGGACCACCCAGGGGATGTCCCGGCGGACGACGCGGCGGATGCTCCGGCGGCCGTCGGACCAGAGTCCAACGGAGCAGAGTCCGACGGTGCAGCGTCCGACGGGCGGGCGCCGAGCGTCGATGCGGCCCACCGGCGCCCGGCCGGGGTCACCGACGCCGAGGTGGAGGCCGCCGGCACCGTGAGCGAAGCCCAGGAATACGTGGAGCGGGCTCGCGGTCGCCTGTACGACCTGCATCAGCTGATCGGGCGGGCGGACATCCTCTACCAGCAGGCCGCGGACCAGCTGGACGAGGTCGGTCGCACCGAACTCGCCGAGCGCATCCGTTCCGAGATGGTGGGCCTGAACATCCTCCACGGCCGGTGGACGTTCCAGATGGTCGAAGAGTTCGACGACGGCTACTGGGCCACCGCCCACCAGTTGGGCAGGGCGGTGCGTGACGAGATCACCGGCGGCCGCCGGCACGTGTTCGAGGCCGAGCTCAAGGAACGCAGCCGGACCCGCGGCCGCCGAGGGCACGAGGCGACCCCGCACGACCTCGACTAGGGGTCAGCCCGAGCGGGTCAGCCCGTGCGGATCGGCCTGTCCGGATCAGCTTGCGCGGATCAGCCTGTGCGGTGCCGGCCGGCGATCTTGTGCCGGTCCGACTCCGTCAGACCGCCCCACACGCCGTAGAGCTCTTTGGATTCGATGGCGAACTGCCTACAGGTGTCGAACACCTCGCACGTACCGCAGACCCTCTTGGCCTTGTCCTCCTTGCGGCGGCGCTCCCCCTTGGACTCGTCCTCCGCGCTGTAGAAGAGGTCCTCATGTCCCAGGCACGCCCCGTGGTCGCGCCAAGACCAGAAATCCGACGTCGGTTCCAAGTTCCTGAATCTAGGCATAACGACTCCTTCCGCGAGGTCTGAGTGCCCGTAGTGAGCACTTTTTATATCAGTTGGCCCGTGAGGATTCTCATCCTGTCAGCCCACCGCGCCGCGCCCAGCTCAGAGCGGTCCAGATGAACCAGCGACCAGTTACAAACCGGCTGGTAAGCGCGGGATTCCGCCCGATCGGCAGCCAGATGAGAATCTGTTCATATGCACCGGTCGGGGGACCGCATTTCACACGATGAGCGCCGAGCTCGTCGTCGCCTTGATCACCTCGGCCGCACGGGACGCCGCACCGTCCACTCCCCACCACGACCTGATCCCGGCCGACTCCCCGTCGCGGCTGCGGTCGACCTGAAGCTTGACCGCCCGGGCGACGGCCGTCGGCCCGTCGCCGTACCGCATGACCCACGCTCCGGGGTTGGCGTCGAGCGCGTCGGCGGTCGCCTCCTGCTCCCCGTACGGGCGACGCCCCGGGACCACCACGAGAGGCACGTCAGCGCAGGCGGCGTCGGCCACGGACGCCTGACCGGCCCCGGTGATCACCACGTCCGCAGAGCACAGCTCCGGCCACGGGTCCTCGTGCCACGAACCGTCCGGCCCGCCCACCTCGTGCCAGTCGGCCACGCCGAGGCCGTCGACCGTGGTCCGGACCGCCCGCCAGAAGCGGTGGTCCCAGCCGGTTCCGGATCCGTTGAGGTGGACCACCCGGGGACGACGACGTCGCTCCCGCGGTTCGGGGTCACGCTGCTCGAACCGGGAGACCCCACCGATCTCGGACACGCGGTTCTCCGTCCGGGCCAGCGTGGCCTCGTGCACACCCGGCGGCCAGGCCGCGATCAGGCCCTGCGCGGCGCGGACTCGGAGGAGGTGGGGCTCGTCCTCGCGCACCCCGGGTGGGAGGGTGCTGACCATCGGGATGCCGGTCATACGCGCGGCCAGCGACATCGCGGGCGAGGAGTCGACCCAGAACGCCCGCGGTCGAGCGTGGTCGATCCAGGTCACGGCCGCGCGACGGGCGGAGAGGGTGAGTTCGCCCGGGCGCTCCGCGCCCTCGGCGTCGCAGGGGAGATGGATGACCCGGGTGCCCGGGGCGTGAAGGGAATCGTCGAAAGGCCCCGAGACGAGCAGCGTCACGTCGTACCCGCGCTCCCGCAGCGCGTCCGTCACGGGGAGGACCCGGTGGAGATGACCGCGCCCACGATTGTTGACGTAGATGCCGATCAAGTCCCACCTCCTCTCCCGCCGGGTTCGATCCGGGCGCCGGGATCGATCCGGGCGTCGGGATCGATCCGGGCGGTCCGACCCGAACCGGTGGTCTAGTCCGCCCCCCGGATGGCGCCCAGGAGCGCCTCGCAGAAGGCGGGGAGGTCGTCCGGGTTGCGGCTGGTGAACACGCCGTCCGAGCTGACCAGCTCCTCGTCCACCCACTCCGCGCCGGCGTTGACCAGGTCCGTGCGCAGGCTGGGATACGAGGTGACGCGGCGCCCGCGGACCACGTCGGCCTCGATGAGGACCCACGGCGCGTGGCAGATGGCCAGGACGGGCTTGCCCGCCTCAACCATCTCGCGCACCAGGGTCACGGCCAGCGGGTCCTGCCGGAGCGCATCCGGGTTGGCGACGCCGCCGGGCAGGACCAGGACATCGACGTCAGCGGCGGAGATGTCGGCGGTCGTGCGGTCGACCGACTGCGAGCCGGCCGGGGTGAGATGGTCGACCAGGTCGACCTCGCCGTCGTCCGTGCTCACCAGCAATGCGGTGTACCCGGCCTCGGTCACGGCCTCCCACGGCTCGGTGAGCTCGACCCGCTCGATCCCCTCGCCTGCCACGAGGAAGACGACGGTGCTGGTGTCAGTGGATGTGCCCGGTGCCTGAGTCATGACCCCGATCGTGACGCTGGACCCCCCAGGCCCGCAACCGGACCGCCGGTGGCCCCCCGCCCGGTGGTCCGGCACGATAAGGGCATGCGACGACGAGATTCCGACGACCGACGTGGGCGGCGGGGCCGCCGGCGGGGCGGCTGCGGCTGCTCGCTACTGCTGCTACTGCTGCTGCTCGTGGGGCTGGTCGTGGCCGCGGAGTTCGGGGCCCGGTGGTACCTGTCGGACCGAGCAGAACGTGAGGCGTCCGCCGAGCTCGGCGCCCCCGTGTCGGTGGGGTTCGGACGGACCCCGATCCTGTGGGATCTGGCCACCACCCAGGCCGTCGACACCGTCCGGCTGACCTCCCCCGGAGCGGAGACCGTGCCCCGGATCGACGTGACCGGCTCGTCGGTCCGATTGGTCGACGGCGCGATCCTGGCCGCGACGGCGAACGGTACCGCCACGCTCACCGGTGCCCAGCTCGCGGCGGCCGCCGCCGAGGGCAACCCCGCGGCCGACTCCCCGGTCGCCGGCCTGACCGAGGTCCGCTCGGTGCGCCCCGACGCGCAGGCCGGGCTGCTGGTCGCGGACATCGGCGGTATCGCCGAGGTCGGTGTGGCCCCGGGAGTCTCCGACGGCCAGCTCACCCTCACCCCGCAACAGACTGCGCTCCTGGGCTTCCCCCTGCCGGACGGGTTGTTCTCCGGGATCACCGGCACCGTGGACTCGACCGTCGCCTCGCTTCCCGACGGTGTGGTGATCAACGGCGCCCGCGTGGTGCCCGACGGCCTGGAGGTGGCGCTCACCGGCGCGGACGTCGTGCTGCGCTAACGCTCGGCGGCCGGGACACACAGCTCGGTGGGCTCGGACCTGCCCCGCACCACCTCGGATCCGATCCGGTCCCACCGCGCGCTCTCGGCGCCGCCCGCCGCGGTGACCGCGCTGCCGGAGGCCAGGACGAGCCCGGGCTGGGCCTTGGCCAGCTCGCACAGGCGGGCCGCCTCGTTGACCGCGTCGCCGATCACCGTGTACTCGAGGCGGTCGTCGGCGCCGACGTACCCGGCGACGACGTCGCCGAAGGACGCCCCGATCCCCGCCCGACACCCCTGTACCCGGGCCGGTAGCCGCTCGCTGAGGGCGCGGGCGCAGGCCAGTGCCGCGGAGGCCGGGTCGTCCATCGCCCGGGGCGCGCCGAACACCACGAGCGCGGCGTCGCCGAGGAAGCTGTCCACGACGCCGTCGTATTCCTCGACCGTCTCCACCACCACCCGGAAGAACCGGTTGAGGACCTCGACCACCTCGGACGCCTCGGACCGGGCCGCCATCTCCGTGGAGCCGATGATGTCCACGAAGACCACGCCGACGCGCGAGTTGCTGCCGCCCAGTTCGGGATCCCGCTCCTCGGCCGCCTCGGCGACGTCGCGGCCCACATGGCGGCCGAACAGGTCACGCAGGCGTTCGCGTTCCTCCAGCCCGGCGGCCATCTGATTGAAGCCCCGCTGGAGCTCGCCGAGTTCGGTGCCGTCGTAGACCACCACGCGACGGGACAGCGTGCCCGCCGTGACGTCCGCCATCGCCCACCTCACGCTGCGCAGCGGCCCGAGCATCGAGCCCGTGGCCAGGGAGATGAGCAGGAATCCGGCCAGGAGCGAGGTGGCGCCCAGCACGATCACGATGACGGCGAGGCGTTCCAGCGTCAGGGCCCGCCCGGCCAAGGTGTAGATCGCCACGATGATCAGACCCGCGATGGGCACGCCGCTGCCGACCGCCCACGCCACCCGGAGCCGGGTCATCGCGCCAAGGAACCGGGCGCGGGGAGCCGGGCCGCTGGCCAGGGCGACCGCGGCCACCGGGCGCAGGCCGAAGTCGGCGAAGAGGAACGCCGCACCGCAGACGACCATCCCGGCAAAGACGATGGTGAACCCGACCGACGGGATGGCCTGCGGGTCGACGATCCCGAACGCCGGCGTGACGACCGCGGCCCCGAGCAGCCACAGGAAGGCCTGGATCAGGGTGATCCGCCCGGGAACCCGCAGGGTCCGCACCCGCTCGCGGGCGGTGGGCTCGCGGCCGTCCAGGAACCATCGGACCCGGCGATAGACGGCGCTGCGCACCCACACCGCCCCGACGATCGTCGCCAGACCCACGTAGGCGGGCACCACGATCGCCATGGGGACCAGGAATTCCGTGGACGGTAGCGCGGGCCCCGGTAGGACGAAGAGGATCAGCACGGCGGCGATGGCCACGCCGACGAGATTGGAGCCCAGCAGCGTCAGGACGAGCAGCACCCGGACCCGCATGGTCCGCAGGCGGGCCGACTCCTGTTCCCGCCCGAGCAGCACCGAGCCCAGTTCCGGGCGCCGCAGGAGGGACAGGTCGAGTCGCACGGTGAACATCGTGCCATCCGGGGGTGTGCGAGTGATGGCCTCGTCACACTTGCGCCGGGGGACTGGGGTTGAAGGACCCTCGGGGCGTAGAGTGGCCAAGTCGGCCCGTACCACTCTTGCCTCGGGCCGCTTCGGTAGTCGACCTCCCCGTGGTCGCGCACCGGGCGCGTCGCTTCGAGCGACGTGGGATCCCAGGAGCGCGCCGGGCAAGACGCCCCATCTATGTACGGAGTTTCCTCCCTTGTCACGTTCTTTCGCCGATCTCGGCGTTCCTGTTCCCCTTGTCGACGTCCTCACGGGCCTCAGCATCGTCACCCCGACCCCCATCCAGGAGGCCACGCTCCCCGACGCGCTCTCCGGGCGCGACGTCCTGGGCCGCGGCCGCACCGGCTCCGGCAAGACCTACGCGTTCTGCCTCCCGCTGGTCACCCGACTCGCCGCCTCCGGCGGTCGACGCAAGCGCAACTCCCCTCGTGGCCTGATCCTCGCCCCCACCCGCGAGCTCGCCCGTCAGATCGAGGAGACGCTGGCCCCCCTCGCCAAGGCGATGGGTCTGCGGACCACCGTGATCTTCGGCGGCGTGACGCAGGGCCGCCAGGTCTCCGCGCTCGAGCAGGGCGTCGACATCGTGGTGGCCTGCCCGGGCCGGCTCGAGGACCTCATGAAGCAGAAGCACTGCCGCATGGACCAGATCGAGGTCAGCGTCCTCGACGAGGCCGACCACATGGCCGACCTCGGCTTCCTCCCCGGTGTCACCCGCATCCTGGCGGCCACGCCCAAGGGCGCCCAGCGTCTGCTCTTCTCCGCGACCCTCGACCAGGGCGTGGACACGCTGGTCAAGAAGTTCCTCGACAACCCGGTGGTGCACGAGGTCGACGACGGTTCGGCCAACCCGAACCTCACCGCACACCACGTGATCCACGTCGACCCGGACGATCGTGTCCGCGCGCTGGCGGACCTGGCCGTGGCGACCCCGCGGACCGTCATGTTCACCCGCACCAAGCACGGCGCCAAGCGACTGGCCAAGCAGCTCGCCGGCCGCGGCGTGTCGAGCGTGGACCTGCACGGCAACCTCTCCCAGAACGCCCGGGTCCGGAACCTCGAGGCGTTCTCCTCGGGCCAGGCCAAGGTGCTGGTGGCCACCGACATCGCCGCGCGTGGCATCCACGTCGACGACGTCGGGCTGGTCGTCCACGCCGACCCGCCGGCCGAGCACAAGGCGTACGTGCACCGCTCGGGCCGCACCGCGCGTGCGGGCGCCATCGGCACCGTCGTCACCGTCGCCACCTCGGACCAGGTCCGCGAGGTCCGCTCGTTGCTGCGGGCTGCCGGCGTGACCGCGGGTGAGATCGTGCTCCCCGTGGGTGCTGACGCCGGCGCCGCGCTGGCCGACGCCCCCGCGCCGCCCCCGCACGTCCCCGGGAACCACGCCAACGAGCCGAGCCAGGGGCAGAGCCGCCAGAGCCAGAACCGGCAGCGCCAGGGCCGGTCACAGGGTGGCCAGGGTTCGGGTGGCCAGGGTTCGGGCCGTCAGGGCCAGGGCCGTGACGGCGGCGAGCGCGTAAGCCGCGATCAGGATTCGGCCGGTTCGGGCGGCGCTCGTCGTCGTCCCCGTGGTCCCCAGAGCGCCGGCACCCAGGGTGCGGCCCGTCAGGGTTCCGGCCACGGTTCGACCCGCCAGGGTTCCACCGGTCAGGGTGCCGGCGCCCAGCGCGCGGCAGCCCCGCGGTCCGGTGCCTCGCACTCGATCGCCGAGAGCGCCGGTCAGTCCCGCGGTGGCCAGCGCCGCAAGGCCAGCCGCGCGGCCGGCTGAGTCCAGCCCCCCGCTCGGCCGATCAGCCGTCAGTCGTCACCCGAATACGGTGATGGTCTGGCGGCTGATCGCTATCAGTGACCCGTCGGGTCGCCACATCATGGCGTGGGTGTGCGCGTAGCCGTCGCGGGCGGCGTCGGTGGTCGCCTCGTAGGCGAAGACGGACTCCGGAGGGATCGTGTCGGGTCCGACCTCCGCGACCAGCTCGAGCGTCCACGTCAGGCTGCTGGCGGGCGCGAAACCGGAGAGCATCTGGATGGCCGCCGGCGGCCAAGCGTCCGCGAGGACCACCAGGTGTTCCTCGTGGAACTCCTCCGGCGCCTCCCGCAGCGCCGACCAGCCGGAGAGACCTCCGGTCTCGGCCCCGCTGAACGGCAGCGAGCCCCCCGCCTGCCGGAGTTCGACGAAGCGGTAGAACTCCGGCGTGAAGTCCTCGATGTACGGGAAGGCCTCGATCGACTCCGCGGCCGGCATGTCCGGCATGGGGTGCGCCGGGGTCACGGAGATCGACGACTCGCGGTGCCTGCCGAACGCCGCCAGGGCGGTGGCGACGATAGCGCCGTCCTGCCGGAGGGTGGCCTGGCACTGGGTCACGTTGGACCCGACGCGCAGGATCTCGGCGTCGATCTCCACCGGGCCCGTGGTGGCCGGGCCGATGAACGACACGGTCAGTGACCTCAACGGATGTGAAGCAGCGCTGCCGGCGCGGTCTCCGGCCGCCTCGCGCAGGCGCCCCTTGATCGCGGCGAGCAGCAGTCCGCCGGTGAGTCCCCCGTAGATCGCTCTCCCCTGGGTCCACCCGCTCTCGACCTCAACGGTCCCCCCTCGGGCGGCGGCCTCGAACATGCTCGTCAACGACATGCTCGTCAGTCTGCCAAAGCGGGTCAGCGCGCCAGCTGGGCGCGTCCCTTCCGGAATGCGGTCAGCGCGGTCGCCAGACCCGGCATCGGCGCCATCCGCTCGAACAGCTTCTCGCTCCGCGTCTCGGCCGCCTCATCGGCGGTCCGCCGCAGGTACCGGTCGGGCAACGAGAGCCGGGCGATGGTCCGCCACGACTGCAGGTACTGCTTCCACAACGGCCCGCTGACGTAGGGCAGGTCGTAGCGCGCGCACAGTTCCCGCACCCGCAGGGAGATCTCCGAGTACCTGTTGGACGGCAGGTCCGGGAACATGTGGTGCTCGATCTGGAACGACAGGTTGCCCGACATGAGGTTGATGACCGGGCCACCGTCGAGGTTGGCGCTGCCGAGCATCTGCCGCAGGTACCACTCCGCCTGCGTCTCGGTCTCGATGTCCTCGGCGACGAACTTCTCCGCCCCGTCCGGGAAGTGACCGCAGAAGATCACCGCGTTGGTCCAGATGTTGCGGAGGATGTTGGCGGCGATCGCGGAGGTGAACACCTGACGCCCGGCCGGGCCGGCGAGAACCGGGAAGAGGATGAAGTCCTTGAGGACCTGCTGGCCCGCTTTCCGCAGGAACACCTCGGCGGTGCGCCGGTCGGCGGGGGTCGCGCCGGAGCCCGGGAACGCGTCCTGGAACCGGACGTTCTGCAGACCGATCCCCCACTCGAAGCCTGCCATCAGGAGGGCGTTGGTCAGGAGGTTGACCGCGTACTTGGGCTCCCACGGCACGTCGCGGGTGACCCGCAGGACGCCGAACCCCACGTCGTCGTCCAGTCCCACGATGTTGGTGAACTTGTGGTGCATGAAATTGTGGGTGTGCTTCCAGTCCGCGGCGCTGCCCACCATGTCCCACTCCCACGTGGTGGAGTGGATCTCCGGGTCGTTCATCCAGTCCCACTGCCCGTGCAGGACGTTGTGCCCGATCTCCATGTTCTCCAGGATCTTGGCCACGGCCAGCGCACCCGTGCCGAGGACCCAGGCCGTGCGGTTGCGCGCACCGAGGTACAGAACCGCCCGGGCTCCGAGCTCGATCCCGCGCTGCAGGCGGATCACACCGTGGATGTAGCGGAAGTCGCGCTCCCCGCGATCGGCGATGACGTCTGCCCGGATCGCGTCGAGTTCCCGCCCCAACTCCTCGATCTGCTCGGGAGCGAGATGGGCGTACTCGCCTACATCAGAGATTGCCATAGATCAAGTCTATGTCTGCGGGTGAGACGCGGCTACCGTCGTGGCTCACCCGCGGGCATTAGGTGAGCAAGCGCACCCACTTCGGTTACTTCAGACACTCCAGGCCCGGCGCAGCACCTCCAGTGAGCCGTGCACCCGCTCGCGGGTCGAACCGACGGGGGCGATCATGAGCTCGTCCGCGCCCGCCAGCTGCGCAAAATCCTCGAGGTAGCTGCGGGCCGCGGGGCCGTCGCCGACGGCCGAGTAGGTGATCATGTGCAGGATCTGGCGACCGGCGGCCGACTCCATGACCATGTCCAGCTCCTCGTCGGAGAACTCCCGTCCCCGCCCGACCATCAGCTTGACGCGCTGGCGGCGGTAGTGCTGCAACTCCGCGGCGGCACGCTCGGGGTCGTCGTCGGCCACCACGTTGACCGCCGCGATCATGTACGGCTCGGCGAGCTGCTCGCTGGGCTCGAACCTGTCGCGGTACACCGCCGAGGCCTGCTCGAGGGCGTCCGGCGAGAAGTGCGAGGCGAACGCGTAGGGCAAACCGTAGGCGGCCGCGAGCTGGGCGCCGAACAGTGAGGACCCGAGGATGTACAGGGGGATCTTGGTGCCCCGGCCGGGCGTCGCGGTGATCCCGCGGGTCCGGGCGAGATCGGACGGCGAGTCGCCGAGGAACGCCTGCAGCTCGCGGACGTCGCTGGGGAAGTTCTCGGCGGCCGACGGCTCACGCCGCAGCGCCCGGACCGTCTGCTGGTCGGTGCCGGGGGCGCGGCCGAGGCCCAGGTCGATGCGCCCGGGGTGCAGCTCCGCCAGGGTGCCGAACTGCTCGGCGATCACGATCGGCGAGTGGTTGGGCAGCATGACGCCGCCGGAGCCCAGCCGGATCCGCTCGGTCTGCGCGGCGATGTGCGCCATGAGCACCGCCGGAGCCGACGACGCGATGGACGCCATGTTGTGGTGCTCGGAGTACCAGACCCGCTCGTAGTCCAGCTCCTCCGCCTTCTGCGCCAAGGCCACCGAGTCCTGCAGCGCCTCGCCCACGGACTGTCCGGGCTGAACGGACGCGAAGTCGAGAACGGACAGCGGCATCGGGGCGGACGAGGGCTGGCGAGATGAGGGCTGAGGAGACGAGGGCTGAGGACATGAGGGCTGGGGATCCGGGGAGGTCATGCCCCGTCCAACCGGCCCGCCTGCGGCGCTATTCCGACGACCGTCCAGAAGGCCGGGAGCGGGGGCCGCAGCGGGGGCGGCACACTGGGGGCATGTCCTCTGCTGCGAACCGCCCCGTCGACGTCGCTCACCTGGTGTCCGTGATGCGGGAGAAGGCGCCGCTCGTGCACTGCCTGACCAACTCGGTGGTCCGTCAGATCACCGCCGACGTCCTGCTGGCGGCGGGCGCGGCGCCCGCGATGGTGGACCACCCGGACGAGGCCGCCGATTTCGCCGCTATCGCCTCCGGCGTGCTGATCAACGTGGGCAACCCGACCGCCGAGCAGGTCGAGGGCATGCAGGCGGCCATCGCCTCCGCGCGGGAGCACTCGACCCCGTGGGTGCTGGACCCGGTCGCCGTGGGCGGGCTGGTCATGCGCACCCGGCTCGCCACCGACTGGCTGGACCTGGCCCCGGCCGCCATCCGGGCCAACGCCTCCGAGGCTGTCGCTCTGGCGGGCGCGGGTTCGGGGGGCCGCGGCGTGGATTCCACCGATGACGTCGCCGCGGCCGAACCGGCCGCCCGCGACCTCGCCGCGCGCACCGGAGGGGTGGTGGCGGTGACGGGTCCGCGGGACCTCGTCGTCACACAGGGTTCGCCAACGCAGGGTTCTCACACGCAGGGTCCTCACGGGCAGGGCCGCGCCACGTGGATCGAGTCCGGCCACCCGCTGCTGCAGAAGGTCATCGGCACGGGCTGTGCGCTCGGCGCGTTGACGGCCGCGTACCTCGGCGCGGCCCGGTCCGCGGGGATCGCAGACCACGACGCGGTGGTGGCCGCCCACGCCCACACCGGCGCGGCGGGCACGATCGCCGGCCGCGTTGCCGCAGGCCCGGGCAGCTTCTCGGTGGCGTGGTTGGACGCGCTGCACAGCCTCACCCCGGACGAGATCGCGGGCCTGGTCGTGGTGACCGAGGCGTGAGCGCCTCCCCCAGCGCAGGAGTGGACTGGCGGCTGTACCTGGTGACCGACCCGCACCTCGGCGGCGGGCGCGAGAAGGTGCCCGACATCGTGTTCCGGGCCGTGCTCGGCGGTGTGGGCGTGGTCCAGGTGCGGGACAAGGAGTGCGACGACGACGAGTTCGCCACGCGCGCGGCCTCCATCGCCGACGCCGCCCGACGGGCCGGGGCCGAGGTGGGCCGCGACGTGCCGGTGTTCGTCAACGACCGACTGGACGTCGCACGGGAGCTGGGGCTGCACCTGCACATCGGGCAGCGGGACATGCCGTTCGCGCGGGCCCGGGCCGAGCTCCCGGGGCATCTGATGCTGGGCTTGTCGATCGAATCCGACGAGCAACTGGCGGCTGCGTTGGCCGGGCCCGGACCAGCGCCGAGCGTGATCGGGGTGAGCCCGGTGTGGCGGACCGCCACCAAGACCGACACGGCGCCGGCCCTCGGCCCGGACGGCGCCGACCGGATCGCCCGCGCAGCCCATCGCGCGGGAGTCCCGGCCGTGGGGATCGGTGGGGTCTCCGCCGGGACCGTCAGCGAGCTGGCCGCGACCGCGCTGGACGGGGTGTGCGTGGTCTCCGCGATCATGGCCGCACGCGATCCCCGGTCCGCGGCCGCCGACCTCCTCGCGCGGTGGGACGAGGCCCGCGGCTGACTCGGCCGGCGCCGCCGCACCACGGACACATCTCCGCTCCGTACCGTCCGCGCGACGATTTCGGACTTGCCTTTCTCCGGCACGGTGAACAGTGATAATTTTTTCTCATGGTCGGCCGCGAGGCCGCCCCGTCGAAGCAGCTCCCGCGCCAGTACCTCTCCCCCTGTTGCGTCAGCCCCCCTGCGGCTCGAGGTTGGTGGGGTCCGTCGTCTTGCCGCCTTCTGCTGGAATCCGTCCGGGTCCCAGTCTGTCTGGAGAAGGTCACCGCCACGATGTTCACGAATAGCAGGTCCCGGTCCGCCCGGGTTCGTCCGATCGCCGTTATCGCCGCCGTGGCGTGCGCCGCCTCGGTGGCCATGGTCCCGGGTCCGGGTCCCGCGCAAGCGGCCACCCCGGGTTGTCCCGCCCTCCAGATCTGCACGGACACGTTCACGCTCACCAACTCGACCCAGAACTGGGTCGCGCCGGAGGGGGTGACCGAAGCGACGGTGACCCTTTCCGGCTCGCAGGGCGGGACCGGTCACAGCGGGGCCGTCGGTGGCCTCGGCGCCCGGGTCGTCGCCACCGTCCCGGTCGTCCCCGGCCGGTCGTACCCGGTGGAGGTGGGCGGACGAGGATCCGACCTCACCGGGGATCCGGTCGGTCAGACGGGCGGATACGGCGGCGGCGGCGACGCGACGGACTGCACCGATGGCACTGACGCCGGCGCAGGCGGCGGCGGGCGCTCCCAGTTCGGCGCCGCAGGTTCCCCCGTCCACCTCGTCGCCGCAGGGGGCGGAGGTGGCGCAGGCAAGGGCTACGGGAGCAACGGCGGCCACGGTGGCACCGGCGGCAACAGCGGCGCACCGGGCGGCAGCGGCGGAGCAGGCGAGGACGGCGCCGATGGCGGGCTCGGAGGAGGCTCCGGCACCACCGGTGGTGCCGGCGGACGAAGCTTCGACGGATTCACCCAGAGCGGAAGGCCCGGCACCCCGGGGCGGGGCGGCGACGGCTCGTCCGGGCTCGGGTGCGGAAACCTCCACCCCGGGGGCGGCGGAGGTGGCGGCGGCGGATTCCAGGGCGGCGGCGGCGGCGGCGACGGCGAGAACGGCCACACGGCGAACCTGATCACCGCCATGCGGGGCGGTGGTGGCGGTGGCGGTGGCGGCGGCTCGAGCTTCCAGGGGACCGCCGCGACCGGGGTGTCCGTCACCGACGGCGCGACCGCCGGGAGGGGCGACGTCGCCATCTCCTACGTCGTCCGCCTCGATCAGACCATCACGTTCCAGTCCCGGGTTCCTGTCGACGCCGCGTATGGCGGCGAAGTGCGCAATGTGTTCGCCTACGTCGACAACAACGACATGACGGTCGAACTCTCCGCTTCCGGCGCCTGCGAGATGCTCGACTACTACCGGGTCGTCTTCCCCAGCGCCGGGACCTGCACTGTCACCGCAAACCAGCCCGGTGGACAGTTCTACAACGCGGCTACTCCCCAGGTCATGACGTTCCCCGTTGCTCGGGCAGATCGCTATATCTCGTTCTACGACCGCCCGTACTGGCTCCCGTCGGGGACCAGCTACCGCGTCTCGGTGTTGGCGTACGGGGCCGGGCAGAGGTTCGAGGACGACGTCCTGTACGGCACCACGGGGGCGTGCACCAACACCGGCCCGGTTATCCACTTCGCCGGAACCGGTAGTTGCACCGTGACCGCCGACCTGCCCGGGACGGTGAACTTCGCATCTGCTCAGCAGCAGTCCGTCCAGTTCGGGGTCACGACGGGCTCACAGGCAGTGGTGTTCACCTCTACTCCGCCCAGTGCTCCGGCCATCGGCGACACCTATACACCCACCGCCACCGGCGGCCCGTCCGGCGAGCCGGTCACCTTCGGCGTCTCGGGGTCGTGCGCGTCAGATGTCCGTGGGGTCGTCACCTTCACCGGGGGCGGACCCTGCCTGGTGACCGCCGACCAGGCTGGCAACGCGAACTACGGGGCGGCCCCGCAGCAGTCCCAGACCATCACCGTCGCACGGAGGAGTCAGGTTCTGGAGTTCACCTCCACGCCCCCGCCCGCGCCAGTCGTCGGCAGCGTGTACACCGTCACCGTCACCGCCACCGGTGGTCGGTCGGGCGAGCCAGTGGTGGTCGGCGCCTCCGGGGGATGCGACACGACCGGGACCGGGTCGGTGATGTTCGTCCGTACCAGCATGTGTGTGGTGACCATCGACCAGGCCGGGAACGACGACTACACGCCCGCGCCGCAGCGGTCCCAGACGATCTACGCGGGTCGGGGAAGCCAGAGCCTGTATCTGGTCGACGACTACCTGTATGACGAGCGACCCCATTCGGTGAGGGTCGGAGACCTAGGGCTGTTCATCGCGTACGGCGGTCCGTCGAGTTCGCCGGTGGTACTGAGCACCTCCGGGCCATGCACGATCGACCAGAATCTCGTCACCTACACGCGAGTCGGGGAATGTGTGGTGACCGCCAATCAGGCCGGTGACGTCAACTTCGCTCCGGCGCCGTCGAAGTCATTCCACGTCATCACGATCGAGCCGGCGAGGCAGGAGATCTCGTTCACCTCGACTCCGCCGAGTTCGGCGATGGTCGGTGAGACCTACGTCCCCAGCGCTGTCGGTGGTGCTTCAGGGGAGCCGGTGGTGTTCGCCACCACCGGGCCGTGCACGCTGGGCACGGACGGAGTAGTGACGTTCACCGGTCCCGGGCAGTGTGTGGTGACCGCTGATCAGGCCGGGTCAGCCGAATATGAACCGGCGGGGCAACCGTCTCAGGTGATCTCGGTCGGGCAGCTCGCGCAGGTGGTCTCGTTCACCTCGAACCCGCCGAGCACGCCGGTGGTCGGCGATACGTACGCTCCCACCGCCGCCGGGGGCGCGTCGGGTGAGCCCGTGGTGTTCGGCGCCACCGGGCCGTGCACGCTCGGGGCCGACGGGGTGGTGACCCTCACCGGTCCCGGGCAGTGTGTGGTGACCGCTGATCAGGCCGGGTCAGACGACTACGCGGCGGCGCCTCGGCAGACGCAGGTCCTCACCGTCGGGCAGCTCGCGCAGGAGGTCTCGTTCACCTCGAACCCGCCGAGCACGCCGGCGGTCGGCGATACGTACGCCCCCACCGCCGCCGGGGGCCCGTCAGGTGCACCGGTGACGTTCGCGGCCACCGGACCCTGCGCGCTCGCAGAGGGAGTCATCACCTTCACCGGTACCGGGAAGTGTGTGGTCACGGCCGATCAAGCCGGAGACGACGTCTACTCGGCAGCGCCGCAGGAGACCCAGACGGTCGCGGTCGGGCAGGCCGGACAGGTGGTGTCGTTCACCTCGAGCCCGCCTAGCGCGCCGGTGGTCGGGGACACATATACGCCCGCTGCCAACGGTGGCCCCTCCGGCGAGCCCGTGGTCGTCGGCGCCACCGGGCAATGTGAAGCGAGCGACCAAGGAGTCGTGACCTTCACCGGATTCGGGGAGTGTGTGGTCACCATCGATCAGGCCGGGTCGGGCGAATACGCGGCAGCGCCCCAGCAGTCCCAGACGATCACGGTCGGACAGGTGCCACCGACCGTGGCCCCGGGCTTCATCGGCTGGTTGGCGGACTTGGTTCTCTCCAGCAGCTAGCAGTCGACCGGCGGTCCTCACACCAATGCTTACGCTCGCCTGCAGTCGAGGTCGGGAAACGACCAAATTCGGGGCGCCCCACCGAGGGTGGTCGTATCGTTAGCCGCATGGCACAAAGGATTCCGCTCGAGATCACGCTGGTCGAATACCCCAGCTCATCGATGTCGGCGACCACCGATTTCCTCGCCGCCGTCTGCGGTTGGAAGCCGGAGGTGTACGGGAAGTCCTACACGAACCTCGCCGGGGGCGGCATCGACGTGGGCGTCCAGGGCGACGACGACGAGCAGTCCCTCGCTCCGTTGATGGTGATCCGGGTGGCCGACCTGGACGAGGCCCGCAGTCGGGTCGAGGAGGCGGGCGGCGTGGTGACGCTCGAGCCGTTCTCCTTCCCCGACGGACGCCGGTTCCACTTCCGTGAGCCCGGCGGCAACGAGATGGCCATGTGGGTGCCGGCGTAGTCACGGGTCCGGCATAGAAACTGGTCCGCCCAGTCACAGGTCCGGGCGACCGCGAACGCCGCCTCAGCCGCCCGGACCCGGCTCGAACCCCTCCGGGAGTGCGAGCCGCGTGAGCTTGGCCGGGTTGCTGTGGAAGTAGATCCTCGTGACCAGGCCGTCGGCCACACCGAGGTGGGCCACCCGCAGGACCCCGCGTGAGTGGAACGCCAGGGCGAACTCCCCGTTGACCTCGACCGGGGCGATCCTGCCGTCGTCCGCCAACTCCATCGCCTTGACCAGGAAGTACGCGCTCTTGCGGGCCCCCACGATGTCCCGCCTGGCGGCGTTGACCTTGCCGTTGCTGTCGGAGACCACCCGCGCGTCCCCGGTCAGCGCGGCGACGGTCGCGTCGAGGTCGCCGGACATGACCGCCCCCACCAGCTGCTCGATCAGCGCAGGTGACGCGGGTTCGGGCGGACGGAGATCGGTGTCCAGATGATGCCGGGCCCGGCTCACCCACTGCCGCACGGTGGGCGCAGCTGCGCCCAGGATCTCGGCGATCTCCGCGTAGGGCAGGGCGTAGGCCTCCCGGAGGACGAACGCCGCCCGCTCATCGGAGCCGAGCTGCTCATAGGCCAGCAGCACCGCGATCCGCAGGTCATCGCGCTGTTCGGCCAGCGCCTCCGGCAGCAGGGCGGTGTCGACGGGTTCGGGCAGCCACGCCCCGATGTAGTCCTCACGCTTGCGCCGGCGTAGGCGGTCCAGGCAGAGCCGGGTGGTGACGGTGGTGAGCCAGGCCTCGACGTTGTCGGGCGCGGCGCCGGGGTCGAGCGCGACCAGCCGGGCCAGGGCCTCGTCGGCGGCGTCCTCGGCGTCGGCCCACGTCCCGGTGATGCGGTACCCGACGCCGAGCAGCCGCCCCCGGACCCGGTCCAGCGTGGGGCGGTCCAGCGTCAGCCGGTCCGGGGTCAGCCGGTCCGGGGTCAGCCGGTCCGAGGTCAGTGGCCCGGGCGCACCGGGTCGATGTCCTCCCGGTGAACGCCGCGCAGAGACCCCGGGTCCTTCCGGGTGGTCACTGCGATCCGGTTCCATGCGTTGATGGTGACGACCTCCATGAGGAGCTGTCCAGTGCCGGCCTCCCCGCGGTGACGGACGACGTCGTCCCACAGCTCGTCGGAGACCGACTCCTCGCCGTGGATGTGGGTGACCGCGTCGGCGAAACGCAGGACCGTGAGGTCACCCGCCGACAGCTCCCCGGCGTGGGTGGGCCAGTCCTCGGCCGCCGCGATCCGGGCGTCGTCCCAGCCGTCCTTGCGCGCGTCCCGGCGGTGCATGGCGGTGCAGAAACGGCAGCCGTTGACCGCGGAGACGCGGAGCCGGATGAGGTGGCTGTCGGAACGCGAGACCCGGGTCCGGGTGTAGGCCTCGAGGGCCACCATGGGTGCGGTCGCCGCCGCGCTGATCTGTTTACGCTGCCTGTGGGTGTTCTCCTGGGTACTCATGCCCCTTCGACGCACGAGCGCCCCGGAGTGTGACAGACGGCAGAATCATCCCGTGCGAATGGGGACTGTCCCCTATGGCCAGCAGGGTCCGGCGGCCATAGCCTGGGGCCATGACCGAACCCGCCGGGCCCGATGACCTGCTGCTCTCCGACGCCGAGCGGCTGCACGCGCTGACGGTGCTCGGCGACCACTACGCGGCGGGCCGCCTGGACGACCCGGAATTCCACGCCCGCTCCGGCGACGTGGCCGTGGCGCGGACCCTGGCCCAGCTGAGCGGCGCGTTCCGCGACCTGCCCGGTGGCGTGCCGCTGTCCTCGGTCGACGGCATGATCGTCCAGTCCGCCGTCGCGGGGGGCGGGGAGCTGATGCCCTCGTCGTCGTCGACTATCGGGGCCCGGACCCCTGCCACCCGCGACCCCGACGCCGACCTGGAGGACCTGCGCAGGCGCGGCAAGCTGGTGGAGTCGCTCGACGGCGTGGTGCTGGGGCTGACGCTGGTGATCTTCCTGGTGCTGCAGATCATCGTGGACTGGCAGTACGCGTGGATCGTGTGGCCCTCGCTCGCGCTCACGCTGGGGATCCCGCGGCTGATCCTGCGCTACACCGACGCCGACGAGAAGACCTACGAGAAGATCAAGAAGGCCGACCAGAAGGCGCGCGAGGAGCGGCTGCGCGCGGCGGGCGACCGCATCCGTGAGCTGGGCGACGGCCGCGAGAAGCGGGACTGAGCTAGCCGGTCCCGGCCGCGGGTGGGGTCCCGGAGACCGACCCTGATCCGGGTCCGCCGTCGTCCTCGCGCCTGCGCGTGTCGGGTCTGCGGGTGTCAGGTCTGCGGGTGTCGGGTCTGCCGAGCGCCGCAGCGGCCGCGGGGAGCACGCTCATCCCCAGGCCGACCGCCACGATCGTCGCCCCGATCCCCAGCGAGGCCAGCACGGGGACGCGGCGCTGGGCGAGCGCGGCGTCGCACGCCTCCTGCGCCTCGGTGCTGGGCTCGGGGCGCTCCCCGCGGAGCAGGTCCGACCAGCTCAGCGAGGTGAGGGCGTTGTCCTTGACGCGGGCCTCGCGGTAGTCGGGACTGAAGTAGGTGCCGCAGTCGACCCGCTGGATCAGCCCGCCCGTGGCGACCCCGAGGCTGCCCAGCAGGATCCCGCCGAGCACGACGAGCAGGCCGAGCACGGCGACGAGCGCACCGATCACGCGAGTGGTCACCGCGCCATCGTCACATCCCCGGCGCCGGGCCGCATCCGCGCCGCAGTCGGACGTCGCGCGGCGGGCTCACGTCTCCTCGAGTGCGACCCCCTTGCGCTCCGGCAGGGTGAAGGCGGCCAGGGCGGCGACGACGAAGGCCGCCGCGAACACGCCGAAGACCAGCGCCGTGTCGCCCGCGTCGAGCAGGAACGGGACGAGCAGCGGCGCGATGATCGAGGCGATCCGCCCGAACGCCGCGGCCGCGCCGGTGCCGGACCCGCGGGTGGTGGTGGGGTAGAGCTCGGGGCCGATCGCGTACAGCGCGCCCCATGCGCCGAGGTTGAAGAACGACAGCGCCATGCCGGCGGCGATGATCGTGGCCGGGGAGTCGGCGAGACCGAACAGGCCCGCCGCGATCGCCGAGCCGGCCAGGAACACCGCGAGCGTCAACCGGCGGCCCCACACCTCGATGAGCCACGCCGCCACCGCGTAGCCCGGCAGCTGGGCCAGGGTGATGATGAGCGTGTAGCCGAAGGACTTGACCAGGTCGAAGCCCTGCGAGACCAGCAGGCTGGGCAGCCAGATGAACGCGCCGTAGTAGGAGAAGTTGATCCCGAACCAGACGATCCACAGCGCGCCGGTCCGCTTGCGCAGTCGCGGGGACCAGATGGATTCGCGGGGCGCGTCGTCGAGGGCGGCGGGCGCGGGGTCGGACTCGGTGGTGGCCGCGGTCGGGGACTCGGCGCCCGCTGGTTCGACGCCCGCTGGTTCGACACCTGCGGAGGCCTCGTACTCGCGGACGATCCGCTCGGCCTCGTCGTGCCGGCCCCTGGACTCCAGGAACCGCACCGACTCGGGCAGACCGAACCGGATCACCAGCGCGTACGCGGCAGGGATCAGGCCCACGGCGAGCGCCCAGCGCCACCCGTCGTCGCCGGTCGGCACCACGAAGTACCCGATGAGCGCCGCCATGATCCAGCCGACGGCCCAGAACCCCTCGAGGATCACCACCACCCGGCCGCGGATCCGGCGGGGCGCGAACTCACTGACCAACGTCGATGCCACCGGCAGCTCGGCGCCCAGGCCCAGGCCCACGATGAAGCGCAGGACGATGAGCATGGCGATGCCGGTCGACAGCGCCGCCGCGCCCGTCGCCAGCCCGTAGATCAGCAGCGTGGCCGCGAAGACCTGGCGTCGGCCGATGCGGTCGGCGAGCAGCCCGCCGAGCGCGGCACCGATCGCCATGCCGACGAAGCCGATCGACCCGATCCACGACAACTCGGTGGGGTTCAGCGACCAGTGGACCGCCAGCGCCGCCATGACGAAGGAGATGAGGCCGACGTCCATGGCGTCCAGGGCCCAGCCGACGCCGGAGCCGATCAGGAGCTTGCGGTGCTTGCGGGTGAACGGCAGGCCGTCGAGGCGCTCCGTGCGTGTGGTCATGCGCAGAGACGCTACCCCCGGCGCTCAGGGAACCGGACGGTTAACCGGCCCCAAACTGGACTGTCGTCCGGGTAAGGTGAAGGAAATGTGTTCTGGATCACAAGGCCGGGGAGTTCCACGTGGGCATCACTGAATCGGGCAGCACTGAATGGGGCAGCGCCGAACCGGGCAGCGCTGCATCTGCTGACGCTGCGGGCGCGGCCTTCGACGTCGTCATCCGGGGCGGCACGGTCTTCGACGGCACCGGTGCTCCCGGCGTCCGGGCGGATGTCGGCCTCCGGGCCGGAGTGGTCGCCGCCGTGAGCCCGACCCCGCTCCCGGTCTCCGCGGACACGCGCGTCATCGAGGCCGAGGGCCGGTGGGTGACGCCCGGGTTCGTGGACACCCACACCCACTACGACGTCGAGGTGCTCGCCTCCCCCGGGCTGGGCGAGTCGGTGCGCCACGGGGTGACCACCGTGCTGGTGGGCAACTGCTCGATCTCGGGCGTCTACTCGGGCACCGTCGACGTGGCCGACTTGTTCAGCCGCGTCGAGGCGCTGCCGCGGGACTCCGTTCTGGAGGTCCTGGAGGAGAAGAAGACCTGGTCCGACCCGGCGGCGTGGCGGCGCGCGGTGGAGGCCCTCCCGCTCGGGCCCAACGTGGCGAGCTTCCTGGGCCACTCCGACGTCCGCGCCTCGGTGATGGGGCTCGGGCGGGCGACCGACCCCGAGCACTCCCCCAGTCGGGAGGAGCTGCGCGAGATCGACCGCCGGGTCACCGCCGCGCTCGACGAGGGCTTCCTGGGCGTGTCCACCATGACCAACCCCTGGGACAAGATGGACGGCGACCGCTACCGCTCGCGGACCCTGCCCTCCACCCACGCCTCGTGGAAGGAGTTCCGCCGCCTCAGCCGGATCCTGCGCCGACGCGACCGGGTCCTGCAGGGCGTGCCCAACCTCAACACCAAGGTCGACGTGGCCTTCTACGCCGCCACCAGCACCGGGATCTTCCGCAAACCCCTGCGGGTCTCACTCCTCGCCGCCGCGGACACGCTGGCCGAGCCGTGGGTCAACCGCATCTTCCGCCCCATCGCCTGGGCCGCCAACACGGCCGGCCGCGGCAAGTTCGTGTGGCAGCACCTGCCCACCGCGTTCAAGGTGTGGGCGGACGGGATCGACCTGGTGGTCTTCGAGGAGTTCGGGTCGGGGCGCGAGGCCCTGCATCTGGTGGACGAGATGGCCCGCACCGACCTGCTCGACCAGGAGAGCTACCGCCGCTGGTTCCGCCAGGACTTCGAGAAGCGCTTCAGCCCGCGGGTCTGGCACCGGGACTTCGACGACGCCCTGATCGTGGCCTGCCCCGACGAGACGCTGGTCGGGCAGACCGTCGGCGACGTGGCCCGGGCCCGCAAACTGCACCCGGCCGACGCCTTCCTGGACCTGGTGGTGGAGCACGGCGCCGACCTGCGGTGGACCACCACCATCGCCAACTCGCGGGCGAAGGTCGCCGACCGGCTCGCGCGGACGCCGGGCATCACCATCGGCTTCTCCGACGCCGGCGCGCACCTGCGCAACATGGCCTTCTACAACTTCGGCGTCCGCCTGCTCGAGCGGGTGAACGACGCCCAGAAGAGTGCTAAACCGTTCCTGCGCGTGGAGGAGGCCGTGCACAAGCTCACCGGTGAGCTGGCCGATTTCTACCGCCTCGACGCCGGGCGGTTGCAGGTCGGTTGCCGCGCGGACCTGGTGGTGATCGACCCGGCCGGCCTCGACGGCGAGTCGCTCGACTACCACGAGGAGGCGATGGCCGAGTTCGGCGGAATCCGCCGGATGGTCAACCGCAACGACCGGGCCGTCGCGGCCACGATCATCGGCGGCCGCGTGGTCTGGGCGGACGGGGAGTTTGCGCCAGGCTACGGGTCTGAGTTCGGCGCGGGCCGGTTCCTGCCGTCGGGCGAGACCGTGGGGCCCCGGCCGGCGAGAGCACCGCAGCCCGCCGCCGAGGTGCGATAGGCCCCGGCACCGGTGGGGTCTCGTAGTCTCGGGTCCGGCTCATCGGATCCCCGGGAAGGCGGCGCACATGACGTTTCTGGTCACCTGGCGAGGCAAGGTCCGGCCCGAGTGGATCGACGTGAACGGTCACGTGAACTCGACGCACTACAACACGATCGTCTACGAGGCCCAGATCCGGCACACCGCGCACCTCGGGATGGGTGACCCGTACGTCTACACCTCCGGGCTGGGCAAGATGGTGGTCGAACAGCACTTCCACTATCAGCGCGAGCTCCGCGAGACGGACGAGATCAGTGTCCGCTCGTGGGTACTGGGGGTCGACGCCAAGCGGATCCACGTGGCCCACCAGGTCATCCGCGACGCCGACGGCGAGATCGCGGCGACGGTCGAACAGCTCGACCTCTCGGTGGACCTGTCCACCCGGCGAGTGACACCGTTCCCCGCAGACGTCCGGGCCCGGATGGACGAGTTGGTCACCCACGAGCTCCCCGACTCCCTCAGCGTGCTCGGGGTGCCCCGATTTGCCACGCGTCCCTGACTCCCGCCCGGCGCGCAGGGCCGGAGTCCGTCACACTGGACGGACACCACTGAAAGGACAATAACGTGAGCACGACACCCCTGGACGATGAGGTCCGCGAGCTGCTGCTCAAGGCCAACCCGGCCGTCATGGCGACCCTGCGTAAGGACGGCTCCCCGGTGACGGTGCCCACCTGGTACCGGCTGGTCGACGACCGGATCCACCTCAACCTGGACGCGGGCCGGGTGCGGCTCCAGCACCTCCGCCGTGACCCGCGGGTGGCGCTGTCCGTCATCGCCTCCGAGGACTGGTACACCCACGCGAGCATCCAGGGCCGCGTTGTGGAGATCGCCGACGACCCGGACCTGTCCGGCATCGACTCCCTGTCCCGGCACTACACCGGCGAGCCGTACCCGGTGCGCGACCGCGCCCGGGTGGACGCGTGGGTGGAGATCGAGCACGTCCACGTGTGGGGTCAGCTCCGGGAGGACTGACGGGCCGGTGGGTCGCGTGTTCTCCCGCCCGCTCCGTGCGGTCTCCGCCAGCCGGCGGTGCGGACGGGGGCCGTGGCGGACAGCGATCTCTACTCTGAAGTGACCCCTCAACCCTTCACCGACGGAAGGCCTCCAGATGTCTGATCGCTACCCCCTCGCCGAGCTCGCCGATCTGCCCGACGACCTGCGGGACCGCATCCTCGCCGAGCAGGAGAAGGCCGGGTTCGTCCCCGAGGTCTTTCTGATGTTCGGTCGTCGGCCGGCCGAGTCACGGGCGTTCTTCGCCTATCACGACGCGCTGATGGACCGTGAGGGCTCGAATATGAGCAAGGCGGACAAGGAGATGATCGTCGTGACCGTCTCCGGGCAGAACAACTGCCTGTTCTGCGTGGTGGCGCACGGCGCGATCCTGCGGATCGTCAAGAAGGACCCGTACATCGCCGACCAGCTGGCTGTCAGCCATCACAAGGCCTCGCTCACTCCCCGCGAGCGGGCGATCTGCGACTTCGCCACCAAGGTCAACCTGCGCTCGGATGAGCTGGGTGACGCCGATTTCGCGGCGCTCCGCGAGCACGGGCTCGACGACGAGGACGCCTGGGACATCGCCTCCATCGCCGCGCTGTTCGGGCTGAGCAACCGGGTGGCCAATGCCACCGACATGCGCCCGAACCCCGAGTTCTATCTCATGGGCCGGGTGCCGCGGGCGAAGGCGGAGTGATGCGGCTCCACGGCGAGAGGAGCCAGCTATGAGTCACGGCGCATGGGCTCGCGCTCGCCTGGGCAAGCTCATCCGGGCCGCCTCACCTACCCGGACGACCCCGGAACCTCCGCGATCCACCGGGGTTCCAGCGTGCCGATGCGACGTCGAGGACGTGCGACGGTACGCCGCCGCGCACGAGCGACTCCTGACCGACCGCGACGACTTCGGCTGGGCGACCCTCAGCACGTTTCGCCGGAAGGACGCGGAGATCATGGCGCTCGCGGACGAGAAGGTCCGCGCTGGAATGTGCGAGGTGACGGTCTTCCTCGTGCGGGCCGGAGTACTCACCGTCGAAGCGATGAAACAGGTCGACAGGTGGAACTTCACCATGGATTCGTCGTCGCCGCCGAACTACTGAGGCGGTAGGTGCTCTCGGCTCGATCGAGGCCACAGCGGGATCGACGCCGGCTCAGCGCTGCTCGATGACGACCCCGCACGCGGCGCGGCTCCCGCCGTCGCCGGCCTTCCGGGTGTCCTCGTCGGGTCCCTCCGGCGCGTAGCGCTCCGGGATGTTGGCCAGGTTGTCCGAGTCCTCGTGGATCATCGCGGCTGAACCGTCCGCGTCCAGGAGCAGGTCGCGGTCCAGCCGATCCGTGAGCGCGACGATCCGCCCGGTTCCGTCGTCGGTCACGTAGAGCGGCGGCAGGTCCCCAGCGTGCTCCGGATGACCGGCTTTCCCATCGGGTCCTGCAAGGTGGCCGCCGGCAGAGAGAAACGCCCCGCGCTCGCCGGGCTCGGTGGGGTTAGCGCTGTCGGGCTCACAGAGGCCGGACGTGTGGATATGGAGGCCATGAAAGCCGGGCGGGAGGCCGGTGGCCTCGACCGTCACCAGGGTGCCGCCCTCAGCCTCGGCGAGCTCCACGGTGCCGCGCGGCTCTCCCGCCGGGTCCGCGAGCTCGGCGGTGGCGAATGCCTGGGCGGCCGCGCCTGCTTGCTGGGCATCTGCCGTAGTGCTGGCCGCGGTCTCCTCGGCGGGCGTGGCAGCCCGGTCCACGTTCTCGGAGACCTCTGAGGTGCCACAGGAGGCGAGCAAAAGGATGCCGACCGAGAGTGCAGCGATCGCGGTTTCCCTCCTGAACGATCGGACGGTGGGCGCGGTGTGTGTGGGCATCAGGGTCTCCTCGCGACGACGTGGCCGACAACGTACCCGGACTGCTCTTGCTCGCAACCGTAGTTTCGTACGACCTTGACCTAGCCACCCCTAATGCACTGACTGATTCAGAAAATATTATTTGCGCTGGCCACCGTCGTAAATTGGCTGATCAGACACCAAACAGACTCGTGTCCAGACAATCGGGTGTCCAGATGCGCGTTCGACAACACCCTCACCTGCAAGGTCGTCATTCCCATATCAGGTCATCCTTAGTTGGCAGCGACAACAATCAGGCTCCATCGATTTTTGTTACCAACGTCACGAATTCCGCTTGCGCGCCGAGTTGGTTACTGCAATACTCCTCTCAGCCCCGACTCAGCTAGCCGGGACCATCCCCCTCGAGCCGATCGGCTCACTCCCCCGCAAGAAAGGGTTCACAATGAACCAGGTCTACGCCCTCATGGTTACCTTCCAGGCATTCATGGATGACCGCTTCGAGAACCGCAAGGACCGCGGCGCTACGGCCGTCGAGTACGGCCTGATGGTCGGCCTGATCGCCGTCGTGATCATCGCGGCAGTCGTCCTGCTGGGTGGTCGCCTCAACGAAATGTTCGAGACGGTCGTGACGGAGCTCGGCGGAACCGTTCCTGAGGGTGACGCCTAAGTCTTCGCGAACTCCGGCGCAGCGCCCAACTGGGCTCTGCGCCGGAGTTTGTTAGGCCCCTCCTCTGGCCAGACCGTTTCCCTTCTCCCACTCCCCCCCGGCAGGCCCGCAATGTCCACGCCCTCACGTGACCGCGGAGCAGCATCAGTTGAGTTCGCGCTCGTACTCCCCATACTCTTGCTTCTCTTGTTCGGAATCCTCGAATTCGGCCGTGCGTACCACGTCCAGACCACTCTTTCGAACGCTGCACGCGATGGCGTCCGAGTCATGGCGCTGCAGGACAGCGCGACCGCCGCCATCGCAGCCGCTGAGGTGTCCGCTCAATCCCTCGACCTCTCCGACGCCGACATCACGGTCACCCCGACCGCCGGCTGCTCCTCTGCCCTGACGGGTGCGGGTCTCGCCTCGGTGACGATCGAGTACCCGTTCTCCCTGGTCTCGGGACTTCTTCCCATTGACGACTTCATCCTCACCGGGAAGGGGACAATGCGATGCTTCGGATAGACGATGATCGCGGGGCGATCGCAGTGATCATCGCGGTTCTAATGGTCCCGCTTCTCGGGTTCGCAGCCCTCTCCCTCGACATCGCGGCCACCCATGCCGAAAAGCAGCAGCTCCAGACCGGTGCCGATGCAGCCGCGCTCGCCATCGCCCAGGACTGCGCGCGAAAAGACTGCGGTACCCCGGCCGACACCGCGCAATCACTTGCCACGCTCAACAGCAATTCGGGGGCCGCGGTAGCGGACGTCGACCCGGTTCCTACCGAACTGTCCGGGCGTGTCACCGTTCGCACCTCGGCGGTCCGACAGCATCTGTTCGCTCCCGTCCTGGGCGTGGACTCGACCGAACTCACGACTTCGGCCACCGCGGGCTGGGGTTCCCCGACCGGTGGGACATCAGCATTGCCGATGATCTTCTCTCTCTGCGATTTCAACAAATACTCCGTGGACGGCCGCCCATCGGGGAGAGAGCAGGTCATCGTCACGACGCCGGCGGGGAATTGCTCCGGCTCGGTTGACCATTCCCCCACGTACCTTCCGGGCGGCTTCGGCTGGTTGCAGACCGACCTCAAGAAGAGCTGCAACGCCACGACGCGAATCGGAACCAAGGCATCAAGCGAGCCAGGCAATACAGCCAAGCACTGCGACCTCTCCACCATCCGGAACAGAACTATCCTCGTGCCCATCTTCGACGACGCCGACCCGGCCGAGACGGGCGGTCAAGGTAGAGGCGCCTGGTACAAGGTCTACGGCTATGCGGCTTTCACGGTGACCGGGTACAACTTCTCCGGTCAGAGTTGGGAGCCACCGTGCGCCAAGAACCTGCGATGCATCAGCGGCTACTTCACCACCATCCTCCAGGCTGACCCCGACTTCGACTACGGACCCGGCGGGCCTGATCTCGGCGCCGCTGCCGTTGTCCTCCTACCCGATTAGCGAGAACCGATGAATCGACGAATCCTCTCAGCAATCGCTGCCGGTGTACTCGCCGTCCTAGGCGCCGTCCTGCTCGTCAGCTACGTCAACAACGCGGACAGCCGCGCGATGGCGAACATGGACCCGATCGAGGTGCTGGTGGTATCCGCGCTGATCCCCCAGGGCACCCCCTCAGACGAGATCGCCGAATCAGTGACCACGCAGCGCCTGCCCCGTGCGGCCGTGGGGCCTGACGCCGTCCGATCGCTTGCAGAGGTGTCCGGCCGGGTGGCCGCGACCGACCTGCAGCCCGGCGAACAGCTCCTGGGCGGACGGTTCGTCACCCTGCAGTCGCTTGAGCGGTTCGGCGGCATCCCCGTGCCCGAGGGCTATCACTCGGTCACCATCTCGCTTAGCGCACCGCAGATCGTCGGCGGCACCATCACTCCCGGGGACACTGTCGGCGTATTCATCACCGTCGGCGACGGGACGACTCGCCTCATTCTCCGAAAAATCCTCGTGACCCGCGTCCAAGGCGGGCTCGGCGCGACCCAGCCCAACGAAGGGGTCGAGAACCCCGACGCTGCCCCGGTGCCCGACGGCGGCGCGATGATCACCATGGCGCTCACTACCGATCAGTCGCTGACCGTCGTCCACGCCGCCAAATTCTCGAATATCTGGCTCTCGCTCGAGGACGCGACCGTCCCGCAGGACGGCACCCCCAAGGTCGATATGAGGAATTTCTCCTGATGAGCCGCATACTTCTCGCTTCTGATTCCGCCGACCTCCGCGGACTGATCGCCACCGCGACCGGCGAACCGATCTCGGTGATCGCCGGAGCCCCGCTGCCCGCCGGCCCGTCGCAGTTGTTCCAGCAGCTCGGGTCGGGCGTCGCCATCCCTCAGGTGGTGGTGATCGACACCGCCACCGACCGCGCCGGGGCACTGGGGCTCTCGTCGCGTCTCGCCACTGAGTGCCCCGGTATGGCCGTCGTGCTGGTGAGCGAGCAGCCCGACACCCTTGCGCTGGCCGCCCTGCGGGCCGGCGCGTGCGACGTGGTGCACCCCGGAGCCGACGTTGCCGAGCTCGCCGAGGTGCTCGGCCGCGCCGCTCTGGTCGCGGCCACTACCGCACCCCAAGGTCCGGGTGACCCCGCCATGAACGGGAATGCCGACGCCCGCGGCCGCGTCATCAGCGTGGTCTCGCCCAAGGGTGGAGTCGGAAAGACGACCGTCTCCACCAATCTGGCGGTGGGTCTGGCCCGGACGGCTCCGCTCTCGACCGTGCTGGTGGACCTCGATGTGCAGTTCGGCGACGTGGCCAGTGCCCTCAATCTGACCCCTGAGCACACCCTTCTCGACGTGGTCCGCGGCCCGGCCGTGCAGGACTCGATG
The DNA here is from genome assembly GCF_033142235.1 of Rhodococcus sp. IEGM 1408. Lineage (NCBI taxonomy): Bacteria > Bacillati > Actinomycetota > Actinomycetes > Mycobacteriales > Nocardiaceae > Rhodococcus > Rhodococcus sp. IEGM 1408. The sequence continues at coordinate 260,582 of NZ_JAWLRW010000001.1, forward strand.
GTTCTCAAGACCTTCCTGACCCAGCACCAGACCGGCCTCTACACCGTGTGTGCGCCGACCTCACCCGCCGAGGCCGACGAGATAACCGCCGCCGACGTGGCCCGGCTCCTGAAGACTCTGTCCTCAGAATTCCGTTACGTCGTGGTGGACACTGCCCCCGGGCTCGGCGACCACGCCCTCGCCGCGATCGACCAGGCCGACGAACTCATCATGCTGACCAGCCTCGACGTCCCCGGGGTCCGGGGCCTCCGAAAGGAGATCGACATCCTCCGCGACCTCGGGTTGACGTTCGAGAGTCGGCACGTAGTGATCAACTTCGCCGATCCCCGCAGCGGGCTCACCAAGGCCGATGTCGAGGCCACCATCGGCACCGGCGTCGATCTGGTGCTTCCCCGCAGCAAAGCGGCTCCCGTCTCGGTCAACCAGGGGATTCCCCTGTTGCAGAGCGATACCCGTGACCAGATGACCAAGCAGCTGCGCAAGTTGGTCGACCGGTTCACCCCGGCCCCCATGCGCCCGGCCGGGATCACCGCACCGATTCTCGACGGCGGCCGGCACCGGCTCCGTAGGAAGCGGGTGAAGGCATGAGCCTGTCCGATCGCCTCCGCGCCGCCCGCGTCGCCCCGGGAGGCACCGTCACCGACGTGCCCGCATCTGACGCCCCACCGCCGGTCTCCACTACGCCGCCCTCGACGCCGTCGGTAAAGACGCCGACGGGAACAACGACTGGGACGACGACGAAGTCGGCCGCCGCGGGCGCCACGCCGACGTCCGCGACCGCAGGCGTGGCCGCGGCGGAGGACCCCACGGCCGATCCGCTGATCGCCCTCAAGGAACGCGCGGCCAGCGCATTGTTCGAGCGCATCGGTGCACGCCTGAACAACCCGTCCCTCACCGAGGACCAGCTCCACGCCATGGTCCGCACCGAGCTCAACAAGGTCGTCGAGGACGAGACCATCCCGCTGACCGGCGACCAGCGGCAGCGTCTCATCGCCGACGTGCAGGCCGACGTGCTGGGCCACGGCCCGCTCGAGAAGCTGCTCGACGACCCAGAGATCACCGAGATCATGGTCAACGGGCCCGATATGATCTTTGTCGAGCGCGCGGGCCGGATCACCCGTCACCCCTCACGGTTCACCTCCGAGGAACACCTCCGGCAGGTGATCGAGCGGATCGTCTCCCGCATCGGCCGCCGCGTCGACGAGTCGTCTCCGCTGGTCGACGCCCGACTCGCCGACGGTTCGCGAGTCAACGCCGTGATCCCACCGCTGGCCGTCAACGGCTCCTCACTGACCATCCGGAAGTTCTCCAAGGACCCGTTCAAGGTGCACGACCTCATCCGGTTCGGCACCCTGACCCCCGAGATGGCCGAGCTGTTGCAGGCCTGCGTGGAGGCGCGGCTAAACATCATTGTCTCCGGCGGCACCGGATCAGGTAAGACCACCCTGCTCAACGTCCTGTCGTCGTTCATCCCCGAGGGTGAGCGGATCGTCACCATCGAGGACGCCGTGGAGTTGCAGCTACAGCAGGATCACGTGGTCCGGCTGGAGTCCCGCCCGGTCAACATCGAGGGACGCGGGGAGATCACCATCCGCGAACTGGTGCGGAACTCCCTGCGAATGCGGCCCGACCGCATCGTCGTGGGCGAGGTCCGCGGCGGCGAGACCCTGGACATGCTGCAGGCCATGAACACCGGCCATGACGGCTCGCTCTCCACCGTCCACTCCAATTCGCCACGTGACGCCATCGCCCGCATGGAGACCCTGGTCCTCATGGCCGGCATGGACCTGCCCCTGCGCGCCATCCGCGAGCAGATCGCCTCCGCCGTCGACGTGATCATCCAACTCACCCGACTCCGCGACGGCACCCGCCGGGTCACGGCCGTCACGGAGGTGCAGGGCATGGAGGGCCAGACCGTCACCCTGCAGGACGCCTTCCTCTTCGACTACTCCGCCGGTCTCGGCCCCGACGGCAAGTTCCTGGGAAAACCCCAGGCCACCGGGGTTCGGCCCCGCTTCACCGACCGTTTCACAGAACTCGGCATCACCTTGTCTCCACGGGTGTTCGGCGCGACCACCGAGAGCCCTGGGACCATCCGATGAGCCAGACCCTGCTCTCCGCTGCCGGGCTGGGCGTCGCCGCCATCGCCCTCGCCGTGCTGGTAGTGACCTACCTGGTGCTCTCCCCCGCGGCCGGGCGGATTCCCCGAGACCGCCGACGGCCCGGCACGGCCGACGGCCCCGGGCCGCTGAGCCGCGCAGCCACTGCCGCCACCGAGGCGATCGATTCCCTCCTGCGCCGCCGCAGGACCACAGGAGCCGGCCAGCTTGAACGCGCCGGAGTTCGCATGGGGCTCCAGGACTATGTCTTCCTCGTCGTCGTCGCGACGGTCGTCGCCTTCGCCCTCGGCCTCATCCTCGTCGGGCCGCTGATGGGCGCGTTCCTGGCGCTGCTCACCCCCGCCGGCGCCTACGTCCTGCTCCAACTTCTCGCCGCCCGGCGTCGCGCCAAGTTCGCCGACCAGCTCGACGACTCCCTGCAGCTCATGGCCAGCAGCCTGCGCGCCGGACACTCCATGCTGCAGGCCCTCGCTTCCGTCGCGCGCGAGGCGGAGGAACCCACCTCCGAGGAGTTTTCGCGGATCATCAACGAGACCCGCGTCGGCCGTGACCTCGGGTCCGCGCTGGAGGAGACCGCCAACCGAATGGGCAGCCAGGACTTCGTGTGGGTCACCCAGGCCATCGCGATCAACCGCGAGGTCGGCGGCAACCTCGCCGAGGTCCTCGACGCCGTCGGCCACACCATCCGCGAGCGCAACCAGATCCGAAGGCAGGTCGCAGCGCTGGCCGCTGAGGGCAAGCTCTCCGCGTATGTCCTCATGGCGCTGCCCTTCGGCATCGGCGGGTTCCTGTTCATTTCCAACCCGTCCTACATCGGCGTACTCACCCAGAGCCCGCTCGGCTGGGGGATGATCGCGGCCGGCACGGTGATGCTCGTCATCGGCGGCATCTGGTTGAGCAAGGTCGTGAGCATCAAGTTCTGACAACGGTCGCCCCCCTCCGGCCCGCTTTGCCACGCCCCCTCTTCACCCCTCCTCCCACCCTCGCCCCTCGAAAGGAGCCCCGCGTGAGTTCTCTTCCCGCGACGGTGGCCGTGATCGTCCTGACCGCCTCCCTGTTCTTGCTGGCCTTCGCGGTGTTCGCCGGCCGCGACACCGTCCGCGCGCGTACTGTCGCCAACCTCCGTCGCGGTACCGACCACGGGTTCGACTCCCCCATCGACCTGACCGGAATTAACGACGATGACTCCCGCAGCCGCCTGTACGAGTTCGCCCGACGGTTAACGCCGACGGGCACCATCAGCAGACTCGAGAAGTTGACCCTTCGCGCTGGCCGGCCCAAGGGCTGGTCACTCCAGCGACTGCTGATCGCCAAGCTGGGGCTTCCGCTCATCGTGCTGCTGCTGGGATTATTACTGCTGCGGACCAAACCGGCGCCGCTGCTCTTTCTCCTAATCCTGGGCACGGCAGTCGTCTGCTACTTCCTGCCCGAGCTCTTGCTGAAAAGTCGTGGCCAGGAGCGCAACGACGAGATCCAACTCGAGCTGGCCGATACGCTCGACCAGATGACCATCGCTGTGGAGGCCGGCCTGGGCTTCGACGCCGCCATGGCCCGCGCCGGCCGCAACGGTACCGGAGCGCTGGCCCAAGAGCTCGTCCGAACCCTCCAGGAAATCCAGGTGGGCCAGCTTCGTCGCACCGCCTACGAACACCTCGCCCTGCGCACCGACGTCGCCGATCTGCGACGCTTTGTCCGCGCGATTATCCAGGCCGACGCCTACGGCATCTCCGTAGCGGACGTGCTCCGCACCCAGGCGGGAGAGATGCGGATCAAGCGCCGCCAACGCGCGGAGGAGAAGGCGCAGCAGATCCCGGTCAAGGTGATCTTCCCGCTGATGCTGTTCATCCTGCCCGTACTGTTCATCGTGCTGCTCGGCCCCACCGCGATCAACATGATGGAGGCGTTCTCCTGAGGTGACGATCCTTGTCCCCGCGCTGGCCGGTGCGCTTGTCTGCGGCGGGCTTGCCGCCGCGGCCACCCGCTGGATGGGAAGGCTGGCCGACTCGAACTCACGCTGGCTGCGCAGCGGGCTCCACATCGCGCTCGCGGCGGCCGGAGGTGCCGGTGCCGCGGTCCTCGCCACGAACTGGGCTGAACTCGTGGCGTTCGCGGCACTGGCCGTGGCGTGCGGGCTGCTCATGGCGATCGATCTGGCGGTGTTCCGCCTACCCGATGCGATCGTCCTCCCCATGTATCTGGTGCTCCTCGCGGGCCTGACCGCGGCCGCCGCGCTGAGCGGGGACTGGGGAGCTCTCGGCAGAGCGGTGATCTGCGGCCTCGCGCTGCTCGCGTTCTACTTCGTCCTAGCGTTGATCAACCCGTCCGGGCTGGGACTGGGCGACGTCAAACTGTCCGGGGTGCTGGGGATGTTCCTCGGCTGGCTGGGTTGGCCCGCCGTGGTGGCGGGGACGCTGGCCGCGTTCGTGATCAACGCGGTGGTGGCGCTGGTGCTGCTCTCGGCCGGGCGGGTCGGTGTGAAGAGCGGCATCGCCTTCGGCCCGGCCATGGTGCTCGGCGCGGTCCTCGGCGCCGCCTACTGGGCCGTGCGCTCTGCGGCGTTGACGGGCTGAGCCCCGCAGCGCCGTCTGCCGGTCCGAGCAGCCGGCCGCCCCGTCCGGCTGACCGGACGGGGCGGGGGGCGTCGTGGTGTCGGCGGCGCCGAGTCAGAACGCCTGCAGGTTCTCCCTGAGCGTGCTCCCCGTGTACTCCTCCCGGATCAGGCCGCGCCTGCGCAGCTCCGGCGCGAGCCCGTCCGCGACAAGGGCGAAGTTGTACCTGGTGGTCGGCATGAAGAACAGGAAGCCGTCGCCACCGGCCTCCTCCATGATCTCGCCCATCTTGGCCGCCACCGTCGCCGGCGACCCCACGAGGCCCATGTCGCGGACCTGGTAGCTGTTCGCCACGACGTGGCGCAGGGTGTCGTCCTCGTGCCCGTCGAAGAGCTCCTTGATCGAGGTGTACTCCCCGTTCTGCCTGGACAGGTCGATGTCCTTGATCTTGGTGTCGGGGTCGATCCCACCGAAGTCGATCCGGCCGCCCGAGGTGTAGGACATGTTCCACAGGTTGTACTCGATCGCCTTGTCCGACGACCGCGCAGCCTGCGCCGCCTTGTGCTTCGCCTGTGCCTCGGCATCGGTCTCCGCGATCGTGGGCGTGGCGATGAACAGGAACTTCACGTCATCGGGGTTACGCCCGCTCGCCAGGACGCGCGCCCGCATGTCCTGCCGGTACTTCTTGGCCGCCGCCGCATCCCGGACTATCGCGATCTGCGTGTCGTCGTAGGTGGCGGCCAGGACGCGACCCGGCTCCGAGCTACCCGCCGAACAGATGGGAACCGTGCGCTGGGGGCCCGGAATCGTGTTGAGGGGGCCACGGCTCTTGAAATACTTACCGGCGAAGTCGATCGGGGAGACCTTGGTGTGGTCCGCGTACACGCCCGAGTACGGGTCGGCGATGACGGCGCCTTCCTTCCACGAGTTCTGCAGCTGGAGGACGACGTCGATCCACTCCATCGCCATCTCGTAGCGCTCGTCGTGCTCGAGGTGACGGTCGTACCCGAAGTTCTGGGCCACCCGGTCCGTGACGCTGGTGACCACGTTCATTCCCACGCGTCCGCCGGAGAGGTGATCGAGCGTGGTGAACGCGCGCGCCGCGAGATACGGCGGGTACTGGATGGTGGACACCGTCGGGATGATGCCGATGTGTTCGGTGGCCTGTGTCATCAGCGGGACCAGCGGCAGCGGGTCGTTCTTCGGGGCCATGAAGCCCCGGCGGAGGGACGTCTCGGCGGACTGCTTGTAGGAGTCCTCCACCATCGAGGTGTCCTCGATCAGGATGTAGTCGAACCCTGCCCGCTCCAGGCTGCGGGCCATGTCGATGTAGATGTCCGGCCGCATCCAGTCCTTGACGTTGTTGCCGATCCAGGGGCCGTCACCGTTCTCAGGGCTCCACGCGTGGATGCCGAAACCGTCACCGAGAAACCAACCGAGGTGGAACATTCTGAATTCTCCTTCTTGTCGTGTGAGAGGTAGAGGGTCAGCCAGCGAGCGAATCGATGCGTCTGTAGGAATCGACCAGCTGCTGCGTGTAGGGGTGTTGCGGGTGGCGGAGCACCTCGGCCGTCCGGCCGGCGTCGACGAGACGCCCGCTCTTCATCACCAGGAGCTCCTCGGTGATGAAAGCGGTCGCCGGCAGCCCGTGAGAGATGAACACCATCCCGAGGGAATGAACGGTGACGTAGCGCTTGAGGAGGTTGAGCACCACCGCCTGGGCGGAGATGTCCAGTGCGCTCACCGCCTCGTCGCACACCAGGAGTTTGGGTTTGACGATCAGCGCTCTAGCGATCGACAGCCGCTGCCGTTGCCCACCAGAGAGCTGCCCCGGGTAGCGATCCACCAGCTCCGGATCGATGCCCAGTTCGGCTGTGATCTCTTCGACCTCGGCATCCGCCGCCGGGCGGTCGAGTCCGCGCAGGATCTGCGCGGGGCGGCGGATGGAGTCACGTACCTTGTGCCGGGGATCGAACGTATTGGTGGTGTCCTGCGCGACCAACTGCACCGTCCGCAGGTACTCGGCCCGCCTGGTCCGCCAGGACAGCAACTCACCCAGGTCGTTGCCGTCGACGAGCACGGATCCGGACGTCGGCGTCGACAAACCGACGATCATCCGTCCGAGCGTCGACTTTCCCGAGCCGCTCTCCCCGACGATCCCGGTGGCCACCCCGGACCGGACCACTGCACTGACCCCGCGGAGCGCCATCACGCTCTTGCCGTACCGCTTCTCCACATCTACGAGCTCTACCGTCGTGACCGTCTGCTTGAGGACACCGCTCGTCTTCATGACACCGCTCCGACCGACTCGAGAGTCGGCAGCCGTTCCAGGCCCGACGAGCTCAGCGAGGGGACACAGGCGAGCAGCCCTCTGGTGTAGGGATGCGTCGCCTCGGAGAGATCGCGGGACGCGATGGTCTCCGCCACCTGGCCGTGCCGCATCACCATGACGGTGTCGGCGAACTGCCGCGACAACGCAATGTCGTGGGAGATGAAGATCAGAGCCAGGTCCTCCTCGGTCGCGGCGTTGCTGAGCAGTTCCATCACCGTGATGGCCAGGGCGACGTCCAGCGCACTGGTCGGCTCGTCCGCGATGAGGACATCTGCCTCGGCGGCCAGAGCGATCGCCAACATGACTCGTTGGCGCATCCCCCCAGACAGCTGGCCGGGTAGTGCTGACATCACCCGCCGCGGGTCGGCGATGCCGACCTGCGCCAGCCGCTGCTCCGCCGCCCCGCGCAATTGCCTACGGGTCCTGAACTCCGACCGGGGAAGTACGCAGGCCAGTTGACTGCCTACCGACCACACTGGGTCGAGCGAACTCATGGCGTCCTGGAAGATCATGGACAGGCCCGGGCGACGCCGGGGAATACTCGCGGACGGAAAGTCCAGCAGCGAGGTCCCGGCCAGGTCCAGAGCCTGCGCCGACACCGTTCCCACGTCCTCGGGGATGAAGCCGCCGATCGCATTGGCCACGCTGGACTTACCGGAACCCGACTCACCCACGATGGCGAGGCGCTCTCCCCGCCGAACGGAGAACGACGTCGGGTGGACCTTCTCGACCCCACCGTATGAGACCGTCAACTCGCTCACCGTGAGAACCGTCTCGGCGCTCCGGGCAGCCGGCGGCATCATGGCAGCTCGAGTTCTGCGTAGTCGATCACGTTGTCGGTGCGGAAGACGTACCCGCCGATGTCCTCCGCGAAGGCGTTGAGGGGTTGGACGTACCCGATGTAGACCGTCGGCATCTGGTCCTGGAGGATCCGGGACGCCTCGTTCCACTTCGCCCACGCGGGTGGCGACAGCGGTTCCCCGGCGGCGTTGCCATCGGCCATCGCCTCCTGCAGCGGACCGTGCGTGAAATCGGGCCAGTTGATGGGCGAACCGGGCGTGTAGAAGAGAGCGAACACGTAGGGCGGGGACTGGACCACCGCGTAGTCCCTACCCACGGACGCCTGGAAGGTCTTCGCGGCGATCCCCTCCTGGAACGCCGCCGGGTTCACCTCGTCGATGGTCACTTCGAAGCCGGCCGCGGCCGCCGCGGTCTGGATCTGGACCGCCGTCTCCTTGAGATCGGGCACGGCGTTGTTGACGGTCAGGGTGAACTCGACCGGCGTGTCGATTCCGGCCTGCTCGAGGATCTCCAGGGACCGGGCGGGATCCGTGGTGTTGGGTTCCAGACCGGAGGCGTCATAGCCGGGCAGTGTGCTGTTGAGAATCGACTCCAGCGGCCCAAGCCGGCCGTTGTACACGTCCTTCATGATCAGGTCGTAGGGCACGGCGTGCGCGAACGCCCGCCGCACGTCGACGTTGTCGAACGGTGCCGTGGTGGTGGTCAGCGGAACGTAGACGTAGGCGTTGGTGGGCGCCTCGAAGATCTGCGCCTCGCCCGCGTCCCGGAGGGCGACCTGATCGGCCGGCCTCAGCTGTGTCGCGATGCTGGCGTCGCCACTGCGGAGGAGGTTAGCCCGCTGACCCGGGTCCGCCACCACGCGCTGCACGACGCGCTCCACCTCGGGCTTGCCGAGGGCGAATCCGGGGTTGGCCTCGTAGACCATCTGTTGCCCGGGGGTGTGGCTCGTCAGCTTGTACGCGCCGAATCCGAAGTCCGCGTTGGTCTTGGACCACTCGACACCCCAGGGATCGGTATCGGTCGCGTTCTGAGAGAGCACCGTCGAGTCGTAGATGTTGTACGCGGAGACCGTGAGCAGCGACATCATCGTGTAGCCGTGGGCGGGGTCGCGCACCGTGATCGACACGGTCTCGTCGTCGATCTTCCGGACCTGCTCGTCGACGTCGGTGATGATCGGTTCACTGATGAACGGGACGATGCTCGTCTCGACATCGAACTTCCGTCGGAACGAGAAGATCACGTCGTCGGCACTCAGGGAGTTCCCGGCCGCGCTCTTCGCGTCCGTGTTGAGGTGGAAGGTGTACGTCAGTCCGTCCGAGCTGACGTCGTAGCTCTTGGCGAGGACCGGCTCGAACTCAAACAGCTGCTGGTGGGCGGCCTTCCCGTCCGTTCCCTCGACGTAGGGGAACCGGACCAGGCCGGCACCGGTGTTGGCGAAGAACTCGGCCGACTCGTAGCCGGTGGCACTGCTCTCGTAGCTGAAGCTCTGCGGTTGGGCCGCCGTGACGACGACGATCCCGTCCTCCGCCGACGGTTGTGCGCCTCCGCCACCACCGCACGCCGACACGAGCGCCGTCACGGTGGCCAGGCCGACGACGGCCTTTGATACTCTCGTTACTTTCATTGCGCGCACTCTCCATTCATGAGGATTGGAAACACCTGGATCACTCGGAACGTCGGATGGTCGACTCACCCCCTCCCGCGGCGAGGTCGCGGTTTCGCGGTGAGGGTCGAGGCCGCCCAGACAGAAAGGGCTAGCGCCGCGGCGGGGAACAAGGCCGACCACCACCGACCTACGGCGGCGTCCGGGGCTGCGCTGGAGAGCATGTTCCCCCACTCGGCCTGGGGCAACGGGATCCCGACGCCCACGAATCCCAGTCCGGCGGACATGATGATCGCCATCCCGAAGATCGCCGAACAGTTGGCCAGCACGGGGCCCCAGGAGTTCGGGACCACGTGTCGGATCAGCACCCGGAACTCCGACTCCCCGCTCATCCGGGCCGCGGTCACGTAGCCGTCGTCCCGGTGGCGCATGACCTCACTCCGAAGGAGCCGCGCCTGGAACGGCATGAGGACGATCGCGAGGGCGACGGTCATCACCACGGCGCTGCGGCCGAAGAAAGAGACGATCACCAGGCCGGCGATCATCACCGGGAGCGCCTGGATCAGGTCGATCAGCCGCCCGGCTGTCGAGGCAAGGCGGCCTCGAATTCCCGGCTCGGCGCTGTACATGCCGGCGACGGTGCCGATCAGTAGCGCCCCCGCGGTGGCCGACGCGGTCACGGCCACGCCGATCATCACGTCGAGCCGGAACGCCGTCAGCGTCCTCGAGAACACGTCGAACCCGTTGGAGTCGGTGCCGAACAGATGGGCGGCTGACGGCGGCTGCGACGGCGACCCCGTCACCATGGTCGCCGACATCGGCGCCAGCACCGGGCCGAGGACCGCCAAGGCCACCAGAACCGCGAACGGGACGAACCGGAGCAGCGACCGGAACTTCCCTCGAATCGCGAAGGTTCCGGCGTCCCGGGTGGCCAGATCGGCCGTGGACGTCACCACAGTGACCGGTGTCATCAGATCTCCTGTCTTCCGCCGACCCGGCGCCGCGGGTCGAGCAGTCCGGTGGCCACGTCGGCCAGGAAGTACGCAGTCAGACACATCGCCGCGATGACGACCAGGAACGATCGGAGCGCGAAGACATCAGAGGCCATGACGGCGTCCACCGCGTACTGGCCCAGTCCGCCGAGACCGAAGAGGGACTCGAGCACGACGGCGCCACCGAGCAACAGCCCGAAGACCATGCCGAGCATCGCCAGCGCGGCCGGCAGCGCGCGCCGATAGACGGCGAGCAGGACGATGCGGCGCGGGGCACCCGAGGCGATCCGGAACTTCGTGGCCGGGCTCGCCACCTCGACATCCAGGGCCTCGACCAGGGTCTTGGTGAGCAGCGCGGAGTGCGCGACGACCATCACCACCACGGGTAGGAAGAGGTGGGCCATGTACGAGCCGGCGGACTGGGTGTCGCCGGCGATGAGGGCGTCCAGTACCGGGAACCCGGTGACCGTGGGTGGTGCCACCAGGAACGCGTCGAGCCGGCCGGACGGCGCGGGAACCCACTGCAGGGTGGCGAAGAAGATGAAAAGGAACGCGATTCCGATGACGTACTCGGGAATTGCTCCCGCCGCGCGCGAGTACGCCCTGACCGCCGGCGCGAAGGGATTCGACGGCCGGCTGACCACCAGGTGCGCCAGCGCGAGACTGACCAGGGCACCGAAGAACAGCCCGGTCACCACCAGTTCGAGGGTCGCCGGGATCCGGACGAGCAGGTCGCCGGCCACGGGTCGGCCGGTCGCGATCGCCGTCCCGAGATCGAGGGAGGCAAGCTCACGGAGGTACGTCCCGAGCTGTTCGAACACCGACCCGTTGAGTCCGTAGCTCTCCCTGGCCGCCTCGAGCGCGTCCCCCGACAACCGTCCACCCGAGGCCGACACGACGGGGTCTCCCGGGATGAGCTTGACCAGGAAGAACGCGACGAACACGTAGATCACGAAGTTCGCCAGCGCGGATATCGCAGCGCGCACCACCCACAGGGACGACCCCGGCCTCGATGACGATGTCCGTTCCGTGTCGTCATCCGGTTCCTCGAAGGCTGTAGCACCGCCCGGCGCATTTACAGCATCGACAATCTTGGCAGTCACCGAATCGACCTCCCCTCTGACGCTCAACTTGTGTAGTGGTCACTAGATTCGGCGGAGTTTGTTTCCCCTGGGTACAGCAGTTGCTATGCGTCGATTGCGCGGCTCGACACACTTCCCCTCGACCCGAATTGCCTGGTCAAGGCGGCATCAGTGCGGGCACAGCGACTATTGCGCCGATTGTGAGCCCGGTTACTACGCCGTCATATGGCGTGACCCGCGTGCTTAGAATCTCTTCACGCCCGAGCGTGGGCTCTCTCGAACGACACCTCACGACAGAGCACCTGGAACCCCGCGGGCCTAGCTCGCGCATCACTTGTCACAGGAGGTTGATGATGGGCGTGACCTCGCACCCACGGGCACACGGCGGATCCGCGCGCGGTCGACAAGTGTCGTCGCGCCGAGTCAGGGAACTGATCCAGGCGTCGATCCGGGCGGGAATACTCAACGTCGATGCCCAGCTGGTGGAAGAAGAGTTGATGCGCATCTTCAACTCCAGTAGAGGCAGCGTGCGGGACGCCCTCAACGAGCTCCGCGAGGCGGGATTCGTGGTACGCAAACCCCGTTTCGGAACGCGCGTCCACCGACTCCAGGTAGGGATCGAACTGTCCGGGATCACCGCGACGGAGAACAAGACCAACTACATCACCGTTCTCGACCAGGCGATCGTGCCGAGCTTCCCCCTCGTCCGAGCCCGCCTGCAGATGGACGAGGAGATGGTCCGGTTGGTCGAGAACACCTTCGCCGTCGACGGCGAGGTCATCGGACTCCGCTGTGCCTATTTCTCGCCCCGGTACGACGCCGACCCGACCGACTTCACCGGGGTTCCCCTGACGATGCAGCCCGTCTTCCAGGAGTTCTTCGGAGTAGAGCCCGGGGCGGCGACGGTGACGGTGGGCGTCGAACGTTGTGACGAGCGCACCGCCCGCATCCTCGGTGTCACACCAGGTGAGGCGCTCCTATCTCGGGAGATTCTGTACACCAACGCGGATCTGGTTCCGGTACAGATCGTGTTTGACGTCTTTCTGGCCAACCGGGTCCGCTTCGAGGCCGATACCGGCCGCGGGGAGCTTCCCGTCGAGCCGCGCAATGCCGTCGCCATGCCCCTGGCACGGCCTTGAACTGCGCCTCGAACACGACCGACACGCCTCCCTGTCGCGCAATCGGAGCGTAACGAAGCGGCGATTCCGTATTAACTCTCCGCACCCAGGCTTCAGTCTCATCGACTGCACCCAGAACGGAGAGATGCCTTGTGAAAGTCACTGTGGTCGCTGGGAATCCGAAGCCCGGCTCACGCACGTTGAATGCGGCCGTCCTGCTGTCAAACCTGATCGCCGGCCGCGATCCCGACCACGTCATCGACGTGACGGCCCTCGGTGTCGGGCTTCTCGGCTGGGGGGACGCCGCGGTCTCTGCATCTGTTGAGACGGTGGCCACGAGCGACCTGGTCGTAGTGGCCTCGCCGACCTTCAAGGCCGCCTACACGGGGCTGCTCAAACTGTTTCTCGACCAGTTCGCCACCGGGAACGGGATGAAAGGTGTCACAGCGGTACCGCTCATGCTCGGAGCCGGGCCTGCCCACTTCCTCGCGCCGGAACTCCTGCTCAAACCGGTCCTGGTGGAGCTCGGGGCGACTGTCCCCTGCCAGGGCCTCTACGTCAACGACAAGACATTCGACGACCCCGCTGCCTATCAGGGCTGGCTTGACCAGTGGGGCGAGATCGTTCGCCGCAACGCCGGACCCACCCACGAAAGCTGAGGATGACCAGATGCTATCCACCGAAATCATCGACCAGACCGTCCTGCGAGGGGCTTTCGCCGCGTTCCCGACTGGAGTGGTCGCTCTCGCCGGCGTCGTCGACGGCAGACCCAACGTCCTGGTCGCCTCATCCTTCGCAGTAGGCGTCTCCCAGACCCCCCCGCTGACGATGTTCGCCGTGCAGAAGACGTCCGGTACGTGGCCGCTGCTCCGGGAACTATCTTCCCTCGGTGTCTCGGTGCTCGCCGAGAGTCACGAGAGCACCATCCGGCAGATGTCCGCGAAGGACCACGGTCAGCGCTTTGCCGGAGTCGAGCACACGGTTCTGCCCACGGGCGCGGTCGTCCTGGACGGCGCTCCCGTCCAGTTCGAGTGCACGATCGAGAACATCCACCCGGCCGGGGATCACGACATCGTGGTACTCCGGATCCTCAATTTGGCCAGCGATCAGACGTGCCAACCACTGGTGTGGCACCGCTCGATGTGTACGAAACTGAGCGCCTGAGCGGCCGGCCGTTCTCGCCATGACGACTGCGGGACGTCGTCCGCTCGTGCATCACGAAGCGGGCGACGTCCCGCGGGCCGCGTACTTCTTGGTGCGCACGTCCGTCGGATTGACCTGACCGCATCTCGGACACGGCGGTAATCGTCAGAGCACCCAGGGCAGTTCATATCGGGTCTAGGGTGCGGGACATGAACACAGCCGGTCGGATCCTTCTCGGACTGCTGCTCTTCAACGCGATCTCGGCGGCCGGCGGAGGCATAGCCTTGATGACCGGCCTGATCCCCGAGCAACGCTCCTGGATCGAGCACACCGACTTCAGCAGTCTCTACCTCCCCGGCGTGATCCTGTTGGCGCTCGTCGGCGGTAGCGCGTTGTTCGCCGCCACGGCGATGTTCAAACGGAGCGTGGGTTGGCAGGCGTCGAGCATCCTGTCCGGGATCATCATGGTGGTGTGGATCATCGCGGAGATCGCCTCGATCCGTGGGTTCCACGTCTTGCAGGTGGTCTACATCCTCACCGGGGCCGCGGTCATCTGGTTTACCCCGGCAACCGAGGCTTCTCTGGACAACAAGGTGCGCCTTAGCGCTGGCACCCCGTGACCGACCCGGGGATCGGCGGGGGCCCGCCGCTCACCACCGCAGTTCACAGCGGTCAACGGCGGCACCCGGCGTTCGGGTCCGCCATGCTCGTCCTCGCGGCGGGGCTGGTCCTCAACTCCCTCCTCGGGCCCCTGGGTCTCGGGTTCGTCGACTATCCCATCTCGAGCACCCTGCAGAACCAGTTGATCGGCCTGGAGATCGTCACACTCGCGCTGGTCGCGCCGTTGAGCATCGCCGCCGGGGTGCTGGCGTTGCGCGGCCACCGCGCCGCCGGTCCCGTCGCATTCGGCCCGGCCGCCTACACCGCCTACATGTTCGCCCAGTACGTGCTCGGCCCGGAATACGGGGAGTTCAACGCCGTGGTGCTGTTCGACGTCGGCCTGTTCGCGGCCGGCGCGGTGCTCGCCGTGGGCGCCTGGGCGATCACCGACCCCCGGGACCTGCCGGTCATGTCGCCGAGGAGGCAGCGCGCCTTCGGCGTCGTCCTGTTGGGGCTGGCGGCTTTCGTGGTGTCCCGCTACCTCGGCCCCGTCCTGGGCGGACCGATGCCCGCAGAATTCGCTGACGCGCGCACCTTCTTCTGGTCCATCGTGTTGCTCGACCTCGGCCTCGTGGTGCCGGCCGTCATCTGCTCAGCGGTCGCGCTCTTCCTCCGGTCACCGTCCGCCCCGATGGCGCTGTACGCGGTGATCGGCTGGTTTGTCCTGGTGCCGCCGTCCGTCGTGTCCATGGCCGCCGTCATGGTCGCCCGATCGGATTCGGCGGGCTCGGTGAGCCAGGTCGTCGTGCTGGGCATCGCCGCCGTGGTGTTCCTGGTGTTCGCGGCGATCGTCTTCCGCCCGCTGCTGTCCCGACGTCGCGCCGGCGCGTCTCCGGGGTGACCCTCGCCGGATCGGCCCAGGTGAACGCCGCCAGATCGCTCAGGCCGCCGCCCGGAAGCGGCGCAGCCGGAGGCTGTTGGCCACCACGAACACCGAGGAGAACGCCATCGCGGCGCCGGCGATCATCGGGTTGAGCAGGCCGGCCGCCGCCAGCGGCAGCGCGGCGACGTTGTAGGCGAACGCCCAGAACAGGTTGCCCCGGATGATGCCGAGCGTGCTGCGGGACAGCCGGATCGCGTCGGCCGCCGAGCGCAGGTCGCCGCGGACCAGCGTGAGGTCGGAGGCCTCGATCGCCGCGTCGGTGCCGGTGCCGATCGCCAGGCCCAGGTCGGCGGTGGCCAGGGCGGCCGCGTCGTTGACGCCGTCGCCGACCATCGCCACCACGCGGCCCTCGGACTGCAGGCGACGGATCACCTCGACCTTGTCCGCGGGCAGCACTTCAGCGATGACAGTCTCGGCGATCACGGTGTCCGGGCCGGGGTCGATCCCGACCTCGGCGGCCACCGCGGCCGCGACGGCGGCGTTGTCGCCGGTCAGCAGGATCGGGGTCAGCCCCAGCTCGCGGAAGCGGCGGATCGCCTCGGCGGAGGTGTCCTTGATCTGGTCGGCCACCACCAGCACTCCGCGGGCCCTGCCGCCCCAGCCCACGGCGACGGCGGTCTGACCGCGCCCGGAGGCGTCGTCCATCGCCCGCACCAGCTCAGCCGGCAGCGGCATGTCGCGCTGGGCGAGCAACGCCGGACGGCCCACGACGACCACGTTGTCGTCGTCACCACGGTTGTCCTCAGCGCCACCGCCAGCGACACCGCCAGCGACAGTGACCAGTCCGGAAACGCCCAGGCCCTCGTGGCTACGGAAACCGGAAACGTCCGGGAGGTCGCCGACCCTCTCACGGGCGCCGGCGGCGATCGCGCGGGCGATGGGGTGCTCGGAGGCGTCCTCGACCGCGCCCGCCAGGCGTAGCAACCGGGATTCGTCGACGCCCTCGGCAGCGGTCGCCGAGACCAGCGCGTGCTTGCCGGTGGTGATGGTGCCGGTCTTGTCCAGCACGATCGTGTCGACGCGGCGGGTCGACTCCAGGACCTCGGGGCCCTTGATGAGGATGCCCAGCTGCGCCCCACGGCCCGTGCCCACCATGAGCGCCATGGGCGTGGCCAGGCCGAGCGCGCACGGGCAGGCGATGATCAGCACCGCGACCGCGGCCGTGAACGCCATCGAGGCACCGGAGCCGGTGAGCATCCAGTAGACGAAGGTCGCCACGGCCAGCACCAGCACGACGGGGACGAAGACGCCGGAAATGCGGTCGGCGAGCCGCTGAGCTGCGGCCTTTCCGGACTGGGCGTCCTCCACCATCTGCGCCATCTGCGCGAGCTGGGTGTCCGAGCCGACGCGGGTGGCGCGCACGACCAGCCGGCCGTTGGTGTTGACGGTGCCGCCCACCACGGCGTCGCCCGCCGAGACCTCGGTGGGGACGGACTCGCCGGTGACCAGGGCGGCGTCGATCGCGGAGGCGCCGTCGGTCACGACGCCGTCAGTGGCGATCTTCTCGCCGGGGCGCACCACGAACTCGTCACCGACCTGGAGATTCTCCACCGGGATGCGGGTCTCCACGCCGCCGTGTAGAACCGCGACATCCTTGGCTCCCAGCTCGAGGAGCGACCGCAGCGCCGCGCCGGCCGTGCGCTTGGACCGGGCCTCAAAATAGCGGCCGAGCAGCACGAAGGTGGTCACGCCCGCGGCGGCCTCGAGGTAGATGTCGCCCGCGCCGTCGCTGGGCGAGAGCGAGAACTCGAAACCGTGGGTCATGCCCGGCATGCCGGCGTGGCCGAAGAACAGCGCGTAGAGGGACCAGAGGAAGGCGGCGGAGGTGCCGATCGAGACGAGCGTGTCCATGGTGAACGCGCCGTGGCGCAGGTTGATGGCCGCCGCGCGGTGGAAGGGCCACGCGCCCCACACCACGACGGGCGCGGCGAGGGTCAGCGAGAGCCACTGCCAGTAGGTGAACTGCCAGGCCGGGATCATGGCCATGGCGATCACCGGCACCGTCAGGACGGCCGAGATGACCACGCGCTGGCGCAGGCTCTCGACCCTGTCGGGGGCCGCGCTGTCTTCGGAAGCGCTGTCGTCGGTGGCGTTGCCCGCGTTGCCGGCGCCCTCGGCGGTTTCGCCCGCGTCCCTGCCCGCGTTCCTGGCCGGCGGACGCGGTTGGCTCGATCGAGGCTGAGGCAACCGGGCCGAGTAGCCGGCCTGCGCGACGGTGTCCAGCAGCAGTTGCGGCTCGATCGCCGGGGAGTACTCCACGCGCGCCTTCTCGGTGGCGTAGTTGACCTCGGCGGTGACGCCGTCGAGTTTGTTGAGCTTGCGCTCGATGCGGTTCGCGCACGAGGCGCAGGTCATGCCCTCGATCTGGAGGTCGACGTGGGTGGTGGCGACGGCCTCGCCGGCGGGGCTGTCGGTCGCGCGGTCAGTGGCGCTGTCGGTGGTGGTCATGGCGCGGTCAGTGGCGCTGTCGGTGGTGGTCATGGCGCGGTCATTCCTGCGCCGAGACGGAGTACCCGGCCTCGTCCACGGCCGCGCGGACGAGCGCGGGGTCGACCGGGGTAGGGGCGACGACGACGAGGCGGCCCGATTCCAGATCGACCTCAACCTCCGTGACGCCGGGGATCTCGGAGACCTCCTCCTTGACGGAGGCGACGCAATGGGCGCAGGTCATGCCGGAGACGGTGAAGCTGGCGGTGGCGGACATGGAGTTCTCCTTGCGGGTTGCGGGTGGGGCGCCTAGGACTTGACCAGGCGGGCGATGGCCGCGTTGGCCTCTTTGAGCTTGGCCTCGGCCTCGGGGCCGCCGTGCTCGATGGCGCCGGCCACGCAGTGACCCAGGTGCTCCTCGAGCAGATTGAGGGAGAGCGACTGCAGGGCCCGGGTCATGGCGGCGACCTGCGTGAGGATGTCGATGCAGTACTTGTCCTCCTCCACCATCCGCTGCAGACCTCGGGCCTGACCCTCGATGCGTCGCAGCCGCTTGAGGTGGTCCTCCTTGTGCGGGGCGTATCCGTGCTCGGCCATGTCGGCTACCGTACCCCCCTAGGGTATGCACCGCAAGGCCCCGGTCGGGCCCGGCCCGGGCCCGGCCGGGCTCAGGGCGGCCAGGGTTGAGATCTGCCCAGCAAGTGCGGGTCGGCGAATGCGGGTCAGCGGGTGTGGTCGGCGGGATCCGTGTCGGTGGACGCGATGGACAGCAGCCGCGCCCTGTCCTCGGGGTGATGATCGGGGTGGTCCTGCACGCTCTCGAGGATCAGGCGCATCTGGCGTTCGAGGGCGGGGGCGCGCTCCGCACACCCTTCGCCCCGGACGTGCGAGATCAGCATCCGCACCACGCGCAGGAGGGCGGCCACCACCTCCGGCTGATCCAGGCTGGACTGACGCAGCTGGTCAAAGGCGTGCGCGACAAACTCCTCGTGGTCGAGGCTCCACGGTTGGATGAGGACCCGGCCGGCGTCGTCCCTGAGCGCATGCGGTGGGAGCGGCGCCGTGAGGACCGTGCGGAGCAGGCTGCCCAGGCGCAGGATGATCTCGACCGCGGTGGTGGGGTCGTTGATCGCCGAGCTCAGGGCCCGCAGGCCGATGTCGACGAGCTGACGGACGGCAAAGTCCGCGTCCTGGAGCATGGTCCGCATCTCGGCGATCTCCACCGCTCCGGCGATCCCCTCCGCCTCCGCGAGCGGGGGCCACACCGTGGCCAGCGCCTCACCCTCGTGGATGTAGGCGCCCACCCTGGTCTCCAGCCGCATAGTGGTCCCCGGCGGGACCGCTCCCAGCAGTCGGCCCAGGTCCACCTGGCTGACCCATCCGCTGCGCCGGGCCAGGACGGCGGTCGCGCTCTCCGCCGCGGGGATGCTGGCGGGGTCGACCTCGCGCAGGCCCGCGGGCACCCGCCCGAGGGCGGCGATCACGTCCTGCCCCTCGGTCGCGATGGCCCGCGCGAGATTTCCCACCTGGAGCCCGCGGGCCAGGTGATCGAGGTGGATGATGATGCCCACCACGGTGACCAGGGTCAGTACGACGGCGACCGTCAGCGACACCCGCGGAGCCGGGGCCGTTCCGTCGCCGCTCAGACTGGGCAGGATGAGCACGCAGTAGAAGAACGTCCCGACCAGCAGTCCGATCACGCCCTGGCTGAGCCGGTCGCGGATGAACGAGCGCATCACCCGCGGCGAGAACTGGTTGCTCGCCAGCTGCAGACTCACGACGGTGAGCGAGAAGACCACACCGACGGTGGTGATCATCGCCCCGGCCACGGTCGAGACCAACCAGGTCGCCGCGTTGCTGGTCATCGCCAGGGTCAGGGGCACATCGGCGTCATGGCCGAGGTGGTTGTCGATCGAGGTGGCGGCGAACGCCAACAGCACCCCACCCAGCATCACCAGCGCGGGCAGCAGGAACAAGGACTCCTGGAAGCGGTAGCGCGCCGCCCTGAGACGCAATCCCCACGCCAGGCCGCCTCGGTTCACCCGCACACCCCACTGCTCATAGCGGCAGAGACTACGCGGCCGGACCACGCGATGTCGGCTCTCTTACCGCCGGCGCGATCTCCCGCACGATCTCCGGCGCGATCGCCGGCGCGGAGTGATTCAGTCGCGGTTGAGCAACCGCGCCTCCGCCCGGTCCGGCAACAGATACTCGGCCGTCCTGGCCGCCGACACGGACCCCACGATCACCACCAGGAACCCGATCGCGGCGAGGACCGGCCCGTAGGTGAGCGAGACCCCGGAGGGAAGGCCGGAGATCACGGGACTCGCGGAGTCGGTGGAGCTGAACAGGACCCACACGAACGTCAGGTGCGCGACCAGCACGGCGGAGGCCGCCAGCGCGTTCGCGATCGCGAAGATGCCCAACTTGGTGAACAGCGTGACCGACGTGAGGAAGCTCAGCACGACGAGCCCGAGGAAGTTGAGCGGCGCCATGGCCCGGAGGTCCAGCAGTTCGGTCACGCCGAGCCCGGTGATCTGCTGACCGTCTCCGGAGAGCCAGGGCACGAACAGACTGATCAGGGCCAAGGCCAGACCCAGAAAGGCGACCAGCCCGCCGTTCCGGATCCGGACGAGGTGGACGGCCCGGCGACGACTCGGCGGGGCCGACCGAGAGCCCGACTGCTCGGGGGCGGGAGTGGCGTGCGTGGTCATGACTGTGGCCCTTTCGTGAGCCCACACTGAAGTGTGAGATGTGTCACAGATTAGCCCGATGCGCCCCCGCGTGCCACCGCGCAGGCTAGTCCCTCACCTCGCACGCCGAGGCCCCGGAAGGTCCCGGAAGTCCCCTAGGCCACCCCGGACGCATCCGACCGCCGGACCAGCCGGACCGGCTGACCGTCCTTGGGGAAGGGCAGCGACTTCATGTCCATCGGCGCCCGGTAGTCCGGGTCGACGTGCCACTCGAAGTTGCGCAGCAGGTGGTGCAGCACGATCGCCACCTCGGCGCCGGCGAAGTGCATCCCGATGCACTTGTGCACGCCGCCTCCGAACGGCTGCCACGCCAGGCGATGGATCTTGTCCTCCCGGCGTTCCTCGGAGAACCGGCCGGGGTCGAACGCCTCCGGGTCGGGCCAGTACTCCTCCATATGATGGGTGAAGTAGGGGGCTATCGCGACCATGGTCCCGGCCGGGATGAAGCGCCCCTGGACCTCGGTGTCCTTGACCGCCTTGCGCACGATGGTCGGGACCGGCGAGACCAGCCGCAGTGACTCCTTCATCACCAGGTCGAGCGAGCGCAACTGCGGGAGCTGACCGTGCGTGATCGAGTCGCCGGGGATCGCCAGCGACTCCTCCCGGCACCGCTGCTGCCATTCGGGATGCTGCCCGAGGTACTGCATCATCGTCGAGAGGGTGATGGTGGAGGTGTCGTGCGCGGCCATCAGCAGAAAGATCATGTGGTTGATGACGTCGTCGTCGCTGAACCGCTCGCCGTCGACCTCCACTCGGCACAGCACCGAGAAGAGGTCGTCGCCGTCGCCCGCCCGTCGGGCCGGGAGGTACTCGCGGAGAAAAGCCTCGAGACGACGACGACCCACGAGGCCGCGGTGCCAGCGCCCGCCCGGGACGGGGTACCGCACGAGTGCGGTGGCGGCCTGGACGCAGTCGATGAACGAGGCGTTGATCAGGTCCAGGCGCTTCTGGCTGGTGCCCTCCGCGCCGCCCATGAAGACCTCGACGGCGAGGTTCAACGTCAGCTGCTTCAACTCCGGGTAGACCTGCAGGTTGTCACCCGGCTCCCACTGCTCGAGCGCCGTACGGACGGCCGGGTCGATCGCGGCCGCGTAGCGCTCGAGGCGGTCCGAGGTGAACGCCTGCTGCATCAGACGCTTGTGCGACAGGTGCTCGTCGAAGTCCAGCAGCATCAGGCCGCGGTCGAAGAACGGCCCGATCAGAAAACGCCACCCGTCGCCGCTCGCGAAGGCCTTGTCCCGATTGGTGAGCACCGCCTCGGTCGCCTCGGGCCCCAGCAGCGCCACGATCCGGATGCCGAACGCCCGGAACCACGAGACCGAGCCGTAGCGCTGGTAGCGGTCCTGCCACATGCGTTTGGGATCCCGCAGATAGGCCAGGCCGTGGCCCAGGAGCGGCAGCCCGCCATCTCCCGGAATCGGGGACAGCCCACTCCCTGTCGGTGCGTCCGCCAGCGTCCGTGTCATCGATACCCCTGATCTCCTGGCGGACCCCGCACCTCTGGCACGACATCCGACCGACTTCTGACAGTGAGTCATGTCAGTTGACATGAGTTTGAATTAGACAGCGCGTCCTGTCAAGATTTGGTCATGGCCTCGACACCTCGCCCCTACCGCGGTGTGAGCGCCGAGGAACGCCGCTCGGCCCGCCGCCGCCAACTCCTGGACGCCGCGCTCGAACTCGCCGGGACCCGCGGCGTCGAGCGAGCCACGATGACCGCCATCTGTGCCCAGGCCGGCCTCACCGAGCGCTACTTCTACGAGAGCTTCACCGCCCGCGACCAGCTACTACTCACGCTGGTCGACGAGATCGCCGAGCAGCTCCGCGCAGCGGTCCTGGCTGCCCTCGCCCAGACAGAGGGTGACACCGCGGCCCGGGCGCACGCCGCGATCGCCGCGTTCGCCGCGCTACTGACGGACGACCCGCGCAAGGGCCGGGTGGCGATCATCGAGTCGGCCACCGTTCCCGCACTGCGTCAGCGTCGCCACGAGCTCTTCCGCGACTTCGCCGCGCTCGTCGCGACCCAGGCGCAGGCCCTGTTCGGCGACCGCGCACTGCCCGCCCCCAGGGACGAGATCAGCGCACGGCTCCTGGTCGGAGGCCTGGGCGAGCTGATCACCGCGTGGCTCCAGGCCGAGACCAGCGCGGGCATCGAGGACATCGTCGACGAGGCCACGCGCTGGTTCACCGCCGGCATGCACACCTGACCGCGGCAACCGGAGCCCGCCTCAGCTATGCCGCGGCGCGGGCCTGCCAGCGACCGTCGCGATACCCGACCGTGATCGGGTACTCGAAGGCCTCCGTCACCAACCCGGAGGTGAGCACGTCCAGAGCTCGGCCGGAGGAGTGGATCCGGCCGTGGGCGATCAGCATGGCGTGCGTCGTCGACTCGGGCAGCTCCTCGAGGTGATGGGTCACCAGGACGGTCGCCAGGTCCGGTTGTGAGTGATGCAGCTGGTCGAGGGTCCGGAGGAACTGCTCCCGCGCCGCCACATCCAGGCCGGTCGACGGCTCGTCGAGGAGCAGTAGCGCCGGGTCCGGCAGGAGCGCCCGGGCGATGAGCGCCCGACCGCGTTCGCCCTGCGACATGGTGGGCCAGGTGGCGTGCCGCAACCCGGCCAGGCCGAGGGACTCGATGAGGTGATCGGCGCGGTCCTGCGTGCACTGATCCGGCTCCCACCGACCCATCAGGTCCGTGGTGCCCGTCGCTCCGGTGAGCACGACCTCCCTGACCGAGAGGGGCGAGCGCAGCGGATGGCGGGGATTCACGTGTCCGATCGACTCCCGCAGCTTCCGGATCTCGACGCGCCCGAGCTGGTGACCGAGCACGTGGACCGAGCCACGGGTCGGGTGGGTCTGGGCGCCACACAGTCCCAGGAGCGTGCTCTTACCGGCGCCGTTGGGTCCGATGAGCGCCCAGCGCTCCCCCGCCCGGACGGTGAGGTCGATGCCGGACAGGAGCTGCTCGGATTGGCGGATGAAGTCGACGTCCCGCAGGCGCAGCACCTCGGCCGCCTGAGCCTCGGCACTCACGAGAGGACCCGCGCGAGCTCGCCGCGGCCGTGATCAGCCATCGGTGCTCTTCCCACCAGCGCCTTGTTCGGCATCCGTTCTCCTCGGCCAACATAGGAAATCGGGTCCGACTCTAGAGGTGGAGGGCCACCCCCTCGGCACCGCAGTCCCTCTCGGGGTGGACCACCTCGTCGTCGTCGACCTCACCGTCCTCGAGCGGGCGCAGCCCGTCGCGACATCACGGCAGCCCGTCGCGCCGTCACGACCGGAACCTGACCGCAGACTGGCAGGTACCTGAGCGGCCTGCCGCTGTAACGGATTACACTCCGCACAGTCGTGATCCATGCCACAACAGTCCGGGGGGACCGTGCCACTCCGTCAAACCACTGCGCGTCTAACCACTGCGCGTCTAACCGCTCCGCGCCGACCTGCGATGCGCGCTGCCGCTTTCGCCGCCGCGCTCGCCACCACCATCGCGGGAGGGGCGCTGGTCGCTCCCGCCGCGGGCGCGCAGGGCTCGTCCAACGACCCGGCTCCGGCGTTCTACCAGCCGCCGGCCGACCTGCCCGCGGGCAACGGGGCGCTCATCAAGACCAAAGTATTCCCGCTGGCCGCGGCGATCCCGCCGATCGCCGGCGCGGAATTCCTCTCCGACGGCGCGGGGCCCCTCTCGACCGATGCGCAGCGGATCATGTACACCTCGGTCGGCTCGAAGAACCAGCCGATCGCCGTGACGGGCACGTACCTGCAGCCCCGCGCGCCGTGGGCGGGCCCGGGGACGCGGCCGCTCGCGGTGGTCGCGCCGGGTACGCAGGGACAGGGCGACCACTGCGCGCCGTCCAAGACCTTCCAGAACCTGGCCACCGTCCGCACGGACCCGCCCGGCGTGGGCTTCGGCTACGAGATCCTCCAGGCCTACGCACTGCTGGCCCGCGGGTACGCGGTGGCGATGACCGACTATGAGGGGCTGGGCACGCCCGGCATCCATTCGTACGTCCACCGCGAGGCCTCCGCCCGCGCCGTCCTGGACATCGCCCGCGCGGCGCCGGCGGTCCCCGGCGCGGACATCGGGTCCGCGCCCCGCACCGTGTTCACCGGGTATTCGCAGGGCGGCGGGGCCGTGGCCGCCGCGGCCGAGCTGCACCCGCAGTACGCGCCCGAGCTCAACCTGGTCGGCACCGCCGCCGGGTCCCCGCCCGCCGACCTGCTGGCCACCCTCGAGCAGGCGGACGGGTCGGCGATCGCCGGCGTGATCGGGTACTCGCTGAACAGCCTCGTCGACGCCTACCCGGAGATGGACCCGCTGCTCGACGCCTACCTCAACGACCAGGGCCGGGCGATGCTCGCCGCCACCTCGGACCAGTGCATCGGCGAAACCGCGGTCCAGTTCTTCCAGCAGCGCACCAACAGCTACACGCTCTCGGGCCGCTCCGCCGGGGACGTCGTCCGTCAGGACCCGGCGATCATGGAGTTCCTCGAGCGGCAACAGATCGGACGCCTCGCGCCGAGTACGCCCGTGCGGATCCTGTCCCCGATCAACGACGACGTGGTGCCCGGCACGCAGTCGCGGCAGCTCGGCCGCGACTGGTGCGCGCAGGGCGCGGCCGTGGACATGGCCATCGACCCGATGCCCGCCGTGGCACCCGGGCTAGTCATAGGCCACGCCGCACCCATGCTCACCGGGCTCGGCGGCACGGTGCAGTACCTGGCCGACCGGGTCAACGGCGTGCCCGCACCGTCCAACTGCGGGACGTACTGAGCCTCGACCCACGCGGACCCGCCACCACCCCTGGAGGCGGGTCCGCAAGGTAGTTGCGCAAGCAAGTTGTACAGTTGGTCCGGTGAACGAGCCCACGGCGTCGCCCGACCCCACCACCAGCGTCGACCCCTCTGCATCGTCCGACCCCACGGCACTGGCGTCGGACCTGCGTGAGGCCCTCCGCCCGCTGTGGCGGCGGTTCAGTGAGCGCCGGACGCTGTCCATGGGCAAGGCCGGGATCATGTCCCGCCTCGATCGGCACGGCGCCCTCACCGCCACCGACCTCGCCGCCCACGAACGCATCAGCCACCAGGCGGTGGCAGGCGCGGTCCGCGAGCTCGAGGAACTGGGCCTGGTCTCCCGCAGCCCGGACCCCGGCGACGGTCGTCGGATGCTGGTCACGCTCACCGCCGCCGGGCGCGAGCGCCTGCTCAGCGAGCGGGCCGCCGGCCAGGACTGGCTGGTCCATGCGGTCGCCGACCAGCTGAGTGAGTCCGAGCGGGCCACCCTGGCTGCGGCCGTCCCCCTGCTGCGCCGCCTGGACATCGAGGGCTCGAGATGACCACCCCCAATCACGCGCCCGCCCCCCGCTGGTTCCTCCAGGCTCTCGTCTACGCCGGGCTCACCAGCGCGATCGTCAGCTCGCTCGGCATGCTGCTGGTGCCGTCGGTGGCAGAAGAGTTCGGCATCACCGTCAGCGCCGCGCAGTGGATGCTGACCGCCAACCTCCTGGTGGGCGCAGTGGCCACGCCGATCATGGGACGCCTCGCCGACGGCCCGCACACCCGGCGACTGTTGCTGGTCTCGCTGGCCGTGATCTTCGCCGGGTCGGTCATCGCCACCGTCGCCACGGATTTCACCGTCTTCCTCATCGGCCGGGCGCTGCAGGGGCTGCTCTACGGCACGGTCCCGGTCACCATCGCGCTCGCCCGCCGGCACCTGACCTACGTCGAGTCCCAGCCGGCGATCTCCACGCTGTCCGTCACGGTGTCGGTGGGGATGGGGCTGGGTTACCCGCTCACCGGTCTGCTCGCCGCGGCGTTCGGCCATCGCGCGGCGTTCGCCTTCGCCGCCCTGTTCGTGGCCACCGCCGCGGTCGGGGTGTGGCGCTTCGTCCCCGCCGGTCCCGATCCCCTCGCCCCGCGCACCCCTCTTGACCTGCCGGGGGCGGTGCTGTTGGGCGGCGGCCTGGCCACGCTGCTGCTGTGGATCTCCGAGGCCCAGGGCTGGGGCTGGTCCTCCCCGCGCGCGCTCGCGACCCTCGCCGTGTCTCTTGTCGCCCTCGCCGTGTGGGGCATGCACAGCGTGCGCACCCGGCATCCGCTGGTCAACCTCCGGGTGGTGCGCCGGCCCGAGGTGCTGTTGGCCAACGCCACCGCGATCGGCCTGGGGACCGCCATGTACATCGGCCTGTCCATCGCGAGCCTGGCGGCCCAGGCCCCCACCGACACCGGCTTCGGGCTGGCCGTCCCCCTGATGTGGGCGGGATTCATGATGGCGCCGCTGTCCGTGGGCAGCTTCCTGGCCAACCGGGCGGTCCGCGCCCTCTCCCGCCGGGTCGACATGGCCGTGTTCCTGCCCGTCGGCGCCGGCGTGATGACCGTGGCGTCGGTCCTGCTCTGGCTGGCGCACGGCAACTTCTGGACGCTCGCTCTGGGCATGTTCCTGTTCGGTGCCGGGATCGGTTCGGGCTACGCCGCCATGCCCGCGCTGATCGCCCGGAGTGTGGCAGTGGACCAGCTCGGCAGCGCCGTGAGCTTCAACCAGGTTCTGCGCACCGTCGGCGGGGCGTTCGGCGCCGCGCTCTCCGCCGCCGTGCTCGCCGCCCACCCGTCGGACTCGACCTATTCCACCGAGGGGGGGATCACCCTCGCGTTTGGCGTGGGCGTGCTGTGCTCGGCGGCGGTGCTGGTGGCGTTGGTGGCATACACCGTCGTGGGACGACGACGACGAGGACCCGCACCACGCAACCCTGAGCACTAATCGTCGCCGCACTCTGACAGTCGCTACCGTCCACGCATGCGCGCTTAGTCTGATTCCCCGTCCAGCCACGGCTGGGTCGGTGCGCTCGGCGGCGCGCTGTTCGTGCTGTCCGACGGACAAATCGCCCTCGATGACTTCCGGCCGGAATTCGTTGACTGGTCCTACCGCGACCTGGTCGTGATGGCCACATATGTCGCAGCTCAGTCGCTGTTCGTGGCGGTCATCCTGCTCACGCGGTCCGCTGACCGCAACTTCGGGCGCGCTCCGCTTCGCAGCACCCGCGCCCCAGCACTCGGAACGAGGGACTAAAAGACCAGCTGCGCCGGGGACGGCTCCTGCTCGACGGGCGCCTTGTTTCGGCGCACGAGCGTGTTGATCTCCTCCTCGAAGAACGGCAGATAGAGGGACAGCATCACTCCGCCGTAGATGGCCAGGTCCAAGAACAAGTCGAAACCGGCCGTGACGAGAACGACCAGACTTAAGTGGAAACAAAGGCCGATGACGAGAGTGATTCTGCGCGTTCGCGCGAACCACAAACCGACCGCTAGGAACGCCTCGACAACGATCGATGCGACCGATACTGCTATCAAGAATGCGGGTTCGGGGTCGACGCCGACAACGGTCTGCCAGAAGAGGTGCTGGACCATCGAGGCGTAGAGCTCGGAGCCGGACAGGTATGTCTCGTTGACTTTCGTGAGCGCAGCAAATGTGTACACGATGGCCAGCTGTAGCTTCAATAACTGGGGAACATTCAGGCCTAGAACGAAGATCGCGCAGACCACGCTGATCAAGTAGGTGTGGTGATTGTAGAAGTCGAGGGCGATGACGAATACGAGGAAACCCACCAGCATCGCCATCGCGGCCCGGCGGACCCCTCTGCCGAGAATGAAGAAGAGCGCGGCGACCAACATGACAGCACCCAACGGCAGTGCGATGGCTGCCTGATCCGCGAGGCTTATCCCTTCTTCGAAGGAAATAGATGCCTTCGTCGTCAACTGGAGAGCTTTGACGGCAGCAAGGGCGCCGAATGCGACGCGGAATACGGTCAACATTGGTAGACCTTCTCGTGCCCCAGCAACCCTTCTTCCGCCCCGGATCGAGCGACTGAAGCCAGGTCAGCGTGCTGGTCACACAGCAACTGCAGCACATCGTCGCTGTAAGCCACGGCACGCGTGACCAGAGGCAGTTCGTCGAGGCCGAGGTCTCGTTCCGAGCCGTCGGAGGCCGTACCGGTGTACGTACCCGGGTCTACGGTGCTGAACATCTGCCAACTGTATGGGTACTCGACTGTGGGCATTGATCCCTCAACGGACCAGCGACCAGCGAGCAGGAACGAAGGAATGGCGATCTGGGCGGCCACGAAAGTCGCGACGAGCACCCCAGCACGCTTAGACATCGACCAAGAACAGCGCCATTGGACTGGAGGTGATTCGGCCGGACATCTGTGCTGTTCCGGTTGGTCCGAAATCGCTTGACCTCCTGCATCCGC
The DNA here is from genome assembly GCF_033142235.1 of Rhodococcus sp. IEGM 1408. Classification (NCBI taxonomy): domain Bacteria; kingdom Bacillati; phylum Actinomycetota; class Actinomycetes; order Mycobacteriales; family Nocardiaceae; genus Rhodococcus; species Rhodococcus sp. IEGM 1408. The sequence continues at coordinate 289,288 of NZ_JAWLRW010000001.1, forward strand.
CCCGGTTGATACAGCCAGTATCGGGGATGGTCATACCCCTCCCGAGGAAGCTACTCATAGTTTCGAACGCTATCAGGATTGAGGGAAACCGATTTGATTCCATGCCGGCGTTCATGCCTGCGCGGTTCTTGTCGTACCTACTGCGGAGAAATCGTGGTTTTTTCACGGTAGGTACGACAAGAACGGCAAACGCTGCGGGCCTCACGGCCGCGGCCGCCCCGGCTCACCAGGCGATGCGCTCCGGTCGGGCGTCGGCGAGGATCTCCTCGCGGTCGTCGGTCAACAGGAAACCCTCCGCGATGAGCCGGTCGGTGGCCTCGGTGTATGCCCGCAGGTACTCATCGCGATCCGACCACCGCTCGCGCAACTCCGCCTCGGGGACCTCCTCGGTGCGCCCGAGCAGCATGCAGAACGGGGCCGACTGCGCATACGGGGCACCGACCAACTTCTCGACCGGTGCCTCCACGGCCGGAGTGCGGACGCCACCCCGGCCGATGCCCAGGTCTCCGGGGACCACCTCGTCGTCGTCGAGTTCCACCGGCGGCGCGGCAGGCGGACGCGTCCCGCCGCCCACCCACGACACCAGGTGCCGCAGCGCGGCCCGGACCACGAACACCTGCTGGCCACTGTTGATGGCGCCGCCGCAGTCGACCATGCCGGCGAGCTCGCCCAGTTGGTAGGCGTCGGCGTGCGCCTGGCCGGCGATCTCCCAGGTCACCACGTTCTCCGAGTCGGGCTGGCGCGAGCGGGCCGAGTCGAGCAACCCCGCGAGGTCGCCCTCTGCCTGCACGACCAGCACGGGCGTGTCGAGGTCGTCGCGAAGCAGCAGGGTGGATGAGCGGACGGCGGCGGCGATGCCGGACGCGCGGCCACGGTCGTCGAACGGCAGGGCCCCGCCGCCGCGGCTGTGCAGCAGGAAGCCGTCGAACACGCCGACCAGCGGGTGCACGCCGTCGATGTAGGAGGTCAGGGCGATGGCCGACTGCGACTCCCCGATCGCGAGCACCGTCTCCGGCGCCAGTCCGGCCAGCGGGCCGTCGTCGCGGGCGTCTCGGCAGAATCGGCCCACCTGGGTGACGATGTCGTAGGAGTAGGCGTCGCCGGGGTGGTGCAGGTCGCCGTAGCGCTCCCGTCGTTGCTCGCGCAGGCCGGTGGTCTGCCCGCCCATGCCCACCGCCGCGTCGCCGCCCTCGATGCCGATGAACTGCGCCGACACCCCGACCCACGCGTGGCCGGCCCGCACGATCTCGTCGGCGAGATAGGTGTATTCCGGCGCCGCGTCCTGCCCGCCGCTGACGTTGAGCCACTCCACCAGCACCACTCCGCTGAAGCGCTCGGCGCCGGGGCGGCGGACCAGCACCCGGGTGGCGAACGCCGCCGAGTCGGCCTGAGCCAGCTGGATGCGGCCATCGGTGGGCAGCTCCCCGACCGAGTAGGACGCCGCCTCGCCCGAGGCGGCCCACTCGGATTCGGTGTACCCCGCCGCCGCGAGATCCGGGCCCGGGCGGGCGGCCATGGGCGGCGCGATCCGGCCCTCGGTGAGTTCGGTGAACGTGGGGGTCCGGGCTGTCTGCATGGCCCTGATTCTCTCCCGTCCCGCGTGTCGGCCGGATCCCTTTGGCCACAGTCGGCGACGGCCGGTGGGTACTGTCGCTCCACGGATCCCCTTTGAACCCGAGGAGCCCAGGTGCCAGACGACGCTGCACTCTTCCCTGGGTTCGCCGACCTCGTCGTCGTCGCCCCGGGGGCCCGGATCCACGCGCGCGTCGGCGGCAGCGGACCGGTCGTCCTCCTCCTGCACGGCTACCCGCAGACCGGCGCGATGTGGCACCCGATCGCCGCGCGGCTCGCCGCCAGCCACACCGTCGTGGTGCCCGACCTGCGCGGATACGGCGCCTCGGTGTGCACTGACGACGATTTTTCGTTCCGCGCGATGGCCGCCGACGTCGCCACGCTGATCGAGCGGTTCGGCGGTGGTGGCGACCTGGCCGAGCGGCCCGGCGGTGGGAGCGGCGACGACAGTCACGGCGACGACAAGGCGATCGTCATCGGCCACGACCGGGGCGCCCGGACCGCCCATCGGCTGGTGCTCGACCGGCCGGAGCTGGTCGAGCGCGTGGCGTTGCTCGACATCCTGCCCACCACCGAGGTGTGGGAGCGCATGACGCCGGAGATGATCCGCGCCTACTACCACTGGGGATTCCTGGCCCGGCCCGAGATCGCCGAGCCGATGATCGCCGGCGACCCCGTGCGCTTCCTGCACTCCGCGCTCGTCGGGCTCTACACCCCGCTCGAGGCGTTCCACCCGGAGGCGCTGGCCCAGTACGAGGAGGCGATCCGGCGGCCCGGCGTGATCCACGCGATCTGCGGCGATTATCAGGCCGGCGCGACCGTGGACCTCGAGCACGACGCCGCTGACCTGCACCTGCGTCCGGACCTGCCGACGCTCGTGCTGTGGGGATCGCGGGGCATGGTGGGCGCGGAGGCGGATCCGCTCGAGATCTGGCGGGGCCGACTCCCCCGGGCCGAGGGGCGCGCGATCGACGCCGGGCACTTCCTGGTGGAGGAGGCACCGGAGGAGACCTGGGCGGCGATCGAGGAATTCCTGGCGCCGGGCTGAGCGCGAACCGGGTTGCCCTGCGCATTCGAGCGGGGTTGTCCGCGCGGGTTGCGCTGCGCATCTGCACGACTGGACTGCGCGTTCACGACCGACTGGTCAATCCGCCCTTCAGATTGCGATCCGCCCTCGGACCTCCCGGGGCGTATCGCAATCCGAGGGGCAGATTTCCGGGGCGCCGGCGGCTACCCGGAGGGACGACGGCGACCAGCGGATCCTGGATCTCGGCGACCACAGTGCGAGCCCCTGCGCCCAGTGCCCGCCTCGCACGAGCTCACCTATCGGATTCCGACCCACCTACGGGATCGGCGCAGGTGAATCGGAAACGGACAGGTGAGTTGGCCCGTCTCGCCCCTCGGCCAGCTCCACCCCTCGGTACGGTGGTCACACCCGGCGGCCCGCCCCCCAAAGCCGCCCGATCAGGAGACTCACCGTGACCGGTCCGACCGCCCCCTCCCACGCGATGGATCAGGCCGTCGCACTCGAGCAGGTCGCTGAGAACCTCGTGCGCGGCCGCACCGTCGACGCGTGGGCCAACATGGTCGGCCCCTTCGGCGGGACCACCGCCGCCACCATGCTGCAGGCGGTCATCCAGCACCCCGAGCGGCACGGCGACCCGCTGGCGCTCACCCTCAACTACGCCGGCCCGGTGGCCGAGGGCGAGTTCGAGATCGAGGTCCGCCCGGCCCGCACCAACCGCTCCAACCAGCACTGGTGGCTGGAGATGCGGCAGGGCGACCAGGTGGTCACCACCGCCACCGCGATCACCGCGCTGCGCCGCGAGACCTGGTCGGAGACCGAGGCCGGCCCGCCCGACGTCCCGGCGCCGGAGGACCTCACCCCGGCCGGTTCGGACCGCGGCGTGCGGTGGGTCGAGAACTACGACATGCGGTTCGTGACGGGCGGGTGGGAATGGGTCGCGGACGGGGAGGGAAGCCCCGAGTCGACGACGACGATGTGGATCCGCGACACCCCGGCCCGCCCCCTCGACCATGTCGCGCTCACGGCGATGTGCGATTCGTTCTTCCCGAGGTCGTTCCTGCGGCTCGGTCGGCCGGTCCCCGCGGGCACCGTGACCCTCTCGATCCACTACCTGGCCACCGCGGACGAGATCGCGGCCCAGGGGACCGACTTCATCCTCGGCAGCGTCCACGCGCACCGCTTCCACGGCAACTACCACGACGAGTCGGCGCGGCTGTGGGGCCGGGACGGGACGCTCCTCGCGACGAGCAACCAGCTCATGTATTTCAAGAGCTGACGCACTTCACGCGTTGAGCCGCTCCAGGAATTGACGCATCTCACGAGCCAGAGGGAGCCGAACACCATGCCGGCAACGCGCAACCGCACCACCCACGAGGTGCTCAACCAGGCACCGCCGCGCGTGGACGTGGACGAGTACGCCCTCAACCCCGCCCTGCAGGAGGCGGTGGGCGTCTTCGCCCCGAGCGCCGCGACCGAGCGGTTCCACGAGATCGGCCGACACGTGGGCACGGAGCAGTACCAACACCACGCGGAGCTGGCCAACACCCTCACACCGGTGCACCGTGCCCATGACCGGTGGGGCAACCGGGTCGACGAGATCGAGTTCCACCCCTCCTACCACCGGATCATGGAGTACTCGGTCTCCCGTGGTCTGCACACCTCCGCGTGGGCGGACCCGGGCCCGGGCGCGAACGTGGAGCGGGCGGCCGGCTTCATGCTGGTCTCGCAGATCGAGGCGGGGCACGGTTGCCCGCTGTCCATGACGCACGCCGTGGTCCCGTCGCTGCGACTGAGCCCGGAGCTGGCCGCGGAGTGGGAGCCGGCGCTCCTGTCCACGGTCTACGACCCCGAGCTGCGCGACCCCGCCACCAAGTCGGGTGTGCTGTTCGGCATGGCCATGACCGAGAAGCAGGGGGGCTCGGACGTCCGCGCCAACACCACCACCGCCGAGCATGTGGGGGACGGCCTCCACCTGCTCCGCGGCCACAAGTGGTTCTGCTCGGCCCCGCAGTCGGACGCCTTCCTGGTCCTTGCCCAGGCCGCCGAAGGTCTGAGCTGCTTCCTCGTCCCGCGGGTCCTGCCCGGCGGCGATCGCAACCCGTTCCTGGTCCAGCGGCTCAAGGACAAGCTCGGCAACAAGTCCAACGCCTCGTCAGAAGTAGAGTTCGACGGCACGCTCGGCTGGTTGGTCGGCGAGCCCGGTCGCGGGGTCCGCACGATCATCGAGATGGTGGGTCGCACCCGCCTCGACTGCGTCCTGGGCGCCGCCGCGGGCATGCGTCAAGGCGTCGCGGAGGCCGCCTGGCACGCCCGCCACCGGGCCGCGTTCGGCGCGACCCTGGTGGACCAGCCGGCCATGGCCGCAGTGCTGGCTGACCTGCAGCTCGAGGCCGAGGCCGCGGCATGGACAGCGACCCGACTGGCCTCAGCGTACGACGACGACGACTCCGCCGCGTACCGCCGGCTGGCCACCGCGGTCGCCAAGTACTGGATCTGCAAGCGCGGTCCCAACCACGCCTACGAGTCGCTCGAGTGCCTGGGCGGCAACGGCTACACCGAGGCGTTCCCGTTGGCCCGCCGCTACCGGGAGCAGCCGGTGCTGGCCGTGTGGGAGGGCTCAGGCAACGTCATCGCACTGGACGTCCTGCGCGCGATGGCCCGCGAGCCGGAATCGGTGGCCGCGTTCGACGGCGAACTCGCGGCGCAACTGGGCACCCACGAGCTGTTCGACCGGCACGTGGAGCGGGTCCGGGGCCTGATCGGGCGCGCGGCCGCCGAGCCCGCTGCGGCGCCGGGGATCGCCCGGCGACTCGTCGAGGCCATGGCGCTGGCGCAGCAGGGCGCGGTGCTGCTCGCGCATGCCCCGGCGCCGGTTGCCGAGGCGTTCTGCCTGGCCAGACTCGGCGACGACCGCTCCGCGGAATACGGCGCGCTACCCGACGGAGTGGACGTGGCCGCGCTGGTGGCCCGCGCATAGTCCCAGCTCCAGGACTTGCGTCCAGATGGGTTTCGTCATTCCCTTGACACCGGTGTGAGCGGCATCACAGACTGTGGGCAACCCGACAAAGAGGTGCCATATGTCAATCATTGACGATCCGCGCGAGAGGGTCTACCGCCCCGGCCCGGCCCCGCTTCGTTCTCGTCTGCCGGTTCTCGGCGGAACCCTGGAGTACGTCCACAGCCCGCTGGCCACCATGGCCCGGCGCTACCGCGACCACGGCCCGGTCTCCGAGCTGAGTTTCCTCGGCGCCACCTGGACCGCGCTGATCGGCCCCGACGCCTGCCAGATCGCGTTGCAGAACGCGGACAAGGCCTTCGCGAACGGACCCGGCTGGGGTTACCTCGTGGGACCGTTCTTCGACCGCGGGCTCATGTTGCTGGACTTCACCGAGCACCACCACTACCGCCACATCATGCAGGAGGCGTTCACCCGCCCGCGGCTGGAGGGTTACGCCCGCAGGCTCGCCCCGCTGGTCGAGAAGGGCATCTCGGACTGGACCCCGGACCGCGCGTTCGAGATCTACCCCGCGCTCAAGGCGCACACTCTCGACCTGGCCACCGAGGTCTTCATGGGCGGGGCCGAGTACGCCAGGCCGGGCGAGATCGAGCAGGTCAACCAGGCCTTTGTCGACTGCGTCCAGGCCGCCAACGGTTACGTCCGCTCCACCGCGCTGCCGTTCACCAAGTGGGGCCGTGCCGCCCGCGGCCGGCGACTGCTCGAGGAGTTCCTCCGCCGGCACCTCCCGGCCCGCCGCGCGAACCCCGGCGACGACCTGTTCTCCGCCCTGTGTCAGGTCGCCGACGCCTCCGGCGGGATCGACGACGACGACATCATCAACCAGATGATCTTCCTGCTCATGGCCGCGCACGACACCACCACGAGCACGGTGACCTCGATGGTCTACGAACTCGGGCGGGACCTGGAGTGGCAGGAGCGCTGCCGGCGGCAGTGCCTCGAGCTCGGCCCGTCGCCCACGCTCGCGGAGGTCGAGGGGCTCAGCGACCTGGATCTGGTGATGAAGGAGACGCTGCGGCTGCATCCCCCGGTGCCGGTGCTGGCCCGCAGGGCCGTCAAGGACACCGAGGTGCTGGGGGTGAAGATCCCCGAGGGCCGGCTGGTCTCGGTGATGCCGCTGCTGTCGCACCACATGCCCGAGTACTGGACCCAGCCGGAGATCTTCGACCCCGAGCGCTTCTCCGCCGACCGGCGTGAGGACAAGTCGCACCGCTATGCCTGGGAGCCCTTCGGCGGCGGGGTGCACAAGTGCCTCGGCATGATCTTCGCCAACCTGGAGTCCAAGCTCGTGCTCAGCGCGCTGCTGCGTCACTTCGAGTGGTCGGTGCCGCTGGACTACGCCCCGCCCATGAAGAACGACTCGCTCCCCTACCCCGGGGACGGCCTGCCGGTCTCGCTCCGACCGCTCGCCCCCGCCCACGTCGGCTGACCCCGCCGCGCACGATCCATCGAAAAGACAGTTCCGCACACCCGTCTCTCGGGCGATGTGTGCGGAACTGTCTTCTCGACGGGTTCGGGCAGGTTCGGGGCGCGGGCGGAGTGGAGACGCCGCCGGACCACTAGTCGAGAGCGTTGACCACCGTGAGCTCGCCGTCCGAATGCGAGAGGCGGATGCGCTTTTTGTCGAGCTTGCCGACGGAGGTCTTGGGGATCTCGTCGACGAACGCGAACTTCTCCGGCACCTGCCACTTGGCCATCTTGGTCTCCAGGTGCGCGCGGAGCTCGTCGACGCTCGGATCGGGGATCCCGTCCTTGACCACGATCGTCGCCAGCGGGCGCTCATCCCACTTGGGGTCGGGGATGCCGATGACCGCCGCCTCGGCGACAGCGGGGTGCTCGAGGAGGTAGTTCTCCACCTCGACCGAGGAGATCCACTCGCCGCCGGACTTGATGATGTCCTTGGCGCGGTCGGTGAGCTGCAGGAAGCCCTCCGGCCGGACGTACCCGACGTCGCCGGTGCGCAGCCAACCGTCGTCGAAGGCGTCCGAGTTCTCGACCTTGTAGTAACTGCCGGTGATCCACGGTCCGCGGACCTGGAGCTCGCCCACGGACTCGCCGTCCCAGGGCATCTCCTCGCCGGCGTCGTCGACGATCCGGGCCTTGACCCCCGCGAGGAACCGTCCCTGCGTGGTGCGCAGCTCGAACTGCTTCTCCTCGGGCAGGTCCGCCTTGGGGCGGGACAGGGTGCCGATGGGCGAGGTCTCCGTCATGCCCCACGCGTGGATGATGTCGATCCCGTAGTTCTCCTTGAACTTGCGGATCAACGCCGGCGGGCAGGAGCTGCCACCCACCACGACGGCGCGGAAGCTCGACATGTCGATGGGGTGGTCGACGCTGTAGGCGTCGACGGCCTGCCAGATGGTGGGCACGGCGGCGGCGAGCGTGGGGCGCTCGCTGGCGATCATCGCGGCGAGCGGCTCGGGCTGGAGGAAGCGCTCCGGCATGAGGAGCGACGCGCCCACCAGGAACGCCGCGTACGGCAGGCCCCACGACATCGCGTGGAACATGGGGACGATCGCCAGCACGTTGTCGTCGAGCGAGATGTCCATGCCGTCGGACATGCACACCTGCATCGAGTGCAGGTAGATCGAGCGGTGCGAGTAGACGACGCCCTTGGGATCACCGGTGGTGCCCGAGGTGTAACACATCGCCGCGCCGGAGTTCTCGTCCACCTCGGGCCACTCGAACTCGGTCGGCTGTGCGGCGAGCAACGCCTCGTAGTCGTGCACCTGCACGCCCTCGGGAGCCTCGAGGTTCGCGGCGCCGCCGCCGGTGACGATCACGTGCTCGACCGTGGAGAACCGGGGCAGCAGCGGCTGGAGCAGCGGGATCAGGCTCGGGTCGACGATCACGACCTTGTCCTCGGCGTGGTTGGCCACGAACTCGAGCTGGTCCGGGAACAGCCGGATGTTCAGGGGGTGCAGCACCGCGCCCATCGACGGGATCGCCAGGTACGCCTCCATGTGCTCGGAGTTGTTCCACTGGAAGGTCGCGACGCGCTGATCGGCGTCGATCCCCAGTGAGCGCAGCGCGTGGGCGAGCTGTGCGGCCCGCTTCCCCAGGTCCCCGAACGAGATCTTCCGCGGTCCGGAATCAGTCCACGTCGTGATGACGGCATCCTTATGCACCGTCGCTCCGAACTGCAGGATCGTGCTGATGTTCAGCTGTTCCGGCTGCATGGTGCTGCGCATATTAAGGCTCCTCACGAAGGGGTGGCGACGGTCACGCTCGGCGCCGAGCCTACCCCTCGTCCAGTTCGTCGAAGACCTCCTGAACCGTCTTCATGGCCGAGAGGGCGGCGGGCGCCCCGCAGTAGCCGGAGGCGTGGATGACGGCCTCGATGATCTCCTCGCGGGTGAGGCCGTTTGTCAGGCCGCCCCGGACATGTCCGGCCAGTTCGGCGTTCGCCCGCAGCGCCACCAGCATGCCGATGTTGAGCAGGCTGCGGTCCCGCCGGCCCAGGCCGGGCCGGTTCCAGATGTTGCCCCAGACGTTCTCGGTCACCACGTACTGGATGGCCTCGGATGCGGTGCCCTCGGCCCGGCCCATCGCCCGGTCCACAAAGGCGTCGCTCATCACCTCGCGCCTGGTCGCGAAACCCTGGGACCGCAGCTCCCCGGCCGAAGGCCCGTCGCCTGAACCGCTCGTCGTCGTCATCTGGTGGTCCTCTCCCCGTGTGCGATGTGGTCTCCGCCCATCTTCCTCGACCGCCACCGGGGGCCACACGCAGCCGCTCCTGGCGATGGACTCCGGCGCGGACCGGCGGGCAGGCGCGAATGCATCGGCGGGAGCGGCTACCGGCCCGGTCGGTCACGAGTCGGACTCGCCCGGGCCCGAAACGCCTCACGCGAGGCGCCCGCGGGAGCAGTCTGGAGCACACGCTCTGCGACCGGCGAAGGCGGACCATCATGCGTACTCGGAAGCACGGACTCCTCGCCCGGACGGCCCTGGCCCTCGGACTCGTCCCCGTCCTGGTGGTAGGGGCGTGTTCGTCGGACTCAGGGGACGGCGACCAGGAAGCGGCGCCCGCCTCGTCGTCGTCGCCCGCTCCCGCTCCCACCTCGCAGGCCCCACGCCCCGGGGCGCTCGGCGGTGACCCGCTCCCCGTCCAGCAGGCCGAGCCGTGCGCCCAGACCGACGGGACGGACCCGCTGCAGGACGCCTCCCCGGCCGGCGACGCCACCAGCCCGGGCGGCCCGATCGCGGACAATCCCGAGATCGCGACCGGGTACCGCGGCGGGATGAAGCCCGTGGCCACGGAGTCGTTCGCGGTCTCCACCGCGCATCCGCTGTCCACCCTGGCCGCGTGTGAGGTGCTGGCCGTCGGGGGCACCGCCGCGGACGCGCTCGTCACCGCCCAGGCGGTGCTCGGGTTGGTGGAGCCGCAGTCGTCCGGGATCGGCGGCGGCGGGTTCCTGGTCTACTACGACAAGGAGTCGGGTCGCGTGGAGACCTACGACGGCCGCGAGACCGCGCCCGCGGCCGCCACCGCCGACTACCTCCGGTACGTTTCCGCCGAGGACACCACCGAGCCGCAACCCGACGCCCGCCGCAGCGGCCGCTCGATCGGCGTCCCCGGCATCCTGCGGCTGCTGGAATCCGTCCACCAGGAACACGGCGAGCGCGAGTGGCGGGAGCTGTTCGACCCGGCCGTCGCGCTGGCCGACGACGGGTTCGACATCAGCCCGCGCCTGGCCGACTCGATCGCCGCCTCCGCCGCGGACCTCGCCCTTGACCCCGACGCGGCCGGGTACTTCCTCGACGGCGACACCGGCAAGGCCGCCGGTACCCGGCTTACCAACCCGGCCTACGCCAAGACCCTCTCCGCGGTGGCCACCGAGGGCGCGGACGCGTTCTACACCGGCGCGATCGCCGAGGCGATAGTCGAGCAGGTGACCGCCGCCCGCGAGGGGATCACCCCGGGCACGATGACCGTAGAGGACCTGGCGGAGTACGAGGCGCTGCGCCGCGAGCCGCTGTGTGGCCAGTACCGCGACCATGCCCTGTGCGGCATGGCGCCGCCGTCCTCCGGCGGCACGACCGTCGCCGCGACGCTGTCCATGCTCTCCGACCGGGACCTGGCCGCGTACCCACCGACCGAGGTCGACGACGACGGGGGCCTGCCGGCCCCCGAGGCCGTGCACCTGGTGACGGAGGCCGAGCGGTTGGCGTACGCCGACCGCGACGTCTACATCGCCGACCCTGGCTTCGTCCCGCCTCCGCTCGGCTCCCCGCTGACGCTGCTTCGGCCCGGGTACATGAAGGAGCGGGGCGCGATGATCGACCCCGCGCGCTCGATGGGCGAGGCCGAGCCGGGCGAGTTCGCCTTTGACGCCCGCGGCGTGTTCACCGGGCCCGAGCACGGGACCAGCCACATCAGCGTGATCGACCGCGACGGCAACGCCGCGGCGCTGACCACCACGATCGAGTCGGCCTTCGGCTCGTTCCAGATGGTGGACGGGTTCCTGCTCAACAACCAGCTCACGGACTTCGCGGCCGAGCCTCGGGATGAGGCCGGTGAGCTGCAGGCCAACCGCGTGCAGCCGGGCAAGCGGCCACGCTCGTCCATGGCGCCGACGCTGGTCTTTGACGGCTCGCCCCTCAAACTCGGCGAGCTGCGAGCCGTGACCGGCTCCCCCGGCGGGTCCAAGATCATCCAGTTCGTGGTCAAGACGCTGGTCGGGATCCTGGACTGGGGGCTGAACCCCCAGCAGGCGGTGGGCGCCCCGTCCTTCGGCGCGGCCAACTCCCCCGAGACCGGGCTCGGGGGCGAGCACCCGGCCGTCGGCGGCGACGACTCCCCGCTGGCGCGGTGGCTCACCGACCACGGCCACGAGGTCTCGACGGAGGACCAGTCCTCGGGGCTCTCGGCGATCCTGCGGCAGTCCGACGGGACTCTGATCGGGGGCGCGGACCCGCGGCGCGAGGGGGTCGTGCTGGGCGGGTGAGGCGCTGGGCGGGTGAGGTGCGCTGGACGCGTGGGGTGGGCTGGACGGGTGAGGTGAGCGGAGCCGGACCTGCGTTTTCCGCAGGCGGGGGCTAGGATCGGATGGTCCGGCCCAGCGCCGGACGACCGTGGTACGCGGCGGAAGTCGGTGTGAATCCGACGCTGTCCCGCAACTGTGATCCCGCCTCTCGGCGGGCGAGCCAGGTCGGCCGGTACCGCGGCGCCGTACGAACTGACCTCGGACGAAGGACGGTTGCGTGCCGCGGCGTCCGCGCCGCAGCCGTGCTGTTTTCGTCCTCCGACTCCCGGAGGATGTCATGCGCCACCCACGAGCCCGAGCACTACTGTCTGCTCTGACCGCCGTCGCGCTCGTCGCCACGGCCTGCACCGGCGCCGACGACCCGGCCACCGATGCCACCGCCACCGCCCCGGATTCGAGCTCAACCTCAGCCGAGCCGCAGGCGATCATCTCGCTCAGCCCCACCACCACCGAGATGCTGTACGCGGTCGGCGCCGGCGACCAGGTGGTCGCGGTGGACGACCGCTCGGACTTCCCCGCCGGCGCCCCGGTGACCGAGCTGTCGGGCTACACCCCCAACCTCGAAGCGATCCTGGGCTACCAGCCGGACCTGGTGCTGGCCACGGACGACACCGGCGACATCGTGGCCGGACTCGAGCGCTCCGGCGTCGACGTGCTGCTACTGCCCGCCGGGGAGACCCTCGACGACACCTACACCCAGCTCGAGCAGGTCGGCGCCGCCACCGGGCACATCGGAGAGGCCGCCGAACTGGTCTCCCGGATGCAGGGCGAGATCGACGAGATCGTCGCGTCGGTCCCCCGGCGCGAGACGCCGCTGACGTACTTCCACGAGCTCGACGACACCTTCTACACCGTCACCGACGACACCTACATCGGGCAGCTCTACTCGCTGCTCGGGCTGACCTCCATCGCCACGGGGAGCACCGGCTATCCGCAGCTGTCCGAGGAACTGATCCTCGAGGCCGACCCGGACCTGATCCTGCTCGCCGACGGCCAGTGCTGCGGGATGACCCCCGAGGTCGTGGCCGAGCGGGCCGGTTGGGGTGAGCTCACCGCGGTCCGGGAAGACCGCGTGTACGTGGTCGACGAGGACCTGGCGAGCCGGTGGGGACCGCGCGTGGTGGACTTCTTGCGCGAGGTGGCCGCGATCGTCGCAGCGCTGCCCCGGGATGCCCAGCTGCCCGAGACGCAGCCCGCCTCGTGACCCAGTCGTCGCTCCGCCACGCCCTGGTGTTGGGCGGGGCGACGCTGCTCTTCCTGGTGGCGCTGCTGGCGGGCACCCTGGTCGGCCCGGCTGGCCTCACCCCCCGCGGGGTCCTGCTCGAGCTGATCGGCCGCGTGCCTCTGGTGGACGTCGACTCGGGGTTCTCGCTGCGCCAGCAGGTGATCCTGTGGGAGATCCGGATCCCGCGCGTCGTGCTCGGCGGGATCGTCGGCGCGATGCTGGCGATCGCCGGGGCGACCTACCAGGGCGTCTTCCGGAACCCGCTCGCCGACCCGTACCTGCTGGGCGTGTCCAGCGGCGCGGGGCTGGGCGCGACCCTGGCGATCGTCGTGGGCGGCGCGCTGGGCTCGGCGATGGTGCCCCCCGCCGCCTTTGTCGGCGGCATGATCGCGGTGATGGCCACCTACGCCCTCGGCCGCAGCGTCGGTGGCGGGCGGACCGAGGTCGTCATCATCCTCGCCGGCGTCGCCGTGGCCGCGTTCGCCAGCGCCATCCAGACCTTCTTCATGCAGCGCCACGACGAGACCCTGCGGCAGGTGTACTCGTGGATGCTCGGCCGGCTCAGCACGGACGGGTGGTCGCAGGTGTGGACGGTGCTGCCGTACGTCGCGGTGTCCGTCGCGGTGATCGCCCTGTTCCGGCGCACCCTCGACGTGATGGCGGTCGGCGACGTCGAGGCCTCCACCCTCGGCATCGCCCCGGCCCGGGTACGGCTTGTCCTGATCAGCGTCGCCACGCTCGGCACGGCCGCGGTGGTGTCGGTGAGCGGCCTGATCGGGTTCGTGGGCATCGTCATCCCCCACGCCGTGCGGCTGGTGATCGGCCCGGGCCACCGGCTCCTCCTCCCGCTGTCGCTGCTGGTCGGGGCCACCTTCCTCATCCTCGCCGACATCGTCGCCCGCACCGCCATGAGCCCGGCCGAGCTGCCCATCGGGGTGGTGACCGCCGCGATCGGCGCCCCCTTCTTCCTCTTTGTCCTGCGCCGGAGCCGGGGGCACCTGTGACCGCCGCTCCGGAGGAGTCCCCAGCCCTGTACTGCCGCGGCCTGCATGTGGCCCGCGGCGGGGTCCCCGTCCTCCACGGGGTCGACCTGACCGTGACGGCCGGGTCCTGGATCTCGCTCGTCGGGCCCAACGGCTCCGGCAAGACCACGCTGCTCTACGCGCTGGCCGGGCTCATCCCCGCCCGCGGGGAGGTCCGGGTGACCGGCCTCGCGCCGCGCCGAGCCGGACGCCGGACGGTGGCCCGGACCGTGGCGCTGATGCCGCAGCGCCCGATCGTCCCGGAGGGCGTGAGCGCGCGGGAGCTGATCCGCCTGGGCCGCACCCCTCACATCCCCCGCTTCGGCAGCGAGTCCGCCCACGACCACGAGGTGGTCGAGCGCGTGATCGACCGGCTGGGACTGCACGACCTCGCGCCGCGGATCGCCACCACGCTGTCCGGGGGCGAGCTCCAGCGGGTGGTGCTGGGCCGGTCGCTGGCGCAGGAGCCCCGGGTGTTGCTGCTGGACGAGCCCACCAGCGCGCTCGACATCGGGCACCAGCAGCAGGTGCTCGACCTGGTCGACTCGATGCGCCGGGAGAGCGGCCTCACCGTGGTCGCCGCCATGCACGACCTCACCTCCGCCGCGCACTACGGCGAGCGCCTGGTGCTCCTGGACGCCGGGCGGATCGTCGCCGACGGGACCGGGGAGGACGTGCTCACCGTCGACCGATTGGCCCAGGTGTACGACGCCCGCGTCGAGGTCCTGGACCGCCGCGACGGCCGCGCGGTGCTGCCGCTGCGCGAGAACCGGCCCGGCTCCTGATGGAGATCGTGTTGCTGGGAACCGGAGCGGCCGACGGGTGGCCCAACCCGTTCTGCCGCTGCGGTTCCTGCCTGGACGCCCTGCGGCGCGGGGAGGTGCGCGGCCAGACCGCCGCCCTGGTCGACGACGAGCTGCTGATCGACTGCGGGCCCGAGGTGCCGGGGGCCGCGTCGCGTCACGGCCGGACCCTCGCGGGGGTCAGACATCTGCTCCTCACGCACGCCCACTCCGATCACCTCGGCCCCCAGGCCCTGCTCTCCCGCTCCTGGGTCCCCGGGTCCGGACCGCTCGAGGTGATCGGCCCCGCGGACGCCCTCGAGCTGTGCCGGCCCTGGATCGGGCCCGAGGACCCGGTCCACCTCGTCGTCGTCGCCGCCGGGGACCGTCTCCAGGTGGGCGCCTACGACGTGCGGGTCCTGCCCGCCCGGCACCGCGTCTTCACCGACGGCGACGCGGTGCTCTACGACGTCACCGGCCCCGACGGCGCGCGCATCCTCTGGGCCACCGACACCGGTCCGTGGCCGGGCGAGTGGTTCGACGTCGTGCGCGGGGCAGGGTTCGACGCGGTCTTCCTGGAGGAGACCCTCGGCGACCGCGAGGACATCTCCCAGGCCCATCTCGGGCTGGACCGGTTCGGGCACATGATCCGGTCGCTGTGGGCCGCCGGGGCCGTCGACGACCACACCGAGGTGGTGGCCGTGCACCTGGGCCACCACAACCCGCCGCTCGACCAGCTGGCGGTGCGGTTGGCCGAGCACGGGGCCCGGCCGGGCGCGGACGGAGAGCTCCTCGTGTGCGCGGAAGGAGATTCTTAGAAGCGGTAGCGTGACGCCCGTCACACCGTTAGCGTGGCCCCACTGCGATACGGGGGGGCCGTGGCAATGGAGCAGTTCAATCGGAGGGCGTTTCTCGCGCGAGCGTCCATGCTCGGGACGTTCGTCGCCGCGGGGGTGGCACTGCCGGGGACGCTGGATCACACATCGGGCCTGGTCAGCCGAGCTGGTGCGCAGGGCACCGGTAGCGCCGCCCTCGACGCCGTCGAAGCCTTCTCGCTCGACACGATGCGCGGACTGTGCGTGATGGTGATGCCCGGCCCCGACGACTGGTCGCGGCAGCAGGGCACGCTGCGCCCGGACCCCGGACCGATCGAGATCGGGGGCGGCGAGTTCATGAAGGACCTGTTCGACAACTACCTCGCGATGGGCGACCAGCTCTCCCGGCCCCTCGCCCTGGGGCTCAGCGAGGCGCTGTCGGACCTGGGAGTCCAGGCCCAGCCGTTCCTCGGGCTGACCCAACCGGACGGTCGCCGCATCGACCAGGTGCTCGGATACGTCTACAGCGACCGCGTGTTGCCGCTGTCCCTGCCCGTGGCGCTGCTGCTGAACCTCGGCGCCCTGCTCGCGAATCCCGGGTCGCTGGTCGGGCCGCTGGGCTCCCCGTTCTCCCGCCTGTCCCTCGCGGACAAGTGCCGGGTCCTCGCGGGCATCGAGGGGCCGGTGCCGGAGCTCGTCTCCATCCTCGACGCGGCCCTGCCCGTCCCGCTCCGGGCCAGCGCCTCCGGCTTCCTCCGGTTCGCGGGCGGCATCCTCCTCGAGGGGACCGCGTTCGGCACCTACTCGGAGATGAACAACTACAACCCGGTCACCAAGCAGGTCGAACCCCGCCCGGTCCCCTGGGACCTCACCGGATACCGACCAGGCGGTCTGGTCGACGGGCACCCAGAGCTCCTCGGCTACTACCAGGATCGGACGGAGGTGCCGGCAGATGCGTGATGTAATTGTGATCGGAGCAGGAGGCGGCGGCCCGGTCGTCGCGGCGGAGTTGGCCGGACGCGGACTCGACGTCCTGGTCCTCGAAGGCGGGCCGCGGCAGGCCGACCCGGCCACCGAGTGGTCGCATGCGGAGAACGACGCCAACAACCCCAACAACGGCTTCCTGCGCTTCGGCCCCGAGGACCGGAGCAAGCCCGCCTGGTTCCGGGAGTGGACCACCAACCTCTTCGTCTGGCAGCTCTCCGGCGTCGGTGGCACCACCCAGCACTACTACGGCAACAGTCCCCGCCCGATGCCGGGAGTCTTCCGCGGTTACGACGGACCGGACGCCGCCGAGTACGACACCGCGCACCGGTTCCCGTTCGGTTACAACGAGTTCGTGCCGTACCTGGAATGGGCCGAGGCGACGCTGCCCGTGGAGACCGCGGCGATGGGCACCAAGGAGGCGCTCATGTTCCGCGGGTGCGAGGCGGTCGGGCTGCCCGTACAGACCTCCCGGAACACCACCCGCCCGGCATTCCGGCCCCAGCAGAACGCCATCCTGCAGCCCGGGGGCAACGCCGGACGCACCGACGTCTCCGACCTGCTCACCTACCCGGCCGCGACCGGGTGCACGTTCTGCGGGCACTGCTTCCAGGGCTGCTACGCGCCGCTGCAGGCGCCCCGGAACCAGTTTGCCAAGCGCTCCACCGACAACAGCTACGTCCCGCTCGGCCTGACCGCCGACGCCGTCCGCCCCGGCGGGAGGCCGTTCGAACTGATCACCGACGCGTTCGTCCGACAGATCCGCCACGAGGTCCAGGGTCCGCACACCGTGGCCCGGGGGGTGAGCTGGCGGGACAACTCCACCGGCGAGACGTTCTCCGAGGACGCGCAGGTCGTGGTGCTGGCCGGCGGGTCCACCGAGAGCCCGCGGCTGTGGTTCAACAGCGGTCTGCCCAACCCCAACGACTGGGTGGGTCGAGGGCACACCGACCACCACTTCGACTGGGTGGTGGGCAGCTTCGACGAGTACACCGGCAACTCCAAGGGTGCGAACTCCGCCGCCCGGATGGACTACCCGGGGCGGGGCGGGATCGAGAACGTGGGGCTGGGCCCGGGGATCCAGGCGTTCACCCTGAGCCTGTCCGACTCCGGCACTCGCGGGCACTACGACAACGGGCGCGGCCTGTACGGTCCGTGGGACGGGCCCTCCGGGCGCCTGGTGGGCAACGAACTCAAGGACCTGATGATGGGCGGGATCGACCATCTGCTCAACTTCCTGGTGATCACCGACGACCACGTGGAGGCGCAGAACCGGATCACCCCGTCACTGTTCCCCGCCGACGAGAACGGCACGCCGGCCAAGGTCGATGTGTCCCTGCGCGGCCGGACGGCGCGGACGCAGGAGAACCGGGAGTTCATGGTCCGCAAGGCTGCCGAGATCATGCGCGCGGCCGGCGCCAGGAAGGTCTACCGGATGGACTGGGCGCCGCTGCTCCTGCACGTCCAGTCGACGATGCGGATGGGTGAGTCCGACAGGGACTCGGTGCTCGACGCCAACGCGGAGTCGCGGTGGGTCAAGCGGTTGTTCATCGCCGACAACTCGGCCCTGGCCAACTCCCTGGGCGGACCCAACCCGACGCTGTCCACCCAGGCGTTGGCCACGCGCACGGCGGAGAAGATCTTCCAGATGTACTTCGGCGGCGACTCCTGGGTGGACAAGGAGGCCCCGGTGGTGAGCACGGACCTCAGGATCTCGGCGCGGATGCAGCAACTGGGGCTGTGAGCGGGCGGGCGGCCACCCCGGGTCCGTCCGACATCCGGCACCGCCTGGCAGGATAGGGTCACCTAACACAAAGGAGTCCCCCCGTGGCCCGCGAACGCAAGAGCCCTCCCTCGAACACCTTCACCGTCCTCCGAACGGAGACCGTGAGCGCCCATCTGGTGCGGGTGGTCCTGGGCGGCACGGGGTTCGACACCTTCGCCGCCCGCGCGGAGACCGACAGCTACGTCAAGATCGAACTGCCCTCCGTGGACGGTCCCGTGGTGCGCACCTACACCGTGCGTCGGGTCGACCCGGCGGCCCGGGAGATCTGGATCGACTTCGTCGTCCACGGTGACGACGGTGTCGCCGGCCCGTGGGCCCGCTCGGTCGCCCCGGGAACAGACGTCGTGGTCCGTGGCCCGGGCGGGGGCTACCGCCCCGACCCCGAGGCCGACTTCCACCTGCTGGCCGGGGACGAGACCGTGGTCCCCGCGATCGCCGCCGCCCTGGAGTCCCTGCCGGCCGACGCGCGTGGTGCGGTGTTCCTCGAGGTCGGCGGCCCCTCGGATGAGCTGAACCTGACCGCCCCTGCGGGGATCGACATCACCTGGCTGCACCGCGGCGCCTCCTCCGCAGCTGCCGGCGACGGCGTGATCGACGGCGACGCCCCGCTCGTCGCCGCCCTGCGCGGCATGGCGTGGCCGCAAGGCGACGTCCAGGTGTTCGTGCACGGCGAGGCGGAGACCGTCATGAAGCACATCCGCCCCTATCTGCGGAAGGAGCGCGGGCTCCCGTCCGATCGCGCCTCGATCTCCGGTTACTGGCGCCGGGGCCGCACCGAGGAGGGGTTCCGGACCTGGAAACGCGATCTCGCGGAATCAGAACCGGAACAGCTGCCCGGCAGGTGAGTCCGGGGTCACCCTGTCGGTGAGACCTAGTACCCTCATGTGCCAGCACCGTTCAGGCATCCGTCCCCTCATGTTCGTACGTGAGACGCAGACGAACGCAGACAACCGCAGACAACCGTAGACAAGGCATGGCACATGGCATCCACTCGCGCGAAGCTCATCACCGGACTGGTCGCCACGTCGGCGCTCGTCCTCACCGGCTGCTCAGGCGGCGGTTCCCAGGGCGACGGGGGCGCGGAGAGCTACCAGATCGGCATCAACCAACTGGTCCAGCATCCCGCGCTCGACGCGGCCACCGCGGGCTTCAAGCAGGCCTTCACCGATGCCGGTGTGGAGGCGGAGTTCGACGAGCAGAACGCCAACGGCGAGCAGGCCACCGCGCTGACCATCGCCCAGCAGTTCGCGGCCGACGACCTCGATCTGACCCTGGCCGTGGCCACCCCGGCCGCCCAGGCGATGGCGCAGAACATCATCAACATCCCGCTGCTGTTCACCGCGGTCACCGACCCGGTCTCGGCCGAGCTCGTGGACTCCATGGAGGCGCCGGGCGCCAACGTCACCGGCACCTCGGACGCAGCGCCGATCGAGCGGCAGCTCGAGCTGCTCAAGAAGATCGTCCCCGACGCCAAGAACATCGGCATCGTCTACGCCTCCGGGGAGGTCAACTCCCAGGTCCAGGTGGACCAGGCCAAGGAAGCCGCCGGTCCGCTGGGCCTGGAGATCCAGACCCAGACCGTAACCACGGTCAACGAGATCCAGCAGGCCGTCGAGGCCCTCGGGGACGTCGACGCGATCTACGTCCCGACCGACAACATGATCGTCTCCGGGATCTCCTCGCTCGTGCAGATCGCCGAGACCAAGAAGATTCCCGTGATCGCCGCGGAGTCGGGCACCGTCGAGGGCGGCGCCATCGCCACCCTCGGGATCGACTACACGGAGCTGGGCCGCCAGACCGGCGAGATGGCGCTGCGCATCCTGCGTGACGGCGCCGACCCGGCCACCATGCCGATCGAGACCGCGACCGAGTTCACCTACGTCGTCAACGAGGCCGCCGCCGAGCGTCAGGGCGTCACCATCCCCGAGGACATCCTCGCCGAGGCTGAGCGCAAGTGATCGGGGCCGTCGAGGTAGGCCTCATCTACGGGGTCATGGCGCTGGGGGTCTACCTGACCTTCCGTGTGCTCAACTTCCCCGACCTCACCGTCGACGGCAGTTTCACCACCGGCGCCGCCACCGCGGCCATGGCCATCCTCGCCGGCTGGAACCCGGTGCTCGCGACCCTCGCGGGTTTCGTCACCGGGTTCCTGGCCGGCACGGTCACCGGGCTCCTGCACACCAAGGGGAAGATCGACGGCCTGCTGGCCGGCATCCTGACCATGATCGCGCTGTGGTCGGTCAACCTGCGGATCATGGACGGCGCGAACGTCCCCCTGCTGCGTCGGGACACCGCGTTCACCCCCCTCAAGGAGGCGGGCATCCTCGGCACCTGGGGCGGCGTCGCCGTCCTCGCGCTGGTCGTGGTCCTGCTGGGCCTCGTCGTCGTCTGGTTCCTCACCACCGACCTGGGGCTGTCGATCCGCGCCACCGGCGACAACGGCCCCATGATCTCCTCCTTGGGCGTCTCCACCGACTTCACCAAGACCCTCACGCTGGCCCTGTCCAACGGCTTCGTGGGGATGTGCGGCGCGCTCATCGCGCAGTACTCCGGGTTCGCCGACATCTCGATGGGCATCGGCCTCATCCTGGTGGGCCTGGCCTCGGTCATCCTGGGCCAGGCGATCCTCGGCCAGCGCAAGCTGATCCTCGCGGTGTTCGCCGTGATCGTGGGCGCCGTGCTCTACCGCCTCATCATCTTCGTGGCACTGGAGGTGGGCCTGAACCCCAACGACATGAAGGCCATCACCGCCGTACTCGTGGTGATCGCGCTGCTGGCGCCCAGGTGGAAGGGCGTGGGTGGACGGTTCAGTCGGAGGTCGACGACGACGAGCGCCGCGAACGAACGTGCATCGGCAGGCGCGGGGACCGCCGTCGACGCAGGCCCCGAATCCGCCGACGCCGCCGCGACCGGCACCAAGGAGGCGTGACGATGCTGACCGTCACCGACGTGTCCAAGACCTTCTTCCCGGCCACGGTCAACGAGCGCACCGCGCTCAACCAGCTCAGCCTCACGATGGCCGAAGGCGACTTCGTCACCGTGATCGGTTCCAACGGCGCCGGCAAATCGACACTGCTCAACGCCGTATCCGGCCGGCTCATCGCCGACAGCGGCAGCATCGAGATCGACGGGAAGAACGTCAACCGGCTGCCCCAGCACAAGCGGGCCAGGTACGTGGGCCGCGTCTTCCAGGATCCGCTCGCCGGGACCGCTCCCACCCTCACCATCGAGGAGAACCTGTCGCTGGCGTTCCTGCGCGGCAAGCGACGCGGGCTCGGTCCGGGACTGAGCAAGAAGCGCCGGGCGCAGTTCGTGGAGCAGCTCGCCATGCTGGAGCTGGGTCTCGAGGACCGGCTCACCGCCAAGGTCGGGCTGCTGTCCGGCGGTCAGCGGCAGGCGCTGTCGCTGCTCATGGCCGGGTTCACACAGCCGCGCATCATGCTGCTGGACGAGCACACCGCCGCGCTCGATCCCCAGCGCGCCGAGCTGGTCACCACGCTCACCCAGCGGATCGTCGAGACCGGCGGGCTCACCACCCTCATGGTCACGCACAACATGGAGCAGGCCATCCGCCTGGGCAACCGGCTCATCATGATGCACGAGGGGCGGATCGTCTACGAGGCAGACGCCGCGACCAAGTCCAAGCTCACCGTGCAGGACCTGCTGCGCGAATTCACCAAGATCAAGGGCGCCACCCTGTCCGACCAGGCGTTCCTGGGCTGACCCCGCAGGCGCTGCGGGCCACTGCCCTGCAGCGCCCGCTCGCCTGCCATCGAGAAGAGCGTTCCGCGCACCCCTTACTCGGGCGATGCGTTCGGAACTGTCTTTTCGATGGGCGCCGCCACCCACCCGTCGCCGTCGCGGCGGACGAGTCCTTGACGCTCGAATTCCTCGAACCAGCCCGGCGCCGGCCACTCGCCCCAGCGCTCGGCGTAGTGCGCGCCGTTGCGCAGCAGGTCCTCCAGGTGATCCACCGGCGGGTCGGATACCGGATGCCACCGGTGATAGGCGTGGGCGCCCCCGACCAGCGCCACCGGGATCCGCCGGTACAGCAGGCGGCGGCCGAAGTCGGTGTCCTCGGCGCCGTACCCGGTGTACACCTCGTCGAACCCGCCGAACTCCAGCCGGATCCTCTTCCACAGGGCACCGTGCAGGGCGAAGGACAGCGACCAGAACATGCCGAACTCGGTGCGCCCCAGCCGCTGCAGACCGCGAGCGGGGAACGGTCGGGCCGGGTGCGGGTCGGTGAAGGAGGCCAGCTCGGCCGGGTCGGGCGCTCCCGCGGATTCGGGGAGGTAGGTGACCGGACCCAGACCGACGGCACCGGCGGGGATCTCGGCGTAGCGGTCGCCGAGTTCCGGGCCGGGCATGCAGTCCACGTCGAGGAAGATGATCAGGTCGGCACCGAGCCCGGCCGCCCGATCCCCGCCCAGGTTGCGGCACCGGGCCACCGGCAGGTCGGGTCCGGCCGGGATCTCCACCGTGATCGCCCCGTCCGCGGACAGCTCAGCTGCCAGTTCCGCGCTGCCGGGCCGCTCGGGAAGCACCACTACGTGCCTGGCCCCGGGCAGGTGAGCGGCCAGAGCCCGTCGTTGGGAGCGCAGATGTTCCGCGCGGCCCGGGGTGCACACGGTCACCACGGCCACCGGCGGCGTCGCGCGCTGCGACGTCATCGCGATCGGCCGCCCGCCGCTGCCGAGGCCACAGCTTCCGTCACCGGCGCCACCGGTCCAGGCGCCACAGGCTCCGACGCAACAGGTCCCAGTGCGACAGGCCCCAGTGCAACGGTGGCGAGCACCGCCGCCAGCCGCTCGGCCGCGCCGTCGATCTCCCAGGCCCGGCGCAGGCCGGAGCCCGCGCCCGCGGCCGACCGTGACCGCTCGAGGGTCCGTCGCACGACGCGCGCGAGTTCCCGGGCGGGGTCGCCCCGCCCGACCACCGCGCCGTGACCGAGGCGCTCGAGTTGGGCGGCGGTGGCGTCCTGTTCGGCGAAGGGCCGCTCCTCGGGAACCGCGATCACGTAGGCATCGGCGGCCGCGAGGTCGGCCACCGAGCTCTGGCCGGCGGCACTGATCACCACGTCGGCGCGGCAAAGCTCGGACCACGGGTCGGCCACCCACCTGCCGCCGGGGCCGCCGAGCTCGACCCACTCCACGTCGGGGAACTGGTCACGGACGGCGCCCCACCGGGCGTCCCGGCCGTCGCCGCCGCTGCCCTGCAGATGCAGCACGCGGGGCCGGCCGTGTCCCCGGGCGGACGGGTCCGGGTCGCGGCCGGCGAACCGGGAGACTCCGCCGACGGGGACGAGCGGCCGGCTCGCGCCGGTGGGAACGGGCGCTCCCGCCGAGCGCGGCCAGCCGGCCACCAGCGCCGAGCAGACCCCGTGGGCCAGGGCGTGTGGGGCGTCGTCGCGGAGGCCCGGGAGCACGGTGGAGACCACGGGTGTCCCGGTCAGTCGGGCGGCCAGGGTGATCTCGACCGAGATGTCGGTCCACATGACGGACGGGGCGTTGCGGTCGATCCACTCGGTGAGCAGTGCCGTCCGCCGTCGCAGCCCCGGATGGCCGAGCGGGGCCCAGTGCAGGCGACCGCCGGCGGTCGGTTCGAGGGTCCGGTCGGCGGCGCGCTCGAGGGCCGGGTCGACGGCCTCGGCCAGCACACCCTTCCCGTCGTGGTCGAGCGGGAGTGGCAGGACGCGGATCCGGTCGGGGTCCGGGTTGGACTCCGGCGGGACCGGGGCGGAGGTCAGGATGGTGACCTCGTCGTCGACGGTCGCGGCCACCGCCAGAGCCCGCTGGAGGTGTCCGCTGCCGTGGTGGTGGGCGTAGACACCGATCACGAGGCCGCCCCGACGAGCAGCCCACGCAACCGGGCTTCCACCCGGTCGATCCGGGTCTCGTGGGAGAACGTCGCGGCGGCGGCCCTCGCGGTGGCCGCCCGATCCCGGGTCAGGGCGGTGGGGATGGCCGCGGCCAGCCCGGAGGCCGGGTCCCGTCCGGGTTCCACCAGCACGACGCCCGGCTGGCCGCTGAGGATCTCGCGGATCCCACCGCGGGCCAGCGCGACGACCGGGGTGCCGCAGGCCAGGGCCTCGACCGCGGTCAGTCCGAACGGCTCCTCCCAGCAGGGGGTCACCAGCGCGACCGATGCTCCGGCGACCAGCGGGACGAGTGAGTCGCAACCGAGCGCCCCGTGCACGCGGACGGCGTTCCCGGCGCGACGCAGGCGCGGTGCCAGGACTTCACGCATGTAGATGTTGTCGCCGATGCGCCCGGCCAGGTCGAGGGTCAGCCCGGCGCGGAGGGCCGCGTCGACCGCCAGGTGCGGGGCCTTCTCCGGCACGATCCGCCCGCTCCACACCGCGCGCGGCGGTTCGGCAGCACCACGCGGGGACTGGGACTCGGCGGCTTGGAGATGTGGCTGCGGCCGCCAGATCCGCGTGTCCACCCCGTTGGGGATCACCTCGGCGCCGCGGGGCAGCCGCCACGTCTTGAGCACGGAGCGGCTGACCGCCAGGACCCGGCCCGCAGCCGAACCCTGCTGGTCAAAGGCCTCCTGCATCGCGCTCAACTGCGGACAGTGCAGCGTGGTGATGATCTCCGCGCCCACGTCAACGGCCCGGAGCAGGGGAACGTGGCTGAGGCTGTGGTTGAGGATCACGTCGAACTGCGACACGGCCAGGTGATCCATCAACCGGTGGAACTCGGCGGCGTCGGACTCGTACCCGCCCGGGGGGTAGAAGCTGTCGCCGAACCCGGCCGCGGAGGCCATCGTGGTGAACTCGAACCGTGGCTCGTGGCCGTCGCTTCCCTCGGCGGCGAAGAGCGTCACGCGGTGCCCGCGCTCACGCAGGGCTCTGACCTCCTTGGCCACCACCACTTCGAGGCCGCCGGCGTAGGGCTCCCGGATGGGGAAGCGCGACGGCGCGATCACCGCGATGTCCAACGGTTCGTTGTTCTGGGCGCCCACGATCCCCCTCGAGTCTCGGCCGTTCCGGCTGATCCAGTTGTTCCAGAATCTACGATGGTGGCCCCCCGGGGGGCCACCCGCCACCGGAGGGGTACCAGCCGAGTGACCAGGCATGTCACCAACCGCCCAGAACGCGTTCGAGTCTCACCCCCGCGCCGTCCGCACCGAGAGGCCTGACCCCTACCTCCGACGCCGGGATCCCGGCCGTCGCGCCGGGGCTCACACCCCACACCTGCTCGCGGGCCAGGGCGCGCGAGCTGCGTACCTGCGCGAGGACGCGGCCCTCGTCGACCAGGGTCACGCTCCCCACCGAGGGGCACAGCTCGCGGAGCCGCTGGAGGCCCAGCGCGCCGAGCGTGCAGGGACGGTGGATGTCGACCAGGACCTCTGGACGACGACGAGGACCCGCCCCCGCCCTCCCCGGTTCCCACCACGGGCCACGCGGGTCGAGTCTGACCCGGGGGTCGGCGGCAAAGAGCTCGGCGATCACCGCGGCGTCGGATGTGGCGGGGTCGGCGGTGGCGCGGCCGGCGGTGGCGGGGTCGACAGTGACCGCCACGTCGGCCCAGTGCAGGAGCGAGGCGCAGGTCGCCGCCACCGCCCCGGTTCCCGCGACTGCGAACCCGGCCCCGCCGTTCGCGGCGTGGATGTGTACCGCGACGAGCGGGAGGGCAAAGATCCCGCCCGCGGGCCGGGTCAGCGGATTGGCGATGAGCGGGGCCAGCCGGGCGGTCTCGGCGTTCTTCTGCGCGAGGTGCTCCGGGTCGTCCGACTCTCCTCCCGCACCGGCGCGGCCGCCCCAATCCGGGCCGTCGTGCCAGGCCACGGCCTCGGGCACGTAGCGGAACCGGCCACCGACCTGTTCGCAGCGCCACGCCAGGTCCCAGTCCTCGCCGCCGTAGCCCACGATGTCGGGGTCGAATCCGCCGGCCACGTCGTACAGCCGGCGGTGCAGGCCGAACACCGCCGACAGGACGCCGCGCCACAGTCCCGCGCCCGACTGTCCCTCGCCGCGGGTCAGGCCATCGGTCTCGGCGTAGAACGCCGCGGGCCAGTCCGGGTCCGGGAGCACCTCCGCGACGTGGGTGTCAGCGTCGATGTCCGCGTGAACATCGGAGTCGAGGTCGATGTCCCCGCGGGGCCGGTCCTCGACCGGCTCGGCGAACCGCCCGTACCGGCGCCGACCCACCACCAGCAGGTCCGGGTTGCCGTCGAGCGCGGCGAGAAGGGCGGCCACGTAATCGGGCCCGGGGACGGTGTCACCGTCGAGGAACAGCAGCACCTCGCCGTCCCCGGTTCCGGCGCCCAGATGGCGGGCGGCCGAGGCCCGGAAACCACGATCGTCCTGCCGGACCACCGTGACCCCGGCCGGGACGGCCGGCGGGGTGGGCGATCCGTCGTCGGCGACGATCACCCGCGGCGGCGCGGCGAGTCCGGTCTGGTGGCGCAATGCGGCGAGGATCCGGTCGAGCATCCGCTGGTCCCGGTAGTACGGGATCACCACGTCCACGGTCACGGGCTTGGCTGTCGCGGGGTCCACGGTTGCCGCGTTCACGGTTGCCAGGTTCACACTCACGCCGACCACTGTTCCCACACCTGCAGGTACGCCCGGCCGAGCTCGGTCAGGCCGGGTTCGGGCACGTCGACGCGGGTCGGCGCGGGATCGTCGAGCAACCTCCGGAGGTCGCCCGGGAGGTCGGCGCCGTCGGTGAGCAGCAGGGATCCGGGGCGCCGCTGCTCCATCTCGCGGGTGTAGTCCGAGTCGCTGACCAGCGGGCGGCGGCCCGCGGCGGCCCAGGTGTTGAGTGAGCCGGACGCCGAGACGTTGCGGAACAGGGCGACGGGCACCGTCACCTCACCGAGCGCGCGGGCGAGCTCGTCGTCGTCGATCCGTCCCGTCACGTCCGCTCGGCCCCCTGCTGACCGCACCCTGTCCACCGCGTCGCGGACGTAGTCCTCGTGACCCTCGGCGGGAGCGCCCAGGAGCTTGAGCGTCACGGTCCGGTCGCCGGCGGCGGCGAGCTCGGCGACCGCGTCCGCCACCAGGTCCACCGCCTTGCCGGGGTGGAGGAAACCGAACACGCCCACGGACCGCGCGTCCGGGGTCGGCTCGTCTCGGTCGGGCGAGCGCAGGTCCGGCACGGGCAGGGGGATGACCGCGTCGACGGCGATCCCCGCGGCCTGGCAGAGCGTGCGCTCGTGCTCGGAACTCACCACGACCAGGCCCGCGGCCGCCGCGATCCGCTGGTAGGCCCGGGTGCGTCGACGGCACCGCTCGGCGCCCTCGGCCGGCTGGGGGACGTCGTGCAGGGTCACGGCGATCGGGCGATCCCGGGCCGTTGACTCGAGCGCGTCGGCCGCCTGGTCCGGCGTCGCCCCGAACAGCGAATCGGTGACGTGCAGGTGGAGGGGTGTCGCCGGGCGGAGGGTCGGCAGGGTGGTGGGAAGCGCGGCCAGGGCGTCCGGCAGCGAACCCACGTCCGCCACCTCGAGCAGCGGGGCCCCGGCGGCGCGGGCGCACTCGGCGGCGAAGCGGGTCACCCCGTGCCCGGGCGGTCCCAGCGCGATGGTCAGCGGCAGGGTCGTCGGTGCGGTCGGCGGTGCGGTCGGCGGTGCGGTCGGCGGCGTGGTCGGCGGCGTGGTCGGCGGCGTGGTCACATCAGGCCCAAGAGCTCGATGCGGGCGGCGTGCCTGCGCAGCCCCTCCTCGACCACACCCGGCGTGGCTGCGTACCAAGTCAGGTGAGCATCGACGACCTGACGGGTGGGGACGGCGACGCCGTCGACCAGCCAGTCGCGCGGGCCGGTCTCCGGCAGGCCCAGGGCCCGCTCGACGGCGGGGTCCACGGGTGCCCGGGTGGCGCCCAGCGGTTCGCGGTCCCCGATCCGGGGCGGGGGGTCGATCATGCCGGCGGGCAGCTCGGCGAGGATGCGGTCGAAGACCTCTGCCAGGGTGGGGCGGTCCGGGTGGTTGATGGTGTGCCAGCGCGGGATGCCGGCGAGCAGGTCCGAGGCGGTCAGCGTTCCGTGGGCCTGTTCGCGGGACCGCAGCGCCTCAACCGATTCGTTCGCCGAAGCGTGCGCCCGGGTGGTGTCGGGCGCGGCGTCCAGCACGTCGCGGTCCCCGGTCGCGGCGGCGACGATCGCCCGGAGATCGTGGTACGGGGCGATCGGCGGGACCAGCGAGCGGTCGTGTGGGGGCCGGATCAACACCTGGTACGGGTGCAGCCCGGCGTACCGCAGCACGGGCACCAGCACGACGGTGGCCGAGGCCGGCAGCTGCGCGGCGAGCTGGCGGTGGCCGAGAGGCAGGTCGCGGTAGTCGTCCCGGACGGGTTGGACGATCAGCACGTCGGTCCGGGCGAGGTCGGCCTGCAGCGCCGGAACGTCCCGGGCTGTCATCTCGTACACGGGCCGCAAATCCGTCACCTCGACCCCGTCAGCGGAACGCAGCAGGTCGCGGTAGACGTCGGCCTGGCAGTTGCCGATCACCATGACGGAGGGGACGTCGGCGGTACTCACTTCGCCCGGGCCTTGACTGCGCCGGCCGGCTTCACTGCGCTGGGGGTCTTCACTGCGCCGAGCGTAGGCAGGCCCCGGGGGGCCGGCAACCGGCGGGAGGGGACGCCGCAGGTCAGGGCTCCAGCAGCGCCGGCGGCGGTAGGGGTCGGGGATGACGGGGGCCACCGGACCTGGCACGGTGGCGATGTGATTCCCCGAGTTCCCCGTGTCGCCCGCCCCGCACTCCGGGTCCGGTCCATCCCTGCTGGCCACGACTACGTCCGCCACGCCGTCGGCCCGGCAGCCGGGGTGCTGGTGCTCGCCGATCCTGTGCTCGACCCCGCCGACCCGTCCCGGTGGTGGCCGCATCCGGCTCTCGAGGCCGCCGGTCGACCCGAGGTGCTCGACGGCGCCGACGTGGTGCACGTGCACTTCGGCTACGAGCACCGCACTCCGGGGCAGGTGGCCGGGTTCGTCTCGGCCGTGCGGGACCGCGGGCTACCGCTGGTGGTGACCGTGCACGACCTGACCAACCCGCACGAGGCCGACCCCGCCGCGCATCTGGAGCGGACAGGGCATCTGGTGCGCGGGGCCAGTGCGGTCATCACCCTCACTGCCGGCGCGGCAGCCGAGATCCGGCGGCTCTGGGGAGTCGATGCGCAGGTCATCCCGCATCCACGGCTGATGCCTGCCGAGGTCACCGAGCCATACCGACTCCAGCGCTCCGAACGGCACGAACGGGGCCGGCAACCCGACCGGCCCCAGCGAGCCGAGCAAGGCGAGCGAGCCACCTCGACCAACGCCCCCGCCGAGCGGAAGACCGTGGGCGTGGTGCTGGGCTCGCTCCGCGCAGGCGTCGCCGCCGAGGGCCTGCTGCCGCAGCTCGCGGACGCTCTCCCCGATGGCGCGAACCTGTTGGTGATGGTGCGCTCGGACGCCCTCGCCGCGGCCCGCGATCCCGGCCACGCCCGCCACGCGGCCGCGCTCGCGTTGGGCCGTCTGGCCACGCGCGCGGAGGTCGAGGTCCGTCCGCACGAACTACTGACCGACGACGAGCTGTGCCAGTCCCTCTCCGGGTTCGACGCCCTGGTCCTGCCGCATCGCCACGGAACACACTCCGGATGGCTGGAACTGTGCCGCGACCTGGGGGTGCCGCCGGTAATCCCAGAGGTCGGGTGCCTGCTCGAGCAGTGGGGTCCGCCGGCCGGCTCCTACGACCCCGAGCATCCCGGGGCCGCTGAGCTCCGCCGGGCCCTGCAGACCGCCCTCGCGAGCCCGCCGGTCCCCGCGCGCACCGCCGATGCCGAGGACAGCGCGGTGCGCGCAGCCCACGCCGAGCTGTACTGGGCTGCGATCGCGAGCCGTGCCGCCTCCTCGAGCGTCGGGTCCGCGGGCTTGGTCGAGGACTGATGAAAAGTCGAGGACTGTTGAGATCTGGTCGAGATTCGTAGCCGGTTACTCGAAACCTCGTACGCTCCGGCAGCGTGTTCCGAGCACTCAGCGCGACCAGATGTGAAGAATCTCGACCACCAGTGCAGGTACCTCGACCAGATCCCCACGAGCGATCCGCGTGGAGTCACCCAGTCCCCCGTCGCAGCCGAGCGTCCTGGGCAAAGGCTGCACGGAGTGACTCCGCCGGGGCTAACGGTCGCCGGCGGCGCGGCGGCGCGGCGGCTCGCGGAGGCGGTCGGTAGTCGGCGCGGGTGATGCGCCCGCCCGCGGCTTCAGCCCTCCTTGCGACGCACCATCTCGCCGATCCACTCCGGGGCGAACGGCGAGGTGCAGTTCGGCGGAGTCGGATAGTCCCGCAGCACGCCCAGCCGCTCGCCGATGTCCAGCGCTCGCCCGCGCAGGTCCGCATTCTCGATCCCGATCTGCGCCAGGCAGGTGTTCATCTCCCACTGCAGCCGCTCGTGCGCGCTGGCCATCCGGGCCTCGATCACGTCGAGCAGGCCGGGCAGGTCCAGGCCCTCGGGCCGTTTGACCACACGATCCGCGGTGAGGGCCCAGCCGGCGGCGGCGACCACCGGGTCGGCGTCATCCAGCCACGCCACGCGGAGCTCCTCGGAATGCGGGCCCTTCATCACCACGTAGCCGACCAACCAGTCGTGCACCTTCCGGGTTCGCGCCTCGCGCAGCATCGCGTCCAACTGGGCGGGCGTGAACTCCCTGGGCCGGCAGATCAGGAGCGCCAGCAGACGTGCCGCCGAGTCACTAGTCCCCCACAGCTGTAGTGCGAAGTCGTGGTTCTTCTTCACACGCTTGGCCACCGCGCGCAGCTTGGTCAGGTTGACGGCGTGGTCGTCGCCGTGCCGCTGGTTGACCTCCCGGATCCCCGGGTCTTCGAGCGAGGCGAGCTCCGCCATCACGCCCGCGAGTGTTGGCGTTGTCGTCGTCGTCATCTCGGTCTCCCTCGTCTCCGCAGCGAGCCGCCGCCACGCCCCTCCGCCACGCGCATCCGTCACGCCCAACCGCCACGCCCATCAGCCATTCTGCGGCCGCCCTATACTCGCCGGATGCGCCTGTGGAGCATCCATCCCGACCTGCTCGACCGCGCCGCGCTGGTCGCCGGGTGGCGCGAGGGGCTGCTGGCTCAGAAGGTACTCCGCGGGCTCACCAAGGGGTATAGGCATCACCCGCAGCTGGAGCGCTTCCGCACAATGCGCGACCCGGTCGCCGGGATCGCCACCTGGCTCCACGGCCTCGCCGACGCCGCCGATGCCCGCGGGTATCGCTTCGACCGCACCCGGGTCGCCCTGCCCGCGGGCGACGACCGCCTCGAGCTGACCGACGGGCAACTGGCCCTGGAGTGGCAGCACCTGCGTGCCAAGGTCGAGGTGCGCGACCCGGCGTGGCTCGACCGGCTGACCGACCCGCGGCCCCACCCGATGTTCGACCTGGTCCCCGGCCCCGTCGCCGCCTGGGAACGTTCACCCCACCCGGAGGCGTGACCCGTGCTGCCGCTGCTCCTCATCCCGCCCGCCCTCTGGACGGCATTCGCGCTCACCCCGATCCGCAGGCCGTTCGCCGTGGCCACCGCGGGCTGGGTGGTCGGTCTCCCCGCCCAAGAGCTGCCGCTGCACGTGGGGATCTACACCGCGGTGGCGACGAGCGTCGCGCTGGCCCACGGGGAGGTCACCACGGCGGACCTGGTGGGCACCGGGATGGCGGTGGTGATCTGCGCGGGCCTGATCGCGCTGCTCGCCCGCCACGTCGCTGCGCAGCGCGCGCTGGACTGCGCGTTCGAGGAGTCCGCGCGGGGAGAATCCGCGCGGCAGGAATCCGCGCGGGACGAGCCGGTGCGGGCGGGCGGCGCCGGTGACACGCCGACAGGTCGGACGGCACGGGTGTCAGCAGGCGGGACGACGACGGGTTCTGCCACCCGTCACCGCACGCCGTGGCTCACGGCGCTCTTCCAGCCGTGGCCCCTCCGGCCCCGCGGCGTCGAGGCTCGCAAGGGCCTGACCTATGGGCCCGAGCCGCGTGCGAACCGCTTCGACCTCTACACCGGTCGAGGTCGCGATCGGGCTCGTACTCGGGGCGTGCTCATCCACATCCACGGCGGGCACTTCCGTGCGGGCGGGCCGAGCCGGGAGTCCCGGGCCATGCTGTTCGACCACGCGCTCCGGGGCTGGGCCGCGATCAGCACCACCTACCACCTGTCCCCCACGCCGGAAGGGGGCTTCCCCCAGCATCTGGTGGACGTCAAGAGGCTGATCCATTGGATCCGGACCGAGGGCCCGCGGGTCGACATCCCGGCGGACGCCCCGATCGTGGTGGCGGGCAGCTCGGCCGGCGCGCACATCGCCATGATGACCGCGCTGACCGCCGGTGACCCGCGGTACCAGCCGGGCTTCGAGCACACCGACACGACCCTCGCGGGCGCGATCGGGCTCTATGGCTACTACGGGCGCCTGGGCGCCGCGACCAAGGACGTCTCCGACCCGGTCCGCCACCCGGCCGCGGGCGCACCCCCGATGTTCGTCATCCACGGCACCGCCGACGTATACACGCCGGTGAGGGGCTCACGCCGGCTGGTGCGGCACCTGCGGAGTGGGTCCCCGAATCCCGTGATCTACGCCGAGCTACCGGGTGCGCAGTACGGGTTCGACGCGGTGCAGTCGGTGCGCTACCTGGCGGTGGTGACGGCGATCCGGCGGTTCACCGACTCGTTGGTAGCCGGACTAAGCGTAGATTCAACAACAGCTGACCGTCCGCGCAGGACGCTACCGAGGAACAGGGGTCCCCATGCCGTTGACCGGTGAGTATGAACCCAGCCCCAGTCAGTGGGTGCGGGATCAGGTCGAGCAGTACGAGAAGAGCGACGGGGCTTCGGGTTCCGAGCTGTCCGGCATCCCCGTGATCATCGTGACCACGGTCGGCAACAAGTCGGGAAAACTGCGCAAGACGCCGTTGATGCGAGTCGAACACGACGGCTCGTACGCCGCCGTCGCCTCCCAGGGCGGCGCCCCCACGCATCCCGTCTGGTACTGGAACATCACGGCTGACCCCCACGTGGAGGTGCGGGACAAGGACCGGGTCGGCGACTTCACGGCTCGGGAGCTGACCGGCGCGGAACGCGATCTATGGTGGCAGCGGGCGGTCGCGGTGTACTCCGATTACCGGGACTACCAGGAGAAGACGGAGCGGACCATTCCCGTCTTCCTGCTGGAACCCCAGGACTGACTGCTCGCGGCGCCGGAGACGGAGCCGACCACCCCATCACGTCTCACTTCAGGAGGCCCCGGATGAGCCGGACCGCCATCGTCATCGGCTGCGGCGGCACGATCGGTAGCGCGTGGGCGATCGCGGCTCTGCTCGCCCTCGCCGAGCAGACCGGCATCGACCCCCGGAACGCCGACGTCCTCCAGGGCACCTCGTCCGGGGCGGAGTTGGTGACCCTGTTGGCCGGTGGCGTCGGCGTCGACGAGCTGGTGGACATGCAACGCGGCCGGGCACACGACCGCCGGCTCCGTGAGCACATCGCGTCCACCCCGGCCAGCAGGCCGCCCATGCCCCGGCCACCCCTGCTCAATTCCGGCCTGCAGCGCACGCACTCGGGTCTGGCCGCCTTCACCGTCATGGCGCCCACCGGGCGCGGCGACATGGGATGGCTGCAGCGGCTGGCCGAGGGCTTCGAGGTGGGAGCCTGGCTGCCCCACCCCGCCGCCCGGATGGTCGCCTACGACATCCTGGCCCGTGAGCGGGTCGTGTTCGGCGCACCGGGCGCGCCGTTCGCCACCGTCAGTGAGGCGCTCCGCGCCTCCTGGGCGACTCCCGGGTGGATGACGCCGGTCCCCATCGGGAACCGGATCTTTGTCGACGGCGGTATCAGTTCGACCGCGTCAGTGGATCTGCTCTCGCCCGAGGACGCCGATCGGATCTACGTCATCGCCCCGATGGCCTCGGCGCCCGGCGTCCGTGTCCCCGGGACCGGTGGCGTGGTGGAGCATCGGCTGCTCCGCCGCCCGATGTCGGCGGGCCTCGCCGCAGAGATCGAGGCCGTCCGCGCGCGCGGGACCACCGTCGTGCCGATCCTGCCCACGGCCACCGACCTCGCGGGCCTGGGCGCCCACTTCATGAGCCGCTCGCACCGGGCGGCGGCGTTCGAGTCCGCGATGACGACCGCTCCGACAACGGTCCGCGACGCACTGGCCGGCTGAGGCCCGATCTGGTCTACCGCGCCGCCCGCCGGGTGACCGGCCGTGTCCCGTCGCCGAGGTCCGGGGCGGGCAGGCGGCGACCCGGGTCCGCGAGCCCCACGATGTGCCCGTCCACGCCCAGTCGCCGCATGGCCTCCAGCAGCATCCGGCGCCCGCTGGAGTTCACCGACGACACGCGGCTCAGATCCAGGGTGACCTCGCCCGGGCCCGGGGGGATCTCGGCCAGTCGCCGCAGGACCTGCTCGGCGCTCGCGAAGGTCATGGGGCCCTGGAGGCGGAAGGTGCGCCGACCGGTGGTCTCGTCGAACCGCACCGAGCGGACCGCGTCGACCTCGGTCACGGTGGTGTTCATCAGGTGGAGTTCCAGGTCGTGCGAGAGCCGCTCGAACGTCCTCACCCCCTCCACGCTGTGCCCGTGCTCGTCGAGCCGCGGGGAGAAGACGCCCAGTCCCACCTGGCCGGGGAGCGCGCCGAAGATCCCTCCGGACACCCCGCTCTTGGCGGGGATCCCGACGGTGGACATCCAGTCGCCGGCCGCGTCGTACATCCCGCACGTGGTCATCACCGCGAGCACCTGCCGGGCCACCGGCGCCGAGACCACGCGCTCGCGGGTGACCGGGTTGATCCCGCCCGTGGCCAGGGTCACCGCCATCACGGCCAGGTCGCGGACGGTCACCCGGTAGGCGCACTGGCGGGTGTACCCACGGACCGCCTCGTCGGGGTCGTCGTCGATGATCCCGCCGGCCCGGACCAGGTTGGCCATGGCCCGGTTGCGGAACGCCGTCCGCAGTTCGGAGTCCAGGACGGCGGTGTCCACCTCGAGGCGACGCCCGGCGAACGCCGACAGCCCGTCG
The DNA here is from genome assembly GCF_033142235.1 of Rhodococcus sp. IEGM 1408. Classification (NCBI taxonomy): domain Bacteria; kingdom Bacillati; phylum Actinomycetota; class Actinomycetes; order Mycobacteriales; family Nocardiaceae; genus Rhodococcus; species Rhodococcus sp. IEGM 1408. The sequence goes on from NZ_JAWLRW010000001.1 coordinate 324,490, forward strand.
GCGAGGGATTGGTCGCGCTCGGCTTCGCTCGCCCCCACCGGCCCGACCATCGTGTGCGTGGTGATCGCGCCGATGTTGATCATCGGGTTGCGAGGTCGGCCACTGACCTTCTCCAGGGAGATCTGGTTGAACGCGTCCCCAGACGGCTCCATGGCGACCTTCTCCAGCACCGCTTCGATCCCGCGCTCGCGCAGCGCGAGCGCGTAGGCGAACGGTTTGCTCATGGACTGGATGGTGAACTCGGCGTCCGCGTCGCCGGCGGTGTAGACGACGCCGTCCATCGTGCACGCGGCCACGGCGAACCGGTCCGGGTCCACGGCCGCGAGCTCAGGGATGTAGTCGGCGAGGTGACCGTCCGCCCCGACCGAGCAGAGGTCACGGATCTCGAGCAGATAGTCAGGTACCGGCGTCTTCACGTCCCCAGGGTGTCACGGAGCGTGCCGGTCCACGCCTCCGAGCGTCACGCGGCAGAGCCGCGTGGGGCCGCCGACGATCGTCACGGAGCTACAACAATCGAATTTCACCCGTTTCCCCGGAGAACAGCGAACCCACAGACTGGGCCCAACCCAACCCGACCGTCAACGAAAGGTTGCTCATGAAGCGGACGATCGCAGTAACGGGGGCCATCGGTCTCGCAGTGTTACTCGGTGCGTGCGGCACGGATGACACTTCGGACGAGACCACCATGACCACGGAGATGACCACCCAGGAGACCACCACCGAGGAGACGACAGCGGAGGAGACGACCGCGGCGCCGGCAGCCACGGGCGACATCGTCGACACCGCGATCGCTGCGGGCGACTTCACCACCCTGACCCAAGCGCTCGGGGCAGCGGGATTGGTCGAGACCCTCAAGGGCCCCGGCCCCTACACGGTGTTCGCACCCACAGACGAGGCCTTTGAGGCCCTGCCGGAGGGCCAGCTCGACGCGCTTCTCGCCGACCCCACAGGCGACCTCGCGGAGATCCTCAAGTTCCACGTCATCGACGGTGAGGTCATGGCCGCCGATGTGTTGGAGATGGACGGCCAGAAGGTCGCGACACTCCAGGGTGCCGAACTCACCGTCGAGGTCGAGGGCGAGACCGTCAGCCTGGTGGACGGCGCCGGCAACCGCGTCAACGTCGTCCAGACCGACGTGCCCGCCACCAACGGCGTCATCCACGTCCTCGACGGGGTCATGCTCCCCACGGCCTGACCCGCCCACCTCGGAACGCTCCGGCTCGGCCCGCTCAAGGGTCGGCCGGACGTTCTGTGGACTTGGGCGCCCGCTGTGGCTCACCCGGAACTCGAACGAGCGAGCACCTGCTCTGCACGGTCAGTTCTTGTCGTACCTCTTGAGGTCGCTGGTGGCGGGGCCTTCGAGCAGCTCGCCGCACGCCGAGAACCGCGAACCGTGCCACGGGCAGTCCCACGAGCGCTCGGCCTCGTTCCAGCTCAGGGCAGCACCCATGTGCGGGCACAGCAACCCGACCCGGCAGGTCTCGCCGTCGTCCCCCGTCGCCTCACCGATCGGCTTGATGCTCGGCCGGGGCGGGCGCACGGCCGCCTTGACCGCGCTCGCCGCCAGCTGCACCGGGAGGTCGCTGTACAGCGACACCGACGTGCGGAGCATGCCGGCGACCGTGGGTTTGCCAAAGGACACGCGCGGTTCCCGGCCGGCCAGCCGGTCCACCATGATCCCGGCCGCCGCCGGCGCGCCCGTCAGTCCCCACTTGCTGTAGCCACCGGCAAAGTGGACCCGGCCGCGCCCCCACGGCATCGGCCCGGACTTGGGGAGCAACGTCACCGGATGGAAGTCCTGGGCCGACCAGCCGTGGGTGAACTCGGCGCCGGGGAAGTACTTGGCGGCGTACTCGCGCAGCGAGTCGATCTTGGATTCGGTGCCCCCGACCGTGCCCGTCCGGTGGCCGTTGCCGCCCACAAAGAGGACCTCGCGGTCGCCCACGGGCACGGTCCGCAACGAGCGGACCGGGCTCTCGACCGAGCCGTACATCCCCTCCGCCAGCCCGCCGGGGAATTCGAACGCGCAGAGGTAGGACCGCTCGGGCTCCATCGACGCGACCGTCGGGCCGCGGTCCAGTGCGGGCGACGCGGTGGCCAGGACCGCGTCGCGCGCGGTGAGGATCCCGGCGTCGCTGGTGACGACGACGAGGGCGTCGTCTCCGCTGCCCTGTGCCTTGAGCCCGGTGACGCGGGAGTGCTCGACGATCCGCACGCCGAGGGCGGCGGTCGCCCGGACGAGCGCGGCGAGCGCCTGCACCGGGTCGATCTGCATCTGATCAGGCAGTTCGACGGCCGCCTGGACAGGGAACGGGACGTCGAGCGTGTCGTGCCACCGGGCCGGCAGGCCGAGGTCGGACAGCGTCTGTTGCTCCTTGCGCAGGGTGGCGGTGCCCTTCTTGCTGCGCGAGAACGTGACGGCCCGCCGCCGCTGCGCGTCCAGGTCGTGTGACTCGGAGAAGTCCGCCCACCAGTCCAGTCCGTACTGGTTGGCCTCGGCGTACGCGCGGGCGGTGTCGAGCCCGTGGTGCGACCGGATGGTGGACAACCGCGTGCCCTGCAGAACCGACACCTTGGCCGTGGTCGCGCCGCTGGCCCCGGCGCCGACGGTATGAGCCTCCAGCACCACCACCGAACTGCCCCTGGCGGCCGCCATCAGGGCCGTGATCAGGCCGGTGAAGCCCGCTCCCACCACCACCAGGTCCACGTGTTCACCCTCGGGGAACTCCGCTACCGGGGGGTCGATCGTCGTGCGTCGCCAGAATGATGTGCCCATCGTGCGTCTCCTACGAAGTCGGTGCGGACCCAGTGCGGTCACTGTAAAGCCGCAGGCCCGGGCCCGCACCCGCTCGGGCGGGTCCCGGCTACTTGGCGGTGAACCCCGCGTCCACCGGGAGGGTGACGCCCGTGACGTGGCGTCCGGAGTCCTCGACCAGGTAGAGGACGGCGCGCGAGATGTCGATGGGGTCGAGCATCGGCACGGGCAGCGCGTTGCCCATGTTGCCGCCCTCGGGGTTGTTCGCGAACCAGTTCATCATCTCCTCGTGGGCCACCATCGCGGTGGGCACGCCCGCGGGATGGATCGTGTTGATCCGGATGCTGTGCGGCGCGAGCCAACCCATGAGGCTGCGCATGATCCCCACCACGCCGTGCTTGCTGGCGGTGTACCCGGTGGCCGCACCGGAGCCGTCCCCGCCGCGCCCGTTGAGGCCCTGGGTGGAGGAGATGAGGACGATCGAGCCGCCCTCGCCGCGCTCGATGAGCAGCGGCGCGATCGCGTGCACGGTGTTCCACACCCCGACCAGGTTGACCATGATCGTGTCGACGAAAGCCGAATGCGGATCCGGCTCCTCGCCGCGCTGGGAGTTGATGCCCGCGTTGGCCACCACGATGTCCGGCACGCCGAAGGCCTCGCGGCACCGCTCGACCGCCGCCGCGATGTCGGCCGGCTCGCGCACGTCGCCCTGCACCGCGATGATCTCCCCGCCGACCTCCCGGACCTCGGCGACGGTCTGCTCGAGATCGGCGGACGTCCCCAGCCCGTACGGGACCGTCTCGATCTGCTCGCAGATGTCCAGCGCGAGGATGCGCGCCCCGCGCCGGGCGAGCTCCACCGCGTGGCTGCGACCCTGGCCTCGTGCGGCGCCGGTGATGAAGGCGACCTTGCCCGCCAGTGACTGCTCTTGCCCCATGTGTGTCCCGCTCCCAGGTCCGACGTCTCGTGTGAGTTGACTGCTGTCAGGATTCAAGCACCGTCCACGCACCCGCGGGCGGTGATCAGTCGATTCGCCACCGCTCCAGCACCCCTCGGAGCTCCACCGCGAACGCGGCCGCGTCGCGGGACGAGAGCCGCGAGTAGCTCAGCACCAGGCCGGACACGGCATGCCGCGCGGACTGCCCGCTGAGCGACCGAGTGCGCCACCCGGCCCGCTCGAGCTCGCGCACCACCTCGTCGTCGTCATACCCCGGCAGCACCACGCACAGATGCAGACCCGCCTCCACACCCGTGACCTCGAGGTCCGGGAGTTCCCGGCGCAGCGCCGCCACGAGCCGGGAGCGGCGGTCGCTGTACACGCGGGCCGCCCGCGCCAGGTGCCGGTCCATCGCGCCGGAGGAGATGAAGGCGCCCAACGCCTCGGCGGGCAGCGTCGACGGGCCCCGTCGGTGGACGGCGAGCCAGCGTTCGACCTCGCGTCGCATCGCCGCCGGCGGCAGGCACCACGCCACGCGCAGGTCCGGGGCCACGGACTTGGACGAGGTGCCCACGTAGGCGACGTGGTCGTCCGCCGCGGGCAGGCTCACCAGCGCGGGCAACGGGGCGACGCCGTAGCGGAATTCCCCGTCGTAGTCGTCCTCGATCACCAGCGACCCGGTGCGCCGTGCCCACTCCACCAGCGCGACCCTGCGGTCCACGCTCATGCGGTGCCCCAGCGGGAACTGGTGCGCGGGGGTGGTGAACACGATCGCCGGCTCCGAGCCCAGCCGCGCCGCGTCGAGGCCGCCGGGCCGCGCGGGATGGAACCGCACCTCCAGGCCCTGCTCCCGGGCCATGAGCACCGCACCGCGGTAGCCGGGGTCCTCGGTGTGGAACCGCACGGGCCGGCCCCCGGCCCGCCCCGGCTGCGCGGCGACGAACGCCGCACACAGGGCCGCGATCGCCGACCGCGAACTGTCGAACAGCACCGGGTCGCCCGCGGCGATTCCCCGGTGTCGGCGCAGATGTCCCGCCAAAGCGGTGCGTAGCGACGGACTCGGCTCCTCCCACGGGTTCAGACCCGCCAGCCCCTGCGCCGCGGCGGCGCGCACCGCCGACCGCCAGGCACGATCGTCGACGAGGGAGACGTCGGGGATCCCGGGGCGTAGATCGCGCGGTGACCGGCCGTGACGGGGTTCGGGGACCGGCGACGAGGGTGACGACGCCCGCGCGGATGACCGCGGGGACGACAGCGGGGACAAATGCGAGGACGACGACGAGGTGCGGCCCCCTCCGCGCGTCCGCGCCCCGGCCCGTGCCGCCTGACCGGCTCCGGCAGCGACCCGGGTGCCCGATCCCTGGGTGGAGTCGACGAAGCCGGCCGCCGACAGTTCGTCGAAGGCCCGGACGACGGTCCCGCGGGAGAGTCCGGTCTGCTCGGCGAGCGCGCGCGTGGAGGGCAGCCTGTCGCCGTCGGCCACGGACCCGGCGGCGACCAGGTCGATGATCGCGTCCGTCAGCTCCGCAGCGCCCGACACCTTGCCCACCACCAGCGATCCGGGACGAGCGGTACGGGCCATGGGCCGAGGGTAGCCCACGCCGCCGCTAAGTGGTCCTCCGAAAATGCGCAAAATGGACCTTCCGAGTGCACCACTTTCGGGGTGGGATGGTCCCCATGATGACCTACCGCCAATCCCGACGCCTGCGCGACGTGCGCTACGACGTGCGAGGCCCGATCCTCACCGAGGCGATGCGCCTCGAGGCCGAGGGGCACGACATCCTGCGACTCAACCTCGGCAACATGCACCCCTTCGGGTTGACCGCCCGGCCGGAGCTCGTCGACGCGGTGGCGGCGGGACTCGCCGCCGGGCAGGCCTACTCCGACTCCCGCGGCATCCCCGCCGCCCGCGAGGCCGTGTCGGACTACTACCGCCGGCACGGCATCGGTGGCGTCTCGCCCGAGAACGTCTTCCTGGGCAACGGCGTGAGCGAGCTCATCACGCTGGTCCTGCAGGCCATGGTCGACCCCGGCGACGAGATCCTGGTCCCCGCACCGGACTACCCCACCTGGACCGGCGCCGTGAACCTCACCGGAGGCGTGCCCGTGCACTACCTCGCCGACGAGTCCGACGGGTGGAACCCGTCGCTGGAGGACATCGAATCGAAGGTCACCCCGCGCACCACCGCCCTGGTGATGATCAACCCCAACAACCCCACCGGCGCGGTGTACAGCGACGACACCGTCCGGGGGATGGCCGACATCGCGCGTCGCCACGGGCTCGTCCTGCTGTCCGACGAGATCTACGAGAAGGTCCTCTTCGGCGACGCCCGCCACCACCACGCCGCGCGGGCCGCCGGCGACGACGTGCTGTGCCTGACCTTCGGAGGGCTGTCCAAGGCGTACAGGGTGTGTGGATACCGGGCCGGTTGGGTGGTCGCGACCGGCCCGGTCACCCACGCCGCCGATCTGCTGGAGGGACTGACCCTGCTGTCCAACATGCGGGTCTGCCCCGGCGTCCCCGCACAGCACGCGATCCCCGTCGCCCTGGCCGAGGACTCACCGTGGGGCCACGACGTGGTGGACCCGGACGGCCGACTCGAACGGCAGCTGGCCCTGACCGCCGAGCGCCTCAACGCGATCCCCGGCGTGAGCTGTGTGGCACCGCGGGGCGCGCTGTACTGCTTCCCGCGCCTGGACCGCGGCATGTTCGGCATCTCGAGCGACGAGGAGTTCGTCCTGGACCTCCTGCGCTCCGAGCACGTCCTGGTCACCCACGGCACGGGCTTCAACTGGCCCGAACCCGACCACTTCCGCATCGTGTGCCTGCCGGAGGCGCCGGTGCTCGACCGGGCCCTCGACGCGATCGCCCGACACCTGGACCGTCGACGCCTGGCTGCCGCCTGACCTGCCCTCCCCTCCCCCTCGACGAGAAGACGGTTCTGCACACATCGCCCGAGAGGCGGGTGTGCGGAACCGTCTTGTCGATGAGTCCTCGGCGGCGGCGGCCCGCCGGTGCGCCGGTGCGCCGGTGCGCCGGGATCAGTTCTGCAGCGCGGGCTTGATGTGGTTCCAGCCGGGCGTGATGTAGTCGACGAACGTCTGCCACCCGTGGAGGCCTTCGTCGCCGTAGTCCACGCGATGCGCGATGCCGTGGCGGTCGAGTTCGCGGGAGAAGTTCTTGGCCCCCTCGATGACCCCCTTCTCCAGGACCAGCCCCTGCAGCATGTCGAAGTAGTCATCGCCGTAGTTCTGACGATCCCCTTCGGAGATCGCCATGCCCCCGGTCGCGAAGTACACCGCGGTGCCCTCGAGACCTCCCACGTGGGAGATCGTGTCGTGGTACTTCCACCGATCGCTGCCGCGCGGGCCCCACATCTTGGCGGAATCACCGCCGCGGCCATCCACCGCACCGCGGATCGACTGGTAGCCCAGCTCGTCGGTGGTCGAGTAGTAGCCGGAGAGCCCGATGACGCCGTCATACAGCTCCGGATACGTGGCCCCCAGATGCATTGCGGCCTGCGCACCCATCGACGCGCCGGCGATGCCGTTCTTGCCGTTGTGCTTCGTCTCTCTGGTGTCCAGCTCCGCCTCGACGAGGTCGGGCAGTTCCTTGGTCAGGAACGTCTCCCACTTGTTGTAGCCGAAGACCTCGTCCTCGCTCTGCCAGTCGGACCAGTACGTGGAGGGCCCTCCCGTGGGCGTCACCAGGTGGACGTTCTCCCCACCGAAGCGCACGGGCAGGTTCCCGGCCCGCTTCCAGCCCGAGTTACCTTCGATAGAATCGACCCCGTCCAGGAGGTACAGCACGGGCGCCGGCCCCTCGTCCTCAACGCGGGACGGGAGCACTTCGAGCACGATCTCGCGCTGCATGGCAGCGGACGTGACGAGCCAGTGCTCGTACTCCCCGTGTCTGGTGATGCCGCGGAGTTCGACTGTCTCGATCGACTCGTCGCGAGGTCGCGGCGGGTTGGGGAGCTCCACGTATGACCCGGTGCCGCCGAGCGGGATGTTGGTGGAGCCGGCCGATCCGAGGGACCCGAGCGTCGAGCCCAGCGGGAGGGAACCGGCCGCGGACCCGATCAGCTCGACCTCCTCGAGCCCCAGCGAAGAGGTGTCGATACCGCCGCCGATCTGGGCGGAGGCGAGCCGAGCCGGCCCGAGGGCCATTCCGACGACGAGCGCGCCGACCACGGCGCAACAACGGAGACGAGTGTTCATCAGGCTCCCCAGCAGTGAGTTGTGGTTCTACAAGTGCGGCCCTGCGCCCCGGTATGGGAGCGCAGGACCGCCTTTAGGGATGTTGCTCAGGAACCGATCGACCCGGAAGAGCCCGCGGATCCGGAGCCCGGAGTGCCCGTCCCGGGCTCGACATCGTCGCCGTGCAGGGCGGGCATGATGTGGTTCCAGCCGGACTCGAAGTTCTTGAGGAAGTTCGGCCAGTTGTGCAGGCCGCTCTCCGCGTAGTCGACCTTCACGTCCTCGACACCGGCGCGGTCCAGCGCCCGCTCGAACGCCCGGGTGCCCTCGAGGACGCCGCTCTCCAGCAGCAGGCCGAGGAACATGTTGAGCTCCCAGCCCGGCTGCGTGCCGTAGTTGGCTCTGTCGTTGTCATCGACCATGGGCGCGCCCGAGGACATGTACACGGCCGTGTTCTCCAGACCCTCCGGGTGCGAGATGGTGTCGTGGCGCTTCCACTTGTCGCTGCCGCGCGGGCCCCACATGTTCTCCAGGTTGCCGCCGCGGGTCTCGATCGTGCCGCGGATGGTCTGGTAGCCGAGCTCGTCCATGGTGGAGTAGTAGCCACTGAAGGACATGACGCCCTGGTAGAGCGTGGGATAGGTGGCCGCGAGGTGCATGGCCGCCTGGCCGCCCATCGAGATGCCGCCGATGGCGTTCCTGCCGTTGGTGCCCACGTAGCCCTTGGCGGTAGACAGCTGCTCGGTGACGATGCCGGGCAGCTCCTGCGTCAGGAACGTCTCCCACTTGTTGTAGCCGAGCCGCGGGTCGGCCTCGTTCCAGTCGGTGTAGTACGCGGCGAAGGCACCGGTCGGTACCACCACGTGGACGTTCTCAAGAGCCAGACGCTGGTCGAGATGGCCCTGATGGTTCCACCCGGAGTTGAACTCGGGGGCGTCGACGCCGTCCAGCATGTAGAGGACCGGTGCCGCGCCCTCGTCTGTGATCTTGGACGGCTTGACCTCCACGATCACCTCGCGCTTCATGGCCTTCGAGTGGACGAGCCAGTACTCGTAGTCGGCGTTGGTCCCGTGCGCGACCTTCTCGACGAACTTCGACTCGGTGATGCTCTCGTCGACCGGGCGGGGCGTGCCGATCGGGCTCATGGAGCCGGTGAGCGGGAAGTCGGACGAACCCACGGTTCCGACCGACCCGAGCGTGGAACCGAGCGGGACGGAGCCGGCGGTGCTGAGGAGCGTGTCGAAGCCCTCCGGCCCGAGGGACGCGGGATCGAGACCGGCGAGCTGAGCAGAGGCCGGGGCGGCCGCGCCGAGAGTCAGAGCGACGGCGAGTGCGCCGGCGGTGGCGGCGAACCGGGGGAAACGGGAGGACATGAAGCTCCAATGTTGTAAGAGATGACTTAACGCAGGTTAATCGCGACCTACGACAAAGTGTTACTCCCAGACGGAGTCCGCTCCCCTTCGCTCCGCCCTCACCGCCCTGCCGACGGGTCACCCGTCACTGCGCCAGCGCCTCCTCCACGGCCGCGCGGAGGTCCTCCGGCTTCTTGTTGGGCCCGAAACGGCCCACCACGGTGCCGTCGCGCCCGATGAGGAACTTGGTGAAGTTCCAGGTGATCCGCCCGCCCAGCAGCCCCGACCTCTCGGACTTGAGCCAGCGGTACAGCGGGTGGGCGCCCGAGCCGTTCACCTCGATCTTGGAGAACAGCGGGAACTCCACGCCGAAGTTGCGCTCACAGAACGCACCGATCTCGCCGTCGCTCGCCGGCTCCTGGTGCGCGAACTGGTCGCACGGGAAGCCCAGCACCACGAATCCTCGGCCAACGAACTCTTCATATAGCGCCTGCAGACCCTTGTACTGCGGCGTGAACCCACACTTGCTCGCGGTGTTGACCACCAGGACGACCTGCCCCGCGTAGTCGGCCAGGTCTTTCTCGGTGCCGTCGAGCAGGTTGGCTCGGAAATCCGTGAGGGTGGACTGCTGGGCGGCCATGGCGGCTCCTCGTCGTCGTAGTGGATCCCACCGGCACTCACCGGCGAGACCATATTGCCGCGATTATCCCCGTTCCCGGGGCCCTGGTGCGGGCGTACGCTGGCAGACCCGCTCGAGGAGGCCCTCATGCGCACCCTGATCTATACCGCGTTCGTGTCGATCGACGGCGTCGTGGAGGCTCCGGGGGGCGAGCCCGGGTACCGGAACTCCGGGTGGACGTTCAACGCCGTCGAGTTCTGCGAGGACGCCTACGAACTCAAGGGCCGCGAGCAGGACGAGGCCGGGGCCATGCTGTTGGGCCGGGTGAGCTACCAGGCGTTCTCGGCGGTGTGGCCGTCGATGACCGACGAGTTCCCGCGGTACAACGCCTTACCGAAGTACGTCGTCTCCACCACGCTCACCCGGGACGACCTGGTGGACAACTGGGGTGAGACCACCATCCTGCGGAGCCTCGACGACGTGGCCGAACTGAAGAAGACCGACGGCGGGCCGATCTCCGTGCACGGATCGGCAACGCTGGCCCGCGACCTCGCCGACGCCGGGCTCATCGATCGCTACCACCTGCTCGTGTTCCCGGTGGTGCTCGGCGCCGGCAAGCGGATGTGGAGCCAGACCGACAAACCGCTGCAGAAACTCGAGCTGGTGGAGAGCCAGTCCTACCCCAACGGCGTACAGAAGCTGGTCTACAACGTGGTCAGGTGAGCGGGACTCGCTTCAGCTCAGGCGAGCGGGCCACCGCAGTTGGGCCACGCGCCGGCGCCCTGACCGGCGAGGACGCGCTCACCGATCTGGATCTGCTGCTCGCGGGAGGCCTGATCGGCCGTCGCCGCGTACTCGCCGCCGCCGAAACCGGACCAGGTCTGGGCCGAGAACTGCAACCCGCCGTGGTACCCGTTCCCCGTGTTGATCTGCCAGTCGCCGCCGGACTCGCACTGGGCAACCTGGTCCCAGGCGCCCGGCGCAGCGGCATTGGCGGCCGGGGTGGCCAGTGAGGCGCCGCCCGCCGCGATTCCGCCCGCGAGCATCACACCGGTCAGGGTTCGAACAAGCTTCTTCTGCATTCCTCGTGACCTCCTACAGGTCTCGTGTCGTGCTTTCGATAGTTCGTCGGACAGCCGCCGACCCTACGAGCCGATGGGCGGGCCGCCGCAACCCCCGCGCAGCTCCCGGCCCGGGATGAGCAGCTCACGGGCGGCGGGGTCGGTCGCGGTCGTCGCAGGTCGGAGTGCCTGTTTGCTCGATCCCCCCGGGTGGCGGGTCGTGGGGTGAGATGGCTCACCTCGCCGTCGTCACCCGGGGCGCGCCCCGAAGCGATCGCCGATCGAGTGGAGCCCGTGCCGACCCGCCGCCCTCGCCCCGCTCCTAGGCTGGCGGCCATGACAGAACACGTGGTGCACGTCAGCGAGCGTTCCGTGGCGGTCCACGAGTCCGGTGACCCGGCCGGTACGCCGCTGATCCACTTCCACGGCACACCCGGTTCGCGGCTGGAGGCGGACTTCGGATCGCCGCTCGCCGAGCGGGCGGGCGTTCGCGTGATCGGATTCGACCGCCCCGGGTACGGCCGGTCCGACGCCGGGCCGATCAGTCAGGACGGGATCGTGCGGGACGTCCGGGCGATCGCGGATCACCTCGGGGTGGAGCGCTTCGCGGTCTCCGCGTGGTCGGGCGGCGCTGCGTTCGCGCTGGCCGCCGCCGCCGCGCTGCCCGATCGCGTCACGCGTGCCGGGGTCTCCGGCGGGTTGGCGCCGTTCGAGCGGATGCCGGGCGCCCGCGACGCGCTGAACCCTAACGATCTGGAGGCGCTCTCCCACCTCCCCGCCGATCCCGCCCGCGCCGCAGCCCTGTTCACGGCCGGGAACTCAGGATTCCTGGACGCGATGTTGTCGGTCAGAGACGACGAGGCCGCGCCCTGGATCGACTGGATGTGGGCGAGCAGCGACGCGGCGGTGATCGCCGACCCCGCAGCCCGGCGCGCATTGTTCGCCAACTTCCACGAGGCACTGCGGCAGGGGACCGACGCGATCGCCTGGGACAACGTCGCCTTTGTGGGCCCGTGGGACTTCCGGGTCGAGGACGTCCGCGCGCCCGTGCACCTCTGGTACGGCGACCGCGACGAGATCGCACCCCCGGTCAACGGGCGATGGCTGGCCGGGCACCTACGCGAGGCCCACCTGACGGTCTATGCGGGCGAGGGCCATCTGCTGCCACTGGCCCACTGGGCCGAGATGCTGCGGGTGCTGACCTCGGCGGGGTGAGAAGGCTCAGCCCGCCTAGCCTGCGACGGCGGAAGCGAGGTTGCCCAGGGCGTCCTCGAGCTGCTTCTCCGACACCAGCGGAAAGGACACCTTCTTCAGGAGTTCCTTGTCGGTGACCTTGGACCAGTCGTAGGTGTGGCGCACCAGGGTGGAGTCGGGGCCCTGCGGCTCGAGCTCCCAGACCCATTCCCAGCCGGGGGGCTCCGTGCCGGCGGGAGCGGTCTTCCAGGCCAGGAGCTTGTCCTTGGCATAGCCGATGACGTGGTTCTCGGTGCGGTACTCGCCGCCCATGTGCTCGCCCTCCATGTCCATGGAGAACACGTCGCCGACCTGCTGGATCCGGTCGGACTTGTAGTCGCCGCGGACGAAGCCCGACCCGTCCAGGCGGGCGTGGTTCTCCGGGTTGGAGAGGAATTCGAAGATCTCGGCCGCCGAGTGGTCGATCACGCGCTCGACGGTGACGCTCGTAGATGTACTCATCCCCCCACCGTGCCCGCTGGGGCGCCGGAGCGCATCCGGTCGGCGCGTCCGGAACCCGGTCGCCGGGGCTGGGATCTCCGGCTACGGTCGTGAACATGAGCGGAAAACCCGAGCAGGTGACCGAGGCGCGCGCGGATCAACCGACGGGCTGGGCCATGCCCGTGATCACGCTCCTGGGCGTGGTGGCCGCGATCGTCGCGGCGTTTGTCGGGAGCGGCGCCCTCGGTGGCACCGCGGTGGCCGAGGCCGCGGGTGGAGCCCTCTCGGCGGACGCCACCCCGGTCGCGCCGGCGGGGTCGGCGTTCAGCATCTGGAGCGTCATCTACCTGGGCCTGTCGGCCTACGCGCTGTGGCAGCTCACCCCGACCGCACGACGGTCGACCCGCCAGGGCGCGCTGCGGCCGTGGGCCCTGGCCTCGGTGCTGCTCAACGCGGCGTGGATCTGGACCGTGCAATTGGATCTGCTCGCCGTCTCGGTTCTGGTGATCGTTGTCCTGCTCGCGGTGCTGATCCGCATCATGTATCTGCTCGGTTCGCCGCGCACAGGTGGCTGGGTGGAGTCGGTGGTCACCGACGGCACCTTTGGCCTCTACCTGGGCTGGGTGTCGGTGGCGACGCTGGCCAACGCTTTCGCGCGGCTCGCGGCCGAGGGGATCGACCCGGTCACCGGGGTGCCGTTCGGGATCGTCGGGATCGTCGCGGCCGCCGGCATCGGGATCGCGACCGCGTTGATCAGCCGCGGTCGCGTGGCCCCGGCGCTGGCCACCTCGTGGGGACTGGCCTGGGTCGCGATCGGCCGCACCGAGGGCCGCTACGAGTCCGCCGCACTGGTGTGGACCGCGGCGATCTCCTCAGCGGTCGTCCTGAGCGTGGCCGCGCTAAACCTGTTCCGACACCGCCGTCAGGACGCCCGCCGTGCCCACGGCGCGGCCGGCCCGGAGGCGTCGCGCCGGAGGAGGGCCTCCTCGACAAGCTGATCGCCGAGCACATCCAGCGGGGACCGGCCACCGGGCCCCGGTGCGGTGTACTGACTGATGTACCCGCCGTCTCCGTACCGGACCAACTGGTCCCGCGCCTCGTCCAGGCGACGCCCGAACACGCTCGCCCACTCGGTCGGGTGTTGGAACACGTGCAGACGGGCGGCCATCTTGGTGCGGGAGGCGGGGAGGTCCTCGAGCAGACCGCGGTACACCTGATCCGGGGTCAAGGCGGAGTCCCGGACCGTCGCGCGCAGGAGACTGTCCTTCCCCACGTCGCTGAGGGGGTCACCGGGGACCGTCACCCAGAACGTCCGATCCGGGATCGGGCCCACTCGCCCGCCCGCCACACCGCGGCCACCCGGGTCGCCGCTTCCCGGCAGCGAACGGCCGTGCGGCCGGCACGGATCCGCCATCAGCCCGACGCCCACCACCCGGTCCACCTGATCGGGGTACGCCTCCAGACAGTCCTGGACCACACGACACCCGCAGCGGCTGCCGAGCAGGATGATCTCGTCGGACGGGTGGAGCCGCACGATCCGGGCCAGGTCCGCCACCCCGGCTGCGGACGCCGCGTCCCATGACCTCGGTCGCCGGAGGCGGGTCTCGTCGGGCTCCGGCCACTGCACCCGGACGGGCGGGCGTGCCCCGAGCCGTGTCGCGAGGGTGGCAGCGAACTCGTCGATGACCGCGACCGAGTGGCGATAGCCTCCGTCGCCGTCGGCTATGAGAATTCTCACGATGCCCATCCCCCGTTCGCCCCGCCTGTCGGGGCAGGTGCCTGTAAAGCAACAGCGTCCCTGTCCCCCAGAACGTAGGTCACAACTTGCAGCTACGTCAATAAGTTTTCATTGACAACTCGGTGGTGCCCCGTTCGACCCCAGCTCACGGCGCCGGGGCGACCGCCCTTGCGGCCGAGATCAGCGCCCGGCGCGACCCATGACCACACCTGCCGCAGCGTCAGCGACCCGGAACGCGTCCGCCTCTCCCAACACCGTCGCCGCGACCTGCGCACCCTCGTAGAGCTGGTGGATCGCCGCCGCGGTGGCCCTGTCCCCTCCGGTCAGGGTCACGAGCAGCTCCCGCATCCACCGCTTCTCGTCCCGGATCGTCTCCGCGGCGGCCGATGCTCCCGCACCCCCGACCTCCGCCCAGGCGTTGACGAAGGCACAACCCCGGTGGTGCGACTGCGCCCACTGCTCGGCCCGCCGGAAGAACTCGGTGACGGTCCACCCCGTGGCGTCGAGGTGGTCCACGAGGTACTGCTGCCATCGGCTTCCGCGACGCCGCAGGTAGGCCTCGACGAGTCCGTCCTTGGACCCGAACCGCTGGTAGAGAGTGCGTTTGGTGGTCTGCGCCTCCTCGGCGATGAGTTCCACGCCCACCGCCGTGATCCCCCGGGCATAGAAGAGCTCGTCGGCGGCGACCAGGATGCGTTCACCCACCTCGGTCGTCGCAACGATCGGCCACGGTTCAAGCGCCACGGCGTCGTCCTCCTCTGGGGCTGCCAGGTGCACTGACAGTATACCGATCGGTATGCTTTGCTCGATCCCATGATCAAGTCAGCGGTGACCGTGGCATTTGTCCTGCTGTGGAGTTGCGGATTCGTCGGCGCCGCGTGGGGCACCACGGCGGCGGAACCCGCCGGCCTCCTGGCGTGGCGGTACGTCATCACCGCCGGGTTGTTGCTGGCGGTGGCCTCGATCTTCCGGGCTCGGGTCAGCCGGCGCGAGCTCGGTCAACAGTGCGTCCTGGGACTGGCCGCTCACGTCATGTTCCTCGGGTGCTTGTTCGCCGCAGCGGCGTCCGGGGTCGGCGCGGGCACGGCCGCTCTGGTGTGCTCGGCCCAGCCTCTGCTCGTCGCCGCCGCCGGCGCCGCCTTCTGGGGCGACCGATTGACGCCACGACAGTGGGCCGGGGTCGCGCTGGGGCTCGGCGCGGTCGCACTCTGCGTGGGGGGCGTCAGCGACCTCGGGCCCGCGATCGCCCTACCGGTGTTCAGCCTGCTCGGGCTGACCTGCTCCGCACTCCTCGAACGTCGCTGGACCCCTCAGGTCAGCGTGGTGACCGCCCTGACAATCCAGGTGAGCGCGGCGGCACTCGTCTTTGTGGCGGCCGCGATGGTCACCACGGGGCTGGCGGTCGAGCCGACGGCCAAGCTGGCCGGTTCACTCGCGTGGTTGGTCTTCCCGGCCGGCCTCGGGGGCTACGGGGCGTACCTCCTCGCACTCCGCCAGCTCGGCGCGACCCACACCAGCATGTTGCTGTTCCTCACGCCCCCGGTGTCGGCGATCTGGGCGTGGGCGATGCTCGGCGATCGGATCGGGGCGCCGCAACTCATCGCCATGGGGCTGGGGATCGTGGCTGTCCTGCTCACGGCACGTCCCGGGGGCCGCAGGCGAGAGGCCGCGCCTCACCGCGCATCGTGCGCGGGCCCCGAGTGCGCCGGCCCCGCGTGTGCCGGCCCCGAGTGCGCCGACCCCGCGTGTGCCGACCCGGTGCGCGAAGTCCCCGCCGCGGCGTCACCCGGGCCCGTGTCCTAGGTCCCGCAGTAGGTGACGTGCGCGGCGGCGCCGGGCGGGGCGGGTGCTGCGTAGCGCTCGAGCCCGGGGCGCTGGGTGTACGGCCTGGTGACGACGACGAGGAGTTTCTCGAACGGCCCCGGGTCCCCGGCCGTCGCCGCGTTCAGGGCTTCCTCCACCAGATGGTTCCGCGGGATG
The DNA here is from genome assembly GCF_033142235.1 of Rhodococcus sp. IEGM 1408. Taxonomy (NCBI): domain Bacteria; kingdom Bacillati; phylum Actinomycetota; class Actinomycetes; order Mycobacteriales; family Nocardiaceae; genus Rhodococcus; species Rhodococcus sp. IEGM 1408. The sequence continues at coordinate 340,806 of NZ_JAWLRW010000001.1, forward strand.
TAGACGGGATTGACCTCGGCCATCCTGGCGACCGAGGGATCCAACGCCCGCCACGTCGCCAGCCAGCCGTCAGCGAGGCTGCCCACCAGATCCCGCACCGGCGCGGAATCCCCACCCGCGGCTGCGGTGAGCGCGTGGAAGAACCCGGTGAAGTCGGCTCGGGTCGCACTGAGCAGGCGCGAGAGCTCGTCGATGAGGTCGGTCGCGGCCCCGTCCGGCACGCCCTCTGCCAGACCGAGCTTGTCGCGCATCCCGGCCGTCCACGCCTGCTGGTACCGCGCGGGGAACGTCCCGAGGGCCTCGGTGAGCAGCCGGACCGCCTCGTCCTGGTCGGGGTCGATCAGCGGCACCAGCGTCTCGGCGAAGCGCGCGAGGTTCCACTGCATGATCGGCGGCTGGTTGGCGTAGGCGTAGCGACCCTGGGCGTCGATCGAGCTGAACACCGTGGCGGGATCGAACTCCTCCATGAACGCGCACGGGCCGTAGTCGATGGTCTCGCCGGAGATGGTGGTGTTGTCCGTGTTCATCACGCCGTGGATGAACCCGATGAGCATCCACTGCGCCACGAGGTCCGCCTGGGCGCGCAGGACCGAGCCGAACAACTCGAGGTACGGGTTCGCCGAGTCGGCGGCGTGCGGGTGGTGCCGGGCGATCGCGTGGTCGGCCAGCCGGCGCAACAGCTCATCGTCGTCCATCGACCGGGCGTACTGGAACGTGCCCACCCGCAGGTGACTGTCGGCCACGCGGGCCAGCACCGCGCCGGGCAGGGGCGTCTCGCGGAGCACCGTGTTCCCGGTCGCCACCACGGCCAGCGAGCGGGTGGTGTCCACGCCCAACGCGTGCATGGCCTCGCTGATCAGGTACTCGCGCAGCATCGGGCCGACGGCGGCCAGCCCGTCCCCGCCGCGGGCGAACGGGGTGCGTCCCGACCCCTTGAGGTGCAGGTCGCGGCCGTCCGCCAGCTCGCCCATCAGCAGGGCCCGCCCGTCACCCAGGCGCGGTGAATAGCCGCCGAACTGGTGGCCCGCATACGCCTGGGCGACCGGGGTGGCGCCCTCCGGCACGTGGTTGCCGGCCAGCAGACGGACGCCCTCGTCGCTGCGGAGATACGCGGCGTCGAGGCCCAGCTCCGCCGCGAGCGGCTCGTTGAGGGCGAGCAGCGTCGGGCTCGCCGCCTCCGCGGCCTTCCAGGGCACGGCGAGTTCGGGGAACTCGCTCGCATACCGGGTGCCGAGGACGATGCCGGGAAGTTGCTGAGTTGTCATCCTCTCAACGGTACGTCGATGGACACTCGACGGACAGTCCCCCGAACCGCCACCGCTCCCGATTCGCCCGAGGTTATGAACCAGTGGGAATGAACCGGTGGTGATGAACCGGTGGTGATGAACCGGTGGCCGGGCCGGCCCACCCGACCTAGCATCGCCTCCACCCCGACCCGCCCCGACCCCGCCGTCAGGAGGTCCTCCGGTGCCCGCACCCTCGCTGTTCACACGGACCACCCCGCCGAGCCCGGACCGTCGACTCGTTCTCTCGGGATTCCTGTTCGGGTGCGGTATCGCCGGCGCGGTCATCGACCTGTTCGTCTTTCACCTGGTCCTGCAGTGGCACCACTTCTACGACCTGTCCACCACCACCGTCGCCCTGGTGACCGACGGGTTCTTCCACGGCGCGACCTGGCTCATCACGGTCTGGGGCCTGTTCATGTTCGCCGACGTCAGGGGCCAGATCAGGGTCTCGTGGGGCCGGTGGGCCGGGGGCGTCCTCACCGGCATCGGCTCCTTCCAGCTCATCGACGGCATCGTGTTCCACAAGATCCTCGGCATCCACCAGATCCGCTACCAGGTCGACCTGGTGGCCTACGACCTGGTCTGGATCGCCTCGGCGGTGCTCCTGCTGGCGGGCGGCCTGCTGATCCTGTGGCGGACCGCGGGCGCGACTGCCCCGCCGCAGGCAACGAGACCGGAACCGGAACGACGCCGGACACAGGACTGACGGCCTGTGCACCTGCAGCACGGGCCCCATGGAACCGAGAGTTGGTGGGTCCCGGAGACGATCGGCGCGGCACTGCTCGTGCTCGCCCTGGCGGCCTACGTGGTGGGCGTCCACCGACACAGCGACCGCGACCGCGGCCCCTGGCCTCGCCATCGCATCGCGCTGTGGGCCGCCGGCCTGTCGTGCGTCGGCGCGGCGTGGCTCGGTCCACTCGCCGAGGCCGCACGCACGGACTTCACCGCCCACATGGCCGGGCACCTGCTCCTGGGAATGCTGGGGCCGCTGCTCCTGGTGTGCGCCGCCCCGGTCACCCTGGCGCTCCGAACCCTGCAACTCCACCATGCGCGGGTCCTCTCCCGGGTGCTCCGCTCGCCGTTCGCGCGCGCCGTCACCCATCCCGTCGTGGCCACGGTCCTCAACGTCGGGGGCGTGTGGGTTCTCTACGGCACCGGGCTCTACGCGCTCATGCACCAGTCCATGGCACTGCACGTCCTCGTGCACGCTCATGTCCTCCTGGCCGGGGTGGCGTTCACCGTCGCGATCGTCGGCCCCGACCCCAATCCGCATCGAGCGGGCTTCGGCACCCGGGCCGCGGTGCTCGTGGTGTTCATCGCCGCCCATTCCATCCTCGGCAGATGGTTGTACGGGCACCCCCCGGCCGGCGTCGACCCGGCGGATGCCCGGGCCGGAGCCCAACTCATGTTCTACGGAGGGGAGCTCATCGACCTGGCGTTGCTCACCCTGCTGTTCGCCGGCTGGTACCCGGGGACACGGCGTCAACGCCGCCCGCGCGTTCCCGCCCACGCGTCAACCACCCCGAGGCCGGGCGAGACATTGCGCGGGTGAGACATGCGCCCGGACGCAACATCGCGGCCGGGCGAGACACTAGAGTCATGAGCACTCGTCAGTCATGAGCACTCGTCGATGAAGAGGCACCATGGTGAAGAAGAAGTGGAACGACCTGACCGACGCCCAGCAGACGGCCATCCTGATCCTGGCGTCCGTGCAGGTCTCACTGGCGGCCACCGCGTGGACGGATCTCGCCGTCCGGCCGCCGGAGAAGGTGCGGGGCAGCAAGGGCAAGTGGGCCGCGATCATCGCGATCAACTTCATCGGCCCGGCGCTGTACTTCTGGCGGGGACGGGTCCCGGACTCCGGCGACAGCCGCCCATCATGACCACCCCGAGACGGGCCGGGGCCGCTGCAGGCGTCCTCCTCGTCGTCGTCCTCGCACTCGGGGCGTGCGCAGCCGGTCCCAACGTCGACGTCGGCGCGGCGGGGGCCGGCTTCTGGCTGGGGCTCTGGCACGGGGTCATCCTCCCCGTCACCTTTGTCATCTCCCTGTTCACCGACACCGTGACCGTCTACGAGGTGAGCAACAACGGCAACTGGTACGACTTCGGGTTCGTCCTGGGTCTGGCGCTCTTCTCCGGGCCCGCGATGGCCGGCGGCCGGCGTACGCGCTGATGCGGATCCTGGTCACCGGAGGCGCACGCTCGGGCAAATCCCGGCACGCCGTGCGCCTGTTGGAGGACGCGGGCTCGGTCACCTTCGTCGCACCGGGCCGACCGGCCGACGAGCTCGACGACCCCGACTGGGCGCGCCGGGTCGCCCACCACCGGGCGCACCGACCGGCGGCGTGGCCGACCGTGGAGACCGCGGACGTGGCGGGCGCGCTGGCCGCGGCGCCGGGCCCGGTCCTGGTGGACTGCCTGGGCACCTGGCTCACCGCGACCGTGGACGCGCTCGACCTCTGGGACGCGCCGACCGACGACGCGCGGGCGGCGATCGACCGACGTACCGACGCGCTCTGTGCTGCGCTCACCGGCCGCGACAACGTGATCCTGGTGACCAACGAGGTCGGTTCGGGCGTGGTACCCGCGCACCGCTCGGGCGGGCTGTTCCGCGACCTGCTGGGCGCGGTCAATCAAGCGGTCGGCGAGGCGTGCGACGAGGTGCACCTGGTGGTGTGCGGGCGGGTGCTGCGGTTGTGAGTCCCGGAGCGGCGGCAGGCCGGTTCCGCGATTCGTCGCTCCCGGCCGGCCCCCCTCACGTGGCCCGCGCGATCACCGCACTCTTCCTGGCCGAATAACTTTTGATTCACCTTTCGCTCGACCATAATCGGGTTCATCCGCCTCGCTGACGGACCGAAGGATCGCCAGACCTGGCCTTCCCCGTCGCGGCCATCCCGGAGGGCAACGTTGAGCACAGATCAGATCGCCGAGACGACCGACGGGTCCGAGGGACCGTCGCCGCTGGCCAGGGCGGCCGGAGCGGTCGCGCTCGCCGCGCGCCGACTGCCGGTCACCGCGGCCGTCGTTGCCGCGCTGCTGGTGACCGGGGTGGTGTTCGAGACGCTGTGGCGATCGGCGCACAGTGCCCCGTGGTTCGACGGCGTGGCCTACGGCGTCCCCGCGCTCGAGGGCGGCCGGTGGTGGACAGTGATCGCCGGGCCCTGGTTCGGGCTCACCCCGCTGCAGCACATCTCACTGCTGATCCTGGTCGCGGTGGGGATCGGTGTCGGCGAATGGCGACTGGGCTCGGCCCGCACGGCGCTGGTCGCGATCGGCGGCCAGCTCATCGGGGTGCTGGGGGCGTTCGCGGTGGTCGTCCCCGGGAACGCGGTCGGCTGGGAGTGGGCAACGGAGCTGTCGGTTGTGCTCGACGTGGGGTGCTCGACCGCGGTGATCGCGGTCCTGGCCGCCACCACGGCAACCCTGGTCTCGCCGTGGCGGCTGCGCGCGCGGGCCGCGCTCTACGGCTACGTGATCGTGTCGTTCCTGTTCCTCGGGCGCCTGGCCGACCTCACCCACCTCATCGCCTTCGCGGTGTTCCTGCTCGTCGGCGAGCGGCTGTTCTCCCTCACCGAGCGCGGGCTGCGGCCCCGGACCCGCCGCGAGACCCGGCTCGTCGCCTCTGCGGGGATGTGGTTCCTCGCCGCGGTCCACGTGGTGGTGTACTTCCTCCCCGCCGACGGCCCGCTCGGCCCGACCGAGGCCGACGACGTGAGCCTGTGGGGCATGCTCCTGTCCGTCCTCGTCGCGGCGGTGACGGCGGAGCTGCTGCGCCGCGGGTACCGGGCGGCGTGGCTCGTGGCCCTCGTGTACGCACTCCTCACCGCGGTCGCCACCCTCGTCGTCACCGTGCTGGTCGTCGCCGCGGACTTCCAGAGCCTCGGCGCCGTGACCGCCGGTACCGGTCTGCTCTGGGCGGGCGAGGCGGTGCTGTTGATGACCGGCCGGGGCGCCTTCGGGGTGCGGGTGTGGAAGCGCATCACGGGGGCCGGCGTGCACTCCGAGGAGGTGATCGACCGCGTCCGCGACCTGATCCGGCGGCACGGCGGCAGCACGATGTCGTGGATGATCACGTGGCAGCCGATGAACTACTACTTCGCACCGGGCGACGGGCCCGACGCCACGGATGTAGAGAACGACGGTGTCGTGGGCTACCGCCTGCACTTCGGCACCATGATCGCCCTCGCGGACCCGATCGCCGCGCCGGGGAACCGCGACCGGCTGCTCACCGGGTTCGTGGAGTTCGCCGAGGCCAACGCGGCGGTGCCGTGCCTGTTCTCGGTGTCCGGCGAGACCGCCGACCGCATGCGCGCGCGCGGCTGGCGGTCGCTGCAGATCGCCGAGGACACCCTGATGGACCTGCCCGACCTCGCGTTCGGTGGCAAGAAGTGGCAGAAGATCCGCAGCGCCATGAACAAGGCCGAGAAGAGCGGCACCACCTATGTCTCCGGGCTGCTGCGCGAGCAGCCGCCGGGGCTCCTGGCCCAGGTCCGCGAGATCTCTGAGCAGTGGGTCGGGGACAAGGAGCTCCCCGAGATGGGCTTCACCCTGGGCACGGTCGAGGAGGCGCTGGACGGCGACGTCCGCATCGCCCTGGCCGTCGACGCCGAGGGGGTCGTCCAGGCCGCGCTGTCCTGGCTGCCCGTCTACCGCGGCGGCGCTGATGTCGGAGTGGGAGGGGGCGGGGTCCGCGGCTGGACGCTGGACGTGATGCGCAAACGCAACGGTCCCGGCGCCAACAACATGATCGAGTTCCTCATCGCCCGCTCCGCGATGGAGTTCAGGGACGAGGGCGCCGATCACGTCTCGCTCTCCGGTGCCCCCCTGGCGCGGAGTGGCGACGACGACGAGGTGGCCACCCTCGACCGCGGATTGGACCTGCTCGGCCAGGCGCTCGAGCCGTACTACGGGTTCCGGTCGCTGCACCAGTTCAAATCCAAGTTCAACCCGCGCATCGAGCCCGTCTATCTCTGCTTCCGGGACGAGGCCGATCTGCCGCGGATCGGGGTGGCCATCGGCCGGGCTTACCTGCCGGGCGCCACGACCCGCCAGCTGGCGGCGCTCGCCAGGTCGGGCAGAGGCGATACGGTCGCCGCCGCCGGGTAGAGCGTCCGCTCCCGCGCGGGGCCGGTGGGGCGGAGCCGGTGGGGCCGGTGGGGCCGGTGGGGCGCCGAGGGGGCTCAGGCTCGCCGGGCCAGCACCGCGTCCCGGGCCTCGCGGGCCGTGTCGCAGTCCAGCGCTGCCGCCGCCAATCCCCGACACTCCTCCAGCGTCACCTCGGCCAGCGCCGCCCCGACAAAGGGGAGCGCGGCGGTCGCCGCCGAGAGCGAGCTGACACCCAGCCCGAGTAACACGCACGCCAGATTCGGGTCGGCCGCGGCCTCGCCGCACACGCCGACCGGGACCGTGCGCCCGTCCGGAGCGCTGCTCGCGGCCTCGGCGACGGCCCGGATCAGCCGGAGCACGGCGGGCTGCCACGGGTCGGTGAGGGCCGCCAGGTCGGAGGACATCCGGTCGGCGGCCATCACGTACTGGGTGAGGTCGTTGGTGCCGATCGACAGGAAGTCGACGTAGGGCAGGAAGCGGTCCACCGTCACGGCCACCGACGGGACCTCGACCATGATCCCGGGGGTCAGACCCCGTTCCCGGCAGCGGTGAGAGAAGTCCCGGGCCTCGTCGACCGTCGCGATCATGGGCGCCATCACCCAGGGTGCGGACTGCGCCCCGCCCACCCGACGGCCCGCCTCGGCCAGGGCGTCGAGCTGGCGGTCCACCAGCCCGCGGTCCAGCAGGTCCACCCGGATCCCGCGCACCCCGAGCGCGGGATTGTCCTCCCTGGTCATCCCGGCGAAGGCCAGCGGCTTGTCCGATCCCGCGTCCAGGGTCCGGGTGACCACCCGGGCGTCGGGGAACGCCCCCAACACGCGGGCGTAGAGCTCGGCCTGCTCGTCGGGCGTCGGTTCGGTGGGCCGGTCGAGGAACGCCAACTCGGTGCGGAACAACCCGATCCCGCCGGCCGGTCCCGCCGCCGCGGCCTCGGCGCTGCCGGCGTCCTGGACGTTGGCCAGCAGACGCACCGGGTGCCCGTCGGCGAGCACGGCGGGACCGGACCACCCGGCCGCCTTCGTGCGCAACTTCTTGTCCGCCGCGGCGGCGGCCGACGCGGGCCCCTCATGCGGGTCGACGGTCACCGTTCCCGCTCCCCCGTCCACCAGTACGAGCGCGCCGTCCCGGGCCCCGGTGAGCCCCGACGCGGCGACCACGCACGGGATGCCCAGTTGCCGGGCGATGATCGCGGTGTGCGAGGTCGGGCCGCCGTGCTCGGTGACGATCCCCAGCACCTTCTCCGGGTCGAGGCCCGCGGTATCGGCCGGGGCGAGGTCGTCGGCCAGTAGCACGCCGGGCTCGTCGAACTCGGGGATGCCGGGTTCGGGCAGGCCCCGAAGCTCGGCCACCACACGAGCGCAGATGTCCCGCAGATCGGTGATGCGCTCGGCCTGGCGGCCGCCGACCTTCGCGAACATCGCGACAAAGGTCTCGGTGGCCGCGACCGTGGCCGCCTCGACGGCCAGGCCCTTCTTCAACTCCTTGACCACTGCCTTGGCCCAACCCCGGTCCCGCACGAGCACGGCGTTGGCGGACAGCACCTCGGCGCTCACGCCCGTGGACTGTGACGCGCGCTGGTCGAGCCTCCCCGCGACCGTCGCGGCGGCAGCGGTGAAGCGCTCCCGGTCCCTCTCCAGCTGCTCCTCGCTCGGCGGCGTCCCCGGGGCGGCACCGACAGCTGGGCCGTCAGAGCTGTCGGTGCCGTCGGGCTGCTCCGTGCGCCCGACCCACCGTGCGGCTCCGTAGGCGAGACCGGCCACCACGCCGGTCCCTCGGATGACCTGACCGGTCTGCGATTCCTGCGACATGGGGACTCCTTAGCGGATCGGGCTCGCCGTTCGGGGCGCGCACCGGAATTGTGACGAGACTAACTAAAATGACTTGACTTTCCAACCGGATCGGGCAGACTTCCACACAATCGGTCAACAACGAAGGGTCGGTCCCACGATGTACGGCAGCGAACGACGGCGACGCATCACGGAGACACTGGCCGCCTCGGGCCGGGTCGCCGTCGCCGACCTCGCCTCCGGGCTGGACGTGAGCGCCGAGACCATCCGGCGCGACCTCTCCGTCCTCGAGTCCGAAGGTCACCTGGAGCGCACCCACGGCGGCGCGGTCCCCGCCGTCCCCGGCGGCCGCGTCGAGCGGACCCTCGCCGCGCGCCGGTCGGAGAACGTGGCCGCCAAGTCGGCCATCGGTCGGGCTGCGCTCCGCCTGCTCCCCGCGGCCGGCGGCAGCATCCTCCTCGACGCCGGGTCCACCACCGCCAGCCTGGCGGACGCCCTCGGCGAGGCGCGTCCGGACGGCCCTGAACTGGCACTCATCACCAACTCGGTCCCGCTCGCCGACTGTCTCCACCGCTCAGGGGCGCCCGGCCTCCACCTGCTCGGCGGCGCCGTGCGCGGCCTGACCGGGGCGTGCGTCGGCGCGTCGGTACTCCGCGCGCTGGACGCGATCCGCGTGGACGTGGCGTTCCTCGGGACCAACGGCCTGCACGCCGAGCGCGGCCTGACCACCCAGGACCCCGACGAGGCCGCCGTCAAGGCCGCGATGTGCCGCGCCGCCCGGCGGGTGGCCGTGCTCGCGGACTCGAGCAAGTTCGGGCACGAGTTCCTGGTCTCCTTTGCCGGCCTCGACCTGATCGACGTGCTGGTCACCGACGTCCCACCCACGGGCCCACTGGCCGCCGCGCTCCACGACCGGGGAATCGAGGTCCTCCTGCCATGATCCTCACCCTCACCATGAACCCGTCCGTGGACCGCACGGCCACGCTCTCCGCGCCGCTGGCCGTCGGCGGCGTCAACCGCATCGCCGAGGTCGACGACTCCCCCGGCGGCAAGGGTGTCAACGTCGCCCGCGTGCTGGCCGCGGGCGGGGTCGAGGCGCGGGCGGTCTTCCCCGCCCCGGCGCAGGACCCGTTCGTCGCCATGTGCGCCGGCGCCGGGGTCCTCACCACCGTGGTCCCCGCGGACGGCCCAGTCCGGATCAATCTCACCCTCGCCGACCCCGACGGCACCACCACCAAGATCAACGCCCCCGGCCCCGAGGCCGGCGAGGCCACCCTCCTCCGCGTGCGGACGACCGTCGCCGACCTCGCGCGCGGCGCGGCGTGGGTGGTGCTGTGCGGGTCGCTGCCGCGGGGCGTCCCGGACGACTTCTACGCCGACCTGGTCACCGAACTCCGGTCCTCGGGGGCCCGCCTCGCCGTCGACACCTCCGACGCGCCGCTGGCCGCCCTCGCCGCCCGGCTGCCCGGCGCCGCCCCCGACCTGGTCAAGCCCAACGGCGAGGAGCTCGGCCAGCTCGCCGGGGTCGACGGCGTGGAACTGGAGCGCCGCGCGGCCAGCGGCGACCTCGCCCCGGTCGTGGAGACCGCCCGCTCGCTGCGCGGACAAGGCGTGGGAACGGTGCTGGTCACCCTGGGCGGCGCCGGCGCCGTCCTGATCGACGACGACGAGGCCTGGTTCGCGAGCACCCCCGCCATCCGGGTCCGGTCCACGGTCGGGGCCGGCGACTCCGCGCTCGCCGGGTACCTCCTCGCCGAGGCCCGGGGGGCCCGACCGGAGGAGCGCCTGGCCTGGGCGGTCAGTCACGGCAGCGTGGCCGCCTCCCTGCCCGGTACCGGGATCCCGCTGGGGCTCGACCCCGCCACCTTCCGCACCACCCTGCTCAGGCTCGACTGACTCGCCCGCCGAGCCCAGAACCCCGTTCCCCAGTCAGACCCACCCGACCCGAGACACCTCGCAGAAGACACGGAGGAAGGCCATGAGCCAACCGATCATCGAGACCGCCACGGTGCGGCTCGACGCCGACCTCGGCAGCAGCAAGGAGGAGGTGATCCGCTCACTGGCCGGAGCGGTCGTCGACGCCGGCCGCGCCGACGACCTCGAGACCATGATCACCGACCTGCTGGCCCGCGAGGCCAAGGCCGCCACCGGCATGAAGGGCGGGATCGCGATCCCGCACTGCAAGTCCGAGTCCGTCCGGACCCCGAGCCTCGGGTTCGCCCGGCTCGACCCGCCCGTGGACTTCGGCGCCAAGGACGGGCCCGCCGACCTGGTGTTCCTCATCGGCGCGCCCGCGGGTGGCGGCAAGGAACACCTCAAACTCCTGGCCACCCTCGCCCGCAGCCTCGTACGCGCCGATTTCGTGGCCGCACTGCGCGAGGCGGCCACGCCCGAGGACGCCGTCGCGGTGATCCAGGGAGTGCTCGCACCGGCGGCGGACGCCTCGTCGTCGTCGTCGTCGTCCGCATCCACGTCCGGCTCCACTGCGTCGGTAGAGGGCGCGTCGGTAGGGGGCGCGTCGGTAGGGGGCGCGGCAGCGGGCGGCGCGGCGGCAGGGGGCGCGGCAGCAGGGGGCGCGGCGGTGGGCGGCGCAACGACCGCGACCACGGACCCGGCCGGCGGCGGTCGGCCCCGCCTGGTGGCCGTGACCGCGTGCCCGACCGGCATCGCCCACACCTACATGGCCGCCGACTCGCTGGCCCAGGTCGCCGCCAGACGCGAGGTGGACCTGCAGGTCGAGACCCAGGGTTCGGCCGGGGCCACCCCGCTCGATCCCGCGGTGATCGAGGCCGCCGACGCGGTCATCTTCGCCACCGACGTGGGCGTACGCGACCGCGGCCGCTTCGTGGGCAAGCCGGTGGTCGAGTACGGCGTCAAGAAGGCGATCGACTCCCCCGAGCAGGTGCTCGACGAGGCGCTGGCCGCCGCCATCAACCCCGACGCCCGCCGGGTCTCGGGCGGATCCGGGGGCGGCGAGTCCGCGGGGTCGTCCGGGAAGGACGAGCACTGGGCGCGGGGGCTGCAGCGGGCGGTGATGACCGGTGTGTCGTACATGATCCCGTTCGTGGCCGCCGGTGGTCTGCTGCTGGCGCTGGGCTTCCTCTTCGCGGGCTATGACGTCGCCTTTGTCTGGCAGGAGCTGGCCACCGGGTTCTCCCTGACCGACCTGCCCGGCGAGATCTGGTACCTCGACGGCGAGATCGTCAGCGCCGGCACCGCCGGGGCCGAGATGCTCACCCACGCGGGCCTGCGGCTGTACCTCGGCGCGGTGTTGTTCGCGATCGGGCAGGCCGCGATGGGCTTCATGATCGCGGTGCTCTCCGGTTACATCGCCTACGGACTGGCCGACCGCCCGGGCATCGCGCCGGGCTTCGTCGGCGGCGCCATCTCCGCCACCCTGGGCGCCGGGTTCATCGGCGCGCTCATCACCGGCGTCCTCGTCGGCTACCTGGTGCGGTGGATGTCCACGTGGAACACCCCGCGCTGGCTGTCCGGCCTCATGCCGGTGGTGCTCATGCCGCTGCTCGGCTCCCTGGCCATCGGCCTGCTGATGTTCCTCCTGCTCGGACGGCCATTGGCCGCGCTCACCTCGGCCCTGGAGTCGTGGCTCAACGGCATGACCGGCTCGTCGGTGATCCTGCTGGGCGTCATCCTCGGGTTGATGATGTGCTTCGACCTGGGCGGTCCGATCAACAAGGCCGCGTACACGTTCGCGACCGCCGGACTGGCCGCCGACAACCCGGCCTCGCTCAAGATCATGGCCGCCGTCATGGCCGCCGGTATGGTCCCGCCGCTGGCCATGGGCCTGGCGACGGTCCTCCGCAGTCGACTGTTCAGCGAGGTCGAGCAGGAGAACGGCCGCGCTGCGTTCCTGCTGGGCGCCAGCTTCATCACCGAGGGCGCGATCCCGTTCGCCGCCGCCGACCCGCTCAGGGTGATCCCGTCGATGATGGCCGGCGGCGCCGTGACCGGCGCGCTCATCATGGCGTTCTCCGTGGAGTCCTACGCTCCGCACGGCGGATTGTTCGTCGTCTTTGCCATCAACCCGGTGTGGGGCTACCTCGTGGCCATCCTCGCGGGGATGCTGGTCTCCACCACCGCCGTGATCGTGGCCAAGAGCGCCCGCCGCGATCCCGTCGAGGTGCCGGAGGCCGCGCCCGTCGCGGTCGCCGCCTGAGTTCGCCACCCACCTCTCCCCGCCCACCCGCTCGCCCGCTCGCCCGCTATCCCAGGAGACTCCATGCCCAGTCAGACCGTGATCGTCGGATCCGCCGAGGGGCTGCACGCCCGCCCGGCCGGGATCATCGCCGAGGCCGCTGAGAAGTACGACACCGACATCGAGATCACCTTCGAGGGCGAGGACGCCGACGCCGCCTCCGCGATGCTCATCATGGCGCTCGGGGCGGAGAAGGGCGCCGCGGTGCTGGTGAGCGGGGAGAACGCCGACGCTGTGGCCGAGATCGCCGCTCTGATCGAGCAGGACCTCGACGCCGGCTAGGTCGCCTCGCGGCCTCATCGCCTCCCCCGCCCGCCGCGTCCGGTCGACGCCGGTCGCGGACACTGTTCAGGATTTCCGTCGATGGGTGGACCGAACACCTGGCGGGGTGGGCGAGGCTCTGGAACCGTGGCGACATGACAGTCCTCGTGGTGGGGTCCGGAGGGTACGTGGGCTCGCGGCTCGTGCCCGCCCTCCTGGACCGCGGACACCGGGTCCGGGCCGGCTTCACCGACCCGGGCCGGGCGTCCGGTTTCGAGTGGGCCGGCCGCGTCCGGCCGGTCCGCTGCGACGTCCTGGATCCCTCGTGCCTCGCCGACGCCCTGGACGGAGCGGACTCGGTGGTCTACCTGGTCCACCGGATGGCCGCCGGCCCGGATTTCCGGGACGAGGACGCGGCGGGGGCGGCGGCGATGCGCGACGCGATGGCCGCAGCGGGTACCGGCCGGTGCGTGTTCCTCTCGGGCCTGGCCCCCTCGGGCGGTGGTGCACGGCCGCTGTCCCGACACATGGTCTCGCGCCTCGAGGTGGAGGAGGTGCTGTCCGCCGGACCCACGCCCGTGTTCACCCTCCGGGCCGGCGTCGTGCTCGGCGCCGGGTCGACCAGCTTCGAGGTGCTGCGCGCCCTCTGCGAACTCCTGCCGATCCAGCCTCTTCCCTGGTGGATGCGCCGCCAGCGGGTCGAACCCGTCTCCGAACGCGACGTCCTGGAGGCGCTGTGCCACGCCCTCGAGGGCGCACCCGGGACGGGCCACGGTGACCTCGGGTGCGGCGAGACCCTGACCTACCCCGAACTGCTGCGCCGCTTCTCGCGGGTCGCCCGGACCCCGACGATCCGGGTGCCGGTGTTCGGTGTGCCGTGGGACCTGGTGGCGGCGGGCCTCACTCCCGTGATCGCGCAGGATCCCGTCACCGTGGCCGCCCTGGTCGAGAGCCTGCATCACGACATGGTGACCGCCGGTCCGTCCGCGGACCTGGTGCGTCCGGGCTGGGAGATGACGGGGATCGACGAGGCGATCCGGGTGGCCCTGGCCTCGACCGGTCCGGCCGCCCCCGGACGGAAGGGTGCGACATGAGTACTGGAAGACCGTGGTCGAGCTACTACCTGGTGGCGGGGACGTCGTTCTGGTCGGTGATGGCCCTCGGGGGAGGTTACGGCCTCGCCTCCGCCCCGGACGGTGCGGCGCTGCACTTCGACACGGCGTGGCTGTCGGGCACGCCGTTCCGCGACTATCTGGGCCCGGGGCTCATCCTGGCCGGGTCGGGCGTGGCCGGTCTCGCCTCGTCGGCGCTCGTCGTCCGAGCGCTCCGCGCGGCTCGTGACGGACGCGCCGTCCCGGCCCGCGACCGGTACCTGGTGACCGGCGTGGCCGCCGTCCACGCCGGGTGGATCGCCGGGGAGCTCGTCCTGCTGTGGGACGTGGTCGCCGGGCTACCGGCCGAGCAGCGGCGGTTCTTCCACGGTTTCTGGTGGGTCTTCACGCCGCTGACCGCACTCAACCTGGCAGCGGCCCTCGCTCCCGCGACGCGTCGGACGCTCGGGCGACGGGGTGGGAGTAGCCGGGTGTCGCACTGACCCCGGCAGGCGCCGGCCGCCTGGGGGATAATCCGCCCATGACGTCGAATCTGCCCCTGACCGCTGCGGCGTTCCTCCGGGCCGCTCTGGACCGCCAGGTCCCCGGCGGCACCACCGACGCGATGGGCGAGCAGCTCATCGACGCGGCGATGCGGCAGTTCGAGTTGTTCGGGGTGACCCGGTCGACCATGGGGGACATCACGCGGCGATCCGGACTGTCCCGGATGACCCTCTACCGTCGGTTCGCCAACAAGCAGGAACTGGTCAATGCCGTCCTGCTCCGCGAATCGGCGCGGATCCTGGCCGGTCTGAAGAAGGAGATCGACCGGTACGACGACGTGGAGTCCAAGTTGACCGAGGGTTTCCTCTACATCGTGGACACCCTGCGGGGACACAGCCTGCTCAACCGGCTCCTGGAGAGCGAGCCCGAGGTCTCCGTCCCCTATCTCACCGTCCGGGGCGAACCGCTGGTCCGCAGCAGCGCCGAGTTCCTGGCCGCGGAGATGGCCACCGACCTCGACGACTCCCGGACGCACGAGGAGTTGCTGGTCGCCGCCGAGGTGGCGGTCCGGTTGGTGATCTCGTTCGTCCTCACCCCGTCGACCACCATCGACCTCGACGATCCCGACGTCGCACGGGAGTTCGCCCGGACGCACCTCGGCCCGCAACTGCAGGGCCGGCGGGACCGCCCGACAGGCGAGTAGGGAGCACCCGATCGTTGACACCGCGCATCCGCCTGCCTAGCCTGAGGTACAAAGAGACCGAAGTTGTCACTCTGTACTCCTCGGTCTCGCCACCCCGGTCCACCGAGGCCGGAACGGAAGGATCGCCATGACCGTGGACTCGCCCGCACCACTTACGTCTCGCGAAGAGTACGACGCCACCCTGCTCAGGCTCTCCGAAGCGTCGGTCCGGCGCCACTTCGACGCGTTCGTCGACGTGCCCTGGGACCACCCCGATTTCCGGGTGGACCGGAGTGACGCGCGCTGGGTGTTGCCCGCGGCGACCGATCCCCTGGGCGCCCATCCCTGGTACCGGGGACTGCCGCTCGAGACCCAGATAGAGATCGGCCTGTGGCGCCAGGCCAACATCATGAAAGTCGGCCTGCAGTTCGAGAACATCCTCATCCGCGGGATCATGCAGTACGTCTCGACCCTGGACAACGGCTCCGCCGAGTTCCGGTACCTCACCCACGAGGCGACCGAGGAATGCCATCACACGCAGATGTTCCAGCAGGGCGTCAACCTGATCGGGGCCGACGTGCCCGGGCTGCCGCGCTGGATCCGTCGGGCCTCACCGATCATCCCCCTGTTCGCGTCCCTCGCACCGGTGGGCTTCTTCATCGGCGTACTGGCCGGCGAGGAGCCGATCGACCACACCCAGAAGCAGATCCTGCGTGGCGCCGACGAGATCCCGCCCGTCCTGAGCCGCATCATGGAGATCCACGTGGCCGAGGAAGCGCGGCACATCTCCTTCGCGCACACCTACGTCGCCCGACACGCCTCCCGGTTGAGCCGGGGTCAGAAGTTCGCGGTGTCGCTGGCCTTCCCCGTGATCATGCGGGTGCTGTGCGACGCGATCCTCAAGCCCACGAGGGAGTTCCGCGAGGAGTTCGACATCCCCCGCGAGGTCGTGGACGAGCTGTACTGGGACGGCCCGGCCTCCAGGGAGTTCCTCTCCGACCTGTTCTCGGACGTCCGTATGCTCGCCGAACAGTCCGGATTGATGACCCCGCTCTCGCGGCGCGTCTGGCGCGCGCTGAAGATCGACGGTCGCGCCTCCCGCTACCGCAGCGAACCGCCGGTCACGTTCTCGACCCACGCCTGATGCCCCACGTCGTCACCCAGGCGTGTTGCGCCGACGCCTCGTGCGTCAACGCCTGCCCGGTCAACTGCATCCACCCGACCCCGGACGAGCCGGACTTCGGCACCGCCGACATGCTCTACATCGACCCCGACGTCTGCGTGGACTGTGGCGCCTGCGTGGGCGCGTGCCCGGTCGGCGCGATCGTGCCCGACGACCGCCTCGCCCCCGACGAGCGCGTCTTCCTCGACCTCAACGCCGCGCTCAGCGAGCCCGGCCGGACGTACCCGCCCCAGGCGCCCGTCCCCGCGATCCGCCGACTGGAGCCCGCCCGCGGGCCGCTGCGGGTGGCGATCGTCGGAGCCGGCCCCGCCGCGCTGTACGCCGCCGACGAGCTGCTCAGGCAACCGGGCGCCCGGGTGACCGTCTTCGACCGCCTGGCCGTCCCCCACGGACTCGCCCGGCACGGTGTGGCTCCCGACCACCCCCGGACCCGCGCGGTGACCGACCTGTTCGCCCTCATCGAGGCCCAGCCCGGGTTCGACTACCGGCTCGGGGTCGAGATCGGCCGGGACCTGACCGTCGACGAGCTCGCCGCGCAGCATCACGCCGTGGTCTACGCCACCGGGGCCAGTACCGATCGCCCCCTCGACATCCCGGGCCTCGACCGACGCGGGAGCATGTCCGCGACCGAGGTCGTGTCCTGGTACAACGCCCACCCCGACCATGTGGACGCCCGGGTCCCGCTCGATCACGAACGAGCCGTCATCGTGGGCAACGGCAACGTCGCGCTGGACGTGGCCAGGATCCTGGCCACCCCTGCCGAGTCCCTCGCCCGGACCGACATCTCACCCCTCGCCCTCGCGGCGCTGCGGGACAGTCGCGTGCGCGAGGTCGTCGTGCTGGGTCGGCGCGGGCCCGCGCAGGCGGCGTTCACCCTCCCCGAACTGGTCGGACTGGCCGCGCGCGAGGACATCGACCTCCGGGTCGAGGCCCCGGACGGGATCGCCCCGGACGCGGAGCCCGATCTGCAGCGGCGGCTCACCCTGGAATGCCTGGCGGAGGTGGCCGCGCGCCCGCCGCGGACGGGCAGCCCCCGGATCGTCCTGCGTTTCCAGGCCGCGCCGGTGGAGATCCTCGGCGGAGAGCGAGTGGAGGGCCTGCGGATCGCCCGGACGGAGCTGACGGCCGAAGAGGACGGCGTGCGTGCGGTCGTCCTCCCGGGCTCGGAGGAGGTCCTGCCGGCCGGGCTGGTGCTGCGGTCGGTGGGGTACCGCGGCGTGCCCGTGCCCGGGGTGCCGTTCGACCCGGTCACGGCGACCATCCCCCACCGCGCCGGCCGCGTCCTCGACCGTCCCGACGGGACCGAGGTCCCGGGGGCGTACGTGGTCGGGTGGATCAAGCGCGGCCCGCGCGGGTTCATCGGTTCCAACAAGACCTGCGCGCAGGAGACCGTCGACGCGCTGCTCGCCGACGCCAACGCTGGGCGACTCGCTCGCAGTGCGGCCCACCGCGTCTCCCGGAACCGGTAGCTCCAAGGCCCGTCGCGCCCCGCCCGACTCCGATAGTATTGACAGTCGTCAAGTGATGACGGCGCCGGCGTGTGCCCTCGGGGACCCTCATCACCGGAGAAGAAGAGGTCACACGTGATGACGCCATTGGTCGCCACCTCCCGCGAGGCACTGTTCCGGCCCTTCCGGGTGCGCAGCCTGGAACTGGACAACCGCCTGGTCATGTCCCCGATGACGCGCATGGGCTGCCCGGGCGGACTGCCCGACGAGGTCAACCGCGACTACTACGCCGACCGGGCCGCCGGCGGCACCGCGCTCATCGTCACCGAGGGCATCGGCGTGGACCACCCGACCTCGGTCGACCACTCGATGATCCCCCGCCTCGACGGCCCGGAGTCGGTCGCCGCGTGGCGGGCAGTGACCGATGCGGTCCACGCCGCGGGCGGCCGGATCCTCGCGCAGCTCTGGCACGTCGGCCCGCTGTGGGGCGCCAACGCGCGCTTCGACCGGCCCGACCGGGACCGGTTGATGCAGATGCACCCCATGCGCCCGTCCGGCCGCTGGGGCACCCCGGGTGTCACCACCTACTCCGAGCGCAGCATCGCCCGCTGGCTCCCTGAGGTCGCGCCGATGACCGAGGCCGACATCGCCGAGACGATCGCTGCCTTCGCCCGGTCCGCCGCGCTGGCCACCCGGGCCGGTTTCGACGGCGTGACCCTCCACGGTGGCCATGGCTATCTCCTCGACGCCTTTGTCTGGGCCGACACCAACCAGCGCACCGACTCCTGGGGCGGCGACCTGGCCGCGCGCAGCCGCTACCCCGCTGCGGTGGTGTCCGCGGTGCGCGAGGCGATCGGCCCGGACACCCCGCTGTTCTACCGCTTCTCCCAGCACACCCAGCAGGACTACACCGCCCGCAAGGCCACCACGCCCGACGAGCTGGCCGTCTACCTGGGCGCCCTCGCCGACGCCGGGGTCGACCTGTTCGACGCCTCCACCCGCCGCTTCGACGACCCCGCCTTCCCCGACCTCGAGGGGGACGACGGCGAGGTGACGCTCGCCGGATGGGCCCGCCGCCTGACCGGATTGCCGTCCGGAGCGGTGGGCGGCGTGGGGATCGGCACCTCGCTGCGCGAGCAGAAGACCGGCAAGCCGACCCACTCCGCCGACAACATCGACGCCGTGGTGGACGCCATGGGCCGAGGCGAGTTCGACCTCATCTCCGTGGGCCGCCTGCACCTGGCCGACCCGGCGATCGCCCGGGTCCTGCGCGACGCGGCACCGCTGCCGGAGTTCGTGCGTGAGGTGCACGAGATGCCGCTGCGGTAGTTCGAGAACCGAAAACCCGAACTCGCTACGCGCGAGGCCGCGGTCAATGCCGCGTTCCCGCCGGCCAGGCGGCTACCGGTGGATCGGTCCGGGCCGCACCGCCGGGAGGTCCCGGACCGCGTACTCCTACTCGACCGACGGCGCCCACTGCACGCCGTTGATGTGCGACCCGCCGTCCACGTACAGCGTGTTGCCCGTCAGGTAGCGGCTCGCGTCCCCGGCGAGGAATGCGGCCACCGGCCCGATGTCCTCGAGCGGGTCGCCGACCCGGCCCATCGGGTTGGCGGCCGCCATGCCCGCCGCCATCTCCGGGTTGGCCTCGGCGACGCGCTTGTAGGCCTCGCTCTGCGCGCCCGGGCAGATGACGTTGCAGCACACCTGCCGCGGCGCCCACTCCCGGGCGGCGGTGCGGGTGAGCGTGCGGAGCGCCTCCTTGGCCGCGTTGTACTGCGCCGAGTACATGTGGGCGTTGACGCCGTTCAACGAACACAGGTTGATGACGCGCCCGGTGCCATGCTTCTCCAGTTCCGGCAGGGCGGCCTGCATGGCCCAGAACGCGGCCATCACCGCCATGTCGAAACCCGATCGGAGGTTCTCATCGGTCATGTTCTCCAGCCGCGCGAACCCCGAGCCCTTCCAGGCGTTGTTGACCAGGATGTCGAGTCGACCGAACCGGCTGACCGCCGCGTCGACCATGCCCACGACCTGGTCCTTGTCGGTGACGTCGGTGCGCACGAACTGCGCTTCCGCGCCCCACTCGGCACACAACCACGCGGCAGTCTCGGCGCCGGCGGCCTCGTTGATCTCGGCGACCACGATCGCCGCACCCTCCCGCGCGAGAGCTCCCGCGATGCCGCGTCCGATGCCCATCCCTGCGCCGGTGACCACTGCCACCCGGCCGTCTAGAGTTCCCACTACGCCACCTTTAAGTCGGTTTCTTAAACCTGTACGAGGACAAGTTCTACGCAAGTGACGCCCCGGGCGGGGCGGTTCGGGCGAGACGGTTCGGGCAATGCTGCATCCGCTGCCCTACAAGATCTCGTCAGGGCGAGCGCAACCCTGGTGCGGGCCGCCGGGCCGGGGTTAGATTCCCACCCATGACCGTCACCGATGAACTGCTCGAGGCCGCCGAGGCCTACAAGGCCGGTTTCGACAAGGGCGCCCTGCCCATGCCACCCGGCCGCAAGGTCGCCGTGGTCGCCTGCATGGACGCCCGCCTCAATCCTTACGGCCTCCTCGGACTGACGGAGGGCGACGCCCACGTCATCCGGAACGCCGGCGGCGTCGTGACCGACGACGTCCTGCGCTCCCTGTCGATCAGCCAGCGACTGCTGGGTACCCAGGAGATCGTGCTGATCCACCACACCGACTGCGGGATGCTCACCTTCCGCGACGACGACTTCAAAGACCAGATCCACGCGGACACCGGCCTGAGGCCGCGGTGGGCGCCGGAGTCGTTCCCCGATCCGGAGGCGGACGTCCGCCAGTCGCTGGCGCGCGTCGAGGCCGACCCGTTCCTCCTGTATCCCACCGCGGTTCGCGGCTTCGTCTACGACGTGGCCACGGGCGAGCTGCGCGAGGTCACGAGGGGCTAGGCAGTCCGGGTGCCCGCCGATTCCGGGGGCACCCCCGTGGTGTCGCACCTGCTCGACATGATCGAGACGGGTGGTCGAGCTAGGTGTAGAGCGAGGTCTTGCTGGTCTCCGGAGCCAGGACCAGGGAGACGATGGTCAACACACCCAGACCCACCAGGTAGTACCCCACGTAGGCCACCGAGAAGTTCTGCACCAGCCACACGGCGACGAACGGCGTGAGCGCTGCGCCCAGGATCGCGGAGAAGTTGTACGCCACACCCGATCCCGTATACCGCGTGTTGGTGGGGAACAGCTCGGGCAGGACCGCGGACATCGGACCGAAGGTCAGACCCATCAGGATCATCCCGACGCACAGGAACAGCAGCATCCTGACCACGTCCAGGTCCTCACCGGTGCCGATCTTCGCGGGATCGAGCCACCAGCCGAAGGACAATCCGAAGACGATGATCGCGGCGGTGACGCTGATGAGCATCCGCCTCCGCCCGAACCTGTCAGCCAGGAGGCCCGCGACCGGTACGAACACCGCGAACAGGATGATCGCGAGCACCTGGAGGATCAGGAAGGAACGGTAGCCGTAGCCCAACCCGCCGGTGCCCTCGCCGCCGATCGCGAAGGACAGGATCCACGTGGTCATCAGGTAGAACAGGCCGTAGGTGGCCAGCATGATGAACGTGCCGAGGATGATCTCCCGCCAGTTCTTGCGGAACACCTCCGACACCGGGGCCTTGACGCGCTGGTCGTTCGCGATAGCGCTGGCGAAGACCGGCGTCTCCTCGATGCGGAGCCGGACGTACAGGCCCACCGCCACCATCACGATCGAGAGCAGGAACGGCAGTCGCCAGCCCCACACCAGGAACGGATCCGACAACTCGCTGGCCGTGGAGTCATACGCGAACCAGGTGGTCAGGAGCAGGAAGACACCGTTGGCCAGGATGAACCCGAACGGGGCTCCGAGCTGGGGCCACATCGCCGCGAACGCGCGCTTGCCCGGTTGCGCCGTCTCGGCGGCGAGGAGCGCTGCACCCGACCACTCGCCACCCAGCCCGATCCCCTGGAAGAAGCGCAGGATCGTCAGCATCGCCGGCGCCCAGAGCCCGACCTGGTGGATGGTCGGCAGCAGGCCGATCAGGAACGTGGCGATGCCCATGGTGAGCAGCGCCCCGACCAGGGTGACCTTGCGCCCCAGTCGGTCCCCGAAGTGGCCGAAGACGATCGACCCCACCGGGCGGGCGATGAACGCGGTACCGAAAGTTGCCATGGACGCCAGGAGCGCGGTGCCGGAGTCGCCGCCGTAGAAGAACAGCAACGGGAACACCGACACCGCGGCGGTGGCGAAGACGTAGAAGTCGTAGAACTCGATGGTCGTACCGATGAGCGAGGCCAGGATGATGCGGCGCCGCGCGGCCGGGTCGGTCGGAACCGCCGCGTCGACGGCACCTCCGCTGTGGCCGTGGGGCTCGGCGAGTGCGTCCGGCGTTCCCATGTCTTCTCCTAGAGCTGTAGCTGTCAGTCACGACCTCGGCCGACCCGGGCCAGGAATGCCCGCGCCACGCTATGGGCGTTTGTGACACCCGTCACGTCCACGGTCGGCGTGCGTACACATGGTACGAGAACGGGTCACGAGCCTCCGCAGTCGCTGTGCACCCTGCTCAACTCGACGTGGTCTGTCCGGATGAGCCCCGTCGCGCCGCCCTGTCGCGCACCGCCCTCTCGCGCGCCTCCCTGTTGCGCACCCATGCGACGAGTCCGCTCGTCTCGCTGAAGAACAGCGCGCGAGACAGTCGGCCGCTAGGAGCTCGGAACCGTCCCTCGTGGACGTTCACGCGCAGTAACCGGAATCTGTCGGTGGTGGCGCGGTTGACTCCCTCGCTGGTTGTCACCGCGCTGGAGAACCCCGCGTCGACGACCGTGGAGACGTCACGGTCGAGGAAGTCACCCGGCCCGCCGTTGGGGTAGGCGAAGTGGCGCGGCGCGGCGCCCAGCTCAGCTGCGAGGTGGTCCCGCGAGCCGAGGATCTCCGAGGTGGCCGCACGGTCGTCGGCGTTCGCGAGGATCGGGTGGTGGACGGTGTGCGCGCCGATGTCCACGCCCCAGCCGCTCAGCCGGCGCACCTCATCCCAGTCCAGCATGTCGCCGGTGCGCGGGGGCACGGTGGAACCCAGGCCGGCCATGACCTCCGACAGGGTGTCCGCGAACTCCGCATATGGCACGGTCTTGAGCGCCGCCACCAGCCGTTCCAGCACCTCCTGCCGCCGGACCGGCGAATCCAGGCACACCGTTCCCGGCCCGAGGAGTTCCAGCTCCACCGACCGGTGGGGGCTGTGCGCGACCGCGTCGGACAGCGCGTACGGCCACAACGTGTCCCGGCCGATGTGGCCGGTGGCCACGTACAGCGTGGCCGGCACCGGCAACCCGAGGGACGCGAGCGCCTCGAGGTTGTCGCGGTAGCCGTCGTCGACCGTGATCGCGTACCGCACCCCCGCCCGGCGCTCGTCCAACGCTCGGAGCCCGGTGTCCAGATCCACCAGGGCGCCCCGGGCGCGGCACCACGCGGCCAGCTGCCGAAAGGTCGCGGGGCGGACGGTGATCGGGTGCGGATCCGGGACGTCGCTGAAACGGTGGAACATGAGAAGGACCAGGCCGGGGCCTCCCCCACGCCGGATCACGGCGTCGACGCCCAGGTAGTGGCCGACGACGGCGACGGCGTACACGAGCCACGGGCGGAGCACCGTCGTCGTGGCCACTCTCGCGCGTCCGGCCCACGGGGGCAGCCCGAACGACGGTGAGGGCGGTGGCGGCGACGTCCGTCCCGCAGGTCGCGCCGCCCGCGTGAACAGTCGCGAGAGGTCGGCCACGCTGGCGTCCAGCTCGAACTGTGCGCGCACCAGCTCGCGGCCGGCTCTGCTCATGCGTTCGACCGCGGCGGGATCGGCCGCCATCTGCTCGATCGCGCGGGCGAGGTCCGGGGCGTCGCCGGGACCGCACAGCAGGCCGGTCTCCCCGTCCACCACGATCTCGCCGATGCCGGACAGTCGGGTCGACACGGTGGGGACCCCGCTCGCCAGGGACTCCATGAGCGCCACCGGGAGTCCCTCCATCTGGCCGTCGGCAGCCACCACACTGGGGAGGACGAACAGGTCGGCGGCCTCGAGCGCCGCAGCCACCTCCGACTCCGGGAGGGCGCCCCGGAACCGGACGCGGTCCGAGATCCCCAGCTCGTCCGCGCGGGCGGTCAGGTCGGCGCGGAGCGGACCGTCACCGATCAGCTCCAGCTCGACTCGCTGCACGGCCGGACCGCCCGCCGCCAAGGCCTCGAGGAGGAACCGATGTCCCTTGTACTCCTGCAGCGACGCCACGCAGAGCGCACGGATCGGGCCCGTCGAGGGAAGCCGACGGGGCCGAAAGGGATACCCCGCCGTGTTGATGCCACAGTGCACCAGTTCGACCGGGACCGCGACCCCGAGCCGGCCGCGGAGCAGCTCTCTGTTGTGCCGGGAGATGGCCACCACGAACTCCGCCTCCGCGCAGCGGCGGGACAGACCCGAGGTGTCCACGTAGATGTCGTGCGCGTGGGTGGTGACGCTGTAGGTCACGCCGGTGAGGCGGTGGCAGACCCACGCCGCCAGCAGGGGGAAGGTGGCGTAGTGCGCGTGCAGGTGCACGTCAGGGGCCCGCGAGAGCTGCCGGGCGTGCGCAGTGGCCACCACGAGTGTCGCGAGCGCCCGCAGGAGCATCCCCGGTGAACGGTGGAAGTCCTTGGTGACCTCGGCCAACAGACGGGCGAACCGGGCGGGGTGGGCACGGAGCGCCCAGACGAGACCGGCCCCGGCCTCCCGGCTCCCCGGCCGCCACACCCGGTCGACCCAGCGGGCGGCTACCGGGTGCACCGTGGTGTCCGGGGAGGGGAAGAGCGAACGGATGGTGCCGATCGAGGTGCCATTGCGGGCGAGAGCGTCGATCTCACGCACGATGAACGTCTCCGAGGTGCGCGGGAACCGTGACACCAGGTAGTCGATACGTGCCGGGTTCATCGCGATACCTCCCGGTAGATCTCGCCGAGGCGGTTGACCCACGCGTCGGCGGAGAACTCCTCCCGGATCCGGGACGTGGCCTGCGAGCCCATTGCGGCGCGCAGTTCCGGGTCGTCGACCAGGCGTAGGATCCGCTCGGCCATCGCAGCAGGGTCGGCGGGCGGGCACAGCAGCCCTGTGACGCCGTCGAGCACGATCTCGGGGATGCCGCCCACCGTTGTCGCCACCACGGGACGCCCCGCCGAACCGGCCTCGATGAGCACGGTCGGCAGGTTCTCCACCAGTGACGGGAGAAGAACGGCGTCCGCGGCGCGGTACACCGCCGCCATGTCGGTGCGGACGCCGGTGAACACCACCGAGCCCTCGAGCCCGTGTTCGCGGACCGCCTCCCGCAGTACCGGCTCCTCGTCACCGCCACCCACCAGCGCCAGCAGCGCTTCCGGGTGAACCTCGACCACCCGGCTCCACGCCGAGATCGCGTGCGTGATGCCCTTCTGTTCCCGGAACGCGGCGGGCAACACGGCCAGGAACCCATCCCGGCCGCCGGTGAGCTCCCCGCGCACGCCGGCGTCGGCCGGCCCCGGACGGAAGCCGGCGACATCGATCCCGTTGTGGACCACTCGCCAGTTCGTAGGGGCCACGCCGGAGTAGTGGAGCTCGGCGTATGAATCGAGCGAGGCGCGAGAGGCGAACAGCACAGCATCCGACCGGGTGGCGGCGAGGACGGCCAGACGTTCCCGAACCCGGGCGCGGCCCTCGTACCGGGGGGCCAAGGTGTGGAAACTGGTCACCACCGGCCGCCGGGCCAGTCGAGCGGCCGGCACAGCGAGCGTGATGGCCGTGGCCAGGTGCGCGTGCACCACGTCGTGTCTGCCCTGGCGGATGTACCGGACCAACTGCAGGACGGCACCCGGTTGGAGCAGACGAACGATCTCCAGGGAGTTCACCGTCAGTCCGGCGAGTTCGTACTGGTCGAGCACCCCTGGGGCCGCGTCCGCCATCGGTGCCACGCTCACCAGGTCCACCGCGATGCAGGCCTCCTGGGCGGCCGCGGTGAACGGGATGAGCAGCGTCTCCGCCCCACCCAGTCGGAAACCGTCGATCAACACGAGGATTCTCATCGGCTCTCTCCTGTGAGCAGCTGGAGCCGGTCCCACGGGATGCCCGCGAGCCCGTCGTAGTCCCAACGCAGGTCGGATTGTCGGTACACCTCGCCCGGGTAGGTGCCCTCCGCATCCGGCGCCAGTTCGAAGCTGATACTCAGCGGCGCTCCACCCACGTCGACCACATATCCCCCGTACAGCTGGAACGCGCGGGCGATCGCGAGCTGCGCGGGGGGCAGGTCGAGGACATCGAGGTCAAGTGTCGGGTCCAACCTGATCCTGGACCCTTCCGGGACGCAGTCCGGGCGATCCGACCGGCCGTCCGTCTTGATCGCCGGCGCCCGGAACGACCCGGCGCAAGCATTGTTCGACTGCAGGGCCAGCGCGTGGTCGATCACGCCCCGTCGGATCTCGTCCGTTCGCACCACACCCGCCAGCCGAGAGGCACCCGAGCCCGTGGCGGCCCCGCCCCAGCCACTGCCGTTGAGCGGGTTGACCGCACCGAAGGACGTCATCCAGCGTCCGCCCACACGTTTGACCTGCCAGAACTCGTAGGACAGCTGCGCTTGCTCATCCACCACGACCATCGCCCCGTCGGACCCGGCATGCGGGCGTGCACCGTCGGGGATCGGCGTCTGCCTGTGGGCGAACGGACAGGGACCCCACTGCGCCTGGAGGCAGATCACCTCATCCCGGGGTGTCTGCTCGTCGGCGGTGTAGATCGGGATGCCGAACTCCACGAGTGACGCGTACACCCGGCCCTCGCCGACCAGGTGTGCGGTGACCGCCGGACTGGCCGGGTCGATCTCCGCGCCAATCGGCACGGGCGTCCGGAACGGGCTGTCGGGGCGGAAGGGCACCGCCGCGGTAGCGCGGTACTCCGCTTGCGCCGGCAGCTCCGTGCCGGGCCCGGCCACCACGCGCACACCTACCACGAGGACCAGAGCCAGCACGACTACGAGCATCGCGGGCAGGACGAACCGCATCGCGTTTCCCGGACCGGCCGTCATCGGTTGTCCCCCGGCCCCGTACGGCACCGGTCGAGGGAATCCGACACCCGTCGGGCCGCTTCCTCCCCGGTGCCGGCCAGGCCTTCGTGACCGCGGGTTCCCAGACGCCCTGCCAGCGACGGATCCAGGAGCAGTCGGGTGATCGCCCCGGCGAGCGCTGGCACGTCCCCCGGAGGTACCACCAGGCCGGTCTCGCCGTCGTTGACCGCATCGGCGAGATCACCGACCCCGGTGGTCACCACCGGGCGGCCGTGACTGAACGCCAGATGGATCACGCCGCTCTGGCTGGCTCGCAGGTACGGGGTCACCACCATCCGCGAGCCGCGGATCAGCTCCGGTACGTCGGCGGCGTCCACGTACCCGGGCCGCAGGTCGACGTTGCCGACCGTGCGGGCGAGCGCGGTGACCGCACCCTCGTCGAGGTCCGCGCTCACCGCCCCGGCGAGGACCAGCCGGGCCTCGGGGACGGACCTCCGCACCTCACTGAACGCGTGCAGGAGTGGTTCGATCCCCTTGTAGCGGGTCCAGGTGCCGAAGAACAGGACCGTACGGTCGGTCAGGGCGGCGGACGCCGCGCGGTCGAAGTCGCCGAATACCGAGACCGGCCCGTGCGGGATCACCACCACCTCCCCCCGGGGTTCCCAGTTGTCCAGCACCACCTGTCTGGCGTTCTCCCCCAGCACGTAGGCGACATCCATCCGGCGCCACGCGGCGGCGAATGCCGCCAGAAGCAGCCGGCCGGTCCTGGGAGTGCTCGTATCCCGGGCGTCCGAGCGCGGGAGCGGTTCATGCGCGATGATCCCCACGGCGGTTCGGGGGAGCAGCCACGTGATGGCCACCACGAAGAGAGGCTCGAAGAGGAACCGCCAGTTCGACCACAGCACCACGTCGGGTCGCATTCGCACGAGCTGAGCGGTCAACACACACCATGCCGCGACCAGCCGCAACGCCCGAGTCCCGCGCCGGAGTACCCGGAGCGCCGGGGACGTCGGGGACGCCGTCGCCGGATGCCAGGTGGGTAGAACAGCCCGGATCTCCATCCCGGGAACGGTCTGTCGTATCTCCGGATCCGGCCCGGTCAGAAGAAACACCTTCTCGCCGCGCTCGGCCAGCGACGTTCCCAGGCGCACGCCGAAGTGGAACAGGCCACCGGAGGGCGAGAACTCGACCAGGACGATCCGTCGTGCCGTCATGGAGTGCTCCTCGTTGTGAGTGGGTAGTTCGAGTGCGGGGGCTCCGCTGCGCGTCCCCGTGGTCGGCCGGCCCTCCGCCGCTGAACGCCCCAGCCCAGGATCAGGACGCCCACCCCGGCAGCCGCGCCCGCCATGAGCGCCGCCGGCGTGTGGTCACGACCCTGCGTGATGTCCGGGGTGCCGAGCATCACCACGCGGAAACTCGAGGTCATCCCGAACTCCTCGAGACGATCCCGTGCGGCGATCTCCGCGGCGCGGAGCATCGCGCGGACGGCCGCGGGATCTGTCGCGGTGACGTGCACCGTCACCACCCCGCGCACCGGGTCGCCGATGTACCTGGTGTCCGGGACCCCAGAGTCGAAGAGCGCGGCGAGGGTCGGCATGATGGTCTGCCGCGACCGGACGTCCATCGGCCAGGCCGACAACGCGTCGGGCGTTCCGCTGGGTACCGCCACCAGCTGCGCGGACACCCGCACCTCGTCTCGGCTGAGCGCCGTCGAGGTTCCAGCGGCGACGAGAGCCGCGAGCACCACGACCGGCACCATCAGGGAAAGTGAGCGGACAAGTCCTCGCCCGTCGATGGGCCGCGGATCCGGTTCCCTCTGGGAACAGATCACCGCCGCGAGCACCACGAGAAGACCGAAGGTTCGGAAGTAGGCCAGGTGGAGGAACACGCTCGCTGCCGACCAGGCGACGAGACCGCCGAGGACGGCGGCTGCGAGGCGCCGCTGCGCGACGTCACGGGTGGCGAGAAGCCAGCGCAGGACCAACCCACTGAGACCCACGACCAGCACCACCCAGCCGATCAACCCGATGACTCCGGTCTCAGCGGCGAGTTCGGCGTAGAGGTTGTGGGTTGCATCGGTGGGGTCGGCCACAGCCGTCTTCACGCGGCCTGCGTACTCCTGCACGAGCCCCGCGTAGCTGCCGACCCCGAAGCCGGTCAGCGGCCGCTCGGCGAACATCTGCCACGCGATCTCCTGCGCGGCGGACCGACCGAGAACCGACGGGTCCACCCCCGCGGTGGCGCCATCCGAGCTCAAGTCCTCCACCAGGGCGAGAAAGCGGTCGCCGACACCGGGCAGCAGGGCGAGGCCGGCCGCGGCCGGGATGAGCCAGAGTCCCCGCAGGCGGACCGTCCGGTCGGCCAACAGGAGAAAGAAGACGATCCCCACGACTGCCGCGAGGTAGGTCCCGCGCGACTGGGTGAGATACATCCCGACCGGTAACACCGCCACCGCGGCGAACCACAGGGCAGCTGCCACCCGGCGTCGTTCCCGGACCGCACGCAGCGCCAGCGCCACCGCCAGCGGAAGTCCCAACGCGAGGTGCCGGCCCCAGAAATTGGAGTCAGGGAGGGGACCACCGAATCTCACCGTGGTCGTCAGCTCGCCCGAGGCCTGGGTGACCACCGAGAATCCCATCATGTCCGACGCGCCGTCCAACATGACGAGGTTGATCACCGAGACGGCCGAGAGGAGCGCGAGCGGGACGACGACGGCGCCGGCCACCCGCCAACCACTGTCCGTGGCCACGGCGAGCATCAGGAGAATGATGAGGAAGAGACAGTCGACGGCGCGCTGGTCGACCGCCGTGACGGTGGCCGCGAGGTCGGAGGTCACCATGATGCTCGACGTCTGGGTAGCCAGATAGACCAGCAGGAGCGCTGTACACAGCCAGGAGTGGTGTCCGATCCTCTGCCGTGCCTGCTCCCGGCGAAGGACGGTGACGAGCGCAACCGCAGCCAGAATCAACAGCGCTTGGAACACGCCCGGGACACCCAGCCCCGCCGCGACACCGGGCAGGTTGACCACCTCTGCAGCCACCGACAGCACCAGCATGGCCACAGGCCGGACAATCGCACACCAGGTCAGCAGGCCGGCGAGGATGCCCGCCGCCACCGCCAGCTCCGCCGGTAGGCGCAGTGGCACGAGTGCGACGAGGAGCGCGAGACCTGCCGTAGCCATCCCGAAACCGGCGGCAGTGTGGGAAGCGGGGCCGGCGGAGAGCCGCGTCCCGACTCCGGGCGGTTCGCCGCCTTCTCCCGCGGGTGCGGGAGCCGGCACGATGTCCGACGCAGCGGTCATGGTCATCGCGGTCTCAACCGGAGGCCGGAGCGGTCCCCGCGGCGTGGCGGCCCGCGATGGGATCCCCGGGGTATGTGCCCTCGGGGTGTGCGTACTCCACGTCGGCGACCTCGAGTCCGGGGTTCACGGGCTCAGGGCCCCGGGGCCCGGGACTCCCGGGCGCAGGGTCCACGCCGTCACGGTCCCGTCGGCGGATACCGGCCAGCACCAGGCCCGCACCGGCGCCCACCAGAGCACCGGCCACGGCCGACGCACCGAGCAACTGCATCGTCGCGCCCGGACGTGCTGTCGCCGCCGGCTGGACGGAGGCCTGACTGATCACGAACGGTTGGAGGATCTCTGTCGCCGAGGTGCCCGCCGAACCGAGAATCATCGCGAGGGCCGCGTCGGCGGTGCCGGTCGAACCGGACTGCACGCTGACCTCCACCAACGTGGTGTCCACCAGAGCGGTGGCCGAGAGCTCCACCTCGGACCCCGGCACTCCGAGTGCTCTCGCGGCGTCGGCGGCCCACTGGCCGTTGCCGTAGATGGTGGCCGCGGTCCGGACCACCTGCTCCTCGCTCAGTACCTGCCAGAAGTCGGCCGCGAGGTCTTCGGCGAGGTCGGAGGCGGGGACGATCGCGACCGTGGCTGTGGACTCGTAGCGGGCGGAGTCGCCGGTCAGTGCGGCCCCGGCCCCGGCGCCGGCGAGGGCACCGATCAGGGCGGCGACCGCGACTATCCGTCCTCGTCTTCTCTGTGTGGTCATCTCATGCTCCCTGTGAGGTCGGCGCTCTTGCGACAGAGCCTGGCGGCACGGGCCCGACCGACCAGGCCGACACCCGTGGAGAAGAGAACTGGGGCGGTGACCCGCAGCGCGATCGGGTACACCGACAACCCGACGGGAACCAGGATCGACAGGGCGACTGCCGGATGGAGGCCGGCCGTGAGGAGCGACGTCAGCCACACCACGCCGGCCATCACCGCAGCCGCGACCAGCGGACGCAGGATCGAACCCAGGAGAGTGCCCATCGGGGACGCGGTCACCCGGGTGAGCACCCACAGTCGCAGACCCGAGCTGACCAGCTCGACCGCCACCAACACCGCGGCCACCGCGACCGCTCCGTGTCCGGCCGCCCACCACACCGGACCGACCATCACCACTAGTTTTCCGGCGTTCAGTGCGGTGAGGATCCCGGGTCGACCGATGGCCTTGAAGACATCACCGGTGTGGAAGGACGTGGCGTAGGCCACGGCGAACAGGCTGATCAGCGCCAGCATCGGCGCCGCCTCCGCATACCGGTCGCCATACAGTGTCCGGATCAGCGGGTCGGCGACCACCATCAGTCCCAGACCCACCGGGGCGGCCACCGCGATCACCCACGCGACCGCGTCCCGGTAGTGACGGACCAGCGCCTCAGAATCGTCCTGGAGCCGGGACAACGCGCTGAACAGCACGTCACTGACGACGATGCACAGATTGAGCACGAGCAGCTCCGGCACACGGTAGGCCAGGGTGTAGAGACCCAGGGTCCCGTCCCCCAGTCTGGCGCCGATCGCCAGGTAGTCGACGTTATAGATCCCATACGCCACGATCGTCACCATGGAGACGGGCAGGCCGAACCGGAGCAGTTCGCCGAACACCCTGCGATCGAACCCGAACCTGAGCCCCGCGCCGCCGGCGCGCCAGTACAGCACCGTCGTCACGAACACCCCGAGGATCTGCGCGCACACCAGGCTCCAGACGCCCTGACCGGCGAAGGCCAGGACGATCGCGGTAGCGGTCTTCACGGCAGCACCACCTGCCTCCGGGATCAGTCGTCCCCGGAAGTCCAGGCGCCTGCGGAGCGCGGACTGGGGGAGGACTCCGAGAGCCGAGATCACCAGGGCCACCGCCAGCCCCCGTACCGGCGACGCGAGCTCCGGTCGGGCCGCCACGTCGGCCAACGCGGGCGCGGCCACCAAGAGGATTCCCGCCGCGGCCACCCCGGTCAAGGAGGTGACGAGCAAGCCGGTTGGGGCGATCTCGGCCCAGGGCCGGCGGGATTGCACCACCGACGCACCGAACCCGAGGTCCTTGACGTAGTCGAAGAAATTGACGACGAGTAGAGCGAACGCGAACAGTCCGAACTCGGCGGGTTCGAGAAGTCGGGTCAGGACGATCATCATGATCAATGCTGATGACTTGCTGAGCGTGAAGACGATGTAGTTCCACGCCGACTGACGGCCGGTATCCGGTGTCGCGATTGAGGGTCCGTCCTGCACGGGGCCTCCGAACTGCGTAGGAGAGCTATTGATTCCCTGAGCTTCGCGGTCCAGAGATTCAGATGCGCTTTCGGCACACTGTTGACATGATAGGCCTCTTATCTGAAGCTGGGAATGTTCACCTCGGTCTTAACCGAGGTGGCCCAGACCACCTCAGGGGGCTACCCGACAATGTCACGCCGGATCGCGATAGTCAGCGCCGTGAACCCGTACCCATCGGACGCGGGGAAGAAGGTCGTGCTCGCCGGACTCCTGGAGTATTTCGCGCACCGCCACGGGGCGGATTCCGTGCACTACATCCACGTGGGCCCGATGGGGGATACATTTCCCACGGCCGTGACCACGGTGTCGGGTCCCCGGACCCACGAGGCGATGTGGCAGGTCCTCACCCGCACGACCACCGGGCGGGCCAGTCTGCAGGAGTCGCTCCTGCGCTCCCCTCGGACCGGCGCCGAGATCCGTCATGCTCTCGGACGATTGCGGCCGGACGTGATCGTCTACGACACCCTCCGTATGGCGCAGTACGCCGGGGAGACGGGGGCGACGCAGCAGATCTGTTATCTCGACGACCTGTTCTCCGAGCGGTACTCCACCATGCTTCGGACAGCCGCCCAGTATCCCGAGATCGACATCGCGCCGCTGGGGAACTTCGCCGCGTTCGTACCGTCGCTGCTCCGCCCGATCGCCGGACACCGCCGCGGGTGGCAGACCCTGCTGGCCGTGGAACGACGACTGGTCCGGCGTGGCGAGGACCGCATGCCCCACCGACTCGACCGCGCTCTACTCATCAGCGAACCCGAGGCGCGCACACTACGCGCCCGGACGGGGCTGGGCGACGACCGGATAATGTCGGTCCCGCCCCTACTCCGTGAGCCGGCGAGGCGCCCTCGCCGGCCGTCCGAAGACCCCACCTACGTGTTCCTGGGACAGCTTTCGCTCCCGCACAATGACGACGGGCTACGTTCGTTCCTCGGCGTCGTGTGGCCGCTGGTCCTCGCCGCCGAGCCCAGAGCACGGCTCCGGATCATCGGCCGCTCGCCGAGGGACGGGCTGACGGAGGCCGCAGCAGCGCACGGCGACTCGGTCTTCTTCGAGGGATTCGTCCCGGACCTCGGGGAAGCACTGGGCTCCGCCACAGCGATGGTCAACCACCTGCGTTTCGGCTCCGGGATCAAGTTGAAGGTGATCGAAGCGCTCGGCCACGCCCTACCCGTGGTCTCCACGCCCATCGGTGCGCACGGCATCGACAGCGGCGACGGGTCCGGACTACTGGTCGGCGAGACCCCGGAGAGCTTTGCCAGTCACCTGCTCTCGCTCACCGACGCGACACGAAACGCCGAGTACTCCGAGGCGGCCCTGTCCCACTTCACCCGGGCGTACGCCCGCGACGCGGTGATGGCGAGCTACGACCGGGCCTTCGCGGCCGCGTAGGAACAGCCATGTCCCGGATGGTGTCCAATGTCCTGGGAACAGTCATGACGCTGGTGGCGCTCGGTGGCCTGGCCGTGGGGGGGATCCAGCAGCTCGAGAACCGGGTGGATCACGGAGTCACGCGGGTCGACGCCGCCTTTCCCCCGGAGAGCACCCGGCCGCCACCGGAACCGGAGGAACTGACGGTTCTCCTCCTCGGACAGGACTGGCATCCCGAGACGCAGGAACACGGCCGGAGTGACGCGGTGATACTCCTTCGGGTGCCCGCGCATCGCTCCTCGGTGATGGCCGTGTCGATCCCGCGGGACTCCTGGGTGCCACTGCCGGGCCATGGTGAGGGGAAGATCAACGCGGCACTGGTCCTGGGCGGCCCAGCCCTGGCGGTCTCCGCCGTGGAGGAACTGACCGGGATCCGGATCGACCACGTGATGCTGATCGACGGAGACGGCTTCGGCACACTGACCGACGTGGTGGGCGGGGTCACCGTGGACATCCCTGAGACGGTCTATGACAACGCTCGCGACATCACATGGGTGGCGGGACCACACCACCTGGACGGCGCCAGGGCACTCGAGTACGTCGGTCAGCGATACGGACTGCCCAATGGTGACCTGGACCGGGTACGTAGACATCAGAACTTTCTCCGAGCGCTCCTGACCGAGTTCGTCGGGAACGCCATGCCAGAAGATCCACTCGCCCTGTACGGGCTGGTCGACGCCATGTCCAACTCGATCGTGCTCGACGACGAGTGGAGCATCGACGAGCTCCGGGAACTCGCGGCATCCCTCCGCTACCTCGAACCCCCGGACCTGACCTTCACGACCGCACCCGTGTCCGGGCTG
The DNA here is from genome assembly GCF_033142235.1 of Rhodococcus sp. IEGM 1408. Taxonomy (NCBI): domain Bacteria; kingdom Bacillati; phylum Actinomycetota; class Actinomycetes; order Mycobacteriales; family Nocardiaceae; genus Rhodococcus; species Rhodococcus sp. IEGM 1408. Next base: position 375,235 of record NZ_JAWLRW010000001.1, read on the forward strand.
GATCAGGTGGGGGGACAGAGTGTGGTCCGTCTGGACCCAGTGCGCGGCGACGAGCTGTGGACGGCGATGCGACAGGACTGGGCCGCGGACTGGGTCCGTCAGCAAGGCGTCGCGTTGTCCGGGCCCGTGGCCTGATCGCTGCGATCCGTCCCGCACGTCCCGCTTACCGGGCTCGTACCTGCCGGTCGCGTCCGCGACCCAGGAGCGCCCGGAGCCCCACGTTGCCCGAGAGGTCCACCAGCTCACTCGGCAGCTCGGCGGGAAGTCCGGGGCGCCAGCGGACCGTGGGCGCGGTCTGCATCACCACACGGTCCCGGCCGTGATCCTTGGCCAGGTACACGGTGCGATCGGCTTGCCAGGTGAGCGCGTCGATGATCTCCGAGATGTTGGAGTGCCCCTCGCGAGCGCGCTCGATCGGGGCGTATACCGCACCCACGCTCACGGTAACCTGATCCCCCGCCGCGACGGCCGCGCGGATGCGCGCTGCCTTGGCACTCATGTCCGCGACGCTGTCCACGCCGCACAGGACCACGAACTCCTCGCCGCCGATCCGGCTGACCAGGCTCTGGGACGGGGCGGCCGCCGCGATAGCTCGCACCGTGTCCACGAGCACCTTGTCGCCCGCAGCATGGCCGCGGCTGTCGTTGACGGCCTTGAAATGGTCGATGTCGATGAGCAGGAAACCGGCCGCCTGGCCGTTCCGGGTACAGCGGTCGAAGACACGGGCATGACGCTGGATCAGACCGCGTCGGTTCAACGCACCCGTCAGCGGATCGATCTGGCCGAGCTTGGCCACCTTCTCCACCGCGAACTCCAACGAGCTCCGCAGGACCGCCACCATGAAGACCGGCATACAGATGGTGAGGACCGACGCACCTGCGGCGACCAACCGGGCGGTGTTGGACGCCGACCAGTAGACGGAGAGGACCACGGCGATCAGGATCGCAACCGTGGTGAACAGGGTCGTGACCCGCCTCGTCGAGGCCATCGCGGCGATCGCCGGGATGGCGGACAGCAGCGCGACGATCGCTCTCGCGGCCGCCGGGTCGGTCACCAGGAACGCCGAGACCGCGACGCCGATCATCCCGCCGAATCCGATTACCACGAACTGCCGGTCGCTCAACCTGCCAGCACGCAACGTGTAGGCGAAGGAGGCGATGGTGAACAGCCACACCCCGACAAGAGCCGGCATCCCCCCGGCTCGGATGAACTCCGGACTCCCGAAGGCAAAGAGCGGCAAGACGAACGCCCCGCTGGTACTCACGAGGACGGCAGCGGACCTAGCGTCGAACCGTTCCCAGACCGGACCCCCCATAAACGGATCGTAGTCGGGATCGTGCGCAATTGGCGTCCGCACGTCTCGGCCCCGATCACCACGCATTCGTCGAACAGGGTGGTCACAGCGGCGCTTCACCATCCGGGAGGGAATGGCCGGGGGTAGCATTCCCTTCATCTCCACTGATCCTTTGTGGCGGTGGAGTTTTGCCGTTCCCCTCACCCCGCCCCTAGTGCGGGTCGCCATCCCGGCTGGCCGGATCAAGGAGATCTCATGTCTGAATCGCGGCCCGTCTCGTCCGCCCGTCCCCCGGCATCGGAGACCCGCCCGATGGCGCGGGAGAACGGGATCTCCCTGGTCCTCTCCACGCCATCAGCCGCGCCGGAACTCTGGCGCGGGTACCTGGACGGTGCCCGCGACAGTTACGCCGAGCACGGGGTGTCGGCAGCGCTGCCGTACGCCGAGGTGGTCGACGGTGCGAGCACGATGCTGTTCTTCGCCGCGGTGGACGCGCGCGGCTCGGTGGTCGGCGGGGTCCGCGCGCAGGGCCCCTACCGGAGCCACCACGAGTCGCACGCACTCCTCGAGTGGGCGGGGCAGCCCGGCGTGAATCAGGTCGCCGATTCCATCGGCCAACGCCTGTCCGACGGGGTCGTGGAGATGAAGACCGCCTGGACCGCCTCGGGCCCCGACGCCGCCACCGTTGCCGCCCTCCTGCCCCGGACGGCGCTGCCCACCATGGTCCTCACCGGGGTTCGCTACCTCATGGCCACCGCCGCCGATCATGTCCTGCGTCGGTGGGAGGTCTCCGGCGGGCGGGTCGCCGAGCAGATCCCCCCGGCGCCCTACCCGAACGCCAAGTACCGGACGAATCTCATGTGGTGGGACCGCGAGCGACTTCACCTCGATGCCCATCCCGACGTGCACCGGGAGATGCTCCGGGACGTCGCCGCGGTCACCAGCGGCGCCGGGTCCTCGGAGGGCTGAGCCGGTGCACGGGGAGGCTGCGTCACATTCCGCCGAGGTGCTCGACGAGCGCGAGCCCGCGCAGGCAGTACGCCTCGCGCAGCTCCGCGACGCCGGCGCGCTCGTACTGGACCACTCGGCGAGCCAGATCGAGGCGCTCACCGCGCTCGCCGAACCGTTCGACGGCGACCCGACCGATACCCGATGGGTGCACTACCCGTGGCGATCGACCCTGGTCAGGCTGCTCGCTCCCGCTGGCTTCCGACGCCTCCGGCTCGACCGGAACCGGAACAAGATCACCAACGACGAGCAGCAGCGCGCGGGCGCCCTGAGCATCGGCGTGGTGGGGCTGAGTGTCGGCCACGCCGTCGCCCACACGCTCGCCCTCGAGGGATTGTGCGGCAGGCTCCGGCTGGCCGATTTCGACCACCTGGAGCTGTCCAACCTCAACCGCGTGCCGGCGACCGTGTTCGACCTCGGGGTGAACAAGGCGGTGGTCGCCGCCCGGCGGATCGCCGAACTCGACCCGTACCTCGTGGTGGAGGTCGAACCCCGGGGCATCACCGAGGACACCCTCGGCGCTTTCCTCGACGGCCTGGACCTGGTGGCCGAGGAGTGCGACTCCTTCGACGCCAAGGTGCTGGTGCGGGACCGCGCCCGGGCGGCCGGGATCCCGGTGATCATGGAGACGAGCGACGGCGGGGTGCTCGACGTGGAGCGGTTCGACCTGGAACCCGGTCGGCCCCTCTTCCACGGGCTGGTGGGCGACCTCGACCGCGACGCGTTGGCCCGGTTGACCACCGAGCAGAAACTCCCCTTCGCACTGGAGATCCTCGACGGCTCCGCGATCACCCCGCGCATGGCCGCCTCAGCTCTGGAACTCGGGAGGACGCTCTCCGCCTGGCCGCAGACCGGTGGCGACGTCGCACTGGGCGGGGCGAGCGTCGCCGCGGCGGTTCGGCGGCTGGTCCGGCGTCAACCGCTCCCCTCCGGCCGCATCCGGGTGGACCTCGACGTCGCGCTCGATGGTCTCGGATCCAGCGACCACTCCACCACTGCGGGACCCCGGGCGAGCGGCTCGGCACCGCCCGTGCCAGCGCGCCCGCACGTCGATCCCCGTCAGGCCGCGCGCGGCACGGGTGCGGTCAACACCGTGCTCCACGCCGCCTCGCGGGCGCCGTCGCTCGGGAACATGCAGCCCTGGCGCTTCCGCCTGGTGGACGCGTCTCTCGAGGTGCGCCCGGCGCCGGTCGCCGACTCCCCGGTCGACCTCGCTCGGCGCGCGACGATGATCGGGGTCGGGGCGGCCTGGTTCTCCGCCGCCGTCGCAGCCCGCGCCGTCGGGCTGAAGGGTACGACCGGGCTCCGCGGCGACGCGGGCGACCCCCGCGTCGTCGTCGACCTGACGGCCGCGGAGACCGAGGGCGAGGCCGCGTTGCACGCCCTCCTCGCCCGGCACACGTCCCGTGCTCCCGGTGCCGGGTCGCCCCTGACGGTCGCGGAGCTCGACGCCGTCCGTGGCCGCCCGTTGGTCGAGGGCCCGTTGGAGGGACCCCCGCCCCGCGTCGTCCTTCTCCACGACCCCGCAGAGCTCGCCGCTCTCGCCGAGATCCTGGGTCGCGCCGAGCGTCTCCGCTTCCTCACCCCTCGACTCCACGCGGACTGGGTGGCCCTTCATCCCCGCGACCCTGAGCCGGTCGGGGTTCCCGACTCCGAACGCGCACTGGCCCCGCCGCAGGTCCCGCTACAGACGATCTTCCGTCGCCCCGACGTGATGGATCACCTGCGCGAGTGGGACGCCGGGCAAGCCCTCGGCGCCGACGTCGCGGCGCGGGCGGGTTCGGCGTCGGTTGCGGCGGTGATCCTCGCGCCCGATGGTTCCGCGCTCGCCCACCTCGGGTCGGGTTGGGCCGCCACCGATCTCTGGGTACGGGCCAACGGCGCCGGGGTGGCGGTGCACCCGATGACGCCGGTCTTCCTGCACGCCGGGTCCCGGACCGACCTATCGGCGTTGGCGCCGGGCCACTCCGAGGAGCTCACCGACCTCGCAGATCGCTTCCGTGCGCTCACCCGCGCGACCGTGCACGAGGTCCCGGCGGTGCTACTCCTGCTGTCACACGCCCAGTCGTCGTCACACGCTCCGGCGCCCGGGCCGGTGAGCCTGCGTCGTCCCGTCGAGGACCTCACCGACTGACGCCGACCGCGGGTGGCCGACTCAGGAGCCGGTCCTCGCCACCACGGCCCTGACGGTCAGCAGCAGGATCTTGATGTCCAACCACACCGACCAGTTCTGGATGTAGAAGTTGTCGTAGAGCGCACGGTCCCCGATGCTCGTGTCGCCGCGGAGACCGTTGATCGCCGCCCACCCGGTGAGCCCGACCTTGACCCGGTGGCGGTCCCCGTAGGAGGGGAAGGTGCGGGCGAACTGCTCGACGAAGTGCGGGCGCTCCGGCCTCGGACCCACCAGGGACATGTCCCCGCGGACGACGTTCCACAGCTGGGGAAGCTCGTCTATCGAGGTCGCGCGGAGGAAGCGCCCGACCGGGCCGATCCGGTCCTCGGGATGCCAGTCGGTGTCGGAATCCGTGGCTTTGACCGGGCGCATCGAGCGGAACTTGTAGAGCATGAACTCGCGCCCGTCGCGGCCCACCCGGACCTGACGGAACAGGATCGGCGCCCCGCGGCCGGACACGCTCACGGCCAGCGCGCAGAGGGCGAGCAGCGGAGAGAGCAGGATGAGCGCGGTGCCGGCCACCGCGATGTCAAACACCCTCTTGAACTGCCAGTACCAGGTCCGATAGATGTGCCTCCGCACCCGGATGAGCGGGATGGTGTGGATCCGGTCCATGTCCGAGTTCATGTGCACGAACTCGAACAGGCGGGGGACGAGGAAGATCTCGCAGTCGAGTTGATCGCACTGGCGCAGCGCGGAGACCAGCGCCGAGTCCGGGCGGTTCCGGAACGCCACGATCACCGTCTGGGCATCGAGGTCCACCACCACTTCCCGCAGCGGTCGGTCGAGAATCGGCACGGGCAGACGGTCGGCGCCCAGCAGCGGGTCGGCGTCGATCACCGCCACCGGCTCGAGGCCGAGTTCGGGGAACCGTTGGATGCTGTCGAGCAACTCCGAGGCCACCAGTCCGCCGCCCACGATGACGGTCCGGCGCCGAGCTGACGGGGACAGCCGACGACGACGGATGACGGCGTAGTAGAGGACGCGGATCGCGAAGAGGGCCGCGAAGATGCAGGCCGCCATCTCGAGGAGGTCCCCGATCGGGTCCTGGCCCCCGCGGGCGAACTCCACCACCAGCGAGCCGACGAGTGCGGCCCCGGCGAGCCGCGGCGCGTCGTTGAGCGCGGACAGGGTGATGAGGGAGCGGTAGTTCCCCGATATCTCGACGGTCAGCACCACGGCCAGCGCGGCCGCCACCGCCGCCCACACGTTCTCCAGCAGAACGGCCATCACGGCGGTGAACACCACCGTGTCCAGCAGCGCCAGGAAGAAGTCGGCGCGACGCCGGGAGAAGCGGAGGTTTCTGTGGGGAGGCGTCGTGACGACCTCCGCGCTCTGCACGGTCATACCAGCGCCTCCTGCCGGCGGATTTCGTCGTTGAGCTCCTCGGTCTCCCGCATCGTGCTCAGGTGGTTCCGGCGGCTGAAGCGCGAGAAGAAGGTCTCGGCGTCCAGCCCGGACTCGGCGTAGGCGCGATGCAGCTCGACCACACCGTCCGCGATCCCCCACCGGGCCTCGAAACCGACGGCTCGACGGATCGCCTCGAAGCCGACCCGACAGGGCCTGGGACTGGACGGGTCCGTCCCGGTGGGGCCCAACATCGCGCCCGCGATCTCCTCCACCACCGTGCGCGCGATCTCCGCGCCACTCATCGTGGCAGCCTCGCTGCCCACGTTGAACGCCGCGCAGTCCACCACCTCCGGTCGAGCGGTGAGGCAGAGCAGGAAGGCGTCGGCAGCGTCCCGCACGTGCACCATGGGCCACCTGGTGTCCTCGCCGGCCGGTGCCTGCACCCTTCCGGTGAACACGGCGTCGCCCACCATGTGATTGAGCAGCATGTCGGAGCGGAGCCGGGGAGAGAACCCGAAGGCGGTGGCCAGGCGCAGGAACACCGGGACGAACCCCGGCTCCGCGAGCCCGGCGAGCTCCTCCTCCGCCCGCGCCTTGGACTGCGCATACGGGTTGCACGGGTGCAGCGCGGCGGACTCGTTGACGGGCTCATCCCGCCTCGTCCCGTACACCGAACACGTCGAGGCAAAGAGGAACCGGCCCACCCCGGCCGCCTTGGCAGCGCGGGCCAGTCGCACGGTGGCGAGGTGATTGACGTGGCCGGTGATGTCCCGTACGGCCGCGTCGCGCGGGGGTACGGGGAGGGCCGCGAGATGGACCACCGCGTCGAACCCGGTGAGATCAGACGCGGTGACGTCCCGCAGATCGGTCGCGAGCGTCGGGGGGTCGAGCGGCCCCCGCCCCACCACGCACCCCGCGAACAGCCCCGTGTCCAGACCGGTGACCTCGTGTCCCGCATCGCAGAACACCTCCGCGGTCACGGTCCCCAGGTATCCCTGGTTGCCGGTGATCAGGACTCGCATGAGGAGCCCTCCCCCCGCGACGGACGTGATCCAACCGGAGAGATGCGCGCGGCCCCGGGCCGCATGTCGATTCGCCTGTTCATCGGAGTACCCCACCTACTCGACTTCTGGGCGGACCCCCCACGAACCACGCCCCCAAACTGACATGAGGATATCCTCATTGAGGCGATATGAGAAGGCCTGCCTCGACCTCAGGGGTCCACTCAGGGATTGACGAGGTCGGCCGCCGGCGCGGGGCGCCCGAAGTGGAATCCCTGGGCGTGGGTGAAACCGAGTTCCCGCAGCTGGGGGATCTGATCCTCGTGCTCGATGCCCTCCGCCACCGTCTCGATCCCGAGCGAGCGGGAGATGTCACAGACCGCCCCCACGATGCTCCGGATCGACGGATCCTCACCGACAGCACACACCAGCGAGCGGTCGACCTTGGCCACGCTCACGGGGAGGTCGGCCAGATAGCGCAGTGCGGCGAAGCCGGTCCCGAGGTCGTCGACGCAGATCACGCAACCCAGTTCGGCGAGCGCTTCGATCGTCCGGGTGGCCGGAGACCCGAAATTGATGAGATCCCGTTCCGTGATCTCCACCCAGAGCGTGGACGCGCTGAGGGCCAACTCGTCCAGCACACGCTCGACGTGCGGCAGCAGGAGAGCATCGGACAGTTGCCGGGCGGAGTAGTTGACCGACATGAAGAGAGGTCCGTCGGCGCGCCCCTCGTTCCACCGGGCGGCCTGCCCCAGCGCCACGCGGGTCCCCACTCTGCCGATGGGCAGAATCAGGGACGTCTCCTCGGCGGCGGCGAGGAAGGCCGGAGGAGCGAGCAACTCGCCCTCACTGCGCCACCGAAGAAGGGATTCGTACCCGAGGACCCGGGCGGTCGTGAGGTCGACGATGGGCTGGTAGTGCAACTCGAAGTCGCCGCGGACAGCACGCGCCATCGCAGTGCGCAGCGTCGCTTCCCGACGGGTCTCCGCCACGAGGGAGTCCGTGGCCTCATGGACGAGCACCCCCGACTCCATCGCCACGTGGGCGGCCGCGAATGCGGCATGGACCAGGTCTCCGAGGTCCGTTGTCCCGACCGCCGCCGCCGTGGCCAGCCCCACGCGGGACTGGACGAAGTGCGCTTCGCCGGAGAGCTCCAGGGGCAGCGCGAGGTGGTCCAACAGCGCCGCCACCAGGTCACCCGGGTCGTGGACGTCGGTATCGAACAGGACCACAGGCGCCCGGTCGAGCGGGCCCGGCAGGACGACGGCCCGGTCACCCACAGCGGTCCTGAGCGCGGCCAACCCCGCCGAACCGATCGTCTCGGCCTCGCGGAACCCCCGGGCGGCGATGAGTCCGCCGGAGTGGTCCAGCACCACCAGGATCACTCCGGGCGAGGAAGGGGTGAAGGACCGCCCGTCAGCGGCCAGAGCGGCCAGACCGTCAGCCAGGAAGCCCTCGTCGGATTGCAACTCGGACACACTCACCTCCTCCACCCATCACTCCCGCACCACAGAAGCGGATCGAGTCGACACGACTTCCGGCGGGTTCACATCACAATATGTCTACCGGTTTCCGGTACGTTCGCTCGACCGAGCCACTGGCGTGTTCCCCGCTGCCCTCCGGGCTCGCGCGCAGGTGCGGAGCGGGGCAATGGTCGCGGAGGACGTGGGCTCCCGGTGGCGGTCGCCGGACGAGGAGTGCTGGTCCTCGAGTCGGGCCAGAGTGGTCCGGTTACGCTCTGGACATGGCGAATCCTCGTTGGGCGCAGGCGCGCGTGTCGGCGGCTCGTGTCGCAGCGGGCGCACGGGAGGTCAACCGACACCCCGGGGCGGTCGAGGTGCTGCGCCGCGCCAGGCGGGTCCTGCCCGGGGATTCCGGCTTCGGCGACCCGCTCTCGGCGGCCGGTCGAGACAGCGCGGGGACGATCGCCCGGCTCGCCGGCCGCATGTTCGACGAGCAACCCACCGCATCGCGTGAGTTGACGCTGGGCGGGCTGCAACTGTGGCATTCGCTGCTGGAACGCACGGGTAGAGGGGCCGGCGAGACCGAGGTCACCATCGTGTTCACCGACCTCGTCGGCTTCTCCACCTGGGCCATGCGCGCCGGCGATGAGGACTCGCTGCTGCTGCTCCGCGAGGTCGCCTCGGCCCTCGAGCCCGAGGTGCGCGCGCATCGCGGACACGTGGTCAAACGACTGGGCGACGGACTCATGGCCGTCTTCCCGTCGCCGCAGCTCGCCTTTGACGCGGTCGTCGCCGGTACCGCCGGCGTGGGCGAGGTCATGGTTGCCGGCTGGCAGCCCCGGTTGCGGGCCGGAATCCACACCGGGCACCCGCGCATGATCGGTGGCGACTACCTCGGGGTCGACGTCAACATCGCGGCCAGGCTGGCGGAGAAGGCCGGTTCGGGCGAGATCCTCATCAGCGAGACCACGCTCGCCGGTCTGGACGACTCGCGCGTCGCCGCTCGGCGCAAGAGGGCCTTCCGGCTCGCCAGGATCAAGGGCGTGCCCGACGAGATCGCCGTCTACACGGCGATCCCCCGCTAGCGCGGAATCCCCTACGTTCCACGTGGAACCTGACCGTTTTCCCTAGAGGCGCGCCGACCATCCGATGTCACCGTGCGTCACCGGCCTTCATCGCGGTGAAGATCGCGTGGGTGAGCTGGGCGCGGTCGTCAAAGGAGATCGCATGGTCGCCGTAGCGCTGCACGTGGTCGTTGCCGCGTCCCGTGACCACCACAACGTCAGTCGGGGCGGCGGTGGCCACGGCGAGCTCGAAGGCGCGGGCCCGATCCGGTTCCTCCACGACCCGGGCGTGGCGTGCCCGGCGGGCCCCGGCGAGAACCTCGGCCCGGATCGTGGCGGGGTCCTCGTCGTTCGGACTCTCGTCGGTCACGATCACCACGTCGGCGAAGGAAGCTGCGGAATAGCCGAGTGGGCCGCGCTTGGTGGTGTCGCGGTCGCCGGTCGCCCCGATCACCAGGATGAGCCGACCGCCCGCCAGCGAGTCGAGAAAGGGCAGTAGGACCCGTTGGCCGGATTCGTTGTGCATGTAGTCGACGATCGCGGTGAACGACTGCCCGGCGTGGACAGGCTCGCAGCGTCCCGGTATCCGGCTGAGGGACTCCAGGCCGCACGCGACCGCTGCGGGATCGAGCCCGTCAGCGAGCAGACTCGTCAGCGCTGCGACGGCGTTGGGAACCTGATGCGGCCCCATCACCTGGAGGTGCACGGGAAGAGCACCGAACGGCGTGTGCGCGACGAACCGCGAACCAGCGGAATCGCAGACGATCCCGTCGGCGTAGACGTCGACCGATGGGTCGCGCACCGAGAACCGCCACGTAGGTCGCACCGCGGACGCGGCCAGCCGACGGCCGTATTCGTCGTCGACACAGATCACCGCGGTGTCCGTGCGCTCGGCGGTGAACAGCGACGCCTTGGTCCGGTAGTAGGCCTCCATCGTGCCGTGGTAATCGAGGTGATCGCGCCCGAGGTTGGTGAACGCCATCGTGCGGAACCTCGTGCCGTCGATGCGGCGCTGGTCGACCGCGTGGGAGGACACCTCCATCGCGCAGGCGGTGACGCCGCCGCGACGGAATCGACCGAGCGTCCGCTGCAGGATGGTCGCTTCCGGTGTGGTGCGTACCGGCCGCAGCTCGATACCGGGGCCGCGGATCGTGGCCCCGGAGACCAGGCCGGTGATCTCGCCGGCCGCAGCAAGACCCGCGTCGAGGAAATGCGAGGTACTGGTCTTCCCGTTTGTCCCGGTGACGCCGAAGACCCGCATGTCGCCCGACGGCGAGCCGTGAAACCAGGCGCACAGCGGGCCGCCGATCGCACGGGGGTCGTCGACTATGACGGTGGGCAGAAGCGACGAGGGACGGTCGCTGATCGCCACGACGGCTCCCGCGGCCGCCGCCTGGGCCTGGAAGTCGAGGCCGTGCCAGCGGCTGCCCGGGACGGCGAGATACGCGTCGCCGCCCGAGAGGGTCCTGGAGTCGTCACTGATATCCCGAACCGGCAGCGACCCCGACGCCGGATCACCCACCAACGGGGCGCCCAGGAATCCCGCGAGGTCCGACACCGTCCTCACCACCGCCGGGGCGGTGGGATGCCCGAGCAGGTCAGTCACCGCGCTCCCCGGGAGACGGTGGTGACCCTCCGGCGGAACCGTCGCCGAGCGTCGTCGGTCCGGCCGGATTCACACCCCGTGACGACGACGACGGCGCCACCTCGCCCGCCTTGCCGTTCAGCGCAGCGCAGATGTTCTGCGGCCGCGCGGCGATGGTCGTCACTACCTCCCACCTCTTCCTCCCTGGCACGATCCCGGGCTGCCGGATCCGCCTCGCGGGCCTGTCCGGTCGCTGCGGTGCCATTGGCTGCCGTGCCGGTCGCGGCCGTGCCGTTGGCTGCCGTGCCGACGAGAGTAAGAGGTGGATCAGGCGTGTGCATCCGGTGGCGAGTGAACTCGGGTTGCTCCGGCACTGTCGGGACTGACGGGAACTGTCACCCGGTCCCGTCGACGATGTTGTCCAGTTGCATCCGGTCCACGAGCTCGCGGGCGAGCGCGAGCGAGGACGTCGCGGCGGGCGAGGGCGCGTTGCGGACGTGAAAGGCGCCCGGCGTCTCGCTGATCACAAAGTCGTCGAGGAGGGCGCCGTCGCGGCCAACGGCTTGAGCTCGTACGCCACTCCCCGAGCCGGGGTCGAGTCTCATCGATGCCAGGACGGGCACATAAGCCGCGCAGGCCGACACGAATCGACGTCGGCTCGCGGCCAGCCGGAGCTCAGCGATACCGGTGCGCCAGAACCGCCGTGCAACCTTCCAGGTCCCAGGCCAGGTCAACGTCGCCACCGCGTCACGTGGCCGCACCTTGAGCGCGGAATACCCCTCGCGCGAAGCCACCAGCATCGCGGACGGACCGAGCGAGACGCTCCCGTCGATGTGCCTGGTGACGTGCACTCCCAGGAAGGGTAGGTCGGGGTCGGGCACCGGGTAGACCATTCCGCGCACAACCGGCGCCTGATCCCTGGCCACGTGGAGGTAGGCACCACGGAACGGCAGGATCCGAGGATCGCTCGAGGCGCCGGCCGTCATCGCGAGCCGGTCCGACCACAGCCCGGCGCAGAAGACAGCCCGCGAAGCGCTGAGTCGCCCGCGGTCGGTCTCGAGGACCGACTTATCACCGATGCGGCTGACAGTTGCCACCTCGTGGCCGAGCGCGAAGTCGACGCCCCTGGTCCGCAGCTCACGCTCCAGCGCGCGCGACACCTCTGCATAGTCGACGATGCCGGTGTCGGCCGAGTGGAGAGCAGCGATCCCGCGGGCCTCGGGCTCGATCTCGCGGATCTCCTCGGCCGTCACCCGTCTGAGTCCCGTGACCCCATTGGCGCGGCCACGCGCCTCGAGTTCCCAAAGCCCGGGGAGTTCGTGCTCGTGCAGTGCGACGATCAGCTTGCCGCACCGCTCGTAGGGGATGTCATGGGCGTCGCAGTATTCGTACATCAGGCGGGATCCCTCGACGCACAGGCGGGCCTTGAGCGAGCCGGGGGCGTAGTAGATGCCGCTATGGATCACGCCGGAGTTGTGACCGGTCTGGTGCGTTGCGACCTCCGACTCCTTGTCGATCACCAGGACTCGCAGGTCGGGCCGCCGCATTACTATCTCGCGAGCGACGGCGAGGCCGACGATCCCTGCACCCACCACGGCAACGTGGTGATCCTCTGCCGTCACGCCCATGTCTACTCCCCCGCCTTCGTAGTCATACCTCGGAGAGCGAGGACGAGTCGGGAGGATAGAGGACTTTCCAGGTGTCCGTGAGCGGGCCCTTGCCCGGCGCCTCCAGCTCTGTCCGCTACTTCCGTCTGCCGCGATTCCTCGTTCACGTGACCCTCCCTGTAGGTGCTGATCGCCGAGTCGCATCCGTGGGTGAGGAAAGAGTCCCAGTTACGCCCGGCGCTCGTGGTGGACCTCACTCTTTTCGTTCGCCCCCATCCCAATTGGCGATCGCTCTATCGCGACATGCCTCAGCCGGGTCTCGATAGCGCCGGAACTGGGGGCCCACGCGTAACCGATCGCGGCGAAGACGCACCTTCACACCCGGAGCTCACGCTCCACGGTTGTTCCGCCCCGTTCTTCCATGGCGTTCCCGGGACCTCGGAGGGGCGAACGAGAGCGACATATGTACTGGTCAGGGGGCTTCCGTCCTTACACTCGTTCTTCGCGCGGCCATAAGTCAGCTACGTCTCTTGTAAGAGTTGGCGTCTCATCACGATCCGCGGGTAGCCCGCCGCCACGGACGCCGTATCAGCCACCTTGGTGAAGCCCGCATGCTCGAACAGGGCGCGGAATCCGACGAAGGCCATGGTCAGATCCACTTTTCCGGCACCGTTGTCGACGGGGACCGCCTCGACAGCGGGGGCTCCGTGCTCGCGAGCGAACTCGACCGCTCCCGCGACGAGCTGGTGGGCTATCCCCCTGCCCCGATACCCGGGCCGCACCCGGACACAGAAGATGGACCACACCGGCTGCGAGTCCACGGTCGGCACCACCCGCGACCGCGCGACCGGAAGTTCGCGGCGCGGGGCGACCCCCGCCCACCCCACGGGCTCGTCCCCGAGGTAGGCGAGCACGCCCGGCGCGACGTCCCGACCGCACAGTTCGCGCACGTAGTCTCCACGAGCGGGCCCGACCAGAGCGGCGTTGGTCTTGGAGTCGAGGCGATGACTCAGACACCAGCAGACCGAGGCGTCCGGGTTCTTCTTGGGTCCCAGGAGGACTGCCACGTCGTCGAACCGTTCGGCGGGGCGTACCTCGATCATCATCGCGCCCTCTTCCGGCCGACCAAACCGACGACGTAGGCAGGGGTGTTCTTCGCGACCATCCTCACAAACCGAGTGCTCGGGTGTCTATCCCGACGACGGGCCACCTCCCGCGTGCCCCGCCGGGCTACCGGGCTGCCGCCCGGTTCACGGTGGCGAGGACCTTGGCGAAGCCTGCAAGGAAGTCGTTGCTCTGCCGGGCGGCCTGGTGCTCGAGGAGCCCGGTAGCCAGCGCTCTCGACACCACCGAGACGTCGTCTCCCGCGTCCAGGTGCCCCAACCCGGTCCCCGCCGCGGCGGCCTGCCCTTCGTGGAATGCGAGGTCGGGAAGGATCGAATGAAGGGCTCGGGTGAGCTCACCGACGCCCCGATCCTCGATGATCGGGGTCACGGACACCCGAAAGTTCTCGAACTGGTCCTGCGAAGCCTCGAGGTTCTGGCGAAGGCTGGAGATGTCAGACATGGGCCCCTACATCGTGATCGGTGAGTGAACTTGCTGCGTACGTCCGAGGTTCATGGTCCCGTGTGGGCGGCCCCCGTTCGGGTCGACACGCGCCGGCAGGTGATCTGGGGGCGGACGATCAGGCCCCCGCGGTGGCGGCGGCCCTCACCTCACACTTCTCGGCGCATGCAGGCCCGCGGCCACTGATCCAGACCGCGGGCGTTCTCCTCGGCGCGGATCGCCCTGAGGCCAGGGGTCTCCTCGTCCTGGGCAAGGTAGCGAGAGAGTCTGAGCCTCGACTGGTGTGAAGAACTCGTCGTCGTCGGCCAGTTGCGCGGCGATCCCGAGTCCCTCGCCGTACCAGACGGCGGAGGGATTGACTCGGGACGCGAGGGTGAGCTGGTTCAGACCAACAGCAAGGTCCTGAACGCGGCGTCAGTGCCTGACAGGACCTCACGCCACGGCATCTCGGGGCCCTTTGGTGAGCACCCGGCTGATGACGTAGCTGGCCACCGACGCGATCCCGATGCCGATGACCGGCGGGATGCCCCACTCGAGTTGCGCTGAGAGCCAGGCCGAGAAGCTGGCAGCGACATAAATCGTCAGGTTCGCCACATTGACCCCTGGAAGATCGGCGCCTTCGGCCATGCCCTTACGCCAACGGCCCAGGAAGTCGCCGATGATCACGCCGCCCAGCGGTGGGATGAAGATGCCGAGCAGCGCCAGGTAGTCGACGAGATGGTCCTGGACGCCCACCAGTGCCAGCACCGTGCCGATCACTGATCCTCCTACGATGAAGGGGATCTTGGTGGGCTTGTGGAACAGCTCGGCCCCTGCGACACCGAAGGCATAAGCGGTGTCGGCATTGCTCTTCCACAGGTTCCCGAAGAGGAGGAAAAGGCCCCAGCCGACCAGGCCGAGTTGGAAGAGCACGAGCACGAAGTCGCCTTCGCCATAAGTGATCGCACCGATTGCTCCAAATAGGATCATCGCCCCGTTCCCGATCAGGAAGCCGATCAGGGAGGCCCAGACGGCCTGAGCGCCGGTCCGCCCGAAGCGAGTCCAGTTTGGAGCCTGGGTGCCGGCCGAGACGAAGGTGCCGACGACGGTGGTGACCGCTACTGCGGTGGTCATCGACGTCGATGGCTCGATGGCGGCCAACCCAGACCAGCCACCGACCTCGTTGAGGGAACGGGAAGTGACCCAGAGAGCGAGGACGATGATGAGCGGGGTTGAGATGAGCGAGATCCAGTACATCCCGCGGTAGCCGTAACAGGCGGTGGCACACATCAATACGCTGGCCACGATCATGACCGCAGCCCTGGCCGGGTACGAGTCCCACTCGAGGGCTTGGGCGGTGAGGCTGCCGATCGTGCCGATGATCACGCCGTACCAGCCGATCTGCGTGCCCCCGAGGAGTACGGAAGCCAGCTTCGCGCCCTTGGTGCCCAGGCTGTAGCGCGCCATTACGACTGTGGTCAGCCCGGTGCGGCTGCCGATCCAACCGAGCGCAGCGACGTAGGCACCGAGCACGGCCGAGCCGATCAGGATTACCAGGAGTAGGTCTGGCAACGAGAACGCTCGTCCGAGCGTGGCACCGGCGAGCATCGTCGGTGTGAAGATGGTGAAACCCAGCAGCACGACGGCCAGGGAGAAGAACGACTTCCGGGCATGGGCCGGGACCGGGGTGATCGGGTAGTCAGGGTCGACCGCGGGCTCGCTGTCGTCAGAGGAGACCTGACGCGTGGTGGTCAGGAGACTTCCCCGATGTCCTCGGCCCAGACCTCGGGCCGCTCGTGGAGCATCTTCGTCATCAACGCCCGGCATTCCGGGTCATCGAGGACGTCCACGACGATCCCGCGTGAACGGAGCCAGCCCTCGGAGGTCTCGAAGGACCGATTCTCGCCCACCACGATGCGGGGGATGTCGTAGAGCACTGCGGTTCCGGCGCACATGAAGCACGGGGAGAGTGTCGTGTAGAGCACGCTGTTGCGGTAGATCTCGGCCGGCAGTCGACCGGCTCGCTCGATGCAGTCGGTCTCGCCGTGTCGGATGGCGCTGTCCATCTGGACGCGGCGATTCCGTCCCACTGCGAGAACCTCGTCGTCGTGGACGAGAACTGCTCCGATGGGCACTCCCCCTTCCTCCCAGCCGATCTTGGCCTGTTCGATGGCCAGGTCGAGATACTTGCGGTCGTTGTTCGCTGTCATCACGGGTGACTTCTTCCTCCGGGCGAGAGTGGTGCGACCCACAACCCTAACCTCGGCCTTTCACGGGCCGGCGAGTAAGGCAATCCGTGTCGGCCGACAACGAAATCCAGTGATGAACGGACCGGTTCCGGACGAGGTACCGATGAGATTGCCGTCGAATCCGATGCTCGGCTTTCGGGACGATTAGTCGTTACTCAGATGACGGTGCCGGCCACCCAGGGCGCGCCGATCAGGTGTGGCGCCCGCACCACGCAGTAGGCCAGAACCACCGTGACGGCGGTACAGGCAACGGCCAACAATTTGTCCATGCCAGCGCCTGCGCGGATCCGCAGCGGTCCCGGCAAGCGGAAGTTCCACCATCGCTTGCCTCCGATGCTGACGACACCGCCGAGTAGAGGCACACCCCGCTTAGTGATCATGTCGCCGAGGATGTGCACCACGACACCAGCAGTGACAGCTGCGCCGAGCGCTGCACTGCCAGCCGAAGCTGGCAGTGCGAACCACACTGCTACCGCAAGCGCCAACGAGAGTCCGGTGACGTAGACCCAATCCTGCTTCTTGGCCCAGTTCGGTGCCAGGCCGCGGATCGCCAGGCCAAGCATGAAGAACAGCACCCCGATCGCGCTGTTCTTGCCGTACGCCGAGACGAGGGCGGCGGTGCCGGCACCCGCAAGGAGTGCGAACCACAACGTGTGGGTCGCGGTGCGGTGCCCGTTGTTGATCCGGGCGTCTTTGCGAGTCATCGTCAGCTTGTAGATGGTCTTCGAGACGCTCTCAGTGATGTGAGCGAGGGCCTTCGAGACCAGCCCGAAGCTGCGAGCCAGCGTGCCCTGCGCCGTATCGAGGTCCGGAAGAAGCGCCGCTCCGGCAGTGACACCGGCAAACACGAACACCTCGGTCGCCGAGGTGGCCCCGCCCCATTCCACGGGGAGAAAAGCCCCGATAGCCAGCCCCGCGCCGGCGCCGCTCATCGCGTGCGTAGGTCCCATAACCATGTGCAGCACACCTTACTGTCCACCGAAACTCGCCTCCGGATCCGGAGGAGATGTCCTCAACCAGAGCGGCTACGCCAACGATGGAATCTATCTTCAGTCGACCCGATGGCCAGTGACTGGCGAACTCTGACCCTGATCTCACGACGCCACTTACCGGGCCTCCTGGCCGACCTTGCACTGACAACCCAGCGGCAATTTACTGACACCGAAAGTGGCGGGCTGACAACTTGTTCGGCAACCGACACGACGCCGTGTCCGCCAGTGGTACGACATTTTCCCGGTCGCGGCCCGCGGTGTAAACGAATGCGCTGTCCGCCACACGTGGGGCCTGATCGGCCAGAGCGTCAGTGATGAGAGGCGCGCAGGCTGCGCAAACGGCTGACGGTTCTGGCGACATCTAGTGGTGGAAACGCCGAGGCGGCCAGGTCGTCGGGCGTTCCCGGGGAATGGATCGTCAGCGGGGCATCAACGTCGTACGCGACGTCAACGAGGTTGGCCAGGCGCTGCCCTGGTTCCCGACCGATTTGTGCAGGGTGCGGAACGTCATGGATGACAAGAGGGCTTCGGTCAGCGAGGAGGGTGAGGTAGTCACTGGTCGACCACGGCAGCTCGCAGAGCGCGGCGAAGGTCGTCTCTATTGTTCGCGTTCCCATTGGCTGCGACAGGACAGGCAGGCTTCGGTTTCCCAGCGTGAGTGATGAGGTCGAGGGCTTGTGCGAGAGGGGCGGTAACCATCCTCCCGCCGTGAAGCCCTTCTCGCTGCCGGTCGCGGTGGCGCGGTGGTCGATGCCCTCATCGAGATCAATCACTGCGAACCTCGACCGAATGAGACTTATAACCGGCTCGGCCGCGGCATGTAGGAGGGAGTTTGGCAGAAGCTCTTCGGGCACATAGTTCGACGTGGCAATCACTCGTACCCGATGCGCGCACCACCAGGTCAACGCACGATGTAGGTAGATCGCATCGGCGACATCGTGGACGTGAAACTCGTCAAAGAACACTGCACGAGCCCGACCTGTCAGTGCTCGTACCGTTGTCTCCAGGTCGCGCCCATGTCCGGGTAGTTCAGCGTGGACCGCGCGGAAGAACTCGGCGCAGTGCCACCGCACCGATTCTGGCGCCTCGCTATGGGCCGAGTCGAGCAATGTCGTCTTCCCACTACCAGGGGGCCCGTAGACATAGACGTGGTCGCGGCCGCCCATCGAAACCATCACAGTGTGCTGGCGTGCGGTGAGCTCGATAGCGCCAGCCGATCGGGTCCCCGCCGAAGGTGTCCACACACCTGAGACTCTAGCTTCCTAGAGGGTCTGACGGTAGGCTGGGCTAGTGCCCGAGCGACTATCCAGACGTGACCAGATCTGTCAGGCCGCTATCGCGCTGGCTGCCCGAGGCGGAAGCCATGCCCTCACCCACCAGGCGATTGACGCAGAGCTCGGCATAGCCAAAGGATCGACCTCGTACTACTACCGCACCCGCGCCGCGCTCATTGCCGGCGTCGCCGAGTTCCTCGCTGCGCAGTCGCGTGCGGTGTTCCACGACCTCTTGGCCCGGCACGCAGGGGAGGACCCCGACACCGTGATCGACACCTACCTTGCGCACCTTGCCGCCTCCCGGCGAGACCACGTCCGCGCGCGACTCGCCCTGGCCCTGGACGCCGATTGCGGAGTGGAACAGCGGACTGGGCTCGCTGAGTGCCTCTTCTCCCTCGAAGGCGCGGTGGCACTGCTGCGCTCGCGAGCGCACCCGCAACCTGAAGTCGGCGCATCTGACCTACTTGACCGCCTCGAAGGACACATTCTGCGCAAGCTGATTCTCGCTGACCCGGCATGAACAGGCGGTCGCGCAAACCGAGTAACGCAGGCGTGGTGCATTCGGCGTATTCCGCCCGCGCACACGAGTACATCGACCTGCTCGGCAACATCGACACGACGGCACCTGAGGACCGAGCGATGGTTGCCTTCTGGGCTCGCGGCTGCACAGGACGCGTAGTCGACATCGGATGCGGTCCCGGACACTGGACCGCCTACCTGGCAGGGCTTGGCGTCACTGCCGAAGGAATCGACCCGGTGCCAGAGTTCATCGACCACGCACAGCGCACCTACCCGAAGGTGCCCTTTCGACAAGGAACCGTCGGCGATTTGAGCGACCTCCCGTACCCCCTGGGTGGAGTCTTCTCCTGGTACTCGCTGATCCACCTAGACCCCGCGGACGTGCCCGAAGCGCTGGCGACGATGCGTGGGGCCCTGGCACCAAGAGGTCGTCTACTGCTTGCGTTCTTCGATGGAGACAGAATCGAGGAGTTCACCCATGCAGTGGCACCCGCCTTCTACTGGCCCCTGGACACGATGATCAACACCGTCCACCGTGCAGGGTTCACAGTGACCCATCGGGAACATCGACTCGATCCCGGGCAGCGGCCGCACGCTGCGCTGTTTGCAGTCGTGGATAGGGACCCGACGGCCGCCTACCGCCCTGGTGATCGGCTGAGCCACAGCCAGGTACAGGGCTCCGGCGGCGACTTCGACGCACACCATCGCGGGTGAACTGCTGGCGCCACTGCAGCTACAGCCCCCGCGCCATGTCCACGAACCGCGAGTAGTGGAGCTGGTGCGCCACGGTGATGGTGGAGGTCGGCCCGCCACGGTGCTTACCGAGGATCAGGTCGGCCTCGCCGGCGCGCGGGTCGTCGCGCTCGATGGAATCGGGCCGGTGGAGGAGCATGACGATGTCGGCGTCCTGCTCCAGGGAGCCGGACTCACGGAGGTCGGAGACCTGGGGTCGCTTGTCTGTGCGCTGCTCGGGGCCACGGTTCAGCTGCGAGATCGCGATCAGCGGCACGTCGAGTTCCTTGGCCAACAGCTTGAGCTGGCGGGAGAACTCCGAGACCTCCTGCTGACGCGACTCGACCTTCTTGCCCGAGGACATCAGCTGCAGGTAGTCCACCACGATCAGCCGCAGGTCGTGCTTCTGCTTGAGCCGGCGGGCCTTGGCGCGGATCTCCATCATGGTGAGGTTGGGCGAGTCGTCGATGAACAACGGCGCCTCGGAGATCTCGCCCATCCGCCGGGCCATCCGCGTCCAGTCCTCGTCGGTCATCTTGCCGGACTTCATGTCGGACAGCTTGACGCGAGCCTCGGCGCTCATCAGACGCATCACGATCTCGGTCTTGCTCATCTCCAGCGAGAACAACACCGAGGTGAGCCCGTTCTTGATCGAGCACGAGCGCATGATGTCGAGCCCGATGGTCGAGTTGTGCGTGGGGATCGCGGCGGGCCCGGCGAGGTACAGGTGATCGGGGGCGGCTACCTCGATGCACCTGACCGGAACGCTCTCAGCCACACGCACGTCGATGATCAACCGCTCGGGCCGGCCGGAGCCCGGATTCTCGGGAACCACCATCCCGAAGTCGTTCACCAGCATCAGCGTCTCGAGTGACTTGGTGGTGACGACCTGCTGCGTCCCGCCCATCTCGATGCGCCACTCGTGCTCGGCGTCGGCCACGATCTCCGCGCCGTCGTTGAACCGCACGGTGAAGCACGGTCGGTCCTGCCACACCTCGGTGACGGCCACGACGTCGGTCGGCTGCCCGTCGGCGCCCAGGACCCGGTCCCCGACGGCTACCTCGCCCATGGTGGTCTGGCCGTCCGGCGTCGGGAGCACGGTGTCCAGCGCCAGCGCTTTTCCGACACCGGGGCGGGCGGCGATGATGATCATCTGCCCGCCGTGCAGCCCGTTGGTGATGGCGTCGAGGTCGGCGAAGCCCGTGGGCACGCCGTGGCTCAGGCCGCCGGCGGTGTGGATGGCGTCGATCTCGTCCATCGTGGGCTGCAGGAGCTCCTCGATGATCACGTAGTCCTCGGTGGTCCGACGCTCGGTGACCTCGTAGATCTCCGCCTGCGCCCGGTCCACGACCTCGGCGACGTCGGCCCCCTCGGACCCCGAGTAGCCGAACTGGACGATCCGTGTCCCGGCGTCGACCAGACGGCGCAGGATCGCCTTCTCCGACACGATCTTCGCGTAGTAGCCGGCGTTGGCGGCGGTGGGCACGGTCGAGATCAGAGTGTGGAGGTACGGAGCCCCGCCGGCACGACGGAGATCGCCCCGGCGTTCCAGCTCTGCCGAGACCGTGACGGCGTCCGCGGGCTCACCGCGCGCGTACAGGTCCAGGACGACGTCGTAGATCGCCTGGTGCGCGGGTTTGTAGAAGTCCCCGGGCTGGATCTCCTCCACCACGTCCGCGATGGCGTCCTTGCTCAGCAGCATGCCGCCGAGCACGGACTGCTCCGCGGTGAGATCCTGCGGTGGAGTCCGGCCGAACTCGGTGCTGCCACCCTCGTCCGGCGGCGGCATCGCACTGGGACCGCTATATCCCCCTTGCGCCATGGCTTCCTCTCTCCGCTCCACGCCTCACGCGTGTCGTGCTCGCCGGGCCGCCCCGCCAGTCCGCGCGACCCCACCACTGTAGGGCACCGCCGCGACACGCCCGGCTGTCGGACACCGAGTTATCCACAGGCTTATCCACAATCGCTGGTCGGCTTCTGTGGACAACTGTGGATGAATGATTGTTACGCAGGGCCGATACCCGTCTCACTGTGGACAACCGGTGGAAAGTCCAGGCGAATTTGAGCATAACCGCTGGTCACCGGTATCTTCGCAGGTCAGCGGGCCGGTGGAGTACTCCGGTTACCATGCCGACATCGGCATCGTCCTGGATAACGAAAGATGAACGGGGACTCGTCCGGACCCGACATCCGTGTAATTAGCTTGTGCTGTTATCCACAGCCCGTCCACAACTCGGCGGGTGTGTCCCCGCTCCCACGACGAGGGCCCCGGTCGTCGTGGTGACGACCGGGGCCCAACGCGAGCGATCAGGCGGGAACGACCTCGACCGCGACGCGCGCGGTGGTGTCATGTCCCAGGTCGACGACGACGCTGTGGGCGCCGGTCGACTTGATGTGCTCAGCAGGCATCTGAACCGAACGCTTGTCGAGCGCCGGTCCACCGGCGGACTTGATCGCGGAGGCGACGTCGCCCGCGGTGACCGAGCCGAACAGCTTGCCGGTATCAGAGGTCTTGACGGGGACCTTGACGTCAGCGAGCGACTCAAGCTTCTGCTTGAGCTCGTTGGCGTGGTCCGCGTCGCGCACCTCACGGGCGTCGCGCGCCCGCTTGATGGAGTCGATCTGGCGCTCGGCGCCCGGGGTGGCCGTGATGGCCAACCCGCGCGGGAGCAGGAAGTTACGACCGTATCCGCCCTTGACCTCGACGATGTCGCCCGGAACTCCGAGCTTGTCGACGTCGGCGGTGAGGATCAGCTTCATGATCCGTCTACCTTTCTTTCCTCCGACGAGCCGACCAGGGCCAGACTCTCGCGAGGTCATGTCTTAATGCTTATGGGGCGGGGCGCTCAGCGCACCCCGAGGGGCACTTGCCCCGGAGATCAGAACTGGTCAGAACGGGGGCTCGTCGTCCATGCCGCCGAAGCCACCGGAACCGCCGGCCTGCGGGGCGCTGCCCCACGGGTCGTCGTTCTGCTGACCACGGCTCTGACCCTGGCCGCCACTGAAGCCACCCTGGGCCTGGCCGCCGGACTGGAATCCGCCGCCCTGCTGACCGCCGCCTTGCTGACCTCCGCCCTGGGAACCGCCCCCGCCGCCCTCGCGGTTGGTGCGGGTCACCTTGGCGGTGGCGTACTTCAGCGACGGGCCGACCTCGTCGACCTCCACCTCGTAGACCGTGCGCTTCTCGCCCTCACGGGTTTCGTACGACCGCTGGCGTAGACGTCCGGTCACGACGACGCGCATCCCCTTCTGCAGGGACTCCGCCACGTTCTCGGCAGCCTGGCGCCAGACGTTGCAGGTGAGGAACAGGCCTTCGCCGTCCTCCCACTGATTGGTCTGGGAGTTGAAGCGGCGTGGCGTCGAGGCGATCCGGAAGTTCGCCACCGCGGCACCCGACGGCGTGAACCGGAGCTCGGGGTCCGCGACGATGTTCCCGACCACGGTGATGGGGGTGTCGCCCTGTGCCATGCGCTTGTCCTCCGTGTTGAAGCTGAGGTGGATAGTGATCGGCTAGTCGACCGACCGCGCCCAGGTTACCGGGGCAGCCGGCGACTCCGGGTCACTTGTCGGCGCGGAGCACCTTGGTGCGGACGACGCTCTCGTTCAGACCGAGCTGACGATCCAGCTCCTTGACCGCGTCCGGGTTGGACTTGATCTGGACGACGGCATAAATGCCCTCGGTCTGCTTGTTGATCTCGTAGGCAAAGCGGCGCTTTCCCCAGACATCGACCTTGTCGACCGAACCGCCCTCTTGCCGGATCACGTTAAGGAACGTGTCCAGCGACGGCGCCACGGTGCGCTCGTCGAGACTCGGATCGAGGATGACCATTACTTCGTATTGACGCATGGGACCTCATCACCTCCTGTGGACTACAGATTCGGCCACGGAATTTCCGTGGCAGGAGGGTCGTTGCGTCAGCAACCCGGTAAGGCTACCCCGCATGAGCTCGGTGAACGAAATCAGGAGAGGTCCGACCACCGGGCCCGGTCACAGGTCATCGAGCCGGATGTACCCGTCCTCGACCGCCCGGAGCAGCAGCCGCACCTTGGTTCTGGCCGGCCGGCCCACCGCGTCGTACTTGGACCGCACCCGCTGGATGTAGGTGCTGACGGTGGAATCGGCGAGGAACAGTCGTTCGGTGACCTCCCGCTTGCTGTCCGAGGCGAGCCAGGCGATCAGCACCTCGACCTCGCGGTCGCTCAGGGCCGGCCGCTCCGCGGCGTGCGATTGGATTGTTGATGTCACTGCGTCCTCCGTCAGGTGAGAGTGAACTCATTCTGGACGACTGCCTTTAAACGGCTAGCCCGCAGGAGTTGTCCGTACGACTCCGTACGACCACCTTGAGCTCTCGGCAGAAAACGCTGCACTACAGCGGGATTTCCGCCCCGTACGGGACGGGTTCGACCGTACGATGTTTACCGTGGACACCACTTCTGAGCCACCACCGGCTCCCGGGTCATCATCAGTCCCCTCTCAGCTTCGTACCCGCGAAGAGCTCGGGGCGGCCCTCACAGAACTCCGAGTGGCCGCCGGCCTGTCGGTACGGGACGTTGTCCGGCAGGTACCCGCACTCTCGCTGGGCACCGCCTCCGGATGGTTCTCCGGCCAGCACGTTCCCACCCGCTCGAGCGAGGCGACTCTCGTCACGGTCCTCGGTCTCCTGGGCGCCTCCGAGGATGCCGACGAGTGGCGCGCGGCCGTCGAACGAATCCGCTCGCGTCCCGGTCCGCGTCGTCTCGGCCGCCGGAAGGAGAACGTGGTCGGCACCCGGGATCCGGGTCGGGATCCCGGTCGGGGCCCCGGTCGGGGTCCGGGTGACGCCGCCCCGGGCGAGGTGGTCCCTGCTGAGGCGACCCCGGCGCGACCCGCCGTCCCCCAGCCCGACGACACGGGCAGCCCCTATGTGGGACTGCGCCCGTACGTCACCGCCGATGCCGCCCTCTTCCGCGGTCGCGGGGCCGAGATCGATCAGATCCTCAGGAGGGCCGCCGCGGCGCGGACCCGGCCCCTGGTTGTGGTGGGGGCCTCGGGGTCGGGCAAGTCGTCTCTGCTCGCGGCCGGCGTCGCGCCACGCTGGGCCGCCGACGGATCGTCGGTGTTGATCATGCATCCGGCGGAGGTGGACGCCGAACCGGCCCGTTCCGCAGACTTCCTGGTGGTCGACCAGCTCGAGGAGATCTGGGCGGGCCACGTCGACGCAGCCCGACGGGCCGAGGTCCTCGCCCTGATGGCAGGTCGCGCGGCGGCCGGGCTGACCACCGTGGCCGCTCTCCGCGCCGACTTCTTCCAGTCCGCGCTGGCCGACCCGGTGCTGCGCGGGTCTCTGGACGATCCCGTGGTGATCGGCCCGCCTAGTCGAGAGGCGCTCGCCGAGATCATCGTGGAGCCGGCCCGTTCCCTCGGATACACCGTCGAACCCTCTCTGGTGACCCTGCTGGTCGACACCGTGTCCCCGGCGGACTCCGCGGGGGACGAACGTTCCCTGCTGCCGCTGCTGTCCCACGTTCTCCTGGTCTGCTGGGAACGCAGCCGGCGGCGGCGCATCACCGTCGCCGACTACTACTCCACAGGGGGCGTCGAGGGCGCGATCCGGGCGACCGCGGAATCGGTCTACCAGGAACTGGGTCCCGCCGGGCGAGCCGACTGCAGAGCACTCTTCCTCCGCCTCGTCGACGTCCATTCGGCCCGGACGGTCCGCCGCCACGCCCCGCTCGCCGAGCTCTCCGACAGCCTCCTCGCCGTCGCCGCGCCGTTTGCCGCCGCGGGGCTCCTCACCGTCGACGGCGAGGCCGTCACCCCCACCCACGAGGTCCTCTTCTCCTCGTGGCCCCGGTTGGTCGACTGGATCGACGCGGACAGGGAGGGGCTGCGGATCCTCGGACGGGTCCGCTCCGGTGCCGCGGACTGGGAGGACAGCGGCCGCAGTGACGGCGCTCTTCCCC
Organism: Rhodococcus sp. IEGM 1408; assembly: GCF_033142235.1. NCBI lineage: Bacteria > Bacillati > Actinomycetota > Actinomycetes > Mycobacteriales > Nocardiaceae > Rhodococcus > Rhodococcus sp. IEGM 1408. The sequence goes on from NZ_JAWLRW010000001.1 coordinate 401,034, forward strand.
CTGCCTCCGCCACGGCCGACTACCTCCGGTGGCGCGACCTCCTCGCGGACGGATCGGGAGTGCATCTCGGCCCCTCCGAGAAGGACTTCCTGGACGAGGCCGCCGATCATCACGAATCGGTCAGCCGCCATGACCGCAGACGGATCCGGACGCTCACCACTCTCGCCGCCTCGCTCGCGACGGTCACCATCCTGGCGTTTGTCGCCAGCGGCTTCGCGCTCCGCGCGACCGCGACCGCGGAGGCGACCCGCGATACCGCTCTGTCCCGCTCCGGGGCGGTCTCCTCGACCACCGCGTTCTCCCGGGACCCCGCACTGGGGAGGGCCCTCGCGCTGGCCGCCTACCGGATCCATCCCACCGCCGAGGCGCGGTCGGCGCTACTCAACACGAGTCGGGCCGACGTGCCCCTGCGGTTTCAGACCGCCCCCGGTACCGGACGGGTCCTGCCGCTGGCGGGGGCTTCCTCCTTCGCCTCCGTCGGCGCCGACGGCACCCTCAGACTGTTCGGTGAGGGAGGAACCGGATTGACCGCGTCGCTCGACCTGGCCGCGGTCGGACGGAGCGAACTCTATGCCGCCGACCTCTCCGCGGACGGGACCATCCTCGCCGTCGCCGGTCAGGGCGGGGTCCACCTGGTCGACGTGCGCGATCCCGCCGCGCCCGTGCCGCTCACCACCCTCGAGCCCGACTCGGTGTCGTTCCACTCCGTCGCCTTCTCCCCTGACGGCCGGACTCTCGCGGCCGGGTCCGGGGACGGCCGGGTCCTGCGCTGGCCGGTCGCGCGGCGGGGCGACCTGCCCGCCGTGACCGACCCCCGAGCCGCCGTGGCCGCGCCCGATCCCGGCGGCGAGGTCGCCAAGGCAGTGGAGTCTCTGGCGTGGCTCCCCGACTCGACGACCCTGCTGGTGGCCAACCGGACCCCGGGCCTCAAGACGCTCCTCGATGCCGGAGCCGACGGGACCGGACGACGCGGCCCCACCCTCGACACCGGAGCGGCGAACATCCCGCTGGCCGTCGCGGTGAATCGGGACAGCACCCAGATCGCGGCGGGGACCACCGGCCGCGCGCTGCACCGCTGGGAGCTCCGGGGCGGCGACCTCTCGGGAGCCCGACCGCTGACCTCGCTCGGGGACTGGAACGCCTACGTCAACGACGTCTCCTACGACGACCGGGGACGTCTGGCCGCGGCGGGCTCGGACGAGCGGATCCGCGTCTACGACCCCGCCGGGGCCATGCTGATCGAACTCCCTGCATCACAGGTGGCCACCGGGGTCAGCTTCCTGGGAGAACACCACCTGATCACGTTCTCCGTCGACGGCCTCGTCCGTCTCTGGCCCCTGGACCGCCTGGGGGCCGCCTCGGAGACCAATTCGATCTTCCAGACCGCCTCGTCCGCGGATCGGGCCACCGGGGCGCTCGGCGTGACGGCCTCGGAAATGCACCACACCGTCGTCGACACCAGGGGAACGGTCCCGGTCGAGACAGGGCGCGTCGTCCCCGACCCGGGGACCAGGTTCAGCGGCTCGTTGGCCATGTCCCCGGACGGACGGACCATCTATTCCGGGCTGTCGGACGGCGGCGTCCAGATCTTCACCGCCCCGTTCGGGCCCGCCACCCGCTCGGCGGCCAGGCTGCCCGTCACGTCCGGGGTCGTGGTCGCGACTCCCTTGAGCCCGGACGGCCGCACCCTTGCCGTCTGCAGCGACACCAGCCCGGAGCTCGGACTGGTGGACGTCAGCGACCCGTCCCGGCCGCGGCTCCGGGTGACCGTCCCGCTCCCCGACGCCTGTGTGGTCGCGGAGTTCTCCGCGGACTCCCGGCAGCTCGTCGTGACCACCCTCGGCCCGGAGACGGTGATCCTCGACGTCGCGGACCCGGGCCGGCCCACGGTCGTGCACCGGCTCGACACCGGGATCGGGGGCTCACCGGCGGCGGGCTACGCCCACCGCGAACCACTGCTGGCCACCTCCGGCGGGGACAAGACGGTGCGGTTGTGGGATGTGGCCGACGCGGCGGCACCCCGGGAACTGTCGTCCTTCACCGCGCCGCCCGGAGAGATCTACTGGGCGGCGTTCTCCGCCGACGATTCCCGGTTGCTGCTCACCTCGAGCACCGGGCAGGTCACCGTCGTCGACGTCTCCGACCCCGGCGCCCCGGAGCCGTGGGCGGTCCTCGGCTCGACCACCGACCCCCTGCTCTACCAGGGGCGGATCGCTTCCCCGACGGGCGCGCTGCTAGCGGTGGGGGCGGAGGGGGCGCTCTGGATGTGGCAACTCGACGTCGACCGCGTGGTGAGCGAGTCGTGCGCTGGCGGAGTGCAACTCACCGGCGAGGAGTGGGAGCAGCACTTCCCGGACACCGAGCCGTTCGACCTGTGCGGGTGAGGCGCCTCAGCCGTGCTGGAGCCCGATCGTGAGCGAGAGGATCACCGGTATCACGGTGAGGAAGAGGAACGCCGCCACGGTCCAGGAGATCCACACGGGCTGACGCCAACCCGCACGGAATCCGCCGGCGGCGGTGACCATGCAGATGAAACCGACGAGGATGCACAGGAACATCCAGATCATGGCGCTGGTGCTCATCGGACGGTGTTCTCCTTCTCATGGAACCGGGCGGGCGGCGGGGCGCCTCGGTCGGGCGGCGGGGCACCTCGGTCGGCCGGCGGGGTGCCTCGGTCGGCTGGCGCTCCGATCAGGGGTTCGTCGGGGTCGGCGAGCACCCCGGCCAGCGGATCCGGCCCCCCGGGCGTGCCCTGGTGCGTCATCCGGACCAGGTCCAGGTGCGGCCGGTAGATCTCGCGGATCACCACCGCGCAGATGGCCACCACCATCAGGTCGCGGATCAGGACGAGCGGGTGGAACGTCTCGGGGCCGATGCCCTTGTTGGCCACACCGTGGAAGTACGACATGTGCGCCACCCACAGCAGCGCGTCGAAGACCATCCACGGGACCAGCAACTTCACGCGCGGGACGGCGAGCACCGCCAACGGGACCAGCCACAGCGAATACTGCGGGCTCCACACCTTGTTGGTGAGCAGGAACGCCGCCACGATGAGGAATGCCAGCTGGGCGACCCGGGGAGTGGTGGCGGCGGTGAGGCCGATCGCGAGCACGGCCACACAGCTCAGGGCGAACAGCATCAGGGAGACCATGTTGAGGGTGGCGGGAGCCTCGCCCGCCGCGCGCCCGACATCGAAGCCGCCCCAGCCGGTGAGGGTCTGGACGACGGCGTAGATGCTCTCCGGGTTCGCGGGCCTGACCGAGTTGAGGCGGAAGAACTCCTTCCAGCCCTCGGGGAACGGGATCATGACGGGCAGGTTGACGGCCAGCCAGGCCGCCACCGCGGCCGCCGCCGCCTTGCCCAGATCCGCGAAACGCCTGCGGCGGATCGCGACCACGAGCAGGGCGCCGAAGAGGAACAGCGGATAGAGCTTGGCCGCCACGCCGATGCCCAGCACGACACCGGCCCAGACCGGCCTGCTCCGCGCCCACAGCAGCAACGCCGTGGACGCGAGCGCGACGGCCATCAGGTCGTAGTTGGTGAACGCCTGGAAGATGATCAGCGGGCTGGCGGCCATGAGCAGGGTGTCCCAGGGCCGGCGCCCCGCGGAGAGGTAGGTGGCCCAGACGGCGACCATCCACAGGAACGCCAGGATCACGCAGCCCAGCAGGAAGTACTTGACCACCTCGATGGGTCCGCCGGGCGCAACGGCGTGCCAGGCCTGGGCGGCCTGCGCGGTGACGTACTGGAACATCCCGGACACCACCGGGTACTCCATGTACCGCACCACACCGTCGTCGCTGACCCACATGTACTTGTAGGGCAGCGCCCCGGTGTCCAGTCCCTCCGCGGAGTAGAGGGGCAGCGGATCGGCGTAGCACGCCTTGAAGTACTGCTGCCCGTCCCAGTTCAGCCCGGGCTGCGAGCCGTCGGTCGGCGTGGTGGTCTCCAGGCAGGCCGCCTTGGAGAAGAACCCGAATGCCAGGAACAGGACCGCGAACATCATGATCACGCGCAGCGGCGTCCAGAACCGCTGGCGGCCCACCGCCGCGTGTCGCCCGACCGGCCCGCCCCACGCGTCCAGGGCCGCCGCGGCGCCACCGCCACCGCCGTCACCGGCCCCGTCGCCGTCGCCGGGGCGGAGCCGGTCCTGCGGCCCGAGGACACGCAGATCGTCGTCGAGCGGCAGCGGGGAGATACGGCCGGGGCTCTGCACGGTCACACCCTAGTGCAACCGCATTTCGCCTCAGGCGCCGTCGTCGCCCGCAGTGCCGCCGCCGCCGGCTTCTCCGCCACCGCCCGGCACCGCCGGTTCGGGGGCGGGCGCGGGGACGGGCGCGGGGACGGGCGCCGGTGCCCCGGCTCCGGGGATCACGATCTCCGGCAGACCCGGGACGTTGAGCGTGAGCGGGCCCGGGGCCTGGGGCGCGGGAGCGGGCGCTACGGGCGCGGGAGCCGCACTGGTCTGCGGGACGAACTGCTCCGTGGCGACGGTCTCGTCGCCGGTGCCCGAACCGGTGCCCGAGGACTCCCACTGGGACGTTCCGGCCTGACCACCGATGTACCCGGGTTCGGGGAAGTCCTCCCACGGGGCGTTGGCGAGCGCGCCGTCCATGGCCGATTTCCAGATGTCGGCGGGCACTGAGGCGCCGTACATCACGCCGCCGTAGGAGTTGAACAGCGGCTTGTTCTCGTCCGTACCCACCCAGACCGCCGTCGCGTTCGACGGGGTGTAGCCGACGAACCAGGCGTCCTTGTTGTATCCGGTGTCACCGAGCTGGGTGGTGCCGGACTTGGCGGCCGAGGGCCGGCCGCCGGCCAGCGAGTGCCCGTTGGAATAGGCGGCGATCGGCTCCATGGCGGAGGTGAGGTTGTTGGCCACGTCGGCGCTGACGACCTCCTCGCCCTCGACCGAGGTGCTGTCCAGCAACACCTCGCCGTCGGCGGTCTCCACCTTCTGGATGAAGTGCGTGGGCCGGTGGACGCCCTCGGCCGCGAACGTGGCCAGGCCGGTGGCCATGTCGCGCACGCGGATCGGGTACTGACCCAGGATCAGACCGTCGTAGGGGTCCTCGCCCTGCTCGCTGAGCGTCTCCCAGGGCAGGCCCGGGATCTCCTTGGGGATGCCGACCCGGTGGGCCATGTCGCGGACGTCGTTCGCCCCGTTGTCCAGGAGGCGCTGGAGCCGGATGAAGGAGGTGTTGAGCGACATCTTGAGCGCCTGCGAGATCGAACACGACCCGCAGGACTGGCCGTCGACGTTGGTGACGGTGACGTCGCCCGTGGTCACGGGGGCCGACGAGATCTGGGTGCCCAGGCCGATGCCCTGGTCCAGGGCCGCGGCCACGCCGAAGACCTTGAAGGTCGAGCCGGTCTGGAGCGGGGCGTTGGCGTAGTCCCAGCCCTCGGCCTCCTCGCCGCCGTAGTACCCGATCACGCCGCCCGTCCGGGGGTTGATGGAGACCACGGCGGTCCGGTTCTCCGGGTTCTCCCCCTGCATGTTGGTGCGCGCGGCGTTCACGACCGCGGCCTGGGTGGTGGGGTCGATCGTGGTGGTGATCTTCAGGCCCCGGGTGTTGAGCATCTGCTCGTCGATGCCCGCCTGGGCGAGCTCGGCCAGGACCTGGCGGCGGATCGGACCGTTGGTCGGATCGCCCACGTTCTGCTCGACCGCCTGCGGGTCCTCGACGACCTGCGGGAAGGTCGCCATCCCGCGCTGCTGGGCGTCGATCGCACCCATGTCACGCATGCCGTCCATGACGTAGTTCCAGCGGGACTCGGAGGCGGAGGCGTTGTTCAGCGGGTCCAGCGCGGACGGCGACTGGATGACCCCCGCCAGCATCGCGCCCTCCTCCACCGTGAGGTTCTCGACCGGCTTGTTGAAGTAGGCGGTGGACGCGGCGGCGATCCCGTAGGCGCCACGGCCGAAGTAGATGGTGTTGAGGTAGGCCTCGAGGATCTGGTCCTTGGACCACTCGTTGGTCATCTTGGCGGCGATGATGATCTCTTTGGCCTTGCGCTCGTAGGTGCGCGCGTCGCCGACCATGGTGTTCTTGACGTACTGCTGCGTGATGGTCGAGCCGCCGCCGGCGCCCGACTTGCCCGTGACCTGGCCGACCACGGCGCGGCCGATGCCGGTCGGGTCGAAGCCCTCGTTGGTGTAGAAGCTGCGGTCCTCGGCGGCGATGACGGCGTTGCGCACGTGCACCGGGATCGCGTCGATCTCCACGAGCGTGCGGTTGCCCTCCGGCGGGACGATGCGGCCGACCATCGTGGTGCCGTCGCTCTGGTAGATCTCCGAGATCTGGTTGGTGGCCACGCTCCCGGGACGCGGGATCTCCGTGCGGTTGTAGGTCACCCCCACGATCACGAGGGGGATCACCACCAGGACGACGGCGAGGAGGATCAGCGTCGTCCAGACCGGATGACTCCGGAACCACCCGCGCGGACGCTGGGAGCCGCCCCGGTCCTCGTCGACTCCCCGACGGGCCCTCTCACTCTGCGACATCTTCCACCCTCCTGCGAGCAGGTCCGGCCGTCCGGGAGTCCCCCGGTGACGGTGCTCTGGCGACCATTGTGTACGAAAATGCCCCCAGTCCTGAACTCGACGCACCTCCCCGGGTGTTCCCGCGGCGTCGCTCAGCGGTGTCGGCGGAGCTCCCGGACCGCCCGCCGGACCCGCCGGCCCTCGCCTGATTCGAGTCCCACGTCGTAGGACTCCACCAGGTGGTTCCACGAGCAACTCCGGCACACCTCGACCACGTGGACGGTGAAGGCGTCGTGCGTCAGGGCCAACTGCTCGATCTCGTCGGCACCGCGCGCCGAGCCCGACGCGGCGCCCAGGTCGTCCCCGAAGACCCAGGAGACCTCGGCGAGGTTCTCCTTGCGGCACACCGGGCAGACCGTGTCGGTGACGACGCCGTGGAAACCGGCGGCGCGCAGGAGGTAGACGTCCGCATCGCACACCTCGTTCAGCCCGAGGGCACCCTCCCGGAGTTCTGCCAGGACCCCACGACGACGCAGCGCGAAGTCCACCACCCGACGACGCCTCAGCGCGTCGCGGCCGGTGGGATCCTCCGGACCCGGTGGGAGACCGGGTGTCGGGTAGCGGGAGTCGGCCTGGTCCACGCAGCAAGCCTACGACTCTCCCCGGGTGCCGGGGAGAGACCGGGGTGGACTCGGATGCGATCCGTCGGGGCGATGCCACGAGCCGGTATATCGGCTCGATACATCAGGAGGTGTACTGTCGGTATCCGTCGCGGAAACCCGCAGGCATGACAGGCGGGAAGGAGGAGGTGTAGTGCTCGAACTGGCCATTCTGGGACTGCTCGACGAGCGCCCCATGCACGGTTACGAGCTGCGCAAGCGGCTGTCCGAGATGCTCGGGACGGTCCGGACCGTGTCCTTCGGCTCGCTCTACCCGACACTTCGCCGCCTCCAGCAGCAGGGCGACATCGTCGAGGACGCCTCTGCGGCCACCGCCACCCGTCCGCCGGCCACCGCGCGACGCGGTCGCAAGACCTACCGCATCACCGCCGGCGGCAAGGAGACGATGTCCGCGCTGCTCGACGAGCCGGGAGCCGCCTCGTTCGGCGACGACGGCTTCGGTGTCCACCTGGCCTTCTTCGACCGCATCCCCGGGCCCGCCCGGGTACGCCTCCTGGAGGGACGGCGACGAGTGCTCGAGGAGCGTCGCGAGGGACAGCGGGACGCCGCCGCCCGCACGGGCCCGACCGAACTGCGCTACGCCCGGCAGCTCACCCTGCTCGGTCTCGAGACCAGCGAGCGCGAACTGCGTTGGATCAACGAACTCATCCACACAGAGAACCCATCACAAGGAGAACCCCAATGACCGACCAGAAGGTGCGCGTCGCGATCGTCGGCGTCGGCAACTGTGCGTCCTCGCTCGTCCAGGGCGTCGAGTTCTACAAGGACGCCCGGATCGACCAGGCCGTCCCCGGCCTCATGCACGTCAAGTTCGGTGACTACCACGTCAACAGCGTCGAGTTCGTCGCCGCGTTCGACGTCGACGGCAAGAAGGTCGGCATGGATCTCGCCGAGGCCATCAACGCCTCCGAGAACAACACCCTCAAGCTCTGCGACGTGCCGCCGACCGGCGTCACCGTCCAGCGCGGCCCCACCCTCGACGGCCTGGGCAAGTACTACCGGATGACCATCGAGGAGTCCGACGCCGAGCCCGTCGACATGGTCCAGGCCCTGCGCGACGCCGAGGTCGACGTCCTGGTCAGCTACCTGCCGGTGGGCTCGGAGGAGGCCGACAAGTTCTACGCGCAGTGCTGCATCGACGCGAACGTGGCGTTCGTCAACGCCCTGCCCGTCTTCATCGCCTCCGACCCGGTCTGGGCCGAGAAGTTCCGCGCCGCCGGCGTGCCGATCGTCGGTGACGACATCAAGTCCCAGGTCGGCGCCACCATCACGCACCGCGTCATGGCCAAGCTGTTCGAGGACCGCGGCGTCGCGCTGGACCGCACGTACCAGCTCAACGTGGGCGGCAACATGGACTTCAAGAACATGCTCGAGCGCGACCGCCTGGAGTCCAAGAAGGTCTCCAAGACCCAGGCCGTCACGTCCAACCTCGAGGGCTCGCTCAAGAACAAGGTCCACGACCGCAACGTCCACATCGGCCCGTCCGACTACGTGGAGTGGCTCGACGACCGCAAGTGGGCGTACGTTCGCCTCGAGGGACGGGCGTTCGGTGATGCTCCGATCAACCTCGAGTACAAGCTCGAGGTGTGGGACTCCCCCAACTCGGCCGGCATCATCATCGACGCGGTCCGGGCTGCCAAGATCGCCAAGGACCGCGGCATCGGCGGACCGATCCTCCCGGCGTCGGCCTACCTCATGAAGTCGCCGCCGGTCCAGATGGCCGACGACAAGGCTCGCGCCGAGCTCGAGACCTTCATCATCGGGGCCTGACCACCCGCTGCAGACAGGAACGTATGACCCCCACCGCGACGGACCACATCAGCACCCGAGACGTCGCGGCCGGTCGCCGGGGCTCGGCCGTCATCGCGCTGGCGATGGCGGCCGGAGTCGCTCTCGCCGGATGTTCGGGGGGCGGGGAGCCTGAACCCGCCACGTCGCCGACCACGCAGGTGACCACCTCGTCGTCGTCGACCCCCACGTCCACCCCACCCGCGACGGAGACCGTCGCTGCGATCTCGGTGCCCACCTCGACCGCGGCCCCCGCGGCCCCGGCGCCGCCACCCGCCCCGTTGCCCGCCAACGTGGTGGGTACCGGGGGGCCGTGTCAGCTCGTCGGCGACCTCGCGCAGGCCGACGACGGCTCACCGCTGTTCTGCCTGGAGGACCCGGGCGGGGCCGGCCCGCTGTGGCTCCCGCAGCCCGGCGCGGGCCCGGACGGGACCGGCCCGGGGGTGCTCGGCCGGCCCTGCATGCAGGAGGGGGTGGGCGTCACCACCCCGGACGGTGCGGTCCTCACCTGCCGTCTCACCGGCGGCGGGGACGTGCCCGGCGGGCTCTACTGGCAGTAGAAGCGTCCACTCCGGTTGCAGTCGGACCAGTACGTATATTGACTGGGCAACATCCGACCGACCCCTCATCCGGAGGCCTGATGACCCAGACACGGTTCGCCCACATCGAGGTCGACGACGGTGTCTACGCACCTCAGCACGACTCGCTGCTCCTCTGCGAGGCCCTGGATCAGGTCGACCTGGTGGCGGGCAAGCGGGTCCTCGACATCTGTACAGGAAGCGGGATCCTGGCGATCGAGGCCGCGCTGAAGGGGGCGCGGGAGGTCCTCGCGTACGACATCTCCCCCGACGCGGTCGCCTGCGCCGCCCGCAACGCCGAGCGCGCGGGGGTCCGGGTGGACGCCCGGGTGGGGACCCTCGCCGACGCCCGCCGGGCCGGACCCTTTGACGTGGTGATCTCCAACCCGCCCTACGTCCCGTCCGACACACCCCTCAAGGGGACCGGTCCCAACCGGGCATGGGACGCCGGGGCGAACGGGCGGGTGGTCCTGGACGAGCTGTGCGATCTGGCCCCCGAACTGGTGACCCCCGGCGGGTCCATGCTCATCGTGCACTCGGAGTTCTCGGACCCCCCGCAGACCATCAGTCGACTCCAGGGCGTGGGCTTCGACGCGCGGCAGGTCGCCAGCCAGGTGGTGGACTTCGGCCCGGTCATGCTCGACTACGCCGAGCGGCTCGAGGCGGCCGGACTGCTCGAGCCCGGTCGCCGGACCGAGGAGCTGGTGGTGATCCGTGTCGACCGCCGGTGAGCGGGCGGCCCGGGTGGTCCGGATCGTCCCCGGTGGGCCGATGCTGGTGGAGGGGCCGGTGGATCTGGTGACCGCTGACGGCGACCGGGTGTGCTCGGACCGCTTCATGGTGGCCGTGTGCACGTGCAGGCGCAGCAAGAACTACCCGCTGTGCGACACCAGCCACCGACGCAAGGTCCGGTCCACCGACCCGGAGTGAGCCGGCCCTCGCCATGCTGCAGGTCGTGTGGCGGAGCGGACTCCGGGCTCAGACCAGCAACGAGGACTCCCCGCGGCGCCACGCGGCCAGCATCTTCTCGGCCGCAAGCTCGTCGAGGTAGTCCAGCGTGCGCATGCCAAAGACCACGTCGGGCGCGAGCTCCGGTTCCCGGTGCACCAGGTCGCCCACCACGTCGTGGCGCATGACCTGCTCGTGAACCGCGTCGGCCTCCACGTGCTCGGCGTAGAAGTGCACGCACTCCTCCGGGGCGCCCATCCGGCGCAGGCCCGCGACCAGCCGCGCTGATCCCGGCGACGACGTGATCTCGATGGCGGCGAAGTGCCCGATCGCGGCGCCGCGCAACGACCGGTGCAGCCCGAACAGCGACATGAGGTTCACCGTGGCGAGCGTCTCCGCGGACACCCTGTCGAGGTAACCCAGGTATGTCGCGTCCAGCCCGGCTGCGGTCATGAGGTCGGCCCACAGCTGCTGGTGCACGCGCTCGCCGCGGCCGCCGCCGAACTCGTCGAACTCCACGGCCACGAACGACGCCTTGGCCTGGCCCTGCAGGCGCGGGATCGTGAACGCGTGGGGGTCGCCCTCCTTCAGGTGGTACAGCGACCGGTGCGCGAAGTACTCGCACAGCTGATCCCACGAGCCCTCTTCCTTGAAGTACCAGGACGGGCCGGTGCCGGACGTCGCCTCGACCGAGAGCGCGTCCATCTCCGCGACGGGGTCGTCTCCGGGTTCGACCGCTCCACGCAGGTGGTCGAGGAAGAGCGCCTCCAGGTCCCGCCGCAACCGCAGCAGCTCGGGGTCCCACTCCAGGTCGGCGTCGACGCCGTCGAAGCCGCGGTAGTGGAGCTCGTAGAGGGTGTACAGCGCAAGCTGCAGGTCCCGGCCCAGGGGTTCGGTGTCCGCGGGGACGGCCGGGAGTCCATCGGTCCGGCCCGTCGACAACGCCGTGACAACCGCCTCCGACAGCGGCCCGCTGGAGGCGGGCAGCGCAGGGGCGATCTGCGGGGTCGTGGTCTCAGGAGTCGCGACAGTCATGCCTCTTGTCTACCCGTGATCGCGCAGGGCCTCCACCGGCGGCCTGCTGGTGACCGGGGAGATCACTGGCACGCTGACGGGCGGGACCGGCACGACCGGGCGGGGTGCCGCGGGGCCCGTGTCGCCCGTCCCCGAGTTGCCCGGCAGAGCGCCATCGCAAGCGCCGCCGGTCGCGCTGCCGGCAGCCTAGGCCCAAGAGGCAGTGTGAGTGGCGGGGCGTGCGCTGCGGGAGTGCTCGCCGGTCTCGATCTGCACGCTCAACCCTCGCGGTCGAGGCGGGCGAACGCGTCGAGGATGCGGGCGCCGTGCGGCAGCGCACGCTCGTCGAGGACGAACGCGGGGTGGTGCAGATCCGACTCGCGAGAGGACCCGTCCCACACGCCCAGGCGCAGGTAGACGCCGGGGATCTCCTCGGTGTACCAGGCGAAGTCCTCGCCGCCGCTCGACTGCGTGGCGGACCCCACCCCGTCGGCTCCGAGAACCCGCTCCACGGCGGTCGCGGCCAGTTCGGCGCACTCGTCGTCGTTCACCACGGGCGGCACGCCCTGGACGTACTCCACCTCCGTTCGGACGCCGTACAGGGCGCCGATCTTCTCGACGGCCTCGCGGACCAGGGGCTCGACGGTGGCCCACACGTCCCGGTCGGCGCTGCGCAGGGTGCCCCAGATCTCGCCCGAGTCGGGGATGACGTTGGGCGCGGACCCGCCGGCCTTGATCGAGGCCCAGGTCAGGACGGTGCCCGAGCGCGGGTCGATCTTCCGGTCCACCACGCCCGTGACGCCGGTGACGATCTGGGCGAGGGCGAAGACCGTGTCCTGGGTCTCGTGGGGGCGGGCGGTGTGCCCGCCGTCGGAACGGACGGTGATGCCGATCTTGGCGTTGGACGAGGTGATGGCACCACCCGTTACCCCCACCTCGCCGACCCGCCGGTGGGGGTCGCAGTGCAGCGCGAGGATCCGGTCCACGCCCTCCACGACGCCCTCCTCGACGCAGTCCTTGGCGCCGCCGGGCATGGTCTCCTCGGCAGGCTGGAAGATCAGCCGCACCGGGCGGGGCGGCGGGTCGGCGACCAACAGCTCGGCCGCGCCGAGCAGCATCGCCGTGTGGCCGTCGTGCCCGCAGGAGTGGCTGACGCCCTCGACCTCCGAGGAGAAGGACTCGCCGGATTCCTCGCTCATGGCCAGCGCGTCGATGTCCGCGCGCAGGGCCACCACGTCAGTCGCGGTGGCGCCGGAGGCAGCCGCGACGTCGCACCACAACCCGGTGCCCAGCTCGAACCGCTCGGGCTTCAGCCCCATCTCCCGGAGCTCGGCCTCGATGTAGTCGGTCGTCTCCCGCTCCGCGTAGGACAACTCCGGGTGAGCATGGATGTGCCGCCGCCACGCGACCAGCCGGCTGTCGAACCCTGCCGGATCACGCGGTTCACTCTTCTTGTTCCCGAACACCGAACACCTCCTGACAGAACTGGACCACCCGGTCGCCGAGTAGCTGCCGGTTGGCCAATTTCACGAACTCGTGACCCTCGTCCTCGAAGAGCAGCACGTCCACCGGCACCCCGCGCGCCCGCAGTGCGTCGACGGCCTGGCCGGTCTCGGTGAGCGGGACGTTGGTGTCGTGCGCGCCGTGGATGAACAGGACGGGGACGTCGATCCGGTCGTACCGCCGCAGCGGCGAGGCCTGCAGGAGCAGTTCCCGCTCCTGCAGGGGGTTGCCGTACTTGGGGTACGCGGCCGCGGCGATCCAGGGCTCGGTGGTGCGGTAGAAGGTCAGCAGGTCACTCATCCCGCACGCGGCTATCCCCCCGCACCACCGGCCGGCGTGGCGCACCAACGAGGCGTTGACCAGGTAACCGCCGTAGGAGCGGCCCGAGACCACGGCCCGGGCGGGGTCGGTGATCCCCTCCTCGACGAGGTGCAGCAGAGCGTCCTCGACGTCGTCGATCCCCGAGAAGCGCCCGTAACGGTCGTCGGCGTGGCTGAAGAACCGCCCGGACCCGGTCGAGCCGCGCACGTTGGGCAGGAAGTAGTTCACGCCGATGTCCAGACAGCGGCGGGCGATGTCGTTGAAGACGGGCCTGGACTGACCCTCCGGGCCCCCGTGGAGATGCACCACGGTGGGCGCGGGCTCGCCACTGGGGTCGAACCGGTAGAGCCACCCGGTCAGCTGGAGCCCGTCGCGGGCGGCGAAGCGCACCAGATCAGGTGCCGGATCGGGTTGTTCCGGCGGCCGGCCGGTCCACCTGTGGTTCTCCAGGTCGTACATGACCACGCGGGGCGGCTGGTCGAGACTCTGGACGGTGAGCGCGAGCAGCCTGCCGTCAGCGGTGAGGGTGGGTGACGACGCGACGACCTCCGGCAGCGGGGGCCTGTGGACCACCCGGGGGCGGTTCCGCGTCAGGTCGAGCACCTCTATCTCGGACAGGCCGCCCCGCACGTTCCACAGCAGTACGGCGGTGGACCGGTCCAGGCTCACCTCGACCCGGTCGAGGTCGGCGTCGTCGCGGAACGCCACCGGCCAGGACTCCGTGCTGTCCTCGTCCGCCACCACCGCGAGCAGGCCCATCCGGTCCGCCGAGTGGTCGCTGCGCACGATCATGCGCATGGGCTGGTCGTCGCCGCCGGCCTCGAGGATGACGCCGGCGTCCGTCGTGGACCCCGTGTCGACGGGTAGCAGGGGCCACCACTGGCCGTCCGGTGCGATGCGCAGCAGTTCACGGTGCCCGCGGGCGCCCACCCGGAACAACGCGGCACCCCCCCGGGCGTGGACCAGGGCCCCGCCCATCCGGCGGTCCACCACCGTGATGTCCCCGGTCTCGGGATCCACGAGCCGGCCCTCGGCGAGTCCCTCGGAGTCGAAGGCGGTCACCGCCAGCAGGTCGCCGTCCCAGCCGACGATCTGCACGGTGGCGTCGCCCAAGGTGTCGATGGGGTAGACCTCGTGGTCGTCCGGGTCGGTGGTGACCAGCCAGATCCGCTCGCGCTCACCGCCGTCCGGGGCGACCTCGCAGGCGAGCCACCTGCCGTTGGGCGAGTACGCCACGCGGCGGACTGGACCGTTGACCGGCAGCACCACGTCCCGCTCCGGTCCGGCCCCGTCGAGGCCGCCCGGCCCCAGCGGCCGTTGAACGGCGCGCGGGTAGCCCGTGCGCTCGGTGACCACGCACGCCAGCATTGACCCGTCCGGGGACAGGTTCGGCGAGGTGGTGTGCCGGATCTGGGCGGGCCCCCCGACGGCCTCGTCAGGGGGGCCCGCGGCGTCCCGCGACGTCGCCTCTTCGGTGACCTCAGTGGTCTCGGTGCTGTCAGGCACGGTGAATCCAGGTGTCCTTTCCGCCGCCTCCGCTCGAGGCATTGACCACCATCGTGCCCGCCGGCGCCACCCGCGTCAGTGCGACGGGCGGGGCAGAGGCGAGGATCTCACCCGAGGCACCGGCCCGCAGCATGACAAACGCCCTCATGTCGACGTGCCGCCGCTGGAGTTCGCGGCCGTCGAAGGTCGGCAGCGTGGACAGCGGCTGCACCTCCTGGGCGACAAACCGGTCTCCGTGACGCCGCAGTTCCTCGCGCCGCTCGTCCAGCTCGCGGGGCGAGCACTCCGGGCCCACGGTGATGTCGGACCCTCCGTAGCCGTCGATCGGCTTGACCACCAGCTCGCCGAGCCGGTCCAGGACCTGCTGCAACTGCTCGGGGTCGGCGCACAGCAGCGTGTCCACCTGGCCGATGAGCGGCTTCTCGCCCAGATAGAAGTCGATGATCTTCGGCACGAGGGCGTAGACCGCCTTGTCGTCGGCCGCCCCGTTGCCGGGCGCGTTGACCACGGCCACCCCGCCCTGGGCCATGGCGCTGAGCAGGCCCCGGCGGAGCACCGTGCCGTCCGCGCCGGTGGAGGACAGCAGCATCTCCTCGTCCATCCGGACGAACAGGAGGTCCACGGGTTCGCTCCCGGACCCCTCGGTCCGCCACACCCGGTTCCCCTCGCACCGCAGCTGGTCCGGGGTGACCAGCACCCCGCCGATCGCGGCGGAGACCTGGTTGAGGTCAAAGGACCCGCGCTCGTCCTCGGCGATCACCACCGCGATCGCCGGGTCGTCGACGCCCTCGGGCGCGGCGGCACGCAGCGTGTCGGAGAGCATGCCGAGCGCGTCCCGGGGGTCGTGCACCTCGGAACGCGCGCCGAACTCGGGGTAGCCCTCGGTGATCCGGTCGCGCAGCGCGACCGCCATCGCCAACCCCCCGGGCATCCGCAGGTTGTCCTCGAGGACGATCCACTCGCCCGGCGCGGTGGAGACCAGGTCCACACCACAGACGGGCGCGTGCAGGACGCCCTCAGGGACGGAGCGCCCGGTGGGCCGGAATCCCGGCGCCCGTTGGAGCGCCTCGGCGGGGACCACGCCCGCCCGGGTGATCTCGCCCGCCCCGTAGATGTCGCGCAGGAACATCTCCATCGCCCGCGCCCGCTGCTCGATGCCGGTGGTGATCCGCGCCCACTGGTCGGCCGGGACGATGCGCGGGACGGCGTCGAGCGGGAAGACCTGCGGCTCGTCCCTGCCGTACACCTTGAGGGTCACCCCGAGGGCGCCCAGCCGTTCGTCCACCTGTTCCTTGCGCTCGCGCAGCGCCTCGGGCCCCAGGTCGGAGACGGCCTTGAGCACGTCCACGTACTCGGGCCGCGGGACGCCGTTCTCGGAGATCGCCTCGTCGTGCACCTCCTCGGTCACCGCCTCACCGAGCGGCGAGTACGCGCCGAGCATGGACCGCATCCCCGGGTCGTCCGCCGTCTCGCGCGGCCGGATCCGGCCGACGGTCTCGGCCATCAGGACCGCGATCACGTCGGACCGGCGCCCCCTCCGGCGGTGCGCCGCCCGCTGGCGGGTGGCCGAGGTCCCCGAACTGCGGACCCCGTCGAGCAGGTCCAGCACCAGCTCCATCTCGCCGCCGGACCGGAGGTGCTCGGCGTGGTCGTCGACCAGTCCGGTGAGCACCTCGGTGGCGGGCCGGGGGCGCCCGGTGGCGACGTCCACCAGGTCGCCCTCCAATCCCGACCGTGCCGCGCGCCAGAACGCCGCCGCCAGGACTGCGTCGGAGGGCCCGTCCCAACGGCCGGACCCCGTGTCGTGTCCGGCGCCCCGTGCCGCGAGGACGCGGTCCACCGCCGCGCGGAACAGGGCGGCGACGACGACGAGGGTGTCGATCGTGCTACACGAGTCGCAGGCGACGAGTTCGATCCCGGCCCCGTCCCGGGAGGGCCGGACGTCGACCGAGATCGCCTCCCGTCCCGCGACCACGCCGGTGGCCACGACCTGGTCCTCCAGGGCGAGCGCCTCGGCGGCGGTGTCGGCCGCGTACGCGGGCAGGTGTGCGGGCGACCACTGGGCCTCGAAGTAGCGGGTGGAGGCGTAACCG
Source organism: Rhodococcus sp. IEGM 1408 (assembly GCF_033142235.1). Taxonomy (NCBI): domain Bacteria; kingdom Bacillati; phylum Actinomycetota; class Actinomycetes; order Mycobacteriales; family Nocardiaceae; genus Rhodococcus; species Rhodococcus sp. IEGM 1408. The sequence goes on from NZ_JAWLRW010000001.1 coordinate 417,952, forward strand.
GAATCGCTGCCGTCCGCCCAGTAGGGCGAGCTCGCCGACAGCGCCAGCAGCACCGGCACGACCGCGGCCACCCGCCGGGCGGCGTACTGGGCCTCGTCGGCGTCGGCGGTCTGGACCACCACGCGGAACCCGGCCGAGGCGCGGGTCTGGGACTCGCGTCCCGGTGCCGGGTGGGGGTGCTGCGGCGCGGGTTCGAACGCCACGCCCGGCGAGGCCAGCGACCCTGCCGCGATCACCCCCGTCCGCAGCCCGCCCGCGACCTCGGCCAGGCGGGCGCGGTTCCGGCCGAGGGCGTCCCCGAGGCGGCCGAGCCCGGTGTGGGTGCCGGCCTCAACCGCCAGGAGGGCGCCGTGCTGCTCCGCCCGGACGTGGCCCTCCTGCCCGGGCTCGCCGGTGTCGCCGAGCGCGGCGAGCACGTCCGCGGCTCGTCGAACCGGTCGCCGGGTCTTCATGTCGACGAGGTGGAGCTCCTCTTCGAGCCTGATCCATCGCTGGGCGTCGGTCATCATTCCCACGCTAAGGGAACTCGGGCCTGCCCGCACCCGCGGGTCGGTGTGGGTCGGCCCCGTCGGGTGTGGACCGGCCCCGCGGCCGTGCAGGTCGACCCTGCGGCGGTGTGGACCGGCCCCGCGGCGGTGTCACCGCGGGATCCAGGTGTCCTTACCACCGCCGCCACGCGAGGAGTTCACGATCATCGAGCCCGCCGGTGCCACCCGGGTGAGGCCGGCCGGGACCGCGTGCGCGGTCGTCCTGCCGCCGTCGCGCCGCACGTGGGCGAAGGCGCGCAGGTCCACGTGGCGGCGCTGCATCCGGGTGCCGTCAAAGGTGGGCAGGGTCGACAGCGGGACGACCTCCTGGGCGATGAACCCCTCGGGCCGGGTGAGCAGGTCCTCGCGCCGGGCGGCGAGCTCGGCTTCGGAACACTCCGGGCCGATGGTGATCCCCAGCCCGCCGTACCCGTCGATGGGCTTGACCACGAGCTCGCCGAGCCGGTCCAGGACCAGGTCACGCTGGGTCCGGTCGGCGCACAGGTACGTCGTGACCTGGTCGAGGACCGGCGTCTCACCCAGGTAGAAGTCGATCATGGTGGGCACGCAGGCGTAGATCGCCTTGTCGTCCGCCACCCCGTTGCCGAGCGCGTTGGCGATCGTCAGACGTCCGGCGCCGAGTGCCTCGAGCAGTCCGTCGCGCAGCGACACGCCGTCGTCGCCGGGTGAGCTGAGGAGCATGTCCTCGTCGATACGGGCGTACATCACGTCCACCCGGTGCAGCTCCCGGCCTTCGCGGTAGTGCAGGACGCCGTCCCGGAACGTCAGTCGGTCGGGGGTGAGCAGCGGTAGGCCGGTGCGCTGCGCGATGAGCCGGTGCTCGAACCACGCCGAGTCCGTGGGCCCCGAGGAGACCACCGCGAGGTGCGGGTCGTCCCCGGCCGCCGGCGGCGCGGCCGCCTCCAGCGTCTGGCGGATCATGGGGAACGCCTGGTCCGGCGCGTGCAGGTCGAAACCGTCGGTGAGGTCACCGAACAGGGAGGTGGTCATCTGCCGCAGGGAGTGGGAGAAGGCGATCCCGGACGGCACCCGGACGTTGTCCTCCAGGACGAACCACTTGCCGTCGTCCCCGCACACGAGGTCGATCCCGCAGATGTGGGCCCGGACCCGTCCCGGTCGTTGCACCCGTCCCGTACTGCGGTGGCCGGGCGCGCGGTCCAACGCCTCGGGCGTCAGGTGCCCCGCGCGCACGAACTCCCGCTCCCCGTAGATGTCGTCGAGGAAGGCGTCCAGGGCGCGGGCGCGCTGCTCGATGCCCGTGGACAGCGTCCGCCACACCTCCGGCGCGACGATGCGGGGCACGAAGTCCATCGGGAACGCCTGGGGCCGCTCCTGCCCGGTGACCCGGAACGTCACCCCGGCCACCGAGGCCTCCTGTTCGGCCATCACCTGCCGCGACCGCAGCCGCACGGTGCCCATCCGGTCCAGCGCCGCCACCACCGGGGCGTAGACCTCGCGGGGCGAACCCCCCTCCTCGACCGCCTCGTCCCAGCTGGGGTCGTTGTCGAGCCCCTCGATCGGCTCGTAGACCCCGAACAACCGCGAGTGGGCGTCGGGGACGGCTGAGCGTGGCCCGCTGGCGCCGGCGGTCTCCGCCAGGAGCAGGTCCACCACGTCCTGGAGGAGGCCCCGTCGGCGGAGGGCCTGGCGCTGCCGGAAGGCGCTACAGCCGTTGTAGAGCGCGTTGTCGAGCAGGGTGTGCACGGTGCCGAGATCACCCGAGCGGCCCAGATCGCCGGTCAGGGCCTCCGCCAGGGCGGGAACGACCTCGGCGGCGGGCCGGGCCCGGAACGTCGCGGGGTCCACGAGGTCGCCCTCCAGGCCCGACCGGGCCGCGCGCCACAGGGCTGCCCGCAGCCTGGTCTCGGCGGGGGCCGACACCTCGGCGCCGAGGGCGAGCGCGGCCGCCTCGCGCTCGACCAGTGCGCGGAACAGCGCGGCCACCAGGACTGTGGCGTCTGCGGACGGACAGGCGTCGCCCACCTGGAGCTCCACCGAGCGGCCGTCGGGCCCGGGCTGCACACCGAAGCCGACCATCGACGCGTCGGTCACCACCCCGCTCGCCACGAGGTCGGCCACCAACTCATCGAACTGCGCCGCCGAGCACACCCCTGCCACGGGGGCCGCGGTGGGCCACTGCGAGAGGGCCACCGACCGACAGCTCGCGTAACCCGAATCCGACCCGTCCCGCAGGAAGGGTGAGCTCGCGGTGAGCGCGAGGAACACCGGCAGGTACGGCGCGACCCGGCAGGCCACCCGGATCGCCTCGTCGGCGTCGCTGGCCTCCACCCGGATGCGGACGCCGCAGTAGATCTGGTCGCGGGCCAGGTATTCGTAGTCGGCCAGGAGCCGGCGTGTCCGGGGGGTCTCGTCGACCAGTGCGGATCCCGGGGGCACGAGCGGGACGGCCCCGGCGGCCAACACCGCCAGTCCGAGCTCGGCTCCCGCCGCGTTGAGTGCGGCCCGTTCGCCGCGCAGAGCGGTCCGCAGCTCCGCGGCGGTCCGGGCGGGCGCGGTCGCCGTGCGGATGACGCAGGAGCGCAGTGGCTCCCCCGCCCCGGTGTCGCCCCGGCGCGCCAGCAGCTCCGCCGCTCGGGGCGTCAACTCCCGACTCGCAGTGTCGAGGACGTGGAGGTCCTCTTCGATGACGATCCACCTGCAGCCAGCATCCATGAGGGAAATCTAGGGCCGGGTGGCCGCGACCACATCCGGTCGGGATGTGGGATCTGTCTCAGCGGTCCCGCCAGACCGGATCGCCGGTGCTCAGCGGGCCCGCCAGACGGGTTCGCGCTTCTCGGCGAACGCCCGGGGTCCCTCCATCGCGTCCTCGGACGTCATCACCGTGATCATCTCGGTGTCGCTGACCTTCCACCTGTCCTCCTCCGCCGGCCGGGCCCCGTCGCTGATGCCGAGGGCGATCCGCTTACTGGCCTGCACTGCGAGCGGGGCGTTGGCGGCGATCACCGCGGCCAGCTCGAGCGCGGCGTCGAGCAGCTCCTCGGCCGGGACCACGCGGTTGATCAGGTGCAGGTCGAGGGCACGCTGCGCCGTGATGGGCTCACCGGTCAGCATCATCTCCATGGCCACCCGGTGGGGCAGCTGGGCGGGCAGGCGGAACGCGCCACCGGCGGCGGCGACGAGACCGCGCTTGACCTCCGGCAAGCCGAAGATCGCGTGCTCGGCGGCCACCACGAGGTCGCAGGTCAAGGCGATCTCGCAACCCCCGCCCAGGGCGGCCCCGTTGACCGCGGCGATCACCGGCACCGAGACGTGGTGCTGCACCAGTCCGGCGAACCCCCACTGCCGGTTCTCCGGCGAGAAGATGTCCTCGCCGCGGAAAATGGCCTTGAGGTCGGCACCCGCACTGAACGACTTGTCCCCGGCGCCGGTGAGCACCACCACCCGGATCTCGGGGTCCGTGTCCGCCTCGTGCAGCGCGCGGCCGAGCTGGGTGCTCACCCCGCAGTTCACGGAGTTGCGGGCTTCGGGCCGGTCGATGGTGATCAGCAGGACGTTGTCGCGGCGCTCGGAGCGGACGACAGGGGTGTCGATGTCAGTCATGCGTCCAGTCTCACCTGCCCCGGCCCGCCGCGCAGCGCCTCCGGGCGATCGCACTGCGGGGCGGGCCGGGGCGACCGGACCGATCGGAGCGATCGGAGCGATCGGAGTCGAACAGACAGCGCCACCGCGGCCCTCCGACGTCAGCTACCCAGCGGCGTGATCGGCGGGACGAATTCGCAGCCCACCGCCCGCGGGCGCTCCGGGTCGAGGGCATTCAGCACCAGGTCGCGGGCCACCGGGTCGGTCACGATCGAGACGTGCTCGGAGAAGTCCTGTGCGCAGAAGTCCTGGACCACATGGTTCACCGCGTTGGGCCCCTCCACATACCCGCTGGTGAACGGGGTGACGATCTCGTCGTAGCGCGTGAGGATGTTCGTGTACTGCACGTCCGGGTGGTACGGGGTACCGCTGCGCCACAGGTGATGGAAGAACTCGCTGCCGGCGAGGACCTGGTTGCACGACCCACAACCGACCGTGTGGATGAAATTCTGGACCTCGTCGCGGAGGCCCACCTGCCCGAAGGCGTCGAAGATCGTCGAGAGGAAGAACGCCGTGCTGCCCCGCCACACCGATCCCAGCCCCACGTAGTTCTCCACATACCGGTGCCCGCCCAGCTCGTTGACGTACACCGCGGGCATGATCGTGCCCTGCGAGTGCCCCACCAGGTCGACGGTCTGAGCGCCGGTCGCCGCGCGGACGCGGTCCACGAACACCGCGAGGTCAGCGGCCCCCTCCTCCATCGTGCGCGCGCCGCCCAGCGCGCTCAGCGGCCACGGGGCATCGGGGTGCGCCGCGTAGGTCAGCGCAAACACGCAGTACCCCTCGTTGGCCAGCGACGGCGCGAGATACGCCCAGTTGTCCTGGCGGTTGAGGAACGTCCCGTGGACGAGGATCACCGGCCGCGGACGGGCCTCGGTCAGCTGGCAGTCCCAGTCGTTGGTGGCCGGGTGTTGCCCGCCCGGGTTCTGGACCTCGGCCCGGAGTCCGTCGACGAACGAGGCCGGGACGGGGTGGGGGCCGCCCGCCGTCGGGGCGGCGGCGATCGGGGCGGTGGCCGGAGCAGCCGCGGCGGTCGACGGGACGACGACGAGGGCGGCAACCGCCAACGCGAGCGCGATCCGCGAGATTGACATCGGGACTCCTGTAGCGGGGGCGACGCGTTCACTCGGTGTTGGGCGAACGCATCCGCCTCGGATATATTTGATTCGATTATCGGCCGGGCGCACCCCGGTCGTCCGTGGTTCCCGGAAAAGAGGTGGCTGAGATGCCCGCAACACGGCTCGCGCAGCGTCCCCAGCTCTCAGAGGAGGTCGCGGACCACGTCCGGACCCGGATCATGAGCGGAGAGGTGCGTCCCGGTGACTTCATCCGGTTGGACGAGACCGCCGCCGCGCTCGGAGTGAGCGTGACCCCCGTCCGCGAAGCCCTGCTCACGCTCCGCGGGGAGGGGCTCGTGGACCTCGTTCCGCGGCGCGGATACCTGGTTTCGCCGATGAGTCGCCAGGACGTCGAGGACATCTTCTGGCTGCAGGCCCACCTGTCCAAGCGGATCGTCGATCGCGCCATCGACCGGTTCGACGTGGCCGGCCTGGACAACCATGCGCTCCTGGTGGAGGACTTCGAGACGGCCGCCGCGCTCGGGGACCCGGACGGCGTGGTGCGCGCCCAGTACGCCATCCATCGCTCCATCAACCGTGCCTCGCAGTCGGACAAGCTGTCGCGGTTCCTGTCCAACGCGGCCCGGTACATGCCGTACCGGCTCTACGCCGAGGACCCGGTCTGGCGTTCCACCGCCCCCGAGGACAACCGCCGGATGCTCGATGCACTACGCACCGGCGATGTCGAGACCGCCCACGCGGTGATCGACACCGAGTTCGCCAACGGTTCCCGGCTGCTCGTGTCGCATCTCGAGCGGGCCGGGGTGTGGGACGACAGTCTCGTCGCGGAGCCGGCCGCCGAGGCCTGAGCTCGTCGCGGAGCCGGCCGCCGGGGCCTGCTCCCCGGTGAGGCGGAGGTCTGGATCCGGCGACCGACGCTGCTCACATGAGCGGCCGACCGCTGTCCAGCCGCCGCTTCAGGTCGATCAACAGCACCCGATAGGTGATCGTCCGCACCACCCGGGGCAAAAGCCGGTTCACCGCTGCCGTTGCGGCCAGGAATGCCTCGAATCGCCGCTGGTCCTGCGGGTTCCACGGCAAGCCGAGCGCGTCGCGGAACTCGCTCCGCAGGAAGCCCGTGGTGAGCCACTTGTTGGCCTTGCCGAACAGCATGGTGGTGGGTTGCGGCAGCATCCGCAGCTCCGCGATACCCACGAGGTGCCGGCGGACCGGCTCGTCGAAGTGGATCCGGGACATGCCGTCCCGCCAGTAGTCATCGAACTCTTCCCTCGTGGCCGGCCACTGTTCCGGACGCACCTGGAGCGTGGTGCCCAGCGACGGCGCGGACTGGTAGAACGCCTCGCGATCGGAGTCCGTCATCGGCCCGTACAACCACTCGTAGACGTCCTCGAACCCGACGTACAGGCACGCGGCCACCCACATCTGGAGTCTGGGGTCGAGGGCGCTGTACTTCACCCGGCTCTCCGGGGTGGAGAACACCAGGCGATGGATGCGGGTGACCTCCTCCCGGTACGCGCGCTTGTCGTCGTCGCTCCCCAGGGTCGCCACCGCCAGGTACTGGAACGTCGTGCGCGCCCGTTTGAGTGGCCGTTTGTAGACGTTGCCGCTGTCCACCCGGCTCTCACGCACCCCCCAGCCCACCTCGGGCCAGGAGAGTTGCATGATGACGTTGGCCGCGCCGGTGGCGGCGCCGATCGAGTCGGCGGCGTCGGTGATCGCCGGCGGGACCGCTCGGGCTACCGGGGTCGCGGGGTTGCGGTGCAGGTCGGTGAGCATGGTCGTTCTCCTTCGAATCGGGAAGCTGGACGGGACGGTCGAGGCATGTTCTGTGCTGGTCGGTGCTGGTCAGGCGAGCTCGGCGGCGTCGAGTAACCACCTGTCGCCGTCACGGATGAGCGTCACCACCATCCGGCTCGAGTCCACCCTCCCCTCGGGGACGGTGACGTTGGTGACCTCTTGGTCGAGGAACACCAGGACCACGGCGCGCCCGGCATCGACGCTCTGCACACCGGCGTATGCCGCGGTTCCGGCCGACGTGCCCTGTCCGCTGGCGAGCAGCTCGCGCAGCCCCTCGGACACCTCGCGGTAGCGGTCTGCGAACCCGGGCGTGGCCTCGGCCACCACCGCATCGAGGTTGGCGTCCACGTCGGTGTGGTCGTAGGTCGCGAGCTGCACCACGAGTCGAGCGGCGTCCTCGGTCGCGCTGCGGCGCAGCTCGTCCTCCCGGTGGTCCGCCCACGCCAGAGAGCCGAGATAACCGCACGCCGCGAGCAGCGCCACGACGATCAGCGCCACCGCCACCCGACCGGGTCGGATGGGCCGTCCGGGCGCGCGGGCGGCGCCCTCGTCCGTGGTGCTCTCGGCCGCACTCCCGTGCGTCGTCGTGTCGTGATCGGAGGTGGCCTCGGTGGCCACCACGTTGTCAGCCGTCATCGCGCAGTCCTTCCATCATCGTCGCCCAATAGGCGGCGATCTCTTTGCCGGTCGGGACGAGAAGGGGGTCGACGGCCGCGTCCGGGCCGATCCTGGTGCCGGGTTCGGTCGCCCCCACCAGCCCCTCGTCGTTGGGCCGGGGCGCCGCTCGCGACCCCCGCTGCCCGAGGTCCTCGCCCGGCGGGCAGTACAGCCGCAGGTCCGTCTCGCGCGGGGAGTCGTCGAGGATGTCCCGGGGTTCGTACGGATACACGCACACCGGCCCCTGGGTGGCGACCAGTTGGAAGTCGGCGCGGCCGCCTCGCACCGTCCCCGCCAAGGCCCGCAATCCCCGTTCGCCCTGGGTGAGACCGTCCTCCCAGGCGGGTCCCCGCTCGCGGAACACCGGCGTGACGACGAGGGTGTTGCCCAGCAGACCGGCCGCGTTCTCCCTGTTCGCATCGAGGAGCACTTGCGCGCGGTCCATCGCCTCGGGTGAGTGGTCGAGCAGGTACACCAGCGTGTCCTGGCGGCGGGCCAGTTGCCCGGTGACGTCCCGGGCCACGGAGACCGACCCGGTGACGGGATCCGGGCGGGCGGCCAGTGCGCGGACGGTCACGAGGCCGTCGCCCACGAGCCCGCGGAAGGTGGGCGCCTGCTCGCCCAGCACCGTGGTCAGTCGCGCGGTGTCCTCGAGGATCGCGCCCAACCGCGGGCCGTTGCCCTCGAGCGCGGTGGCCACGCTGCCCCCGAGCGACTCCAGCGACTCCGGGTTCAGCGCCCGCAGCGAGGTGTCGATGCTCGCGATGAGGTCCTCGAGTGCTGCGGGTTGTTCGTCCCCGGGGACGAGCAGCTCGCCGCCGTCGCCCAGGTACGGTCCAGCGTCACTGATCGGCCGCACATCGAGCCGGGCGTCCCCCAGCGCGGTACTGGTCACCACCCGGGCATGCGCGTTCACCGGGATGAGCGTGCCGTCGACGATCCGCAGTCCCAGCCGGACCCCGCCGGCCCCGTCGAGCTGCGCCTCCCGGACCTCGCCGATGTCCACCCCGCGGTAGGTCACGCGGACCCCGGGCCCGACGCCCCGTGCATCCTCGACGTGCGCCACCACCCCGAAACCCCGGGCGACGTCGGCGTCCTCCCCGATGTACCGGATGCCGTACCCGATCGCGACCACGGAGATGAGAGCGAACAGCAGCGCCTGCGCGACGACGTGGCGGTTCACGGCGCACCCCCCACGGGCGGCTGGGCGTCCGGCGGCCCGGTGGCACCGAGCGGCAGCGGTCGGCCCGCTCGCGCCTCGCCGCCGGTGCCCAGGGCATCGAGGGAGCCGGGGAGGTCGAGTGCACCGTCGAACATCATGTGCTCCCCGCGGATCGCGACGTCGAAATTGGTGACGAAGCGCTGCAGCGCGTCCAGGGTGGGGGCCACCTCGGCTCCGAAGCCCTCCATGTCCTCGAGCAGGACGGTCAGGGTTCTCAGTGACGGGGTGAGTTGTCCCTCCGTGCCCGAGGTGAACTGCTCGACCTGGACGGTCAGCGCCGTTGTGGTGTCCATGAGCGCGCTGATCGTGTCCCTGCTGGCCGCGGCCTCCGAGACGAGGTCGGCGGACACCTGCATTCCGCGGTCGATGAGTACCCGGCGGCCGGCGAGCGAGGCGCTGACCCGGTCCAGTGCCAGGATCGTGCGGTCGATGTCGTCACGGTTCGTCTCGTACAACTCGAGCGCCCGGTCGCCTCGTTCGCGGATCCGCCCGATCTCCTCACCACGCCCGTCCAGCGCCACGGCGAGTTCCTCCATCACCGAACCGAGCTGGGCGATCCCACTGCCGTTGAGCAGCAGCCCGAGCGAGGCGAGGCTGGACTCGAGGTCCGGCCCGACGCCCGTGTGCGCGCGGGAGACGAACCGGGTGTCCTCGAGCAACGCCCCGGTAGTGGACGCACCGGTCGTGGACTCACCGCCCGCGGGCGCCCTCGGTGGGGTGAGCGCGACAAAGGGGCTGCCGAGCGCGGTCGGCAGGCGGATCTCGGCGAACACGGCGGCGGGGACGCCGGAGTCGCCCTCGAGACGCACTCCGATCACCGCGTCGGTGCCATCTGTGCCGACGCTGCGGACCCGGCCGACCAGGCGCTCGCCGTAGCGGACCTCGGCACCGGGCGCGACCCTGTCGGCCCGCTCGAAACGCATCTCGACGTCGGTCGAACCCCCTCCGGCGTCCATCCCCAGCGGCAACGACTGGAGAGCGAGCTGCGGGGTGTTCATGGCCACCATCGCCGCGCACCCGAGCAGCACGACCCCGAGGAGCGCGACGAGGCCGCGCACCAGGTGCGGTCGGGTTCTGGTCTCCCGCATCCGCGTCTCCCGTCTTCCTGTCTCACGCATCGCGTTCACCCGCCCCCCGCCGCGCGCTCGAGCGCCCCGAGGAGCCCGAGCGGGTCGCTCTGTTCCACGGGAAACATCAGCGGGTTGGTCAACCCGGCGCCCGTACACAGGGGAAGGGGCTCCCGCTCGCAGAGTTCGCGACCGCGGGCGAAATGGGTGATGTTGGAGGAGACGTTGAGCCGGATGCGCGCCCGACCGTCCGGCCCGACGCCCTCGGCGAGGTTGTCCATCATCACCGGGTAGAGGTCCAGGAACTCGGCGAAGTCGGCGCGGTGCCGCGCGTACAGGGCGGTGACCTCGCGGGTGGCGTCGGTGGCCTCGGTGATGTCGTCCCCCCGGCTGGCCACGATCGCGTCCAGCTCGTCGAGGATCACCCGCAGGTCCCCCGCCGGGGCGGCCACGTCGATCTGGTCGTCCCGTAGCTGCCGGCCGAGTTCGTCGAGCCCCAGGACGAGGTCGCGCATGGTCTGATCGCGACCGCCCGCGGCCTCCATCAGCACCGCGAGTTCGCTGACGATCGCGTCGAGATCCTCCGCCCGGTCCCCGCCGACGGCGGAGACGGTGGACAGGTTCCCGATTGCCCGGCTCAGCGTCTCCCCCCGACCGTCGAGGGCTTCGGCGCCCCGGTCGAGTCCCTGCGCCACCTCGTCCGCGCCGGGCGCGAAGGCCGAGCTCAGGGTGTCCAGGCTGGAGACGAACTCATCGAAGTCAAGGGGCGCCCGGGTGCGCGCCGGCGGGATCACCCCGCCGTCCGGGAAGGTAGGGCCACCGACGTAGGCGGGGGTGAGTTCGACGAACCGGTCGGCGATGACGGCCGGGTTCATCACCACCGCGCCGACGTCGGCGGGCAGTTGTGTGCCGGGGTCGAGTGAGAGGCTCACCCGGGCGACGGCCCCGATGGGTTCGATCTTCTCCACGATGCCCACCTCGACCCCCACGATCCGGACCTGGGAGCCGACGTAGACGCCTTCGGCGGACGTGAACTCGGCGGTGAGCACGTGGCGACCGCCGTCCCCGCGGGCGCCGCTCAGGAGATAGACCAGCACGAGCACTGCGGCGAGGGCGGTCGCGAGGATCGCGACGACCCGCACGAGACCCGAGCGCCGGGTTCCCCGCGGCGCGGAGTTCAGTTGCATCCGTCCATCACCCCCAGTGCGCAGAGGGCGGAGTCCGGGATCGGACCGGTCGGCGTGGCGACATCCGTCCACGGGCCGTTCCCGGTCGCGTCGGTGACCGCGCGGAGCCCGGGTGGCATCCGGGTGAGGACCTCGTCCATCGTCTCGATGTTCCGTTCGTAGGTCTCGCTGATGGAGCGCATATTGCGCAGGAGCTGGTCGACGTCCTCGGCCTCCTCGTCGAGCAGGACCCGGACCCGTGCCGAGAGTTCCTCGAGCGACGACACGAGCGCGCTGAGCGACTCGCGGCGTTGGGTGAGCACGGTGACCAGCACGAGCGACTGATCGGTGAGGGCGCGGATGCTCGTCTCCTGGGATACGAGGACCCCGGTGAGTTCCCGGGTGGTGGTGACGACCCTGTTCATCCGCGCGTCCTCGCGGGCCAGTAGTCCGAGCGCGGCCGAGACGTCGTCGATCGCCTCACCGGTGGCCCCGGCGTCCTGCGGCAGGATGCTGTCCAGGTTGTCGATCATCGCGCTCACGGCCACCGTGTCGAGCCCGTCGGCGAGGTCGGTGATCGCGCCGCCGATGTCGTCGATCATGTAGGGCGAGGTGGTGCGTTCCACGCCGATCCGGTGCTGCGGTCCCAGGTCCCCGCCGCCGGCCGGGGTGACCTCGAGGTATCGGTTTCCGAGGATCGACTTGAGCCCGATGGTCGCCGTACTCGCCTCGCCGAGGTCCTGGCCGCGGTCGAGCCGGAACGCGACCACCGCGAGCCCGTTCTCCAGGCCCAGGGAGTCGACCCGGCCGCTGGGCACCCCGGCGACGAGGACCGGATCCCCGGCCCGGAGCCCGCCGGCGTTGGAGAACTCGGCCGCGTAGTGGTCGGTGCGCAGGACGTACCACAGGCGGGGCAGGGTCATGCTCGCGGCGAAGACCGCGATCACCAGCAGGATCGACGCCACCCCCACGAAGACGGTGTTGCCGCGACGGGTGTGCCGGGGGTCGCGGACGAGGTCCACCAGGCTCTCGCGCAGCACGGTGAGCGGTCTCATCGGCACACCTCCGAGTTCCGGTAGCCGAACAGGCTCGTCTCCCAGTCGTCCCACTTGACCGTGAAGTTGCACATGTAGAGGGACAGGAATCCGCCCTTCTGGGCCTGGGCGTTGACCTCACGGGCGAACAGGGGCGCCTTGCCCAGGGCGGTGTCGAACGCCGGGGTGTTGGGGATCCATCCATCGGTCGTGAGGCGGGTGGCGTCCACGCTCGCGCGGAGATCGGGTTCGGTCTCGCGGAGCATCGACGCCAGGGTCGCGGTGGAGGCGTCGCCGCGTTCGATCAGCAGCGCGAGGTCGTTCCCGCCGTCCTCCGCCAGCGCCGCCGAGACCGTGTCGAGCCCGTTGAGGAGCCGCTGGAGGTCCTCCTCCCTGTTGGTCAGCGTGGTGTTGAGCGCCACGATGTTGTCCGCGAGTCGGCTGTACACGTCCTCCTTCTGGATGACGTCCCGGCTCAGCAGCGCCAGGCGGGCGAGCAGGACGTCCATGGCGCCGGGCTCACCCTGGAACGCGGCGACCACGGTGGTGGACAGGGTGTTGACCTCCTCCGGCCGCACCGCCTCGAACAGGGGTTTGAACCCGTTGACGAGCGCGGTGAGGTCCACGGGATCGGTGGTGGCCCCGAGCGGGATCCGGCTGTCCTCGGGCAGCCTGACCCCGGGCGGTGTGTCCGCCCCACCGACGGCCGGCCCACCGTCCTGCGCGGGATCGAGGGACAGGTAGCGGATGCCCAGCATGTCGCCGTAGCGGACCGACGCCCGCGCGCCGCGGGTGACCGGGCTCGCGCGCTGGACCTCGAAGTCGACGACGGCGATGATGTCACCACCGGGCCCGACCTCCCGTTCCACGCCGAGCACCCGGCCCACGCGGACGCCGGCGACCGTGACCTCCGAGCCCGGTCCGAGCCCGCCGACGTCGCTGAACTCGGCGCTGTACTCACGCGCGCCCCAGCCGATCGGCACCCGGAGCGTGTTGACCACCAGCACCGCGCACAGGACCCCCACCAGGAAGTAGGCGAAGAGCGCGAGGGTCGGCCGCAGGCCACGGTGTCTTTTCACCCGGTGCTCGTTCACCCGGCGACTCGTCATCGGATCGTCACCTCGGTGCCCCGCACGAGGGGGCCGAGCATGGTCCACGCCGCGGCGTCGGGCCCGGCCGCGGGGTCGGCGGGTGGCGGCACCGGGGATCCGGGTTCGGACGCGGCCGCCGCCTGGAGCTCACGGATCAGCTCCCGTTCGGATGCGGCGGCGACCGTGTGGCCGGCGCCGGGACCGGGACGGTGGCCGCTGCCGGCTGCCAGCACGCCCGAACACGTGGACCCGGCCAGGTCCGGGTAGCGGGGGCAGTCCTCGGGCCCGTAGGGCATCGGGTCCGCGAACGACGGGACCGCCGTGATGTTGAAGCGGCCGGTGGAGAACGCCGCCTCCCCGGCCTCCCCCATGGGGCGCATGGCGTAGAGGGTGCGGATGACCCCGTGCGGGTTCCGGGCGGTCCGGTCGAACACCGCTGACGTGTCGTCGACCAGCCGGATCGCCCCGGCCACGGTCCGGTCGGCCATGACGGCGCCCGACCCGGTGACCGCCAGACCCGCGTCGAGGAGCCGGCCGAGGGAGTCCGGGCGGTCCAGGACGAGCTGCGACAGCCGCGTGGCCTCCTGCAGGGTCTCGAGGATCTCCGGGCCGGCCGTTGCCAGGTCCTCGGCGAGGTAGGCCACCTCCGAGGAGGCCTCGGCGGTCTCCTCCAGCGCCGGCGACAGGTGCTGACCGGCGCGGTCCGCGTCCTCGATCACCCGCGCGATCATCTCGCCCCGGCCGTCGAGAGCGCGGTCGAGCGCGGTGAGCGTCACCTGCAGACGATCGGGCTTGATGGACACCAGCAGGTCGCTCGCCCGGGTGAACACGTCGTAGAGCAGCACGGCCTCCGCTGAACGGTCAGCCTGCAACACATCGCCGCTGTCCAACCCGTCGCCGCCGGCCAGTCCCGTGCCGCCCGGCAGCCAGTTCCCGCCGGCGGGCCGCGTGGACCCCTGGCCGCCCTGGCTCACCAGGTCCAGGCGGACGTCGCCGAACAGGGTCCGCGGGACCGCCCGGACGACGACGTCCGCGGGGATGCGCTCGGCGTGCTCGGAGGAGATGAGCATCTCGATGCTGGTGCCGGGCTCGTCGTCGTCGCCCGATACGCCCCCCACCGACGCCCGCACGTCACCCACCTTCACGCCGAGGTGGTGGACGGGGGCGTGCACCGGGACCCGGCCGGCCTGGGACGGCAGCACCGCCGTCACCGTCGCGCCCGTGTCGAGGGCGCCCGCGCCGCGGGCGATGAGGAAGACCCCCAGGACGACGGCGACGACGGTGGCCACCAGACCCCGGACCGCGAGCGTCCGCTCGGGCGTCGGCCCGGCGACCCGCCCCCTCACGTGATCCCCAGAGCCGGGACCTCGGGCACCAGGCCCCAGAGGGCGAAGGTGAGGACGATGTCGATGAACCCGATGAGCAGGATGCTGGTCCGCAGCGCCCGGCCGGCGGCGCGCCCGACGCCCTCGGGGCCGCCCGTCGCGTGGTACCCGTAGCTGCAGTGCACGAGGACGATCACCAGGGCGAACACCACCGCCTTGATGAGCGAGTAGAGGACGTCCTCGGGGCCGAGGGTGATGTGGAAGAAATAGTCGTAGGTGCCCGCCGAGCCGCCGTTGACGTGCACCACGACCACCCGGGTGGCGATGTACGTGGCCACCAGTCCGACGGCGTACAGCGGCACGATGCAGATCATCGTGGCGATCACCCGGGTCCCGGCCAGGTAGGGCACGGTCGGGACGGACATGGCGTCGAGTGCGTCGATCTCCTCGGAGATCCGCATGGAGCCCAGCCGGGCGGTGAAGCCGGTGCCCACCTTGGCGGCCAGGGCGATGGAGGCCACGACCGGCGCGAGTTCGCGCGTGTTGGCCATCGCCGAGAGCATCCCGGACAGGCTGGTCATGCCGATCAGATCCAGACCGCGGTAGGTCTCGACGCCCACCATGATGGCCGCGACCGCCGACATGGCCAGGACGATCCCGATGGTGCCGCCGCCGGCGATCAGCGAGTTGGAGCCGAAGCCCACGTCGACGACCTCTTTGAGCACCTGCTTGCGGTAGCGCACCAGCGCGGTGGGCAGCGTGAGCATCACCCGGCCCGCGAAGGTCACGTGGCGGCCGACCTCCGCCATCCCCGTGACCGCCCGGGCCAGCAGCGCGGCGCCGCGGGACGCCCGGACCTTCTGCGCGGTGCTGGTGTCGACCACCCGGAGCGAGGTCACGTCAGTACTTCCCGACCGACGGCACGGCGAGCCCGTAGACCGCCGACATGACGGTGTTGATCACGAACACCGTCACGAAGGCCAGGACGACGGTCTCGTTGACCGCGTCCGCGACACCGCTCGACCCGCCGCTGGCGTGCAGCCCCTTGAACGTCGCGATCAGGGCGGAGACCACCGCGAACGCGACCGACTTGACCATGGCCATCCACAGGTCGGACGGGCGGCCGTAGGCGCTCAGGGTGGCCAGGAACGCTCCGGCCGACTCCCCCTGCCCGTACACCTGATAGATCAGGCACGCGGTCACGCCCATCGCCGTGACCAGGGCGCACATCACCAGGGAGACGAGCACGGTGGCGATGACGCGGGGCACCACCAGCCGCTCGATCACGTCGAGTCCCATGACCTCCATGGCCTCGACCTCCTCGCGGATGGTGCGGGAACCCAGGTCCGCGCAGATGGCCGAGCCACCCACCCCGGCCAGCATCAGCGCGCACACCAGCGCGGAGGCCTGCCCCACCACGACGAAGGCCACCACGGCACCCGCGTAGCCGGCCGCCCCCAACCGGCCCGCCAGCTCCCCGACCGACACGGCGACGAGCACGCCGACCGGCAGCATGAGCAGCAGCGCGGGCACCGAACACACCCGGGCGACGAACAGCGCCTGGTCGCGGGTCTCGGCGAGCGAGAGCCGACCCGTGACAACCGTGCGCACGCAGCTGACGAGCGTGAACACCGAGTAACCGACCAGTGAGCCGACCTGGCCCGCGAGATCGACTACCGGGCCTCGGCCCGCGGGGAGGTGGAAGACCATGTCAGGGGTGTCCGGCTCTCGGTATCTTCTCGACTACCGGGTCAGACGCCCGTCGATCCGTGCTCCGACCGGAGCCTGCCCTTGACCACCTTGCCGCTGGCGTTCCGCGGCAGCTCCTCCACGTGCACGAGGTGCTTGGGCAGCTTGAAGCCGGCCAGCTTGTCGCGGAGCCACCCGTTGAGCTCCTCGAGCGTGACGTCCGCGACCCCCTCCTCCGCGTGCTGGGCCACCACCGCGACGGGGACCTCGCCCCACCTGTCGTCCTTGCGGCCGATCACGGCGACCTCGCGGACCTTCGGGTGGCCGGCGATCACGTTCTCGACCTCCGCGCAGTAGATGTTCTCACCGCCGGAGATGATCATGTCCTTCTTGCGGTCCACCACGTAGACAAAGCCCTCGTCGTCCATCCGGACCAGGTCGCCGGAATGGAACCAGCCTCCCTCGAAGGCCTCTGCTGTCTCGGCGGGCTTGTTCCAGTACCCGGACATGGTGGTGGGTCCGCGGTAGACGATCTCGCCGACCTCGCCGGGGCCGACGGGCTCACCGAACGCGTCGATCACCCGGGCCTGGAGGGTGGGGATCACCTTGCCCACCGATCCGAGCTTGCGGATCGCGTCGTCCCCGTTGAGCGCGCAGGTGATGGGGCTCATCTCGGTCTGCCCGAACACCGCGCAGTTGAGGGCGTCCGGGAACGTCTCCGCCATCGCGCGCAGGATGGTGTCCGTGGACGGGGCCGCACCCCAGGAGATGTTGCGCAGCGCCAGGTTCCGCGGGCGGGCCTTCTGCTCCGCGCAGACGGCCTGCCACTGCACGGGCACCAGGAAGACGCTGGTGATCTGCTCCGCTTCGAGCGTGTCGAGCACGGCCGCGGGGTCGAAGGCCTGCAGGGGATGGACCACCGTGACGCCGCCGAGCTGCAGACTCGGGGCGATCGAGCCGATCGCTGCGATGTGGAACATCGGGGCCGCGCAGAGGGCACGACCGTCCTCGTCGAAGAGTCGGAACACCCGGATGCACGTGAGGGACTGGGCGGACATGTTCTCGTGGGACAGCATCGCGCCCTTGGGCCGACCCGTGGTGCCGGAGGTGTACATGATGAGGATGGTGGAATCCTCGGGGACGTCGACCGGCGCGTGTGGCTGGCCCTCCTCCGCGAGCGCGTCGGCGTAGGTCGTCTGCCCCTCCGTGCCGCTCTCGCCGCCGATCACGATGTGCTCGCCCGGCTCCTCGCCCTGGGCGCGGATCGCCCCGACGAGCGGCGCGAGCATGGCGTCGGTGACGACGACCTTGGGCGCGGCGTCGCTCACGAGATAGGCCAGCTCGCCCGGGGTCAGCCGGAAGTTCACCGGCACCGCGATGGCGCCCAGCTCGGTGATGCCGAGCACGGCCTCGATGAACTCGGTGTTGTTGAGCGTGATGAGCATGACGCGGTCGCCCTTGGCGACCCCGCGACGGGCCAGCGCGTCAGCGAACAGACCACTGCGCTCGTGGAGCTGGGACCACGTGGTGGTCTGGCCGAGGAAGCGCAGGGCCTCGCCGTCGGGGTTCATCTCGGCGTGGGTGGCCACCCACGAGTTCCAGTGGTTGCGACGGGCGGCGTGGAGATCGGCGACGGGATCCGTGATGGCGGTGGTCATGATTCGGCCTTTCGTGGGAACAGATTCGCTGGAACAGATTCGGGAGTGTCGGGAGAACAGTTTCGTGTTGACAGGGTGAAGTGGCGGGCGGGGACCGGAGGTCAGGCGAACTTGGGGCGGCGCTTCTCGAGGATCGAGGACACGCCCTCGGCGAAGTCGTCGGACACCAGCAGCTCGCACTGCCCCTCGTGTTCCCGGGCCAGAGCGGCGTCCAGTTCCGCGAGGGTGGCGCCGGTGACGGCCCGTTTGGTCAGCTCCAGGGCGCGGCGCGAGCCCCGGGCCAACCGACGGGCGAGCTTGGCGGCGGCAGCGCGCAGCTCAGCGGATGGCAGGACCTCCAGGGCCAACCCCACGTCCAGGGCCTCGGCGGCCGATACCGCGTCCCCGCGCAGCAGCATCCGCGAGGCGACCGACCGGCCCACCGCCGCGGGCAGGAGCACACTGGCGCCGCCGTCCGGCATGAGCCCGATGTTGGTGAACGCGAACAGCAGATAGGCGTCGTCGGCCATGAGCATGAGGTCGGAGGCCAACGCCAGCGACACCCCCACCCCGGCCGCCGGCCCGTTGACCGCGGCGATCACCGGGATCGGCGCGGTCAGCACCGCCCGCGCCAGGGCTGCGGCGTTGTCCATGGTGACGTCGGGGCTGGGCGCGTCGCCGTCGGACTCCTTGATCGACTGCAGGTCGGCGCCGGTGGTGAACGCCCCACCCTCCCCGGCGAGCACGATGACCCGCGTCCCGGGATCGCTGCCGTGCTCGGTGATGAGCTCGGTCAGCGCGCATACGGTGGAATGGTCGAGCGCGTTCATCCGGTCGGGCCGGTTGATGCTGATCGTCACCACACCCAGGTCGTCGCGGTCGACTTTCACCGCGTCCCGTCCCGAGGCGGTCATCGGACCGACTCCGCGACCGCCACCATGCCGGCCAACCGGTCTGCGATGATCGCCTCGGCCTCCGCCATCATGCGGTCCACCAGTTCGGCCACGGTGGGGATGTCGTCGATCAGCCCCTGGCACTGGCCGGCTGACCAGATCCCGGCGTCCAGGTCGCCGTCCTCGAAGACCTTGCGGCCCCGGGCACCGGCGACCAGGTGTTGGATGTCCGCGAACTCGGCCCCCGCCGCCTCCCTCTCCACCACTTCCGCCGAGATCGCGTTGGCGGCGACCCGGGCGGTGTTGTGGAGCGTGCGGAAGATCAGCGTGGTGTCGAGCTCGGAGTTGGCCACGATCTGCCGTTTGACCTGGTCCGCGACGGGAGATTCGGCCGTGCACATGAACCGGGTCCCCATGTTGGCCCCGTCCGCGCCGAGCGCGAGTGCAGCGACGAGCCCGCGGGCGTCGGCGATGCCGCCGGAGGCCAGGATCGGGATGGTCAGCTTGGACGCCGCAGCGGGGATGAGCACCAGGCCGGGTACGTCGTCCTCACCCGGGTGGCCCGCGCATTCGAAGCCGTCGATGGAGACGGCGTCCACGCCGAGCTGTTCGGCCTTGACCGCGTGCCGCACCGAGGTGCACTTGTGGATCACCTTGACGCCGGCGGCATGAAAGATCGGGAGGTGGTCTTTGGGGTTGGAACCGGCGGTCTCGACGATCTTCACGCCCGACTCCACGATCGCCTCGCGGTACTCCGAATATGGCGGCGGGGTGATGCTGGGGAGGATCGTGAGGTTGACCCCGAAGGGTTGGTCCGTCAGTTCCCGGCAGCGGGCGATCTCCTTGACCAGGTCCTCGGGGGTCGGCTGGGTGAGGCCGGTGATGATGCCCAGGGCCCCGGTCTCGGAGACCGCGGCGGCGAGCTCGGCGCGGCCGACCCACATCATGCCGCCCTGGACGATGGGCGCACGCACCCCGAACGCCTCGGTGAATCTGGTGCGGATCACGACGGTCCCTCCTCGAGCACTGACGCGTGGGGGGTCCCATCCGTCTCGCGCCGGCCGGTGACGACCGATTCGAGACCCACCCGCGCGGATTCGATCACATATATCTGTGAATTCAGGTTTACTATCGCCACTGTAACTGCTGTTGTCAAGATCACACTTCCTATCCGCCATTCCGAACCGGCGAGGTCATGACGTCACTCCCAGAACCACCCGCGCCGACCCTGGACGCACCGCGTCCGGAGTCCCGACGTGCGGAGATCGCGCTGGTCGCCGCCGAGGAGTTCACGCGGCGCGGGTACCACGCGACCCGCGTGGAACACATCGCGGACCGCCTCGACGTGACGCCCGGAGCGCTGTACCGCTACGTGCCCGGTAAGTACGAGATGTTCCGGGACGCGGTCGCGACGCTGATGGGCGAACTCGAGGCCGCGACGGCCGGGGCGGGAGACCTCGATCAGCTGGTCGCCTCGGTCACGCGGACCACGCTGACCCACCGGTCCCGCGCCGCGCTGTACCGCTGGCAGGCGCGATACCTCGCACCGGCGGACCGGGCGGTGATCGTCGCGGCGGACTCCCGGGTGCGGCAGCGGGTGGCCGCAGCTGTCCGTGACCGCCGGGGATCCGAGCGGGCTCGGCCGCTCGGGCCCGATGGCGGCGCCCCCGGTGGCGCCGGCGCGATGTCGGCGGCCGGGGCCATCCTCGCCTGCATCGCCTCGCTCGGGCACCACCGGATCGTCGTGACCGACCCCGAGGCGGTCGTGCGGCTGATGACGTCGATCGCCACCGACCTGGCGGCATCCATCCCGGGCCCGCGCTCAGGTCCGGGGGCGAACCCGACCCCGGCGACACCGCCGGCTGACGAGCCGCGACAGCGGTTGCGCGGCGGTGCGGCGACCCGGGAGGGCGCGATCACCGCGGCGATCGCGCGTTTCCACTCCTCGGGCTACGACGACGTGACGATGGAGGCGATCGGTGCCGACGTGGGTGTGGCGGCATCCGCTCTGTACCGGCACTTCCCCGGCAAGTCGGCGCTACTCACCGCCGCCGTCGACCGCACTGGCGCGCTGGTCGGGGACCTCCTCGATCGCCACGCGGCTCTCCACAGCTCCGGGGCCGACCCCGCCGAGGTTCTGGCCGGTCTGCTCGGCCAGTACGTCGACATCGCGTTCTCCCACGGGCCCGAGCTGATGCTGTACCACTCCGAGCTCGGGACGTTGAACCCCGACGACAGACGACGGATCCGCCGCGCACAACGGCGCCAGCTCGACCGTTGGGCGGGCCTGGTCCTCAGCGCGGCCGGGAGTGGGGCCGGGCACGGCACCGGCCGCGGAGAGGGCCGGGACCCGGACCAGGACCGGGACCACGCGACGGCGCTCATCCGTGTCCACGCAGCACTGGCGGTGGTGATCGACGGCGGGCAGGCCACGGGATTCCATCCCGCGGCGGCGGTCCGGTTCGGCGAACTCGCCCGGATCGCTCTGCTCCCCCGCTGACGCCCGCGTCGGACGACGGCCGGGCCGGGCCGGGCCGGGCCGGGCCGGGCCGGGCCGGGCCGGGCCGGGCCGGGGCCAGCCGATTGGGCCTCAGGCCAGGGGGGCGACCGTCCGGCGCGAGTACCGGACGATCTGCCGGCGGATCCGCTGATCACCGCGACGCTCCAGCGCAGTGCGCACCCGCGGGGACACCGCCGCGGCCCCGTGGCTTGCGAGGTTCATCGGGATCAGGAGAGCCGGATACCAGGGCAGCGTCGGCCGCTGACCGAGCTCGCGCATGCCGGCGACGCCGTTGAGATAGGTGGCGGTGCTCTTGTGTCTGGCCACGTCCAGCCCACGACGGACGCGAGGGAACCGCGGGAAGTCGGTCAGCCCGTAGGACTCGAGAAGCGATGTGGCGAGCACCGCGGAATTGGCATCGGGCGGCGGCGAGGTGCGCAGGAAGTGGTACATGTCGCGCAGGCCCCGCCGCGGGCGGTCGTGGAGAAAGTCCTCGTCGACACCCATGACGTGGCCCATCCAGCGCCACAGATGCATGACGGCCCGGGCGTCCGAGGGCGAGTGCGGGATCCCCAGCACGAGCGTGCCCAGCAGGAAGGTCGCCGAGAACAACCCGTTGGTCGCGGCCATGTCCGCCTGGTTGATGGGCAGCCCCTTGGCCTCCACATCCCAGCCCTTGGCGAGCATCGCCCGGTTGACCCGCGCGTGCATGAGCCGCACGTGCACGGTCGTCTCCCAGCCCGGGCTACCCGGGCGCCAGCCGTCGGGTACCGCGACCGCGTGCCACCAGGCCATGGTCTCCGCGACCCGGGTGGCGGTCCCCTCCCCGGTGAGCCGGCCTGTCGAGGCGAGGACCTCCGTCGTTGCCGCCGGCCGGTAGCCGCCGAGAAGCGCCAGATCCCCGAGCACGTCCTGCCCGGTCAGCCCGGCGCGCAGGCACACCCGGGCACCCCGGGCGGCGAGGTCGGGGTCCAGCCAGGCGGGGATGTGGGCGACCGACCGGACGAACTCGGCGACCTCAGCCGGCTCCCCGGCGGGACCTGGCTCACCCGCTACGCAGGCGTCCACTGCTTCGCGGACGTTCGCCATGGAGGTGTCGCCCCGGCTGATCGCGTCCAGGAGATCGTCGGCCACCGGGTCGCCGGACATGAGCGCCCGCGAGATCCGCTCCCGCTCGGCGGGCGTGGGACCGGAACGCACGTCCGCGAACGGCCGCAGCAGGAGTGCGGCCCTACGCCCCCACCGTTCGTCGGCGGCGAAGCGGGTCGGCGCCCCGATCGGCCGGGCGGGGGCGGCGCCGACGGTCATGCGACGACCCCTCCGCTCGGGCTGCCGTCCGGCCCGTGGGCGACCGGGCAGCCGGCCACCCGGTCGCGGGGTTGGATGGGACAGGCCCCCAGGTCGGCGGGCCGGTACCCGACCGGATACCCCGGGTAGGTCTTGTTCTCGGTCCCGCGGGAGCCGAGTTCGCGGCGACGGACCGGCAGCCAGCGCACCACCTTCGACCGAGCCCGCAGCGCCGCATAGGCGGCCGCTCGGAACACCGGAGGCTGCCGAGGGAAGCCGAAGGCGCGGGTCATGTCGTCGTCGATCAGCGAGACCACCGCCCTGCGGACCACCGGCCGAACCGCCTCGGGATACCACGAGCACATGAGGTCCAGCGTGTAGGTGCCGATCAGCTCATTGGTGCGGTCGTAGCGCATGGTGCGGGCCTCGTAGTCGTCCCGCCAGCGCCGGAACTCGCCGATGTCCCCGGGGATGCCGGTGATCTTCATCCGCTCGCCGACCGCGCGGTAGAAGTGGAACGCCGCCAGTCGCTCGTTGGGGTGCAGGCGCCGCCAGCCGTTCGCGTCGATCCACTCGAGCGGTTCGTAGATGAACGTCGACAGCACGTACAGCATGTCGTCGTTGGTGATGTCGTACCGCGCGTGCTGGCGGTTGATCACCCGCAGCGCCTCCTTGCCGCGCGGCGAGTCGTAACCGTGCTCCACCAGTTCGACCATGAGCAGCGCGGTGTCGTCGTACCGCTTCTGCGGGTGGTCGCGGAACTGCCCGGCCGCCTCCAGGACCGCCGACACCGACGGGATGCAATAGGTGCGGTACAGCGCCAGCTCCAGCGCCCGTTGGTAGTCCCACGGGAACTCGTAGGAGGAGGTGATCCGGTGGATCTCCGCGGCATCGGCCACCGGGTCGAGGGTCGCGATGAGGTCCCGCCAGTACCAGCGGCCGGGCCGCCGCGGGACCCCGGCCGTGAGCGGGTGCTCCACGGCGGCATCCGCGACCAGCTCGGCCGGGATCGACCCGAAGACCCCGGGGACCGTGCGCTGCCCGGCGGCTGCGGGCCTCGTCGTCGTCTTCTCCGGGGTCTCCCCCGACGCTGTGCTCCTGGACGCGGTGGCGGTCATCTCAGCTCACAGCTTTCCCTGCACATTGGCCAGCATCCACTTGACCACCTTGATGTCCCGTGGCTTGCGGGTCATGGTCATGAGGTTGAGAGGGGCCGCGAACTTCTGTGCGGTGATGGCCTTGGGGCGCGCGAACTCGCGCAGCCCGTCGGCGCCGTGGATCCGGCCGAAGCCCGAATCGCCCGAGCCGCCGAACGGCAGCGAGGGGATGCCGGCGAAGGCGAGGAACGAGTTGACCGACACCATGCCCACGTCGAGCGTGCCGGCCAGGGCCAGTCCCCGCTTGCGGTCGCCGGTGAAGATCGCACCGCCGAGACCGTAGCTGCTGGCGTTGGCCTTCTCGACGGCCTCCTCCAGGTCCACGACCGAGTTGATGACCACGGTGGGGCCGAACGTCTCCTCCGTGACCGCCGTGGAATCCTCCGGGACGTCGACCAGCACGACCGGCTCGACCAGCCGGTCCCCGACCGACTCCTCGCCGCCGAGGACGGCCTTGCCGCCCCGGGCCAGCGCGTCCTTGACGTGCCGGCGGACGATGTCCACCTGCGCCGGCAAGGTCATGGGCCCGTAGCTGGAGGTCACGGAGGTGCCCGGCGTCAGCGCCCGGACCTTGGCCGTGAACTTGTGGACGAACGCGTCCCGGACGTCCTGGTGGACGTAGATCCGCTCGACGCCCGCGCAGGTCTGCCCGGCGTTGCCCATGGCACCGAAGACCGCCTGGTCCACCGCCGAATCCAGGTCGGCGTCGGAGTCCACGAGGAACGCGTCCTTGCCGCCGCCCTCGATGACGACGGGGGTCAGCGTCTCCGCGCAGGCGGCCATGACCTTGCGAGCCGTCGCGGGCGACCCGGTAAACGCCAGTTTGTTCACTCCCGCCTTGCACAGCGCGTTGCCGGTCGCGCCGTCGCCGGTGATGGTCTGGAAGAGCGGCTGCGAGGCGCCGAGCGAGTCCCACACCTCGGCCAACCAGACCCCGACGCCGGGCGTGAGCTCACTGGGCTTGAACACCACCGCGTTGCCGGCGGCCATGGCGTAGGAGAGGGTGCCCATCGGGGTGAAGGCGGGATAGTTCCAGGGACCGATCGCGCCGACGACGCCGTAGGGCTGGTACTCGACGTAGGCCGCCTGGTTGCTCATCAGCAGGCCGGCGGAGACGGCGCGGCGACGCAGCACCTTGTCGGCGTTCTTGGCCGCCCACTCCAGGTGGCTCACGGTGAGCAGGACCTCGAGGGTCGCGTCCTCGTCCGGCTTACCGGTCTCCGCGGAGATGAGCGAGGCCAGTTCCTCCGCGCGGGAGGAGATGGCGCGCTTGTACTCGAGCAGCCACTGCTTCCGGCCGCGCGGCCCCTGCGCGGCCCACCAGCGGGCGGCGGCGCGGGCACGTTCGACGGCGAGCGCCACCTCCTCGGGTCCGGCGATCGGGTACTCCGCGAGGACGGTGCCGTCGCGCGGGTCCAGGCTCGCGAAGGTGGGTCCGGTCTTGTGGGGTTCGGTCGTCGTCATCTGAGGTCCTCTCGTTTTAGATCACATATATCTGATGTACCGTAGCGTGATACGGAACACAGTAGTCCACACTGCCCGCTCCCGACACCCACGCACAGAAACCCGAGGCCAGACGTGTTCGACATCCTCACCGAAGAGCAGCGAGACTTCGCGAAATCCATCGACGATTTCTGCGCCCGCGAAGTCGGCGGCGTCGAGAAGCGGCGTGAGCTCACCACGGAGGGCGGCACGCATTCGCCTGAGATCTACGCCAAGATGGCCGAGCTCGGCTGGCTGGGGCTGACCGTCCCCGAGGAGTACGGCGGGTCCGCCGCCGGAGCCGTCGAGCTCTGCCTGCTGCTCGAGCACTCCCTGCGCGGCCTCGCCCCCATCGGCGGCATCGGCCCCACCCTCATCACCGCGGCGGCGTACCAGAAGTTCGGCACCGAGGAACAGCGCAGGCGCGCCCTCGACCTGGTGGTCAACGGCGGCACGCTGTCCATCTCCATGTCCGAGCCCGGCGCCGGATCCGACGTCGCGGCGCTGCGCTGCAAAGCCGAGCGCGTGGGCGACGACTGGGTGATCAACGGCCAGAAGACCTGGTGCTCCAACGCCCACTTCGCCGACCGCATCCTCCTGGTGGCCCGCACCGACTCCTCGGGCAAGAAGCACGAGGGCATCACCATGTTCGATGTGCCCGCCGACATCGAGGGACTGCAGATCACCGGCATCGAGACCATGGGCGGCAAGGAGGTCAACGACCTGTACTTCACCGACGTGCGCCTGCCCGCGGACTCGGTGATCGGCGAGGTCGGGGGCGGCTGGAAGCAGCTCATGACCGGCCTCAACACCGAGCGCCTCATCCTGGCCGCCATGCAGCTCGGCGTGGCCCAGCGCGCCTTTGACGACTGCCTGACCTTCATCAAGGAACGCGAGCAGTTCGGCCGACCCGTCGGTACCTTCCAGGTCATCCGCCACCGCATGGCCGACCTGGCCACCGAGATCGAGGCCACCCGCCTGCTGGTCTACGCCGTGGCCAAGAAGGTCGACGAGTCCGACCCCGCGGCACTGTTCCCGCGTGAGGCCTCCATGGCCAAGCTCAAGGCCTCCGAGCTGAGCAAGCGCGTCACCCTGGAGTGCATGCAGTCCATGGGCGGCTACGGCTACGCCACCGAGTACGGAATGGAGCGCCTGGTTCGCCAGGCCGTGGTGTCGACCATCTACGGCGGCACCAACGAGGTCCAGCGCGACATCATCGGGAAGACCTACGGGTTGTGAGCGCCGCCGAGCTCGCCGAGCTCCGCGCGCTCGACGCGGTGCCGCCGGAGCGGGTGTCCGCGCTCTGGGATTCACTGACGCCGGCGCGGGTCGACGACGTCGCCGGCAGTCGCTGGCGGGGAACCGGACTGGACACCGGGCACCCGATGTTCGCGATGCTCGGCCAGATGCGCTGGTGGGGCAAGGATCTGTCCGATCCCCGGAAGGTGGACCCGATCCTCGTCACCGACGACTCGGGGGCGGTCGTGCCGGACACCTCCGCGACCGGCGGGGGCGGGGCATCGCTGTGGGAGGTCTCGTTCCGCGGCCGCCCGTGCGCGTCCATGGTCTACGACCGGCTGCCGGTGATCGACCACTTCGTCGTCGTCGACACCGGCGGTGACGGTCGCCCCACCACCCTCCTGGCGGTGATGAACGGCCGCGGCACGGTCCACGAGGGCCAGCATTTCTGGTTTGTCCTCGAGCGCGAGCGCTGACCTGGCCCGCCGTCCACGCCGCTCCCGAAGCTGGCGGACATCTGAGGCGAGAAATGTCGACTTTCACGCACCAGATGTCCGCCAGACGGGGTGGGGTTGCGGGTGCGGGGAACGCCTTCAGGCCCCACACTGGGCGGATGACTTCGACCCCTGAGCGCCCGGTCCGCATCGCCGTCCAACTCCAGCCGCAGCACTCCCCCGACTACGGCCTGATCCGCGACGCCGTCCGCCGATCCGAGGACGCGGGCGTGGACATCGTCTTCAACTGGGATCACTTCTTCCCGCTCTACGGCGATCCCGACGGCGCCCACTTCGAGTGCTGGACCATGCTCGCCGCCTGGGCCGAGCAGACCGAGCGCGTGGAGATCGGCGCCCTGGTCACCTGCAACACCTACCGCAATCCCGAGCTGCTGGCGGACATGGCCCGCACCGTGGACCACATCTCGGGCGGCCGCCTGATCCTGGGCCTGGGCAGCGGCTGGTTCGAGCGCGACTACACCGAGTACGGCTACGACTTCGGCACCAAGGGCTCCCGGCTGGACGAACTCGGGACGTCGCTCGAGCGCATCGAACAGCGCTTTGCCAAGCTCACCCCGGCGCCGACGCGGGACATCCCCGTGCTCCTCGGCGGCGGCGGCGAGAAGAAGACCCTCAAGCACGTGGCCCGGCACGCCGACATCTGGCACTCGTTCGTGGACGTGGAGACCTATCGCCACAAGTCCTCGGTGCTCGCGCGGCACTGTGCGGACATCGGGCGCGACCCCGGCGAGATCGAGCGCTCCACCGAGGTCGGCGGCGCCTCCTCCCCCGACGACGCGCGTCGGATGGCGGAGGAGCTGCACGCCGAGGGCGTCACGCTGTTCACCGTCGGCCTCAACGGACCCGACTACCCGCTCGACCTGGTCGAGTCGCTGGTGGCCTGGCGCGACGGGCGCTGACCTCGGGCCGGCCGGCCGGGCTCAGCTGCGGTTCACCGCGCGATCGGCGCGGCGCCAGACGCGGAAGGTGTACCAGGACGCCGCGAGCATCAGCACCAACACCAACGAGGCCAGCATCGACGGCCGGCCGACCGCGATCAGCCCCACCGCGTTGATCAGCGCGAGCACGGTGAAGAACCCCACGAACCCGCCCAAGACCTCCAACCGCTGCCGGGTGCCCAGCGCGTCGCCACCGCTCAGTGCCACGACGGGTCAGCTCTTGAGGCCGCCGGCGGTGAGGCCGGAGACGATGCGTCGCTGGAAGATCAGCACCATGACCACCAGCGGGACCGTGACGAGCGCGCCCGCGGCCATGATCGCCGCGTACGGCGGGGTGTAGGGGTTGACGCCGGCGAAGCGCGCGATCGCCACCGTCACCGGCTCGGTCGCGGAGGTGGAGAGCTGCTGGGAGAGCAGGAATTCGTTCCAGGTGATGATGAACGCCAGGATCGCCGTGGTGAACAGCGCCGGCGCGGCGAGCGGCAGGATGATCTTGATGAACGCCTGCCCGCGGGTGGCGCCGTCCACGCGCGCGGCCTCCTCCAGCTCCCACGGCAGGTCGTTGAAGAAGGAGGTCAGCGTGTAGATGGTCAGCGGTAGCGCGAACGAGATGTTCGGGATGATGAGCGCCTGGTAGGTGCCGATCCAGCCGATGTCGGTGAACAGCTGGAACAGCGGGGTCACCAGCGCGACGCCGGGGAACATGGACGCCGCCAGGATGATGCCCGTGACCAGGAACTTGCCGCGGAAGTCCACGCGGGCGAGCGCGTAGGCCGTGAACACGCCGAAGATCAGGGCGACCGCCGTGGTGACCGCGCCGATGATCAGCGAGTTGACGATCGCGCCCAGGAAATCGTTGCCGGTCGACGTGGACAGCGCCTCGCTGAAGTTGTCCAGGGTGAGGTTGGACGGTAGCGGGTTGGCCGAGAACGCGAACCGGTTGTCGCGGAACGCCGTGACGAGCATCCAGTAGAACGGCGCCAGTCCCCAGATCAGGATGAGCACCGCCCCGAGGTAGGTGCCGATCGTGCGGCCGAGGGGCTTGCGGGGCGCGCGGAGGTCGTCGTTGTTGGTGGGATCGTGCGCGCCCGATCTCGACGACGACGAGGTGTTCGGCGACGCGGCGGTCGGCGACTCTGCGGACGAGCCGGTCGGTTCAGGCACTCGGTGAGTCACCGGATCTCCTCTTTCTTGCCGGTGCGGTCCTCGACGACGTTGGCGCCGAGGAACTTCACCATGACAAACGCGACGGCGAAGATCAGCAGGAACACCAGCGTCGAGATCGCGGAGGCGCTGTTGAAGTTGCCCATCCTCATCTCGTTGACCACCAGCATCGACACCGTCGCCGTGGGCGAGTTGGAGTTGGCCGACACCAGGATCACGGGCAGGTCGTACATGCGCAGCGCGTCGAGCGTACGGAATAGTATCGCCACCATGAGGGCGGGCCGGACCAGCGGGAGGGTGATCCTGGTGAGCTGCTGCCAGCGGGTCGCCCCGTCGACCCGGGCCGCCTCGTAGACGTCACCCGGGATCATCTGCAGCCCCGCGAGGATGAGCAGCGCCATGAACGGCGCGGTCTTCCAGGTGTCCGCGACGATGATCGCGATACGGGCGTAGAACGGGTCGGTGGTCCAGGCGATGTCGGCCCCGAGCAGCTTGTTGGCGATCCCCTGGTCGGCGAAGATGAACGCCCACAGCTTGGCGGTCACCGCGGTGGGGATCGCCCACGGGACCAGCACGGCAGCGCGCAGGAGCGAGCGGCCCCAGATGCTCTTGCCCATGACCACGGCCATCGCGAAGCCGAGCAGGGTCTCGAGCGAGACCGTGGTGACGGTGAAGAGCGCGGTGTTGCCCATGGCGGGCCAGAAGTCGGTTGCCGAGACGCCCGGAGGGCAGGTGACGGTGCCGTCGCCGCCCGGTGCGGGGCACGCCTGCGTGAGCCAGTAGAGGTAGTGCTGGATTCCGGCGAACCCGCCGGCGGAGAACATGCCCGTGGCGGGGTCCAGTCCGCGGTCCGCCATGAACGACAGGTAGAGCGCGCGGACGATCGGGTAGCCGATCACCACCGCGAGGATGACGAGCGCGGGGCCCACCATCCAGATCGGCCGCCAGTCGAACCTCTTCTGGACCAATGGGGCCGGGGACTTCTCGATCGTCGTCATCGCTGCAGCTCCTCGCCGATTCTCGCCCACCCGGGCCACGGCCGCCGATGGGCCCCGGGGATGCCACCCGGGGCCCATCGGCGCTGTGTCAGAAACCTACCGTGTCAAAAACTACAGGTCCGGAGACTGGTGTCACTGAGCCTGTTGGATCGCGGCGCTCATGTCGGAGAGGGCCTGCTCGACACTCTTCTGGTCCTTCAGCGCGGCGAACGTGTTGTCCTGGATCGCCTTGGAGACCGCCGGGTAGAACGGCGTGACCGGGCGCGGCTCCGCGTTCTCGAGGGCCGCCTTGAGGGCCGTCATGTACGGGAACTCCTGCTGGAGCGCCTCATCGTCGTAGATCGAGGACAGGACCGGCGGGAACGACTCCTGTGCGAAGCCCATCTGGACGTCCTCGGAGATGACGAACTCGAGGAACGCCTTGACGGTGGCCTTGTTCTCGGAGAACACGTTGATCGCGTTGTTGTACCCGCCGAGCGTGGACTTGCCCGGCCCGTCAGGACCGACGATCGGGGCGACGTTGAACTTGCCCTGGACCGTCGAGGTGGGATCGGTCTGTCCCGACTCGTACATGTACGGCCAGTTGTAGGCGTACATGGTGCGTCCACCGAGGAAGGACTGCGCGGTCTCCTCCTCCGTGAAGCCGTCCGACTTCATGGCCACCACGTCGCTCTTGTACGCGTCGACCAGTGCGGCGAGACCGGCGTTGGCCTCCGGGGTGTCGAGAGTGGGGGTCTTGCCGTCGGCGTCGACGACCTGGCCGCCCCAGCTGTTGATGAACTGGGTGGCGGCCACGCTCAGACCCTCGTACTGCTTGAGCTGCAGGTTCAGGCAATCGATCGCGGCCTCGGCGGCGGCGCCACAGGACTCGACCAGGGCGCCCCAGTTGGCGGGGGCCTCCGGCTGGAGGTCCGTGCGGTAGTAGAGGAGCTGCGCGTTGGTGTTCTGCGGCACGGCGTAGAGCTTGCCGTTGTAGGTGGCCGAGTCGACGGCGGCCTCGATCAGCCCGCTGGTGTCCACCTCGGTCTCACCCTCGATGGGCTGCAGCCAGTTGTTGGCGGCGAAGTACGCGGTGTCGGTGACGTCGAGCGCGAACGCGTCGTACTCGCCGCTCTCGGTCTGGAGGGACTGGACCAGCGTGTCGCGCTGGGCGTCGGCCTCGCCGGCGAGCTCGTGGAGGGTCACCACCTGGTCGGGGTTCTCCGCGTTCCACTGCTCGATCACCGGGCGGAGCTTGTCGGTGTCGTTCTTGCCCATCGCGAAGGTGATCGGGCCGACGCCGGAGGTACCACCCTCCGCCTGCCCGCTGTCCTCTCCGGAGGAACAACCCGCGGATACCACCGCGAGGATGGACGCGGCCGCCGCCGCCTTGAGGAACCTGCCGTGAACGGCCATGCGCTCTCTCCTACTGTTGTGTCTCGCTGTCGTGTCTCGACTCCCACCGGCGTGGACCGGTGGTCAGTGATTCCGGGCCAGTTGTGACGCAGGTCTCACTGAAGACCTGCTGAGCGTAACCCACGTCAGGGTCGTGGCGCCGGACCACCTGCGGTCGCATCGCCGGAACCCCTCACTCCCGCCCGCCCAGACCGGCGAGAGATAGGTCACATGGGACACAGTAGCAACAACAGATGTTGTGTCCGGTCCGGCACGCCCGCTACCGCAGCCGGAGCCCGTATTCCGTGTCGAAGAAGCGCACCTCACCGTCGAGCGCCGCCAGGTGCATGGCCTCGCCCTTGCGCGGGTGATCGCTGGACTCCGCGCGGTAGACCACCGGGTGCCCGTCGTCGGTGGAGCAGTGCAGGTAGCTGTCGGCTCCCAGCTCCTCGACGAGGTCCACGGTCACCCGGAGACCGCGCCCGTCCGTGGCGAGCCGGAGGTGTTCCGGGCGCACACCCACGGTGACCCTCGACCCGGCCCCGGACGGAACGGTCTCCCGGAAGCCCTCGAGGTCCACCCTGCCGTCGGCGACGGGCGCCTCGAACAGGTTCATCGAGGGCGAGCCGATGAAACCGGCGACGAAGGCGTTGACCGGGTTGTTGTAGAGCTCGCGAGGCGTGTCGACCTGCTGCAGGCTCCCGTCCTTGAGTACGGCGACCCGGTCGCCCATGGTCATGGCCTCCACCTGGTCGTGCGTCACGTAGATCATGGTGGTGCGCAGGTCACGTTGCAGCTTGGCGATCTGGGCACGGGTGGCCACGCGGAGCTTGGCGTCCAGGTTGGACAGCGGCTCGTCCATGAGGAAGACCTGCGGGTTCCGGACGATCGCCCGGCCCATGGCCACGCGCTGCCGCTGGCCGCCGGAGAGTTCCTTGGGCTTGCGGTCGAGGAACTCCGACAGGTCGAGCATCGCGGCCGCGTGGTCCACCCGCTCGGCGATCTCCGTCTTGGACGCCTTGGCCAGCTTGAGGGCGAAGCCCATGTTCTCGCGGACGGTGTAGTGCGGGTACAGCGCGTAGTTCTGGAACACCATCGCGATGTCCCGGTCCTTGGGCTCGGTGCCGGTGACGTCGGAGTCGCCGATCAGGATGCGCCCGGCCGCCACGTCCTCGAGCCCCGCGAGAGCGCGGAGCGTCGTGGACTTGCCGCAGCCCGACGGCCCGACCAGGACCAGGAACTCGCCGTCGGCGATCTCCAGGTCGAGTCGGTCCACGCTCCGGCGCGCCGCGCCGGGGTAGATGATGGACACGTTCTCAAAGGTCACGGCAGCCATGGAGAGATCTTTCCCTTCACCGGCAGGAACGTGCCGGACGATCCGAGATAGAGGGACAACACGACGACTGTAGCGTGCGGGGATCGGTGTTCACCGGCCGTTGTCCGTACCTCGCCCTGCGTTCCTCTTCTCCCGGCATCACCCGGGAGGAGGACGCCGTCACCGTCGAGAAACCCGTCTCACTGGCCGGATGGCGGACTCGCCGCTCACGGGGCCGGGCGAAGCGGCCGGGCGAAGCGGCCGGGCGAAGCGGCCGGGCGAAGCGGCCGGGCGAAGCGGCCGGGCGAGGTGACGGGGCGCCGACCCGGGATCAGACCCGGGTCGGCGACCCCGCGTACACCAGTCCGCGCTCCGCGCACGCCGCGATGGAGGCCGCCACGCCCTCCGGGTCGTCCGACATCGGCACGTGACCGTCGGCGGTGATCTCCACGCGGGCCTGCGGGAATAGTCGCGCGGCGGCCTTGGCCTGCCGCACCGGGAGCACGAGGTCGAACCGGCCCCACCGGATGGTGATCGGTAGCTCCTCGTCCACCGGCGCGGAGAAGAGGAAGGTTCCGCGGTCCGCGCGGTCGAGCACCGTGTTGCTCACGATCGCCGCACTGTCGATCGCGGCCGCCTCGGCCGGGTAGCGCCACGGACGGGCGCAGAACACCGCCATCATCACCGCGCGGCCCGCCGCCCTCTCCGACACCACCGGGAGGTGACGGCCGAGCGAGCCGGCCGCCCGGCGGAGCCCGCTGAACACGGTCATGGTGTAGCGCCACTCGGCGTGCGACCGGAAGAACCCGGCGGGAGAGAGCGCCGTGACGCTGCTCGCCAGCCCGCGGGCCCCCAGCTCCAGCGCGAGAAAGCCGCCCAGTGAGTTGCCCGCGACGTGCGGTCGCTCGCCGTCCGGGACGACCGCCGAGATGAGGTCGACGAGCTCGCCGGTCATGTGCTCGAGCACGTCCCCGGCGTCGGGGAGCATCGCCGATTCCCCGTGCCCGGGCAGGTCCACCACCACCACGCGGAACCGGTCCGCGAGGAGTGGCACGATCGCGTCCCAGGCGTGGGCGCGGTGACAGACGCCGTGGATGAGGATGACGGTCGGTCCCGAACCGGTGATGCGGTGATGCAGAGCCATGCGCCCAGTGTTCACCACAGCCCGAGAGGACGCCCCACGCACGGAAGAGAATGTGCTTATATTTTCATCACGCAGCCGTGGGGGGCACGTGCGTGCGTCAGGGGGCAACACATGGAAACAACGACAACCAAGAACCGACACGGACTGGCGACGGAGTTCCGTCCCATCCTTCTGAGGCTGGACCTGCTGGTCCGGCGACAGAACACGCAGTACGCGCTGAGCCGCGCGCAGACCTCGATCCTCTACACACTGGCGTGTCACGGCCGGCTGCGTATGAGTGACCTGGCCCGGATGGAGAACGTCCGGGTGCCCACCACCAGCAACTCGGTGAACGTCATCGAGAGCATGGGATACGTGGAGCGCCGGCCCGACGAGGTCGACCGCCGCGGCGTCTGCGTGAGCCTCACCGACCTCGGCCGAACGCGGATCGACCAGGTGCTCGAGGCCCGTGATCATGACTTCGCCGAACACCTGTCGCGGCTGACCCCCGAACACCGGGAGATGCTCTCGGCCGCGGTCCCCGCGCTCAACGCGCTGCTGGACGCGTTCGACCAACCGGACGACCCGCGCTGAGCCGAGCTGTCATCACCGGGCCGCGCACGGGCCGTCTAGCCTGGGCGGACATGAGCACACTCGTCATCACCGGCGCCTCCCGCGGAATCGGAGCGGCCACGGCCCGGGCCCTGGACACCGGCCATGACCTGGTCCTGGTGGGCCGGGACACCGATGCGCTGGCCGCCGTCGCGCGGTCCTGCCGGTCCGCCCGTGTGGTGACCGCCGATCTGACGACGGTCGACGGGGTGGCGCGGGTCGCCGACGGCGTCACCGCTCTCGACGGGCTGGTCCACTGTGCCGGGGTCGCCGATCTCGGCCGGGTCGACGAGTCCGACCCCGCACAGTGGCGCCGCGCGTTCGAGGTGAACGTGCTCGCCGTCGTCGAGCTCACCCGGGCCCTGCTCCCGGCGCTGCGCGCGGCCCGGGGCCACCTCGTCGTCGTCAACTCGGGCGCCGGAAACACCGCCAAGCCCGGCTGGGGCTCCTACAGCGCCTCCAAGTTCGCGCTCCGCGCCGTCACGGACACGATCCGCGGCGAGGAACCCGCACTGCGCGTCACCTCGATCCACCCCGGCCGGGTGGATTCCGACATGCAGCGCGCGATCGTCGCCAGCGAGGGCCGGGCCTACGATCCGTCGTCGTACCTCACCCCCGATTCGGTGGCCGCGGCGATCCGGCACGCCCTCGAATCCGCCCCGGACGCCCATCCCACCGAGGTCGTCCTCAGGCCCCGCCCACACTGACACCTGACAGGTTCGGGCGGCTCCCTGATCCGGTGTCCCGGGGTGGTCAGGTGTCGTAACCTCAGCACCACTATGGCCAGCCCCGGTTCCCCCCTGCGCATCACCGTGATCGGTGCCGGCGTGGTCGGCTGTTACCTGGGCGGCCGGCTCGCCCGCCACGCCGACGTGACCCTCGTCGGGCGTCCCCACGTTCTGGATCCGATCCGCGCGGTCGGCCTCACCGTGGAGTCGGGCGACGGCGACCGCCTCCAGGTGCCGGCAGACGCGCTCACGCTGGCCTGGTCCCCGGAGTCCGTCCGCCGCTCGGACGTGGTCCTCGTGTGCACCAAGGCGGGCTCGACCGCAGCGGCCACCGCCGAGTTCGACCCGTACCTGCAGCCGGGCACCCTGGTGGTGGGCCTGCAGAGCGGCCTCCACTCGGCCGACCTGATCCGCGATCGCGTGGACGTGGCGCCCGTCATCGCCGGGGTGATCCCCTTCAACGTGGTCCGGACCGGACCCGCCACCTACCGCCGGACCAGCACCGGCGAGATCCGGATCGCCGAGCATCCCCTGGCCGCCCCGCTCATCGAGGTGATGCGGGAGGCCGGCTTCCCGATCCGGGCGACCGACGACATCCAGGCCGTGCTCCACGGCAAGGTCCTGCTGAACCTTAACAACGCCGTCCAGGCGCTGTCCGGGCTCCCACTGCGCGCCGAGCTGCTCGACCACGACCTGCGGCGCTGCGTCGCGCTCTGCCAGGTCGAGGCCAACCGGGTCTTCACCGCCGCCGGAGTCGTCCCACGGGTCCCCCTCGCGGTCCCGGCCGGGCTGCTCCCGACCGTCATGCGGCTACCCACACCGGTTTTCCGAAAGCTGGCCAGGACGGTGGTGCGGGTCGACGCCGACGGGACCTCGTCGATGAACGACGACCTGGTCCGCGGCCGCCCCACCGAGATCGCCGTCCTCCAGGGCAAGGTGGTCAAGATGGCCCGGCAGCTCGGACTGGAGGCGCCGGCCTGCGAGCGCGTGGTGGAACTGGTCCACGATGCCGAGCGCGATGGCGACGACCGGCAGCGGTGGACCGGGGAGGCGCTGCTCGCGGAACTCACGGGTGCACGGCGCCGTGCGCGGATGGTGGCGCGGCGGCAGCCCTGACCGGGCTCGCCCGGGCGACCCGGCCCGGTCGTCCTACCGCGATGGTCAGTGACTCAGTCGTCGTAGCCCAGGGAGAACGCCGCTTCCAGGTCGTGCTTGGACAGCGCCCGGAACGCGATGTGCGTCTCGGTGTTCACCACTCCCGGCACCTTGTTGAGCTGGTCGGAGACGATGTCGGCCACCTCCTCGTTGCGGCGGGCCCGCACCAGCACGATGAGGTCGATGGTCCCGGTGACCGAGTACACCTCGGAGACGCCGCTGATCTCGGCGATCGCCTCGGCGACCTCGGGGATGCGCGCCGTCTCGGCGTGGACGAAGACGATGGCGGTGATCATGGCCCCAGGTTAGTCCAGCCGCCCGGGCGGGGTCAGCGCATGTTCTCCGGGGTCCAGTAGGCGCGCATCGAGGCGACCTTGCCCTGCTCGTCGTGGGTCATGAGGTCCCAGACGTCGATAGTGGCCTTGGAGTCGGCGTCGAAGTGCGTGGTGATCTCGAAGTGGAACAGCAGGTCGTTGCCGCACACTCGGGCCTCGAGCACCTCGGCGTCGATCTTCATCGCGACGATGGTCGAGTAGAACTCGCGGATCGCGGCTCTGCCCTCGTGGACGGTGCCGCCGCCGACGGGGTCCTCCACCGTGGCGTTCTCGGCGTAGAGGTCCGAGATCGCCTCCAGGTCACCGGCGATCAGCCCGGCGACGTAGGAATCTGCGGTGGCACGGATCTGCTCCGGGGAGGCACTCACGGCGGGGCCCTTTCGGTATGACGTTAAGACGTCTCGAGTCGGAATGATGTCAAGACGTCTCGAGCGTAGAACGTGTTCTTGTTCTGCGGGCGCGTACTGCGCAGACAGGCCGCGCCCCTTGTGACTTGCGTCACTTCTGTTACGCGCTTACGCTCCCCTCACCACCTGCAGGACGTCCGACCGGCCCGGGAGCGGGGAACGCCATGTCCACACAGAACACCTCGGCCAGAAGTCCCGAGGAAGAGAGTTTCAACACCGGCCGGGTGGTGATCATCTCCATGGTCGCCGCGCTCGGCGGTTTCCTCTTCGGCTTCGACACCGCGGTGATCAACGGGGCCGTCGACGCCGTCCAGGAGTCGTTCGGGATGAACCCCGGGCTGACCGGGTTCGCCGTCTCCTCGGCGCTGCTCGGCTGCATCGCCGGCGCCTATCTCGCCGGCCGCCTGGCCGACAAATGGGGCCGCACCCGCGTGATGATCCTCGCGTCGGTGCTGTTCACCGCCAGCGCCATCGGGTCCGGGCTCGCGTTCGGCCCCTGGGATCTCATCGTCTGGCGCATCGTGGGCGGGCTCGGGGTGGGCGCCGCCTCGGTCATCGCGCCGGCGTACATCGCCGAGGTCGCCCCACCCGCGATCCGCGGGCGCCTGGGATCACTCCAGCAACTGGCGATCGTCTCCGGCATCTTCGTGGCGCTGCTGTCCGACGCGTGGCTGGCCGGGGTGGCCGGCGGCGCGATCGAGGAGCTGTGGCTGGGTGCCGAGGCCTGGCGTTGGATGTTCTGGGCGGAGGTGATCCCCGCCGTGACCTACGGGGTACTCGCGCTGACCATCCCCGAGTCACCGCGTTACCTGGTGGGCAAGGGGTTGATCGACCGGGCCCGCGAGGTCCTCCGGTCCATCCAGGAGGGCGGGATCGACAACCGGATCAGGGAGATCCACGCGACGGTCCGCGACGACAGGAAGCGGTCCTGGCGCGACCTGCTCACGCCGTCCGGCACCAACCTGCTGCCCATCGTGTGGATCGGCGTCGTCCTGTCGGTCTTCCAGCAGGCCGTGGGTATCAACGTGATCTTCTACTATTCCACCACCTTGTGGCAGTCGGTCGGCTTCACCGAGGAGGACGCACTCACCCAGACCGTCATCACCTCCGTGACCAACATCGCGGTGACGATCGTGGCGATCGCGCTCATCGACAAGATCGGCCGCCGCAAGTTGCTCATCACCGGATCCGTGGGCATGACGATCTCGCTGGCCGTGATGTCCGTGATGTTCAGTACGAGCACCATGGGACCGGGCCCGGACGGCGAGCTCGCCCCTCAGCTCGGCGACACCCAGGGACTGATCGCGCTCATCGCCGCGAACGGGTTCGTCGTGTTCTTCGGCATGTCCTGGGGCCCGGCGGTGTGGGTGCTGCTCGGCGAGATGTTCAACAACCGCATCCGCTCCGCGGCGCTGGGCCTCGCGGCGGCCGCCCAGTGGCTGGCGAACTTCGTCGTCTCCACGGCGTTCCCGCCGATGGCGGAGTTCAGCCTGACCTTCACCTACGGCTTCTACGCGGTGTCGGCGCTGCTCTCACTGCTGTTCGTGGCCAAGTTCATCCCGGAGACCACCGGCCGCACGCTGGAGGACATGTAGGAGCTCTCCGATGAGAGGATTTCGGGGTCAGGCCGCGTCGTCGGGATAGCCGACCACGCAGAACAGGTCGGTGCGCAGGGTGGTGGGGTCCATATCGGGCGACGGTTCGGTCACGTACGACTCCCAGAACGGAACCGCCGGTTCACGGCCCATCGCGCGGATCTCGCCCATCAACTTCCCCCACGCTTCGCCGAGCCCGTCGTAGGGACCGATGTAACTCGTCACGGCGACCTCGCCGGCCGGGAGCTCGGACGGCACCACCCGTAGCCCGTCGTCCGCCTGCTCGTCGCCCGAACCGTCGGGCAGCGGCGTGCCCAACGGGAAGCCGATCTCCAGGTCCACCTCGGCCTCCGCGCCCTCGGTGATCCGGGTGTACAGGGCGAACGCCGCTGCGACGGGCGTCATCCCGGTGGCGAAGAGCGCTGGGAACGCCTTGCCGAAGGCGGCATCGAAAAAGTCGCTGATCGTGGCCATGCGCACGTTGGCGGCACGGACGACGGCGGTCGGGACCGCCTCCGCGGCCAGCAAGCGCACGCCGACCACCGGGTCCGCGCCGAGGTCGGGGTAACCGGCCGGAGCGGCCTCCGGGGACGGTGGTGAGAGCGACGGCGCTGGTGGCCGAGGCGACTCGGGGGACTGGGATGACTGCGGTGACGACGACAAGGTGGTTCCTCTCTCGAGCGATGAGGCTGGCGCCCAGTCTGCTCCTGACCGCGTGCTATCGGAAGGGCCTGGCCTACCGCGCGCCCGCCCGCTCAGGTGGCCCGCGCCGGATGCGGCCGCGGGCCGTGGCGAGGACACTCGGGGGCATGTCGACCTTCCGACTCCGCACCCCCGACCGCACAATCGACCTCGGCGAATTCGACAACGCCCAGGAGGCGCTCGAGGCCGCCGTCTCACGCCAGGCCGCCGACGGCCCCACCGACGGGGTACTCGAGGTAGAGGTCGGTGGTTCCTGGCACCCCGTCGACATCGAGGGGGACATGCCGTGACCTCCTGCGCCATCGGGACGGTCACCCAGTGCGCGACCTGCGGTGTCGAGCGCGCGGAGCCGCTGCCCGAGGTGTGTCCGATCTGTGCGGACGAGCGCCAGTACGTACCCGCCGGGGGTCAGCGCTGGACCACCCCGGCCGAGTCGCGGTCGCGGGGCGCGCAGCTCGAGTTCACCGAGCGCGAGCCCGATCTGATCGGTCTGGTCCACCAGAACTGTCCGGGCATCGGCCAGAGGCCCGCCCTCATCCGGACCGCTCGCGGGAACGTCCTGGTCGAGGTACCCAACCACATCAGCGAGGAGGCCGTGGCCGCTGTCCGCGGCTGGGGCGGACTCGCGGCGATCATCGCCTCCCACCCGCACATGTACGGCGTGCAGTCGCTGTGGTCACAGGCATTCGACGACTGCCCGGTCTACGTCTCCGCCCCCGACGAGCACTGGCTGGGTCTGCGCCCCCGCAACACCGTGGTGTGGGGCGGGGGCCACGACGGCGACGAGGTCGAGATCGTGCCGGGGGTCCGGGCCTCCCAGCCCGGCGGTCATTTCCCCGGAAGCGCGGTGGTCCACTGGACCGCGCCCGACGGCCTGGGCGTGCTGTTCACCGGCGACACCATCGGCTCGGTAGCCGATCCGGAGTGGGTCACGTTCATGCGCTCGTTCCCCAACTGGATGCCGCTGTCCGGTGCGGTGGTGCGTCGCATCGCCGACCACGTCTCCCGATACGACTTCGTCCGCATCTACAGCAACTTCGGCGGCTGCGTCCCCCACGATGCGCGTGCCGCCGTGCAGCGATCCGCCGACCGCTACGCGGCGTGGGTCGAAGGCGAGTACGACCACCTCACTTGACCGTCGGAACCCCATTCCGACGTGTACACGCCTTCGACACGTCCGCGGAACATGTACACGAAACACCGATTCGTGAACACATCCGGCGATGATGTCAGCGCGCGGCGGTCGTGGCAGCTGCCAACTCCCAGAATCGCTCGGCGATCGCCGGGTCCGACGCCTCCGCGCTGCGGCCGATGAGCGTCGGCATCCCCCGCAGGTGCTGCATCGCGTCCGGGCCGGTGTAGCTGCACGGCGGCAGTGGACGCGTGGCGGCGAACATCGTGGTGAGCGCCGCCTGCGCTGCCGGCTGCGCGAACACCGAGCACACCCCGGTGATGAGCCGGTCGAGCACGGCATTTCCTGTGGCATTGGAGATCCCGGTGGCCGCCCACCCGGGGTGGGTGAGCTGCACGTCGACGCCTGCCCGGCCGGCTTTCGCCCGGCCATCCCGCAACCGCTGATCCAACGCGAGCCCCCAGAGCATGTCTCCGAGCTTGGACTGGGCGTAGGCCGCCGCGGGGGTCCACCGCCGTCGGCGGCCGTGCGATGTCCGGCTGTGTGGATTGCGAAAGTGCGGGTCGTCGAAGTCGAAGGTCGCGGCCTTGTGGGCGTTGGAGCCGACGATCACCACGCGGCGGCGCACGAGCGGCAGCACGAGATTGGTGAGGAGGAACGGCCCCAGGACGTTGACGCCGAGGAGCATCTCGGAGCCGTCGGGGGTCTCGCGGCGCCGGGGCGTGATCGCCCCCGCGTTGTTGACCAGCACATCTATTGACTCGGCCGCGTCACCTGTCAGTTCGCCGGCCGCCCGCCGCACGCTGTCCAGCGACGCCAGGTCGAGTTCCACCACGCGCGCCGAACCCGGCAGCTCGGCGGCCACCTCCGCGCCTCGCGTGGTGTCACGGACCGCGAGGATCACGCGGGCCCCGTGGCGGGACGCCGCGCGGGCCGTCTCCAGCCCGACCCCGTTGGTCGCGCCCGTGACCAGCCAGGTCTCGCCGGAGAGGTCGGGGAGGTCGATGCTCTCGGGTTTCACGTGGAACACGCTACGAGCACCGGCGGGAGGGAGGTGAACCCGTCGGATGCCATGAAGTGCCCGGCTCCCGGGACACACTGCGCCGAGGCACCGAGCGCGCGGGCGAGCCGGTCCGTATGGCCGGCGGGGACAAAGGGGTCGTTGTCCGACCGCAGGACCACCACCCGGTCGAGGTGCGCACCGCACCCCTCCACGTCCACCCCGTCGCCGATATAGGCGTCCAGCTGCGGGAGCTCGGGCAGCGGGTCGACGAAACCGGCGACCAGCACGAGGGTGCCCAGCCGCCACGGCCCTGCCAGCGAGTGCAGGTGCCGCAACACCGTGAGGCACCCGAGGCTGTGGGCGACGACGATCGAATCCCGGTCCGGCGTCCCCACGGCGGCGCCGATCGTGGCGAGCCATCCCTCTGGATCGGGCGCTCCGGAGTCGGGAAGCGCGGGGACCGTGGTGGGGATCCCTTGGCTCTCGAGCTGTCCGGCGAGCCATCCGAACCAATGGTCCTCGGGTGCGGCGTCGTAACCGTGGATGATCGTGGCCCGACGTGCGGTGGTGGTGGCGATGACGGTCGATCCCTTCGTCGATGAGCAACCCCACGCCGGTGTCCACACCGCCGACGGTGGCTACTTCCCGCCATGAGCGTAGTCACCGGGCACCAAGACACTTTTAGACCAGGCAGC
Organism: Rhodococcus sp. IEGM 1408; assembly: GCF_033142235.1. Lineage (NCBI taxonomy): Bacteria > Bacillati > Actinomycetota > Actinomycetes > Mycobacteriales > Nocardiaceae > Rhodococcus > Rhodococcus sp. IEGM 1408. Next base: position 460,213 of record NZ_JAWLRW010000001.1, read on the forward strand.
AGCCTGATGGTGGGGTGATCGCCTGAGTGGGTTTCCCGTGCTCGGCGGGACCGGCGGACGCTTCCGCGCCATCGACCCGGGCAGGATGGCTATCTGGACACCCCGTCAACTTCGAAAACGTTATCGTTCGCGGCTGCGCCCTGTGGGGGTCGCATCACCGATCTCCCCAACCCCATAATCGTTATTGCTTTGTCACCTGAGAGATTTCAGGTAACGTCCTCGCCAACGCCGCGCGGGGATGTTCAGGGACTCCCCGCGCGGCTGTCGTCATTTCCGTCGAGACTCGATCTTGTAGAACGTGTTCTAGTACCGTGGCTCCCATGAGCGCTCTCGACTTCGAGTCCACCAGCAAGACCATCACCGCCGGCCGCTTCGAGCTGCACTTCCACGAGGCGGGCGAGCAGAGCGTCACCGAGCCGGAGAGCACGGTTCCCGTCCTGTTCCTCCACGGTTCGGGCCCGGGCGTCACGGCGTGGTCCAACTTCGCGGGCAACTTCCCCGTCTTCGCCGACCGCTTCCACACCATCCTGCTGGACATGCCGGGCTTCGGTAAGAGCTCCGACCTGGAGTGGGAGAAGGCTTACCCCCTGATCGCCGCCGAGGCGATCGACGCGTTCTGCGAGGCCAAGGGCATCGAGAAGGTCGACATCATCGGCAACTCGATGGGCGGCAACGTGGCGTGCGAGACCGCGCTCGCCTACCCGGGCCGCGTCCGCAAGATGGCCCTCATGGGCCCCGGGGGCCTGGCCGCGCCACTGTTCGCGCCCGAGCCGAGCGAGGGCTCGCGGCGACTGTTCGACTTCCTCGCCGATCCCTCCGACAAGACGATGGCCGCGTGGGTCGACACGATGGTCGGCAACAAGAAGGTCGTCTCCGAGGAGCTCATCCGCACGCGGACCGAGGCCGCCACCGCCCCGGGCGCGGTCGAGCGGATGTACGCCATCTTCGGCTCGATCCTCAAGCCCGAGAACGCGCACACCCCGCTCTACGCCCGCGCGTCCCAGATCCGTCAGGAGACGCTGCTCATCTGGGGCCGCGACGACCGGATGCTCCCCTACGAGCAGGCGCACTTCGCGTTCCGGCAGCTCCCCCGCGCCGAGCTCCACGCGTTCTCGCGCTGCGGGCACTGGGCGATGATCGAGCAGAAGGACAAGTTCGAGCGCCTGGTGATCGACTTCCTGCTCAACTGACCCCCGGAGGTCCAGAGGGATCCGGCGCGCGGCCGGGGCTCCGCTAACCTCGGGGCCATGAGCGAGACGCCGCAACCGGAACAGCCCGCCGTCGACCCGCAGACGGGCGAGGACCTGTCCTGGAAGCGCACCCCGGTCGCGATCCTGCTCCTCGACCGCCCCTCCCCCGGCCACCGCGAGATCAGCGAGCTGCTCGCCGAGATCTTCGAGGGCTCCTACGAGGTCGACCCCGGCACGGATGACGACCCCGCCACCGGCGTGTACATCGAGGACGCGACGGTCATCGTCACCCCGGTCGACGCGCCCGTGGCCGGCGGCGAGGCGTCACGTTTCACCGCGAACCTGGCCATCTGGAACGGCCGGGAGGGTGTGGTGGACACGCATCAGTCCCAGGTCGTCGTCGCCGCCTTCCGGCTCGGCCCGGTAGGGGACGACGACGAGCCGACCGAACCCGACTACCTGGACCCCCGGCTCGACACGCTCAGGTGCGAGCTCGCGGTGGCCACCGTCACCGCCGCGCTGACCGCCCTGCCCGGCGCGATCGCGGTGAGCGTGGGCGGCGCCTCGACCACCCTGCCGGCCGGCCCGTACCGGGATCTCGTCACCGGGAGCCCGCTGCCCGTCCCCGCGCTCGTGGGGGTGCGGGCGGGCATGCAGTCCGAGACCACCTCGTGCGTGTACACCAGCGGGCTCGGCCGCTTCGGTCGGCTGGACCTCGAACGGCTCGACATCGATGGGCCCCCGGGCGCGGCGTTCGGGCAGATGTGCGATCTGGTGGCGTACTCGCTGGGCTCCGGGACCGTGTTCCAGGCCGGGCAGTCCCTCGAGGTGGGCGGGCCGCAGCCGCTGGTCACCAGCGTCGAGACCTCCCCGTTCACCGGTCAACCGGCCCTCCGGCTGACGCAGGGCTGAGCCCCGCCCGCGGGTCGGCGCGCCTGCCCGAGCGTCGCGATACCGCCTACTCCCGCCGGCGGGTGTTCCGCTCCACCACGAGCCGCGTGGTGGCGGCCAGCTGGAACGGCCGGATGACGGGCTCGATCCGGCTGGTCAGCCGCTCCTTCTTGAGCTTGGCGATCACGCTGCGGACGAGCTCCGGCAGCGGGTTCCCGGAGTGGTCGACGAGCGGGTAGATCCGCACCTCCGGGGCCACGCGCGCCATCTCGACGATCGCATCGACGTGGTCGGCCAGGTCCATCCGGTCGGCGTAGGTGAAGAGCAGGTGGGAGCACAGGACCAGGTCCGCCGAGTCCGCGGCCAGCGGCAGAGACGGCAGGGCCCCGGCGATGTACCGCTCGGGGGAGGCGTCGAGATCGGCGAGCATGAGTTCGGCTGCTGTCCGGCGGATGGTCTCGTGGCCCACCACGCCGCCGCGGACGTGCCAGTCGTAGTCGAGATCGCGGGCGCGCGAGTGGGCGATCGACCGGTCCAGGTCAGCGAGGACCCGCTCCCGCACGTCGTAGGCGCCGAGCGAGTACTGGGGATCGACCGCGATCGCGTCCCCGCCGTTCGCACTGATCTCCGCGACGGCGCTGGCCGCCCCTCCGGGGCAGTCGATGATCCGGCGGCGCAGGTCTGCCTGGTCCAGTCCGAACATGTCGGTGTACTCGGCCAACGAGCGAGCGCTCACCAGGATGTCGGACTCGGTGAGTGGTTCGTGACTGGTGCGGGGACTTGCGGTCACCTGGGATCTCTCCTCGATCAGGGTGGGCTCGGATATCTGAGCCGCGCGGGTCGCAGTGGCTGACCCCGGGCCCGGTGAGGGCCGCGATCCTGACGAATGGACGGCCCGCCGGGTCCCGGCGGGCTCGTGACACCCGCTTTTACGTCATGGCGGCGGTGGCAGCGCGAGGACCCGTTGGGGTGCGTCGCCAGCACATCAGCACGTTTTTTGGCACGAACCCACCGTAACAGCGCCGTCCGACACCGGCCACCTTAATGTTCGCGGTGTTCGCTATGGGCCCATCGCCCACCGGAACGTGACGTGGACCACCCGCAGAATAGACACACGTTATAGTTTTGTCCATCGCGGGCTGACCGCTGAGTCGGGTCCGCAGCATCGACACCCCTGGAGCACACGTGAGATCACCGCTTTCCCACCGGTCCGCCTTCCCCGGCCTGCCCTCCGTCGCCGGAGGTCTCGCGCTCGGATTGGTCGTGGCGCTCGCGCCGGCGCTCTCGGCCGGCAGCGCTCCCCAGGCCGCCGCACAGGGTTCCTCGGTCCCGGGCGCCTCGGATCAGGGGTCGTCCAACACCCCGGACCGGACGGCGTTCTACACCCCGCCGGCCGAGCTGCCCGCCGACCCGGGCACTGTGATCCGCAGCGAGCCCATGGCCGTCACCCCGAGCGTGCCCGACCTGGTGGCGGGCGGCGCGCTGCCCGCCGACGCGCAGCGGATCATGTTCCGGTCCACCGGCGGGGCGGGCGGGCCGATCGCCGTCACCGGCCTCTATCTCCAGCCCCGGGCGGCGTGGAACGGCCCCGGCCCGCGGCCGCTCGCCGTGGTCACGCCCGGAACGCAGGGTCAGGGTGACCAGTGCGCACCGTCCAGGTCCATGGAGGTCGGGCTCGGGGTGCAGACCGCGCCGGTGTCGATGGCGGCCGGGTACACCGTGATCGACGCCTACTCGATGCTCGCCGAGGGCTTTGCCGTCGTCATCCCCGACTACGAGGGGCTGGGCACGCCCGGCCTCCACCCGTACGTCAACCGCGACTCCCAGGGCCGCTCGGCGCTCGACGCCGCCCGCGCCGCGGTGCGCCTGGCGGGCACCGACCTCGCCCCCGACTCCCCGACCGTGATGACCGGGTACTCGCAGGGCGGCGGCGCTGCCGCCGCGGCAGGCGAGATGCAGCGCGAGTACGCCCCCGACGTCAACCTGGTGGGCATCGCCGCGGGCGCCCCGCCGTCGGACATGCTCGGCACGCTCGACCGCGTCGACGGCGGTGTGCTCACCGGTGCGGTGGGGTACGCCATCAACGGGATCCTCCAGGTGCACCCCGAGCTCCGGCCGGCGTTCGACCGCCGGCTCAACGACGAGGGCCGCCGCATGCTCGAGGTGACCTCGACCCAGTGCGTGGCTGAGACCGCGTTCGCCTACGGCCTGCGCCGGACCACCGAGTTCACGGTGGACGGCCGCTCCCTGGCCGACGCCGCCCGGTCCGAGCCGGAGATCGTACGGGCCCTCGAGGGCTACAGCCTCGGCAAGGTGGCGCCCGCCGTGCCGGCGCTGGTGCTGATCGGCCGTAACGACGACGTGGTCCCGCACCACACCGCGGTGGACCTGGTCCGCAACTGGTGCGCCCAGGGCACTGTCGTCGAGCTGCGGACCGCCGAGCTCCCCGCTGTCGCGCCCGGCCTGGTGATCGACCACGCCCTGCCGATGCTGGCCGAGCGCGCCACCAGCGCGCGCTACCTGATGGACCGCGTCCACGACCGGCCCGCGCCGAACTCCTGCGGGACGGTCTGACACCTCACGGCAGGTTGTGGTGGAACGCCTGCTGCTGGCTGAGGCGGGCGATCCGCCAGCCGTCTCCGGTCCGGACGAACTCCAGCAGGTACCAGAGCCCGTAGAAGAACACCTGCTGGTCCTTCTCCTCCACCGATCTGAGTGCCATCGGGTTGAAGCACATGCAGCGCCCGGACGCGGTGTCCCCATCCAGGCTCACCTCGAGGTTGGCCATCAGGTGCTGGGTGGCGGCAAAAATCGGCAGCATCTCGGCCAACCAGTCCCGCACGACCGGATAGGTGTCTGCGGGACCGCCCGAGGCCTCGTAACTCACCCGGGCGTCCGGAGTGAAGACCCGGTCCAGCGCGTCGAAGTCACGCGCGTCGATGCAGGTCGCGTACCTGGTCATCAGGTCCTGCAGGTCCCAGCGATCGGACAGTTCGACCAGTGTTCGGCTCATGCTGCCTAGGCTAACGTGGCCACCATGCAGTCCGACGAGGAAATCCGCGCACGCCAGGCCATTGAACAGCTCAAATACCGCTACTGGCGGGCCTGCGACGCCAAGGACCCGGGAGGATTCCGGGCCTGCTTCGTGGCGACCGGCGGCGTGCTGGACTTCGGTCCGCTGGGCCGCACCGACCCGGACACGATGGTCGACGTCTTCCGCCGGATCGCGTTGGCCACCGCAGCCGACGGCGGCCCGCGGATCCTCGACATGCACCACGGGTTCATGCCCTCGATCACCATCGAGGGCTCGGGGCCCGGTGGACCCCCTCGACGCGCCACCGGCAGCTGGACCCTGCAGTTCCGGCAGGTCGACCGGGACAACGGCACCGAGACCGTGTCGACCGGCGAATACGCCGACGTCTACGTAGTCGAAAGCGGGCGCTGGGTCATGTCCGAGTGCCTGTTCACCCCGGGATGGTCGGTCACCCGCACCCTCGACAACGCCACCGTGACCTACCCCGAGGCCCACACCGTCCCCGGCGCTGCCGCCGCCGCGACCGCCGGAGCCGACTCGTGACCGCGCGCGTCGCCCTGGTCACCGGCGGTAGCCGGGGCGTGGGCAAGGGCGTGGCCACCGCGCTCGCCGAGGCCGGCTGGACGGTCTACGTCACCGGACGCTCGATCGAGCGGCTGCAGGTCACGGTCGACGCCGCCGCCGGGGCCCCTGGCGAGGTGCGTCCCCTCGAGTGCGACCACGCTGACGACGCGCAGATCGTCGCCGTCGTCGCCCGGATCGTCACCGACACCGGGCGCCTGGACCTGCTGGTCAACAACGTGTGGACCAACCCCAAGGGCTTCATGGGCTTCAACGGGAAGTTCTGGGAGCGGCCCGCCGGCGACTGGGACGCGCTGATCGGCATCGGGCTGCGCGCGCACTACGTCGCCAGTTGCGAGGCCGCCAAGGTGATGGTCCCGCAGGGCTCTGGCCTGATGGTCAACATCTCCTCGTTCGGCTCGCGCCAGCCGTTCCACACCGTCCTCTACGGGATGAGCAAGACGGCCCTGGACAAGATGGCGTCGGACATGGCGCACGAACTCGCCGGCACGGGCGTGTCCACCCTCTCGCTGTGGCTGGGGCTCATCCGCACCGAGCTGCTGCTGTCGCTGGGGATGGACGACTTCAACGGCTTCCCCCTCGACCGTGCCGAGGACCCGACGTTCGTCGGCCGCGTGATCGCCGCGCTCGCCGAGGACCCGTCCCTGGCAGAGCTGAGCGGTTCCACCGTGATCACCGCCGAATACGGTCGCGAGCACGGGATAAGGAACGACGACGACGAGGTCCCGCTGTCACACCGGGGCGCCTTCGGCGGGGGTCCGCTCTTCCCGCCGGTCACCGATGAGCAGTTGGGGATCGCGACAGTCGACGAGGTGGCCGCGGCCGGCGGGCACAACGGATTCGCGGGGGCGTAGCCGTGTCCTCGCACGAACTCGACGACATCGACGACCCGCTGGAGCACCTCGAGCGCAATGAACGCCAGGCCGGTCAGGCCATCCGGTACGTCCTGCTGTCCTCTGCGATGACTGTCGCCCTGGCGGTGGCGATCGTCGTGTTGTTCGACGTCACGGGGCCGCAGTGTCCGGGTACCGACGACCTGTGCACCACCGCCAACCGTGTCTGGGTGGTCGTGCTCCCCACGCTGCTCGCGTTCGCACTGGCGGTGGTCTCGGGGGTCAAGACCTACCGGCGCTGGCAACGCCATATCCGCTGGCGGCCGTGGCTGTTCGCGACCTACGCGATGTGGATGATCACCACGGCCTACCTGCTGGCGTCCTCGTCGACCGTCTTCGTGCAGATCGGCTGACCGGGCCGGCGCCGCGCTGGGTCGGCGACCCGCGCCGGCCCGGAGGGGGATGCGCTGCCCCTCCGGGCGTAGGGCCTCAGGACGGTGAACCCGAGGTTCAGGGGACGATGTTGACCATCTTCCCCGGCACCACGATGACCTTCCGGGGCGCGGCGCCGCCGAGGTTGGCCTGCACCTTCTCGTCAGCCAGAGCGGCGGCCTCCACCTCTGCCGGCGATGCGTCCGTCGGGACGGTGATGCGTGAGCGCACCTTGCCCTTGATCTGGACCGGGTACTCGACCGAGTCCTCGACCAGGTAGGCCTCGTCGTGCTCGGGGAACGGGCCGTGGGCCAGCGTCCCGGTGTGTCCGAGCCGCGACCACAGTTCCTCCGCCAGGTGCGGGGCGACGGGTGCCACCATGAGCACCAGCGGCTCCACCACCGAGCGCGGCGCCCCCGGCCCCTCCGTCGGATAGGCCTTGGTGAGGGTGTTGACGTACTCGATGAGCTTGGCGATCGCGGTGTTGTCCCGCAGTGCGGCGAAGTCGTCTCGCACTCCGGCGATGGCCTTGTGCAGCGCCTTGAGGACGTTCTCCGGCGGCTCATCGCTGGTCACACGCGCCTGCCCGGTGGACTCGTCGATCGCCACCCGCCACAGCCGCTGCAGGAAGCGGTGCGCCCCCACGACGTCCTTGGTGGCCCAGGGCCGGGACGTGTCCAGCGGACCCATGGACATCTCGTACACCCGCAGGGTGTCCGCGCCGTACTCCTCGCAGATCTCATCCGGGGAGACGGAGTTCTTGAGCGACTTGCCCATCTTCCCGTACTCCTGGAACACCTCGGGTGCGTCGGGCGAACCGTCGAGGAAGAACTTCCCGCCCCGCTGCTCTACGTCTGCGGCAGGCACGTAGACGCCGCGCGCGTCGGTGTAGGCGAACGCCTGGATGTAGCCCTGGTTGAACAGCCGGCGGTAAGGCTCCTCGCTGGTCACATGGCCGAGGTCAAAGAGGACCTTGTGCCAGAAGCGCGAGTAGAGCAGGTGCAGCACGGCGTGCTCGACTCCACCGACGTAGAGGTCCACTCCCCCGGGATCGCGCTCGCCGTGGATCTCCGGCCGCGGGCCGGTCCAGTAGCGCTCGTTCTCCAGCGCACACAGCTCGTCGGAGTTGGTGGGGTCGATGTAGCGGAGCTGATACCAGCTGGATCCGGCCCAGTTGGGCATGACGTTGGCGTCGCGGGTGAACGTCCGGGTGCCCAGGCCATCGCCCAGGTCCAGCTCGACGGTCATCCACTCGGTCGCCTTGGCCAGCGGCGGCGAGGGCAGCGAGTCGGCGTCGTCAGGGTCGAAGGAGACGGGCTGGTAGTTCTCCACCTCCGGCAGCTCGACGGGCAGCAGCTCGTCGGGCAGTGCGTGGGGGACGCCGTCCGAGTCGTAGACCACCGGGAACGGCTCGCCCCAGTAGCGCTGGCGGGCGAAGAGCCAGTCGCGCAGCTTGTATTGGACGGTCCCCTCGCCGGCACCCTCGCCCTCGAGCCAGGCGATGGTGGTGGCCTTGGCCTCGTCCACGCCCAGTCCGTCGAGCGCCAGCCCGCGGGAGTTGGCGGAGTTCACTGCCACGCCGTCACCCGAGTACGACTCGGACTGCACGTCCAGCTCGCGGCCGTCGGCCGGGGCCACGACCTGCACGATCGGCAGGCCGAAGGCGGTGGCGAACTCGTGGTCGCGCGCGTCGTGCGCGGGCACGGCCATGATGGCGCCGGTGCCGTAGCCCATCAGCACGTAGTCGGCCACGAACACCGGCACCTGAGCGCCGTTGACGGGGTTGACGGCGTACGCGCCGGTGAAGACGCCGGTCTTGTCCTTGTTCTCCTGGCGTTCCAGGTCGGACTTGGTGGCGGCCCGGCGGCGGTACTCCAGCACGGCCTCGGCGGGCGAGGCGTGCCCGCCGGTCCAGCGCTCGTCCAGTTCGCCGGCTTCAGCGCCCGCAGCGCCCGCAGGACCGGCCTCCGGCCAGAACGGCCCGGCCAGCTCGTCGACCAGCGGATGTTCGGGCGAGAGCACCATGTACGTGGCGCCGAACAGGGTGTCGGGGCGGGTGGTGAACACCTCGATCGACTTGTCCGCCACGGCAAAGCGCACGCGGGCGCCCTGCGAGCGGCCGATCCAGTTGCGCTGCATGGACTTGACCTTGTCGGTCCAGTCCAGCCGGTCCAGGTCGTCCACCAGTCGGTCGGCGTACGAGGTGATGCGCATCATCCACTGCGAGAGGTTCTTGCGGAAGACGGGGAAGTTGCCGCGCTCGGAGCGGCCCTCGGCGGTGACCTCCTCGTTGGCCAGCACCGTGCCCAGCCCGGGACACCAGTTGACCGTGGAGTCCGACAGGTACACCAGGCGGTGGGCGTCGAGGACCTTCTCCTGCTCGCCTCGCGACAGCTCGGCCCAGGCCCGGCCCGCGAACTCGGCGGGCAGCGGTCGGGAGCCGTCCGAGAACTGTTCGCGCAGTTCGGAGATGGGTCGGGCGCGCCCGGTGAGCCTGGCGTGCGGTCCGCTGTCGGTGGTGCGGGCGGGAGCCTCGGGGTCGTACCAGGAGCCGTGGATCTGCAGGAAGATCCACTGCGTCCAGCGGTAGAAGTCGGTGTCGGTGGTGGCGAAGACGCGGCGGCGGTCGTGGCCCAGGCCCAGGCGGCCGAGCTGACGCTCCATGTTGGCGATGTTGGCCTCGGTGGTCACGCGCGGGTGCTGGCCGGTCTGGACGGCGTACTGCTCGGCGGGCAGGCCGAACGCGTCGTAGCCCAGGGTGTGCAGCACGTTGGTGCCGAGCATGCGGTTGTAGCGGGCGAAGACGTCGGTGGCGATGTACCCCAGCGGGTGGCCCACGTGCAGACCGGCGCCGGAGGGGTACGGGAACATGTCCTGGACGAAGAGCTTGTCCTCCGGCGGGGCCGTCCCGTCCGTCGCCGCGAGCGGCCCGACGGGGTTGGGCGCCTCGAAGGTGCCGCGCGCGGACCATTCCTGCTGCCAGCGGGACTCGATCTCGCCGGCGAGCTCGGCACCGTAGCGATGCGCGGGCGCCGCCTGGTCGGACTGCGCTCCGGTGTCGGACTGCATGCCTGTGACGGCCTCGTCGCTGTTGCTCACGGTTGTCTGCTCTCCCTGGTCTCGCCGGTGCCCACACATAGGCCCGTCAAGCCTAAACCCTCAGGCAGATCGGGCCGCGTCAGCGTGTGGGCACCGCGGGCGGCGGGTCACGCCGTTCGATCAGGCCCTGGCGGCGCGACGCCCGGCGATCAGCGCGTCGACGCTGTAGCGGCCGGTGCCGACCAGGCCGAAGACCGCGACGGCCAGGGCGATCACGGCGACGAGCTCCCAGCCGCCGTTCGTGGCGTAGACGCCGGCGCCCAGGTGGACGAAGAGGAAGGCGCCGAACATGACGACGACGACGAGGGCCGCCACGAGCGGCGTGAGCAGTCCCAGGATGAGCAGGATGCCGCCGACCAGCTCGACGCCGCCCGCGAACACCGCGGCGGCCCGGGCTGCCGGGACGCCGACGGAGTCGAAGAACTCCCCCGTGGCCCCCGCGCCGTTGGTGACGAGCTTCTCCCAACCGTGGGCGATGAGGACCACTCCCAGGAGCACCCGCGTGATGAGCAGGCCGATGTCGCGGACGATCGCCGGGACGGGCACGAGGCGGGTCTCGCCCTGGAGGGCGCGGGGTGCGGGGGCGGTTGTCGTGGTGGTCACGTCTGAAGTCCTCTCGGGTCGCCCATCGGTGTTGATGATGCGTCACACACTTCTACCGCCGCGCTAGGTGTCGTGTCAACTAAGGCGGTAGGGTGGGGCTATGAGTGAACAGGCACGCAATGGGCAGGTCAGGTGGCTGACCGACGGGGAGAAGGCGCTGTGGCGCGACTATCTCGCCATCCAGGGGCGACTCCATCTGGAGATCCAGCGCGACCTCAAGGCCAACTCGAGCCTGACGGAGCCGGAGTTCGAGGTGCTGGTGTACCTCAGCGAGGCCGACGGACCGCTGCGGATGACGGCACTGGCCGACGCCCTGCTGTGGGAGCGCAGCCGGCTCTCCCACCAGGTGACCCGGATGGTCAAGCGTGGGCTGGTGCAGCGGACGAGCTGTCCCACCGACGGCCGGGGCGCGTTCGTCTCGATCACCGAGGAGGGGATGCGGGAGATCGAGAAGGCCGCACCCGACCACGTCGCCACCGTGCGCCGGGTGTTCCTGGACCGGTTGAGCGAGCAGGACAAGCGCGAACTCGCCCGACTGCTCGCGCTGGTCGAGGGCTCCGCGGGGGATGAGACGAATCGGAATTGTTCCGAGGCGGGCGTACCCTCAGTGGCGTGAACGCAGTGCTCGTGGTGGTAGTGGTGCTCCTCGTGGGGCTCGCCCTCGTGGCCGGGGGCACCGGCCTGCTGGGACTGCTCGGCAGGATGCCGGGCAACGGAGTGCTGGGCGTCCGCACGCCCGAGACCCGCCGCTCCCGAGAGGCCTGGGACCTGGCCAACCGCGCCGCCGGCCCCTCCTTCCTCGGCTCCGGACTCATGCTCCTGCTCGGTGCGCTGGGCGTGGGGCTGATCGGGGGCTGGGTCGGCGGCCTCGTCGTCGTCGTCGCTCTTCTCGGCGCGCTCGCCCTGCTCAACGTCGCCGGTCTCGCCGGATCCCGCGCGGCGGCGGTCTGGGATGCCGCCCGGGAGAAGGACGAGGGCGGCTGCGGCTGCGGCTCCGAGGGCGGGTGCGGCGGCCAGTCCTCCGCCGACCCCGCTTCTCCCGGCGAACACGCCTCGCAATGCAGCTCGGCCGCTCCCGGAGCCGACTCCGGCTCCGGCTCCGGCACTGGGTCCTGCGCCGACTCCCCCGCCGACCCGGCCGCCGACTGCGGCGTGACCGGCGGCTGCGGGTCGTGCGCCCTCCAGGGCATGTGCGAGCCGGAGACCACCACCACGCACTGAGCGCGGCCGGCCCGGCGCTGCCCGACCGGTGGCCCGCCCCTCCCGGCCCCCCTACGGTCTGAGGTTGACCCGAACCCACCGCTGAGCGACAGCACCGTCGTGCAACAGCACCAGGGTTCAACCCACCGTGAAGGAGATCGTCATGGCCGAGAAGTCCACCTCAGAGGCCGGCGGAGACGTCGTCGACATCCTCACCGCCGATCACCGCGAGATGATCGAGCTGATCGAGAAGATCGAGGCGTCCGCCGATCCCGAGGAGCGCCGATCGCTGGCCGACTCCGTCATCGCCGAGGTGATGCGCCACTCCGTGGCCGAGGAGCTGTTCGTCTACCCCGAGTACGAGCGCAGCGTCCCCGGCGGCAAGGAGGAGGTGGAGCACGACAAGGAGGAGCACCAGGAGATCGAAGAGGTGATGAAGGAGCTCGAGGGCCTGGACTCCGCGAGCGCGGAGTTCCTGGCTCTGGTGAAGAAGTTCAAGGAGCTCCTCGACCACCACGCCGACGACGAGGAGTCCGACCAGTTCCCCAAGCTGCGCGAGCACCTCGCCATCCACGAGCTGCTGGACATGGGCAAGAAGGTCGAGGCGGCCAAGGCCATCGCCCCCACCCGGCCGCACCCCGGATCCCCGCACTCGGAGCTGTTCCACATGACCCTCGGACCCGGCGTCGGCATGGTCGACCGCCTGCGTGACGCGCTCAGCGGCCGCATCAAGAACACCTGAGACATCCGGCCCCGGCGCCGGCGACCCTCGCGCCGGAGCCGGTGGCAGGCGCACACTGAGGGGAGTCGTCCGCCACGAAGGAGCCCGCCATGTCAAGGGACGTCTCACTCTCCCGGTCCGCCGTCCTCGATGCCCCCGCGGCAGCGGTGTTCGCGCAGCTCGAGGACTTCCACGCCTGGGAGCACTGGTCGCCCTGGGAGAAGGTCGACGCCGACCTCAACCGCAAGTACAGCGGCCCCGAGCGCGGGGTCGGCGCCCGGTACGAGTGGTCCGGGAACCGGGCGGCCGGTGCGGGCTCGATGGAGATCGTCGAGGCGTCGGCGGGCCGTCAGGTGGCTATCGACCTGCGCTTCTCCAAGCCCATCAAGGCCACCAACCCCACGGTGTTCACGCTGAACCCGCTCGGACCCGAGCGGGTCGAGGTCACGTGGACCATGACCAGCCGGCGGGGCCTGCTCCTGAGCCTGTTCGCGCGCGTCGTCAAACTGGACGCGATGCTCGGCACGCAGTTCGAGGAGGGCCTCGAATCCCTCGGGCGAGCCGCTAGAGCAGAACCCGGAACAGGACAGCGGTGAGCCCGCCGGTGGCCATCAACAGCACCATCGCCACCAGGCCGACGTTGTAGAGCGCCTGCGTCTGCCTTACCTCGCCCGCCCGGACAAAGCGTCCCACCCGCTGTTCGTGATGACGCTGCACCCGGAGCAGGGCCAGCAGCGGGACAAACGCGAGCAGCGAGAAGACCGCGGCCCACATCCACGACGTCTCGGCCACGAGCTTGGCCAACAGGATGATGTTGACCGCCACCACGGCCCAGGTCCGGGCCCACGACAGGCTCGTGCGCTCGGCCGCAAGACCCGCGTCCGGCGGGATCGCCTCCGGCCGCACGCCGAACCGCCGCCGGGGGGCGGTCATGCGTAGGTGTTGCCGAGGATCGCGACGATGAGCAGCACCGCGCCGATCGCGATGCCCAGCACCAGCAGGATGGACGCCTGCGGCACCGGCAGCGGTTGCTGGTGACGCATGGAGGCCTCGATGCGGATCCACCGCCGGAACGCCACTACGGCCAGGAGCGCGGCCAGCACCAGGAGGATGCAGGCCAGCGGGGTCCGGATGATCTCCGGGATCTCGTCGCCGGCAAAGGCCTCCATGGCCACCGCCCCGGCGGTCAGCCCGAGACTCGTGCGGATCCACGCCAGGAAGGTCCGCTCGTTGGCGAGCGTGAACCGCGGGTCCGGCTCGTCGCCGTCCCGCAGCGCCTTGGGCCGCCACCCCTGCTCGTCCTGCTCTGTCATGCCCCCGAGCCTATCGGTCGGGCTCCGGGGCCCGGGTGGTGCAATGGACCGATGAACCTCCTGCGCCGACTCCGGATCGAGCCGTTCATCCTGGCGATCCTCGCCGCCGTGGTGGTGGCCGCCCTCCTGCCGGCCACCGGTGGCGCGGCGGACGCGCTGGGCTGGGTGACGACCGTCGGTATCGCCGCCCTGTTCTTCCTCTACGGCGCGCGGCTGGAGCCCCGCGAGCTGCTGGCCGGCCTCACGCACTGGCGCCTGCACTCGGTGGTCCTCGCCGCCACGTACCTGCTGTTCCCGTTGCTGGGGCTGGTTGCCCGGTGGGCGCTGACGCCGGTGCTCGGGGAGTCGCTGGCCACCGGCTTCCTGTACCTGACGCTGGTGCCGTCGACCGTGCAGTCCTCGATCACCTTCGTGGCGATAGCCCGCGGCCACGTGAGCGCGGCCGTCGTCTCGGCGTCCGTCTCCAATCTCCTGGGCGTATTCCTCACTCCCCTGCTGGTCTTTGTCCTGATGACCTCGAACGGCTCGGTGGCCATCACGTGGGACTCGGTGGGAAAGATCGCGCTGCAGCTACTCCTACCGTTCGTGCTCGGGCAGCTGCTGCGGCGGTGGGTGCTGCCGCTCACCAAGAAGATCAAGCGCCTGGCCTTGTTCGACAAGTCCGTGATCGTCCTGATCGTCTACGCGGCATTCTCCGACGGCGTGGCCGACGGGATCTGGTCGATGATCGGGCCCGCCCAGCTGGCGTGGCTGATCGCCGCGTGCTGCGTCCTGCTCGCGGTGGTGCTGGGGTCGACCGAGCTGATCGCCCGCGTGCTGGGCTTCGAAGAGCGCGACAAGCGCGTCGTGCAGTTCTGCGGTTCCAAGAAATCGCTGGCCACGGGCCTGCCGATGGCGGCGGTACTGTTCGTCGGCCAGCCCGTGGGGCTCATGGTGCTCCCGCTGATGGTGTTCCACCAGATCCAGCTGATCGTGTGCGCGTGGCTGGCCGGGCGGTACGGGCGCGAGGAGCAGGTCAACGCAGATTCACGCTCGTAGTCAGGCGTGGCTGCTGACCAGTTCGGCCATCGGGGTGCCGGTCTGGGTGGCCCAGGCGCGGAAGGTCCCGGACGTCATGGCCGCGGCGGCATACAGGGCGGAGGCGATGCCGTGGCGGCGCGCGACGGATTTGAGGCCGCCGGCTGCGTCCAGATCGAGGAGGGTGGCCGCGCAGAGCCTGGCCATCCCCTCGGGCGCATCGGGGCCGCTGGCGGCCTCGCGCACCACGTCGATGACTGCGGAGGGCAGTTCCGGGGCGATGCTCTGGCAGAGCTGAGCGAACCGGGACGCGACGGTCAGCGCATCAGGGAGGGGTGCGGGAATGTCCTCCGCCGAGCGCTCCAGGTCCTCGAGCAGGCCGCCGGCGGTGGAGGTCTCCCCACGGGCGTGCGCCTCCAGGACCGCGCGCACGTGCGCGACTGCCGCGGCCTGCCGTTGCCGGGCGCGAACCATCGCAGCCTCGAGTTGGTCGGCGGTCGCGGTGGACACGTCGACGCCCTCGCGGGCCAGAAGTGGGGCGAAGCGCTCGAACTGCTCGTGAGTGGAGTCCATGTGTTCATTGTGGTCGCCGGGCGTGCCCGCGCGCGACCGCCCCATCAGGCGGCCTGACCACGCGCTAGGAACGGTGCTGGAACAGGAAGCCGAGGATCGCCGCCGCGACCTCCACCGGTCGCTCCTCGGGCGCGAAGTGCCCGCAGTTCTCGATCACCTGCAGCGCGCTGCCCGGTATCGCCTGCTGCAGCCGGTGCGCCCAGTCGAGGGTCTGCCAGGTGTCGTCCGCGCCCCAGATCAGCTGGACGGGGGTCTCCCCCAGCGTGTGCAGCCGGTCGCTGATCTCCAGGGTGTGTACCGGGTCGTAGTGCGCGACCTGGTGCTGGAACAGACTCGGCTGGCCGATCGGCCCGCTGATGAGGTCCACGTAGATCTGCAGCGCCTCGGGATCAAAGCTCGCCGGATCACTGTGGGTGGAGAGCAACCACTCCCGGAAGTGCGCCCGGTGCTCGTCGTCGGGCTTCTTGGCCAGCACCTCCAGTCCCTCGGCCATCTGCGCGCGGGTGCGCTCCGAGGGATAGCTGTCAAAGCTCACCACGTCGATCATCGTGAGCGTGCGCAGGCGCTCGGCGCCGTGCACCGCGAAGCGCTGGGCGACCCCGCCGCCGATGTCGTGCGCCACCAGGTGGAAGGTGTCCAGCTCCCACTCCTCCAGCAGTCCGTTGAGTACCGCCTCGTTGCCGGTGATCGAGGTGTCGACGCCCGGGTCCCGCGGCCGCTCCGAGAGTCCGTATCCCAGCAGGTCAAAGACGTGGGCGCGGTACCCCGCGACGACGAGCCGTGGCACGACGTCGCGCCAGATATACGACGACGACGGCGTGCCGTGCACCAACACGACAGGCTCTCCGGCCCCGTGGATGCCGTAGGCGATGCGGTGCCCGTTGATGAGGGCGTCGCGGTCGACGATGTGGCTCATCGCGGGTCCACGATGCGGCTTCTCACGTCAGGGCCCCGAACGCATTAGTCAGCTGCGTAGTTCAGCCGGCCAACTCGGAGACGATCCGCTCGGCCAGCTCCACGGACGACTGGGGATTCTGGCCCGTGTAGAGGTTCCGGTCCACCACGACGTACGAGCCCCACGGCTCCGCGGCAGACGAGTACTCGGCGCCGAGCTCGACGAGCTTGTCCTCGAGGAGCCAGGGGGCGTTCTCGGCTAGGCCGACCTGCTCCTCCTCGATGTTGGAGAACCCGGTCATCCGGTAGCCGGCGAACGGCGACGAGGCCGGATCCTCGGAGGCGGCAAGCACTGCGGCGGGAGCGTGACAGAGCAGGGCCACCGGCTTCTCGGCGGTCATCCTCTCGGCGAGGATCGCCCCGGAGGCCCGGTCCACGGCCAGATCCTCGAGCGGGCCGTGGCCGCCGGGGTAGAAGACCAGGTCGAACTCCGTGTGGTCCACGGCGGAGAGGTCTGTGGGCGATCCCAGGACAGTCGCGAGCTCGTCGAGCGCGGCCTTGACCTTCTGGAGGGTCTCCGGATCTCCGGCGCCCTCCCCCAGACTGGCCTGATCAACCGTGGGTGCGCGGCCGCCCGGGGTCGCGACTGTGACCGACCAGCCGACCTTGGTGAACACCTCGTAGGGGGCCACGAACTCCTCGGCCCAGAACCCGGTGGGGTGCTTGGAGCCGTCCTTGAGGGTCCAGTGGTCGGCTGCGGACAGGATCATGAGAACACTTGTCATGGGCGCGACCCTACGGAGGTCGGAGCGATACGCAACTGGTCGGGATCAGCGCGGATCGCCCGACGATTCGAAGTAGATAACAGAATTCCTATAGCAGTGCAATGTCCCTGCGGTTCACTTGTGTACGCCGTCTACCTGCGCAGACGCCCCAGTCAGAATGTTGACGATGTATCAGCAGGTCAGAGCGCCTTTGGTCGAGCTCGATAGTTAGCTAACGAAGCCGTTGCCGCCCGACCCACCCAGCCTTAGCGTTCACTCCGCACGAGCCAAGAGGCGAGTGTGGGGCGCCGATCGCTCCCACGACGGAGACTTCGGGAGGCTGGAGATGACGGTGGATACCGTGCTAACCGCTCCCAAGCCGGCCATTCCGGCGCTCGCCCTAGCCGGGCTGGCACTCCTCGGTTTCGCGGTGGGCACATCCGTCGCGTGGACGTTCGCGGAAGACCCGGCGATCGCCACAAGCAACGCCTCCGTTCAAACCTCATCCGCTCAGGGCGGGCTGACCACCTCGGTGACGGCGTTCCCCACATCACCGAGGGTGCCGCCTTCCCCTACTCCCGCCACCTCGACGGCCGCGGTCACCAACGCACCACACGCGACGTCCGAATCCCCTACTCCCGTGGCGGTTCCTCGGGCGGCGGTGCCGCCCGCTCCAGTCGCGGCTACCGCAACTCGCGTAGCGCCACCGCCTGCTCCACGAGCGCCGAGAACGCCCGTGGCTCGAACTCCTGCTCCCTACCGGCCAGCTCCGGCACCGGTTCCCAGCCCTTCCCCGGCGCCCGCACGCGCGCCGGCTCACCCGCCGCTACCAGGCATAACTCTTGATCTGCTGCCAGTTAATCCACAACCGCTCATCCAACCCAAACACGTCACCATCGGCTGACTCCGACGGCGTCTGGACACCTCAAACAAGGAGAACAACATGATTCCCGCTGGCATCCTCGCCGTAATCGGCGCTATCGGCACCCTCATCACCGGGGGACTCGTGAGCCTCGGCCCCGCAGCAGCGTCACTGGCCGGGCCGGCGCTGGCCGCCCCAGCAGTCACGGTCGCCGGCACCGCAGCCGCCGCCCTCGGCGGCGCGGGCAGTCTCGGAGCCCTCGGCATCGGTGCGGCGGCTGCCGGCACCAACCCCCACGTGGCCGGTGGGGTCGGCAACGCCGGCGCTGAGCTCTACAACGACGCCGTCGGTTCGGCCGCCGGCGTCGTGAACGGCCTCAATATCCCGGGCTTCCGGATCAACGTCAACTGACTCACCGGGTACACCCGTCGCCCCGGGGCAGCCTCACACCAGTTGGGCTTCCTTGGGGCTCCGGTGTTTGAATAGTGCGATGACCAGCGTGACCTACCTGCAGCAGACCTCTGCGTCGTGGCTGCGCCCGGCTCGTCGCGCGGACCTGACGATCTCCCGGGTCTTCCCGGCCGAGCCCGCCTTCAACTCCCAGATGTATCGGGACATCGGAGGCGACTGGAACTGGACCGATCGCCTCGGATGGTCGGAGGGGCGCTGGGCCTCCTACTGCGCCGACCCTTGCCTCACGACGTTCCGCGCCACCCGCGGCACCGAGGTCGCGGGATTCGCCGAACTCCGCATGAGTCCTTGCCACGACACCGCAGGACAGGGCCCAGAGGCCGCAGATGACGGGGTCGACGTCGAACTGGTCTACTTCGGCCTGCTCCCCCGCTTCGCCGGCCTGGGCGTCGGCGGCTGGTTCCTCTCCGAAATCGCCCGTATCGCCTGGCAGGTCCCCGGATGTCAGAGGGTCTGGCTCCACACCTGCGTCGACGACTCCCCCGCCGCGATCCCCAATTACCGCGCCCGCGGGTTCGTCGAATACGCCCTTGAGGACACCGGCTGCGCGGCCTGCTCGGCCTGACTCACTGCACCGCCTGACTCAACGAGCAGCCTGACTCACTGCTCGGCCAGCCGGGTCAGTGCACGCCCACTCATCCGGGAGACCAGCTTCTCCGAGACGGCGCCGAATGCCTGCAGCTCGTCGTCGTCGAGCCCCTCGAACATCCACTCCGCCAACGACACCCGCGCTGACACCACCTCGTCCACGATCCGGCGTGACTCGTCGGTGAGGTTCACCAACCGGACCCGCCGGTCGTCCGGCGGCATGGTCCGGACCACGTGGCCACTGGCCACCAGGCCGTCGACCAGGGCGGTGACCTGCCGCGGAGAGCAATCCAGGTAGGTCGCCAGCTCCACCTGCTTGCACTCGCCCTCGAGGCCCAGGACGAACAGCAACTCCAGTCGCGGCACGGTGAGACCGTAGTTCGCCGCGGCTCGCGCGATCGATCCGGACATCTCCTCGGCCAGCATCAATGCGCGGTCGAGAATCTCACTCGCAGATAGTGCCACGTGTATATAGTTACCACTATTCACCTTTCCCACTCCTGCCGACCCCGGCGGGGGACGAGGCGCAGGAGCCACCGTGAACGTGACCATCCCGGCAGGATTCGACTTCACCGACCCGGACCTGTTCGTGAAACGACTTCCGCACGACGAGTGGCGTCAGCTGCGCCAGACCGAACCGATCCATCGCGTGGAGAAGCGCGCCGGGTCCGACGGTTTTGACGATGACCACTACTGGCTGGTCACCAGGCACGCCGACGTCAAGGAGATCTCGCGCGTGACGGGAGAGACCTTCTCCGCCGGCGAGAACACGATGATCCCGCGCTTCGCCGAGGGCACCGAGCGGTCGATCATCGAGGCCCAGCGCGAGATGCTGGTCAACGAGGACGGCGAGATCCACAAGAAGCACCGCCGGATCATCTCCCGCGGCTTCACCCCGCGCGGCGTCGCCGGGATGCGGGACGAGCTCGCGGACCGCGCCCGCAGGATCGTCACCGAGGCCGCCGCGGCCGGCGCCGACGACTTCGTGACCTCGGTGGCCTCCGAGCTGCCGCTGCAGGCGATCGCCGACCTGCTGGGTGTGCCGCAGGAGGACCGCCACAAGATCTTCGAGTGGTCCAACACCATGACCAGCTACGACGCGGAGGGCGGGATGGACAACGCCGCGATCGCGTCCATGCAGCTCATCGACTACGCCAACAAGATGGCGGAGGCCCGGGCGGCCGACCCGCAGGACGACATCGTGACCAAGCTCGTCCAGGCCGACATCGACGGTGAGCACCTCTCCTCGGACGAGTTCGGCTGGTTTGTCACCCTGCTGGCCGTGGCCGGAAACGAGACCACCCGCAACGCCACCACGCACGGGATGGTGGCCATGCTGGAGAACCCCGAGCAGTGGGAGCTGTACAAGAAGGAGCGGCCCGAGACGGCCATCGACGAGATCCTGCGGTGGGCCTCGCCGATCACCCAGTTCCAGCGCACCGCCATGGAAGACGTGGAGATCGGGGGCGTGACCATCCGCAAAGGCGAGCGCGCGCTGCTCTGCTACGGCTCGGCGAACTTCGACGAAGAGGTCTTCGAGGACCCGTTCACGTTCAACATCCTCCGCGACCCCAACCCGCACGTGACCTTCGGCGGCCAGGGCCCGCACTACTGCGTCGGCGCCAACCTGGCCAAGATGCAGCTGGACCTGATCTTCAACGCCGTGGCCGACCACCTGCCCGACCTCACCTCGCTCGGCGACCCCAAGCGGCTGCGGTCCGGCTGGCTCAACGGCCTCACCGAGTGGAAGGTCGACCTGGGCACCTGCCCCGTGGCCCGCTGAGTCGGGGCGGCCGCGCTCCCTGCCGGGCCGACGTCGCTCAGCCCAGCCACGCCTGCAACACCAGGTAGGCCGCTGTGCCCAGGACAATGCTCGCCGCCGCCCGCCGAAACGCCAGGTGCACAGCAAGAGTGAGCGCCAGCGCCGCGGCGGCGGGCACCCACGAAGCGAGGGCGGTCGTGGTGTCGCGCAGGGTGTAGATCACCAGCACCACCATCACCCCGGCGGGCATCGTGCGACCCAGATAGCGCACGACCTCCGAGTCGCGCAGCCGCGTCAGCGCCACGAACGGAGCCGCCCGCAGGGCGACCGTCACCACGAGCATCACCCCGAGTCCGGCGAGCAGGTAACCGGCGCCCGGCAACTCAGCGCTCATGCGTCCTCCCGACCGCCGCGGGTGCCCCACGCGAACCGCGCGAGCAGGACCGCCACGAACGCGCTCAGCCCCATGATCAACATCTGCTCCGGCGCCACCCACGCCGCCACCAGACCGCAGACCACCCCGATCACCGGGGCCGGCAGGTCACCGGAGGCCCGCCAGGCGTCCACCGCGAGAACCGCGAACAGGGCGGTCAGTGCGAACTGGAGCCCGTCCAGCCCATCCGGCAGGGCCGCCCCGACCAGCCCGCCGATGATCCCCGGGACCACCCACAGCGTCTGGCAGGTGATCGCGATGGTCAGCGTCCGGGGCCCGGTCATGTCCCTGCGCCGCTTGGTCGCGGTGATCGCGTAGACCTCGTCGGTGAGGGCGTAGACGGCGTAGAGCCGGCCGAGACGGGAAGGGATGGACTCGAGCGGGAAGCTCAGCCCGTAGAAGACGTGCCGGAAGTTGACCAGGAAGGCCGTGGCGGCCAGCGAGTACAGGGGAGTGACCGCCGTGAGCAGGCCGATAGCCAGGAATTCCATCGAACCGGCGTAGATGAGGACCGAGAAGAGCGGCGCCCACCACCAGTCGAACCCCGCCTGTGTGATCAGCACCCCGAAGGCCAGTCCGAGCGGTACCAATCCCAGGCCGACGCTCGAACTGTCGGCCAGACCCTTGCGGATCTCCGCGCTGGTGGAGGGGGCTGTCGGCACGCCGGGCAGTCTAGCCAGCCGCCGATCGGACCCACCCCCGTCTTCAGGCCTTCCCTCGGCGCCCCGACCGGCGCACACTCGAGGGCATGAGCGCTCACCAGCCCGGATCCCCGCCCGCTCCCACCGTCTGGCACTGCTTCCAGTGCTCGGACGCCCGCGCCATGATCGACTGGCTCGTCGAGGCCCTGGGCTTCGTCGAGACCCTCTCACACGCCGAGGAGGGCCAGATCGTCCACGCCGAACTGCTCTGGCCCGAGGGCGGCGGCGTCATGCTCGGCGACCAGCGACGCGGCGCCGACGACCCACACTCCAAGCCCGTGGGCACCGGTCTGGCGTACGTGGTAACGGCCGACGCCGACGTCGTCTACGCGCGGGCCAAGGCCGCCGGCGCCGAGATCGTCATGGAGATCCACGACACCGACTACGGCGATCACACCTTCTCCGCCCGCGACCCCGAGGGCAACGTGTGGTCCGTCGGCCAGTATCTCGGCCAGCCCCTGCCCTGACGCCGACTAAAGCGGTCAGACACGCCGCCCGCCGGCCGCTCTGCCGATCATCGCCGCGCGGTCAGACCCGACGCCGGTCGGCTCCCGGCACGAGCGGGATTGCGAGGGCCGCCACGACGGCAGCGCCGGCGAACACGGGCCAGTAACCCACCCGCTCGATCACCGCGGCGACCAGGGGAGTGACCGCGGAGATCGTGACGAACTGCGAGGTGTTCTGCACGCCCAGGGCGCGACCGCTCCAGCGCGACCCGGCGTATTCGGCGACCGCCGTGAAGGCCAGGCCGTTGTCCGACACGGACAGAACGCTCGCGACCACCGCCAGGGTCACGGCGACGACCCCGGGCGCACCCAGCGCCTCCGCTGCCGCCAGCGCCGCGAGGCCCGCGGTCACCGAGATCGCCACCCCGCGAAGGGGTCTCATCCGCGACCCGATCCGGTCCGAGACCGCGCCGGCCACGATCCGGGCCACCGCGCCCAACACCTGACTCACCGTGACCACCACTCCCGCGGACACCGCCGACCACCCGTGCCCCAGCACCAGCCACACCAAGAGGAACGCCTGCAGCATTCCCTGGGGCAGCACGAGCAGCACCGAGACCACGTGGATCCGTTGCAGGTGACGGGACTCGCGATAGGGGGATCCGTCCGCCGCGTCGGGCGCCTCCTGGCCGGTGGGGCGCGGCGGGACCGGGGGATGGGGCGGGTCGGTGACGACGACGAGGGCCGCCACCGCCGACACCACCGCCAGCACCAAGGGGACCGCGAGGGCCGCGCGCAGACCGTGCGACTGCGCGAGCAGGGGCATCGACATCGCCGCGACCGCGGCACCCAGCGGCTGCGACATCTGCCGGATCCCCATGGCCAGCCCGCGACGGTGCGCCGGGAACCAGCCCACCACCAGTCGCCCGCTCGCCGAGTTCCCCGAGGCCGTCGCCGCGCCGGCGAGCAGCAAGAACACCGAGAGGAGCGGATAAGAATCGGTGGTCAGGGCCGCTGTCAGGGCCAGAGCCGCACCCACCGAGCCGGCGACCAGGACCAGTTTCTCGCCGCTGCGGTCGACCAGCCAACCCCACGCGATCAGGGCGGAGGCCATACCCACCGATGGCATGGCCACCAGGATGCCCGCCCGGGGAAGCGACATCCCCAGGTCGGTGTGCAGGTGGGGGAGCAGGAAGCCGATCCCCACGACAAAAGCGGAGCCGGACGCCGCGACGAACGTGGCCACGGCCAGCACCAGCCAGTGCCGGGCCGTCACCCGAGCTGGGTCGATCGCCACCGTCTCCACCAGCCCGAGAGTAGGCCCGATCTCAAGAAGTAGATAGTCATTCCCAAGCAGTGGGAATGAACGTTGCGAGGTGCCGCCCGGCGCGAGGCCGAGGTCAGGGCGTGGGTGAGGTCAGTTCACGTCGCCGTCATTGAGGTAGGTGGCATACAGCGGGAGCGGCATCTCCTGCCTGCGCAGCACCGTGCCCCAGATGTCCACCCGGGCGGGCGCCAGCAGGTCGCTCGGCAGGCTCGGGGCCACGTACCAGTCGCCGCGGTCGAGTTCGCCCTGCAGCTGCCCCGGAGCCCATCCGGTGTAGCCCACGAAGACGCGCATGCCCTCCACCTTGTCCCGCAGCAGATCGGGCTCGCTGTCGAGGTCCACCACATGAACCCTGCCCTCGATCTGCTGCAGCCCGGAGTACAGCTCGCCATCGCCACCCGACCCCAGCACCACCAACGCGATCCCGGTGTCCGGCTTGACGGGACCGCCGATGTGAAACACCGCGGGCGACGCACAGAGCTCGGCCCAGGCGGGGAGGATGCTCTCCACGGGCGTCTCGCTGCGACGGGTGATCACCACTCCGAGCGAACCGGAGTGGTCGTGCTCGATCACATAGATGATGGATCGCTGGAAGTTGGGGTCGGGCATGTCGGGCGCCGCGATGAGCAGCGATCCGGCCTCGGGCTCGCGCTTGTCCATCGCGTCGTAGAGGCGGTCACCGAAGAGGCCCCCGCCGCTCAGATCGTCCGATCCCGTGTCCATGCCCCCATGATGCCCCCGTCGCCGTCCGCCCACATCCGCGTCCCCTCGATCAGGTCTCGCTACGGTGGCTCCCGTGACCTCCTTTTCCGTCGAGCCGGCCGAGGCGTTGCGCGGACGCCTCGCCAACGCGTTGCGCGAATCCGACGGTCTCGGCCGCCTGTCCACCGCCCGCCTCGCCGCGCTGCTCAGCGAGGGGATCCACCAGGCCGCGCTCGGTGGGATCGTGCTGTTCAGCCCGGAGGCCGCCACGACCCCGGCGACGATCGCGGGCGGGTTCGCCGTGATGCTGCTGCCGTATTCGATCGTCGGCCCGTTCGCCGCCGCGGCCCTGGACCGCTGGGACCGCCGGGTCGTGGTGGCGGTCGCCGCGCTGGTCAGGACGCTCACGATCGTCGCCACGATCGTGTTGATCGCCGCCGGCGCGGTGCGGTCGGGTGGAGGCCTGGCCGCGCTGTTCGGACTCTCGCTGGTGGCGATCGGACTCGGCCGACTCATCAACACCGGCATGACCGCTGCGATGCCCAGGGTGGTGCCCGACCGGATCCTCGCGGCAACCAACTCCGTGCTGGTCACGGTGGGATCGGTGGTGACCGCGGTCGGCGCCGTCGCGGCGTTCGCCGTGCTCGCCGTGCTCGGGGCGGGCGACGCCGCGGTCTCGTGGACCCTCGTCCCCGCCGTGATCACCGCGATGGTGGGCGTGTGGGCGGTCCTGGCACTGCCCGCCCGCCACCTCGGGCCCGACGACGGTGAGCCCGGCACCCGCCCCGATATCGCCGTGACCCGGGATTCCGTGCGGCTGTTTGCCGGCGGTCTGGCCGAGGGCGTCCGGGCCGCCCGCTCCACTGCCCTCGTCTGGGTCGCGTTGGCCGGCGTCACGCTCGCCCGGGCAGCGTTCGGTATCACCACCATGCTCGCGATCCTGCTGCTCCGAGACGTCGAGGCCATCGGGGGAGGCGGTCCCGTTGTGGCCGGGATGGGCGGGTTCGGCCTGCTCTCCGCCGCGGTGGCCGGCGGGATGGGACTGGCGGCGGTGGCAGCCCCGTGGGCCATCGCGCGCACCAGGCGGATCCTCGTCGTGGCGGCCGGCTCGGCGGTCTCAGCTGCAGCCCAACTCGCGGTCGGTCCGACTCTCAACCCCACCGCGCTGATCGTCGGCGCCGTGGCCCTGGGCCTGGGCGCCCAGGTGGTCAAACTGGTCGCCGACAACGCCATGCAGACCGACGTCCCCGACGCCCGACGCGGTGGCGTGTTCGCCCTCCAGGATGCGCTGTTCAACTCGGCGTTCGTCGTGGGCATGATCGCCGTCCTGCCGTTCGTCCCCGCCGACGGCCGGTCCGTGGCACTCATGGTGGTCCCGGCTGCTCTATACGCCGCCGCCGTGGTGCTCGCAGTGGTCGTCAGCACCCGGTCAGGAGCCGACACCGATCGACCCGGCGGCCACTGAACCGCCACCAACCGAACCGCCACCGACTGAGCCTCCGCCCACGGAGCCCGCTCCCACGGATCCGCCACCGACCGAGCCGACGCCGACCGAGCCTGCACCCACGGAGCCGGCCGCCGCGGATCCCGCAGCGGCGGACCCGACACCCACCGCACCGGCGTCGATCGCTCCCACCTCGAGCGAGCCCTGCGGCAGCACCGGGACCACGGGCAGGGCCGAGTCGAGGTGGCCGTCGCCATCGACGTCGGCGACCGACATCAGGCCGCTGCCGGTGTCCACGGTGAGTGAGCCGTCGGCCTCGAGCACCGGGGGAGCCGGCTCCGGGACCGTTCCACCCTGCACGGGGCTCGGTGCCACCGGTTCAGGCGCCGGCTCGAGCACCGGCTGCTCCGCCGGGGACGGGGCGTCGCCGACGGTTTCAGCGGCGGGAGGAGCGGGTTCGGGTTCGATCACCGGGGGAGCAGACCACCTGGCCGACTCCGACTCGAGCGAACCGTGGTCGAGCGCGCCGACCGCATCCGCGAGCAGCGTCCCCCAGTCCGGCATCGAACCCAGCGCCTCGGAACCCGCCGCCACCGCGCCGTCCACGAGCGCTCCCGCCCCCGCGGCGCCCGCCAACGCCGAACCCGCAGCCAGGGAACCCCCACTGACCGAACCCACGCCGACAGAACCCCCTGCGGTCGAGCCGACCCCCACGGAACCGGCACCGGCCGAGCCGACCCCGACAGACCCGGCGCCCACAGAACCTCCGCCCACAGATCCCGACCCGGTCGAGCCCGCCACCAGCGCACCGGCGCCACCCGCATAGGCGTTCCACACCCCGCGACCGTCGTCGGAATAGACCTCCTGCGCACCGGCCCCCACGTCGGTGACCACACGATCGGCGACACCGTCGAGATTCGAGTCCCACAGGGCGTCGTCGGCCAACCCGTCGCCGTCGAAGTCCAGCCACAGCGCGTCCGCGGCACCGGTTCCCAGCGTGAGATCGGGCGCACCCTGCCACTGAGTTGGCTCGCCGGCGCCGTCTCCAAAGAAGTAGTCCATGCCCCGAATGGTGGCGCGTGAGCGACGCCCGCGACAGACCCGATCGACGATCTGTGGAGAACCGATCCGTTATCCACAGATCGCGTCTCCGCCCTTGACAGCCCCGGCCCGTTCCGGCCCGGGCCCATCAGTGCCCGCCAGTGCCCGCCAGTGCCGGTCAGTGCCCGTCGACGCGCGTCAGCGCATGCCGGTGCCCCTCAGCGAGCGGTCGCACGCTGGAAGAGCGCGGTCCTCTCCGGGTCCCCGCCCAGGTCAGGACTTCCGAGCCGGGCCGCGCGAACGCCGATGACGACGAGGAAGACCAGCGCCCAGATGAGGTACGCGTTCCCCACCAGATGCTCGATCGGCCCCCAGCCGAGTTCGCGGTCCTCGCTGTGGGGGACCCACCACTGCGGAGTGCCCAGGAAGACCACGATGCCGCTGCCGGCCAGGACCAGCCAGCCGCGCTCGTCGTCGTCGCCCCTCTCGCCGGCACGCGCCGCCCACACCAGCGCCAGGACGACCGCCGGAACCGCCCACACCCAGTGGTGTCCCCACGACACGGGCGAACAGAACAGCGCCACGTGCCCCACGGCGACCACGGCCGCGACCTCGTGGCCTGCGCGGAGCAGGCGCCAGGCCACCCACGCGATACCCAGCCCCACCAGGGCGGAGACCACGAACCACGCCACCGAGGCGGCCGAGCCCTCCAGTCCGAACCGGTGCACGACACCGTTGACCGACTGGTTGGAGGAGAACGCCAGACCGCCGATCCGGGCGGGGTCGCGGAGGGCGAACGTCCAGAAGCGGACGGAGTCGTCCGGGGTCAGCAGGTGCCCGATCCCGGTGAAGGCCAGCGCGGCCACGACCGCGGTACCCAGGCCCCGCCAGTCTCGACGCAACACGAAGTACAGCAGGAACACCGCCGGCGTGAGCTTGATGGCCATGGCCAGGCCGGTGAGCGTCCCGCCCCACCAGCGGCCGCGCCCGCGGATCAGATCGATCAGCACCAGGGCCATGAGGAACACGTTGACCTGCCCGAACCCGAGCGTTTCCCGCACCGGCCCGAACCACAGGGCCACGGCCAGCACCGCGACGGTCAGCCACCACAACTCCCGCTGCGGGCGGTCACACGTCCGGGTGAGGACCAGCTGCACCACGTAACCCAGCGTGGCGATGGTGGCCAGCGTGATGAGCGTCGACGCCACCGCCAGCGGGACCAGCGTGAACACCGAGAAGAGCTGGGCGGACAGCGGGGGATAGGTGAAGGGCAGGTGGGCGCCCTGCGCGAGCCGGGGCAGTTCGCCGTAGATCTCGCCGCCGTCGCGGAACACCTGCCCGCCGACCCGGTAGACGTCCAGGTCGATGCGGTACGGGGGGATCTGCTGCAATCCGGGTACGCCGACCGTGTGGAGGACCGTGCCGAGCAACGCCAGGACGGCGACGACGACCCGGCCGGCGGTCGAGGCCAGGTAGCGGTCCATCGCGCGGCTGATCACGCCTGGTCACCGTTCTGCCGGGTCGGTTTCTGGCCTGCCCACCAGCGGAGGAGTTCGGCCTCGGCCTCGTCGCGGTCCAGCGGTCCGCGGTCCAGCCGCAGTTCCTTGAGGAACGCCCACGCGCGCCCGACGTCAGGCCCGGGCGCCAGATCCAGGAGCTTCATGATCTCGTTCCCGTCGAGATCCGGACGGACCCGCGCGAGATCCTCCTTCTCCTCGATCTCGCCGATCCGGTTCTCCAACGAGTCGTAGGTGGCCTGGAGCTTGGCCGCGCGGCGCTTGTTGCGGGTCGTGCAGTCCGCCCGGACCAGCCGGTGGAGCCGCGGGAGGAGGTCGCCGGCGTCCGAGGCGTAGCGGCGCACCGCCGAATCGGACCACTGCCCCTCGCCGTAGCCGTGGAAGCGCAGGTGGAGGAAGACCAGCCCGGAGACGTCCTCGATCATCTGTTTGGAGTACTTGAGCGCGCGCATCCGCTTGCGGACCATCTTGGCGCCCACCACCTCGTGGTGATGGAACGTGACCCCGCCGCCCGGTTTGGCCGCGCGCGTGGCGGGCTTTCCCACGTCGTGCAGCAGGGCAGCCCACCGCAGCACCAGGTCCGGTCCCCCCGGCTCGAGGTCGATGGCCTGCTTGAGGACCGTGAGCGAGTGCCAGTACACATCCTTGTGCTGCATGTGCTCGTCGCGCTCGAGCTTCATCCCGGGGACCTCGGGCAGGACGCGGTCGGCGAGCCCGGACTCGCACAGCATGTTGATGCCGTCGATCGGGTAGTCGCCCAGGATGGTCTTATCCAGTTCCGCGCGGACGCGCTCGACCGTGATCCGGTCGATCTCGGAGGTCATCTCCGTCATGGCCCGGAACACCCGCGGCGCCAGGCTGAACCCCAGCTGGGAGACGAACCGGCAGGCCCGCAGCATGCGCAGCGGGTCGTCGGCGAACGATTGCTCAGGCACCGCCGGCGTGTCCAGGACTCCGGCAAGCAGCGCGTCCATCCCGCCGAGCGGGTCGCGGAACTCGTGCCGGCCATCCGGGTGCAGGCGCACCGCCATGGCGTTGACCGTGAAGTCGCGGCGGACCAGGTCGCCCTCGAGGGTGTCGCCGAACACGACTTCGGGGTTGCGGGTCACCCCGTCGTAGGAGTCCGCCCGGTAGGTGGTGATCTCGATCTGCTGCTCGATCCCCGAGGAGTCGTGCTTGACCGCCGAGAGCGTGCCGAACTCGATCCCCGTCTCCCACACCGTGTCCGCGTACGTCTCGAGGATCCCCCGGACCACGTCCGGGCGGGCGTCGGTGGTGAAGTCCAGATCCGTACCGAGTCGGCCGAGCGCGGCGTCGCGCACGCTGCCGCCCACCAGGTAGAGCTCGTGCCCGGCCTCGCCGAACGCGGTCGCCAGCGGGGACAGGACGTCGGCGAGCTGGTTGAGCGTGGTCTGGGCCCCCGCCAGGAGCCGGAGCCGGCGCGCCTCGAGTTCGTCCCGGCCGGGCGGGGTCCCCGGTCCGTCCTGCAGCCCCGAGAACACCGCGGCGTCGTGTCGGTCCGACGAGTCGCGTGGGTCAGGGTGCTGGCTGGGGGCTGTCACAGCGGAGACTTTACCGAGTCGACCCGGTTGTCCCCGCAGCGTGCGCTCGGGCAGCGCCACCCGCGCCGGTTACGCTGCCTCTCCGGCTCGCGCTGGCGGTTCGTACAGAAGCATGGGTGTGGCGCGGCCCGTATGGACCATTCAGGCATCGCAGGTCGAAGGCGCAGCGTAGCCCGCGCCACATACGCTGCCGGCCTGTACTCGGCGACGCGATCGGCCCATCGGATTGCCCGTAGGTGAGCCGACCGCCTGACGGGAGCGGTGTGCCGCCCCAGTCCGGCTCACCCCCTCAGTCGTCCGGCCCGACCGCCTTGGACCACAGCGGTTCCACGGCCTCCACCTCCGGGGGACCGGTCAGCAGATCCCCCGACTCCTCCAGATACGCCAGGTACGCGGGATTGCCGAGGAAATCCTGGGCCGCGGCCGCGTCCCGGTACTGCTGGAACACCAGCAGGACGTCGGGGTCGGCGTGGGACGCGCAGTACACGTACGCCTGGTGACCGTCGTTCGCCTGGACCGCCTCCGGCATGTGCCTGCGCCACACCGCGACCAACTCCTCCCTCCGCCCCGGCTTGGCCCGGTGGCGGAGGACCAGGGCGTGACCTGCGGAATCGGAGCTCATGCTCCGGACTCTAGCCCCGGTGACAGGCTGCTCGAGCGCGAGTTGCGGGACCAGTAGCCGGTCGTCGGGCCGGCGCTCGGTGCCTGAGTTCCCACCGGCCCGCGGGCGGCACGCCGACGATTCCGGAACACGCAGCCCCGGCCGGTAGCATCGATGGGTGTCTGAAGCCGAACGCCCCGTCGAACCCCGCGCCAACGCGTCGCGGCGCCGACGTGCACATCGGCCCGCCGGACCCGGGGCCGAAAACCGGACCGCCGCAGGTCAGGGTGCTGACCGTGGATCCGGGCAGCGCGCCGCCAGGCAGCGCACCGGTGGACAGCGCTCGGACCGGCCGCGCATTGACGGGCAGCGGGCTGCCGGACAGCGCACCGACGGACAACGGGCCCCGCAGGGCGAGAAGAGCCCGAACAAGCCGGGCGGCCAGAACCAGGCCGGTCAATCCGGTCAGGCAGGCACGCCCGGAGAGGGGCCGGCCCGTCAGGGCCGCCGTCGACGCCGCGGAGGCCGGGGCCGGCGGGGTGGACCCGGGCAGGACGGGTCGCCCGACACCCAGCGGCAGAACGCCGGTGCGGACGCGGGGGAGTCGACCCCGTCCACGCACACGGTCAGGACCGGGGACGGGACCGCCGGCGCCACCTCGGCGCGGCAGGCCCCACGGCAGGCCCGCAATTCGAACCGATCCAGGTCCGGGTCCTCCGCGGGCCAGTCCGCGTCCGCCAACACCACCCGCACCTCGGCACCCGGCAAGGCCGGCGCCAAGAGCGGTGGGAAATCCGGGCCCAAGCAGGGCCCCAAGGCCGGCGCGAAGGTCTCCGGCGGCAAGAACCCCCGCGGCGGTCGGGCGGGAGGCCGGAACCCGCGGGGCGGTCAGCGCATGCGCACGGTGCTCGAGACCTCGGCCGGTGGTCTGGTGATCCGCGGGCTGGCGCAGGCGGCCGCAGCGGGTGCGGATCCCGATCTCTCCCGCCTGGAGGTGGCGCTGATCGGCCGTCTCGACCGTCGGGGTCGCATGCTGTGGTCCATGCCCAAGGGCCACATCGAGCCGGGGGAGACCATCGCGGAGACCGCCCGGCGTGAGGTGCTCGAGGAGACGGGTGTCGACGGCACGGTCCTGGCCCCGCTCGGGATCATCGACTACTGGTTCGTCGCCGAAGGGCGTCGGATCCACAAGACGGTCCACCACCACCTGATCCGATACGACCACGGTGAGCTGTGCGACGAGGACCCGGAGATCACCGAGGTCGCATGGGTGGCCTTCGCCGACCTGCCCAAACGCCTGGCCTACCCGGACGAGAGGCGGCTCGTGGAGTCGGCTCGATCCCTCCTCCCGGACCTCGCGCGCGGGGAACTCGCCGGTCAGGCCCCCGAGGCGCTGCCCTCTCAGGTCGTCGACCCGTCCCGGCGCGCGGGCGGCCCCGAGCCGATCCGGCGATCGGGTGGGGGAGCGCGCCCCAACCCTCCCCGCAACAACCAACCCCGCAGCTCCACACAACGCAGCACCCCGCAGCGCGCTGACCCACAGCGCAACACCCCGCCCCGCGACACCCGTCCACGCGGGAACGCTCCGGAGGAGTCAGGGTCGTGAACCGGCGGCCGGGTGGGCGGCTCGTCCGGGCGGTCGTCCCGGTGACGGTGTGCGCGGCACTGGCCTCCGCCCCCCTGTGGGGGGTCGGGCCGGGCCACGCCGCCACCCCGGAGCAGGCCACAGCCGCGGGTTACATCCCGAACCCGGCGCCCGCGCTGGCGCGGATCACGATCGACGACATCACCCCCCGGGTCCTCGACGGCACCGCGGCCGGAGGGCCGGAGCCCGTCAGCACGGAGGCCGGCGTCCCCACGGTCACGGTGTCGGGCTCCATCCGCAACGTCGGTGACGTGCCTCTCGAGTCGGTGGATGTCCGCCTCCAACGGGGGCCACGGGCCGACGACGCGGAGTCGGTGCGGGAGCCGCTGGTGTGGTCGGAGCCCTCGTTCGGAGTCCGGGGCGAGTTCCTGCGCGTGGCCGAGACCCTCGCCCCCGGGGAGTCGGTGCCCTACCGCGTCTCGATGCCCGCGCGCGAGGTGCCCGGGAGCCTCGGCGTGGACCTGCAACTCACCGAGCCCGGCGTCTACCCGCTCCTGGTCAACGTCAACGGCACGCCGCAGGGCGGGTCGCCCGCGCGCCTCGACGACGCCCGCACCCTGCTCCCCGTCCCGGAGGCGCCCGCACCCACACCGCTTCCCGGTGCCGACCTTCCCGGTGCCGACCTCCCCGGTATCGACGCCCCCCCTGTCGACGACGACGAGGCGGGCCTCCCCGGGCCGGCGGACGGGCCGAGCCCGTCTCCCGTGCCGCTGACCATGCTGTGGCCGCTGGCGGCGTCCCCCACGCGGATCGCCCTCGTACCCGGCGAGAACGGCCCGGACCCGGTGGTGGCCCTGATCGACGACTCGCTGCTGCGCGAGCTCTCCGAGGAGGGCCGACTCACCGGCCTGGTCCGGGCCGCGGCCGGCGCGTTCGACGGCCCCGGCGGCCCGGACCTGCGCCGCGCAATGTGCCTGGCGGTGGATCCGGACCTGCTGGGGACGGTCTCCGAGCTCGCCGACGGCCGGCCCGTGGTGATCGATGCTCGCGACGAGGACGAGACCGACCCTGTCGATTCCGAGGCGGTGGCCGCCAACGCCTCCCGGTGGTTGGAGGAGCTCCGGGCCCTGGCCGACGGCGGCTGTGTGGTGACCCTCCCGGCCGCACAGGCGGACCTCGACGTCGTCGGCGCGGTCGGCGACAGCACCCTGACCTCCGCCGCCCTCGACCGCTCCGACTCGGTCGAGCGGATCCTCGACGTGGCCCCGGTGTCGGACCTCCTCCTCCCCGCCTCGGGCACGCTGGCCCCCGGGACCGCCCGGGCCCTGACGGGTTCGGGGGCCACGGCGATCGTCGCCGCGTCGTCGACGCGCACGGACACCGGGCTGGTTCCACCGACCGGTCTCGTCGGCCTGGCGGGGACGGACGGCGGGCGGGCGCTGACCTTCTCGCCCACCGTCGGCGCCGCGCTCGCGGCGACCGGGGAGAACCCGGAGAACCCCCGCTACTCCGACCCGGACACGCGGTACTGGTTGACCGCGGATTCCCCGGCGGCCCGGCTGCAGGACGCGCGGTCCGCGCTGCTCGCACCGGTCATCGATGCCGCCGCCGAAGCGGCAGCCGGTGCCGCCGCCGGCGTCGCGACCGCCCCCGACCAGGGCGTCCTGGCCGTCCCACCGCAGGTCTGGACCATTGACAGGCAGGCTGCGGGATCGTTGCTCGAGTCTCTCGGCACCCAACTGTCGGCCGGACGGATGCGCGCGGTGTCCCTGCCCGAGCGGTTGAACGGGCCCGTGACGATCCCCGGGGCAAGCCTGGCCGAGGACCCCACCGGAGCTGTGGATCCCGGGGCCGTCGACCTGTCCGGGGACGATCCCGCGGGCCCGCTCGATCGCCGGTTGGCGGCGGCGGTCGAGGGGATCAACACCCTCCGGTCACTCGTCGACACCTCCGACCCCGTCTCCGCCGGCGCGGACGAGCACATCGACCCGATGGTGGGTGACGCGCTCCGGGTGATCTCGGAGACCGGCCGCCGAGCGGGCGGCGACGGCCTCACCCCCGACTCCGGGACGGGGGCCGCCGCCCGGGCGCGCTCCACGGGTCGCCTCCAGCGACTCCAGGAGACGGTGGCCGCCTCACTGGCCCGCGTCGACCTGCTGCCGCCGGGGAGCATCTTCACCATGGCCAGCCCCAACAGTCCGCTCCTGTTGGTCACCCGCAACACCCTGCCGTTCCCCGTCCGCGTGAACGTGGAGGTCACCGCGCCGCCGGACCTCCATGTGGACCCGGTGGGCATCGTCCAGATCCCCGCTGCGGGTTCGCGGACCCTCCAGGTGCCCACCCAGTCCGACGCCGAGGGCGGTGTCCGCCACACCGTGACCTTCGCCCTCTTCGGACCCGACGGACGAGCGCTGTCCGAGCCGGTCCGACTCTCGGTGCAGACCGGCGGGTACCCGGTCGCCCAGGCCTTCGCGCTCGCCGCTGCCGCCCTCGCCCTCGTCCTGGGGGGCCGTCGTTACCTGCGCTACCGTCGGGGGATCCTCGACCCGGAAGATGAAGGGCACCGACCGTGAACGACGAGCAGGGTCCGGCCGAACCCGGGCAGCGCAGACCCGATCCCGGGTTGCGGGACCGACGCCGGGAGTCGGGGAGTTCCGTGCTGCCCCGCCCCGTGGCGCCGCCCCCGGTGGCCGATTCGTTCGCGCCGGACTCACTCCCCGTCGACCCGCTCCCCATCGGACCTTCTCCCGTGCCACCCGCGGAGTCGTCCTCCACGGACCTGACGAGCCGGGGCGGGGGGACGGGCGTCACCGCCCGGGACACCTCCGACGCCTCGGTGATGCGGTCCACGGGATCCATGGCCGTGGCCAACCTGGCCAGCCGGATCACCGGGTTCATGCGGATGATCCTCATCCTCACCGTGCTCGGCCCCGCCGTGGCCTCGGCGTTCAACACCGCCAACACGCTGCCCAACATGATCACCGAGCTCGTCCTGGGTTCGGTGCTCACCGCGATGTTCATGCCCCTGCTCGCCCGGGCCGCGCAGGAGGACCGGGACGGCGGCGCGTCCTTCATCCGGCGCCTGCTCACGGTCACCGCTGTCCTGGCCCTGGTCGCGACGGTGGTGGCGGTGGCGTGCGCGCCCCTGCTGACCCAACTCAACCTGGGCGACGGTGAGGTCAACACCGACCTGGCCACGGCGTTCGCGTTCCTGCTGCTGCCGCAGATCTTCTTCTACGGCGTGTTCTCCGTGATGCTCGCGGTGCTCAACTACAACGGGATCTTCCGCCCGGGGGCATGGGCGCCGGTGTGGAACAACCTGGTCTCCATCGCGACCCTCGCCCTGTTCGCGCTGGTCGGCAGCGGGATCGATCCGGCGGCGCCGGTCAACCTGCTCAGCGGGCCGATCCTGCTGCTGGGCCTGGGCACCACCCTGGGGGTGATCGTCCAGGCGGCGGTGCTGCTCCCCGCGCTGCGCCGTGCCGGGGTGAGCCTGCGCCCCCAGTGGGGCCTGGACCCCCGGATCAAGCAGTTCGGCGGCAACGCCCTCGCCGGCGTGACCTACGTGGCCATCTCGCAGGTCGGTCTGGTCATGACCAACCGCATCGGGTCGGCCGCGGACGAGGCCGCGATCGCCATCTACGGCACGTACTGGCTCCTCCTCCAGGTGCCGTACGGGATCATCGGCGTCACGCTCCTCACCGCCATCAACCCGCGGTTGGCCGACAACGGCGTGGCCGGTCGCACCGACGCGGTCGTCCGGGACATCTCGCTCGGGACCCGGCTGTCCCTGTTCGGCCTGCTGCCGATCATCGCCTTCATGACCGCGTTCGGCCCGTCGATCGCCACCGGCCTGTTCCGCTACGGCAACTTCGACGCCCAGAACGCCGACATCCTCGGACTCACCCTGTCCTTCGGCGCGTTCACGCTGATCCCTTACGCGATCGTCCTGCTCCAGCAGCGGGTGTTCTACGCCCGCGAGGACTACTGGACCCCGACCCTCGTGATCCTCGCGATCACCGTTGTCCGGGTGGTCCTCTCGCTCATCGTCCCGATGGTGGCCGACGAGCGATCGCACGTGGTGATCGGCCTGGCGCTGGCCAACGGCATCGGGTGGGTCGTGGGCGCGGTGGCCGGTTACGTGCTGCTCCGCAAGAAGCTCGGCTCGCTGCGCGGCCGTGAGACCGCGAAGTCGGCCGTGTGGACGCTCGGGGCCTCGGCCGTCGGCGCACTGGTGGCCCTCGCCGTCGACACCGTCCTACCCCTGCACCTGCTGACCGACGCCCTCGGGAGCATCGGATTCGTCGTGCGGGTCGGACTGGCCGCGATCATCGCCCTCGTGGTCACCGGGGCGATCCTGTCCCGGTCGCGCCTGCCGGAACTGGAGGCGGTGACCCCCGTCGTGCGGGGTCTGGTGGGACGACTGAGGCGTTAGTCGGATCCCCGGGCGGGGGTCCGTACACTCAGGGGGGTTACGAGCGGTCCGGCCGGGTGGGCGTCCGCGTGATCTGGAGGAGGTCGACGGGTGGGTGATGGCCGCGTAGCTCCGGTGCAGGGCGCCACCCCGTCCCCACCGCGCCTCACTGCCGGAGGCCTGGTCTCGGGCGGTCGGTACGAGCTCCTCGAACCCCATGGTGGCGTCGCCGGACAGGCCTTCTGGCGGGCCCGCGACAAGCGCCTCGGCCGCGACGTCGCACTGACCTTCGTCGACCCGCTCCCCGGCGAGGCACCCCCCGGGTCCGCCACCGGGGTCCTCGACCGGACAGTGGCCCTGACGGGCGTGTACTCGGACGGGCTCGCCCGCGTGCTCGACGTGATCCGCGGCCGTGCCGGCGGGATAGTGGTGAGCGAGTGGGTCCCGGGACGCAGCCTCACCGCGGCCGTCGCAGAACCCGAACCCGGCTCCGCCGTGGGCGCGGTCCGGGGCCTGGCCGACGCCGCCACCCGCGCCGAGGAGAAGGGACTGGCCCTGGGCCTGGACTCCCCGGACCGCATCCGCCTCACCGAGGACGGCCGCGCCCTCCTGGCGTTCCCCGGCGTGCGTTCCTCCGCCGACACCCGCGGGGACGTCCGAGGGCTCGGGGCGGTGCTCTACGCGCTGCTCACCGGCAGCTGGCCCGGGCCCCTGCCCGATGGATCGGACGCCCACGAGCCGCGCGACGGCCGGCCCGGTGCCGCCCCGGTCGACGACGACGACGAGTTGGTCGACCCCACCGTCCTCGGTTCCGGGGTTCCGCCCGAGTCCGCCGTTCTGGCCATGCGGTCGCTCGACGGGTCGTCGGTGAGCTCGGCGGCCACCGTGAGGTCCATGATCGCCGACCGCGTGGGCGGGCCGGCCCACGCCGCCGCGCCGGGTGCTCCCCCCGTCGCCGGGTACTCCGCGGTCCAGCCGGCCGCGCAGGGTTACACAGCGCAGAATCACTCAGCGCACGAACACACAGCGCAGGAACGCGCAGCCCAGGAGCACACAGCGCAGGGGTTCGCCACACCCGGCGGCGCCGCGGCCACACCGGGGTACTCCGGACCCCTGTCCACCGCAGCCGCGTCCACTGCCCCCGCCGCAGCCGGCGACTCCCCGGGCAATACCTCCACGCCTCCCGGGGACCCCGACCCGCAACTCCACTCGCACAACCCGCCCGACGCCCAGACCCAGAAGCGTCGGTGGCACATCATGGCCGGGACCAGTGCCGGTGCGGTGGTGGTGATCGCCCTGCTGGCCGCGTGGATGCTGGGAGCGCTCACCGGGGGCGGGGACGAGACTCCGCTGTCCCAACAGCTCGACGCGATCGAACGCGCCGCCCAGGCCAGCCGTTCCGCCGAGGCGGTCGATCCCGACCCGGAGGAGACCGGGGAGGGTGAGCCGGTACCCGCCGCCGCCTCTCCGACCACGCCCGTCGAGGTCGCGGATGCGTCCTCCTGGCAGCCGTCCTCGTCCCCCGGCACCGCCGAGAACTCCGGGAGCGCACCCAACGTGATCGACGGCGACACCGCGACGGTCTGGTCCACCGACACCTATCTCAACCAGCTCGGCGACAGCGGAGCCGCATTCAAACCCGGAGTGGGACTGCTTCTCTCGCTGGATGAGGCGAACGAGGTCCAGAAGGTCGTGGTCCGCTCGGACGACGACGGCGTGGAGTTCGAGATCCGCGCCGCTGACAGCGCCACGCCCACCTCACTCGACGACACGACGCTGCTCGGCAAGGGGACCGTGCGCGACGGGTCCGGGACCGTGACCATCGACGACGCGGTGGAGTCGGAATACGTCCTGGTGTGGATCACCCGGCTCGGCACCTCCGGGCCCCAGGCCTACGACGCGTCGATCTCCGAGGTCGAACTCACCCGCTGAGCGCGAGGCCACCGGCTCCCCGGCGACCCGCAGAGTCCCCAGCCTCTGAACGCCTCAGCCCCTGGACGCCTCAGCCCCTGGACACCTCAGCCGCTTAACCATTGTGGTGACTGCCCCACTGTGACAACCCCACAGTGCTCCGGGCCGGGCTAACGTGACGCCCGTGAACACCCGTGCTGTGAACACCAGTGGCGTCGACGCCCACGCCACGGTCACCGCGCGCGTCCCGCTCACCGCA
The DNA here is from genome assembly GCF_033142235.1 of Rhodococcus sp. IEGM 1408. Lineage (NCBI taxonomy): Bacteria > Bacillati > Actinomycetota > Actinomycetes > Mycobacteriales > Nocardiaceae > Rhodococcus > Rhodococcus sp. IEGM 1408. Next base: position 498,985 of record NZ_JAWLRW010000001.1, read on the forward strand.
CGCGTCCCCCTCACCGCCGAGTCCTCGGCGACAGACGTTCAACTGCTCGACGCGCACGTGGCGGGTGACCCGGACGCGTTCTCGGCCCTGGTCCGCCGCCACTACGACTACCTGTGGCGGCTCGCCATCCGGACGTCCTTCAACCGCGATGACGCCGCCGAGGCCCTCCAGGAGGCGCTCATCTCGGCCTACCGGAAGGCCGACACCTTCCGGCACGCGTGTCCCGTCCAGGGCTGGCTCTACCGCATCGTGGTCAACGCCTGCCTCGACAAGATGCGCGCCCAGCGGCTGCGCACGCACTCGGAGCTCACCCCGACGCTGCACGAACAGATCTCGCTCCGCGACCACTTCTATCAGGACCCCGCCTACGCGATCATCGTCGCCGAGGCCCTGGCGGAACTGCCCACGCAACAGCGGGACGCGGTCGTCGTCGTCGACATGCTGCGGTGCACTGTCGCCGAGGCGAGCCACCTACTCAACGTCCCCCCGGGCACCGTCAAGAGCCGGTGCTCGCGTGGTCGGGCCAGACTAGGGGTCCTGCTCGAGGGTGTGACCCTGTCGGCCTGAGGGAACAACGCCGTCCCCCCGAGTGTTGTGGCCTAAGTAGGCGCAGTAGAGCTGGAACAGAGCTGTGCTGTGCCCCAGTTCATCCCACCCGCACTCCCTCCCGCTAAGGAGCTCTAGAAACCCATGAGCGACACCCTCCACGACGTCATCATCGTCGGATCCGGCCCGGCCGGGTACACCGCCGCCATCTACTCCGCTCGCGCTGAGCTCAAGCCGGTTGTGTTCGAGGGTTCCCAGTTCGGCGGCGCGCTCATGACCACGACGGAGGTCGAGAACTTCCCCGGCTTCGCCGAGGGCATGATGGGCCCGGACCTCATGATGCAGATGCGGGAGCAGGCCGAGCGCTTCGGTGCGGACCTCCGCATGGAGGACGTCACCTCGATCGACCTGGCCGGCGACGTCAAAATCGTCCGCGTGGGGGACGAGGAGCACCGCGCCCGCGCCGTGATCCTCGCGATGGGAGCGGCCGCGCGCTACCTCGGTGTTCCCGGAGAGCAGGAGCTCCTCGGCCGCGGAGTGAGCTCCTGCGCCACGTGCGACGGCTTCTTCTTCCGTGACAAGCCGATCGTGGTGGTGGGCGGCGGTGACTCCGCGATGGAGGAGGCCACCTTCCTCACCAAGTTCGGCTCCTCGGTGACCATCGTCCACCGCCGCGAGGAGTTCCGGGCCTCCAAGATCATGCTCGAGCGCGCCCGGGAGAACGAGAAGATCTCGTTCTGCCTCAACACCACTGTCGACGAGGTCCTCGCCGGCCCGACCGGCTCCGTGGAGAAGCTCCGCCTCCGCGACACGGTGACCGGCGAGACCCGCGAGCTCGAGGCGTCGGCGATGTTCGTGGCCATCGGCCACGATCCCAGGTCCGGGCTCGTGCGGGACCAGGTGGAGATCGACGACGACGGCTACGTCCTCACCGGCCAGACCACCGCGACCTCGCTGCCCGGCGTCTTCGCCTGCGGCGACCTCGTGGACCACCGCTACCGTCAGGCCATCACCGCCGCCGGGTCGGGCTGCGCCGCGTCGATCGACGCCGAGCGCTGGCTGGCCGAGCAGGCCTGACCCCGTCAGATCCGGCTCCGGGCAGACTCTGCACCGACCAGGCCCGACATCGGCGATCGCCACACCGAACCACACCCACTCCACGTACCGCTCCCGAGAGGATCGATCAGCATGGCTGCCAACACCCCGAACATCATCGACGTGACCGAGGCCGACTTCGCCGACGCCGTCCTCGCGGCCAGCGGGTCCAAGCCCGTCCTGGTGGACTTCTGGGCCACCTGGTGCCGCCCGTGCACCATGATGGCCCCCGTCCTCGACGAGCTCGCCGGGGCGGAGTCCGACAAGCTCACCGTGGCGAAGGTCGATGTGGAGGCCAACCAGGAGTTGGCGGCCGAGTACCAGATCACCGCCATCCCGGCTCTGCTGCTGTTCTCGGAGGGCAAGCCCGTCAAGCGCATCACCGGCGCCAAGTCCAAGGCGGCGCTGCGCACCGAGCTCGGCGACATCCTCTAGTCCCCGGCAATCGACAACCCCGCCCCGCACGGGTGCGCTCCGGGCATCACCGGGCGGGAAGCGGTAAGTTCATCCGGGTATCAGCGGACAATCGTGAGGAGACCCATGGCGTGGCGACGTGGTGACCGTGGGCCCGAGGTGGCGTCCATCCGGGCCACCCTCGCAGGCATGGGGTTACTCCACAACATCGATTCCGTCGGTGTCACCGAACCCGAGACCGGGTCGATCCTGGCCCGCACCGACGCGGTGTTCGACGCGGATCTGGAGACGGCGGTGCTGGCCTTCCAGCAGGCCCGTGCGCTCATCTCGGACGGGATCGTGGGGCCCGCGACCGAGGCCGCCCTGCAGGACGCCAGCCACGTCCTGGGCACCCGCGATCTCAGCTACATCGTCTCCAAGCCGCTGGCGGGTGACGACGTCGCGCAGCTCCAGCGGCGGCTGGGGGAGCTCGGCTTCTACTCCGGTCTCGTCGACGGGACCTTCGGTGTTCTCACCCACTCGGCCGTGACGGACTTCCAGCGCGACTGCGGGTTGCCGGGCGACGGCGTGGTGGGCTCGGAGACCCTGGACACCCTCGGTCGGTTCTCGACCCTCTTCAAGGGTGGGGACGTGGCGTCGCTGGTCGAGCGGGAGCGGGCCCGGACCTCCGGCCCGATGCTCGCCGGCAAGCGCATCGTCCTGGATCCCGGGCCGAGCGGTTCGGAGAACCCGATTCGGATGGACACCCCGCTCGGGACCATCACGGACGCCGAGCTGCTGTGGGACATCACCCGTCGCCTGTCCGAGCGGATGAACCAGGCCGGGGTCGAGGTGTTCCTGTCCCGTCCCGAGGCCATGATCCCCACGGACCCCGAGCGGGCCGAGATCGCCAACGCGTTCAACGCCGATCTGATGATCTCGCTCCGCCTGGATCGCCACCCCAACCCGGTGGGCAACGGCGTCGCCACGTTCTACTTCGGCAACTCGCTCGGGGCCGAGTCCATGCTCGGGGAGGCCCTGTCCGGCTTCATCCAGCGGGAGATCGTCAGCCGGACCGAACTACGCGACTGCCGCACGCACGGCCGGAGTTGGCCTCTTCTGCGGATGACGCGGATGCCGTCCATTCAGATCGTCCTGGGTTATGCCCACAACCCTGCCGACCTCCAGATCCTCGGTAGTCGCACCGCGCAGGACACGATCATCGATTCCATCCTCGTGGGCGTCAAGCGCCTCTACCTCCTGGACGAGGACGATCACGCCACCGGCTCGATGTCCGTCAACGACCTGATCGACTACGAGCAGCGCCACCGGAACTGAGTTCCGCTGTTCCGACCCGGCCCCCGTCGCCTGCTGGGGGTCTCTCAGCCCCGCGCCCGCGCTGATGCGCCGGACAGCACCCCGAGTCTCCTGGTGGCGAAACCCCGCTCCGCGAACAGCTGATCGAGCGCGCGTTCCACATCAGCTTTCCACAGATGTTCGCTGTCGATGTCCAGGCGCAGGCGCGGATGCGTCTCGTGCTCTGCCACCACGGTGAAACCGTGCTCGATCAGAAAGCTCCGCGACGCGACGCACGAGTCCGCACCACAGCTGTCACGTGACATTACCGACCCGGGGTCCTCGGACGTCACTCCAAAAGCCTCTATCGCCTTGATTCCCCGGCTCCGCAGGTCCACCACCACCGCATCGAGCACAGAGGTGAGCGATCCGGCCGGCGCTCCATGTTCCACGCTCATTCCCGCGAGGAGGGTCGCGTCCGCCCCGACAGGGGAGGTGGGAAAGCATGCGGCCCGCGGAACCATCCCCGGCGGCGCATAGAAAGCGGCCGCGGTCGATCGGTCCCCGTACCTGGCAACCTGCCCGCAGACACCCCACTCCAGGGACACGTGCGAGATCCAGGCTTCCTTCTCGAACTCCGGATCAGCCGGTGCGTCGTGCCCGGCCTGTCCGTCAGTCTGCCAGTAGACGCATTTGCGGGCGCGCGGACCGAGCTGGTCCACCGCGGAGAGGTCCAATGGCTGGATCGAGATCATCGTGACGTTCCGGTCGACCCGCCCTCGAGCAGATCCAGGACCCGCTGCAGGTCTTCGGAATCGCCCACGTCGATGGTGATCCGACCCTTCCGGCGCCCCATCGTGACGGAGACCGAGGTCTCGAACCGATCGGACAACCGCCCGGCCACGACTTCCAGCTCAGGATTGCGTTGGCGGCCCTTGGGGGCCGGGGGAGGCTTGGGCGTCGAATCTCCGGCGTCCCGGTTGGCGAGGGTCACGATCTCTTCTGTGGCCCTCACCGACAACCCCTCGGCAACGATGCGTGCGGCGAGGTCGTCCTGCGCCGGGGCCCCGGCGTCCAACCCCAGCAGGGCACGCGCGTGCCCGGCGGAGAGGACCCCCGCTGCCACCCGTCGCTGCACCGCCGTCGGGAGCTGGAGTAGACGGATACTGTTGGTGATCGCCGGACGGGAACGGCCGATCCGTGCCGCGAGCTCGGCCTGGGTGACGTCGAACTCTTCCAGGAGCTGTTGGTAGGCGGCGGCCTCTTCGAGCGGGTTGAGCTGGACACGGTGGATGTTCTCCAGCAGCGCATCACGGAGCAGGTCTTGATCGTCCGTCTGGCGGACGATCGCGGGAACCGCGTCGAGTCCCGCCCGCTGGCTCGCACGCCAACGACGCTCGCCCATGATCAGCTGGTATCGACCGTCCGGCATCTCACGGACAACGATCGGCTGCAGGAGCCCGAACTCCTTGACCGAGTGCGCGAGCTCAGCGAGCGCTTCCTCGTCAAAGGAGGTGCGCGGCTGCTTGGGGTTCGGATCAATGTCCGAGGGCGGGATCTCCCGGTAGATCGCTCCCGGGTCGACCAGCTCGTCGGTTTCACGTGAAACATCCGCGCTCTGCCCAGCGCTACCCGGTGCTTGTTTCCCGTCCGCACTCTCGGCGCCGCTGGCACCCGCAGCGCCCAGCTCCCCGGACACGGAATCGCGGGCCGCCGAGCCTGGCGATCTCGCAGACCTGGACCGCGGGGGAGTGGTCCGGGGAGCACCGCCCCGCGGACCGAGAATCACGTCCGCAGCATCGTCACCGAGCCGCGGTCCCTCATCCGGGCCGGTGGGGATCAGCGCGGCCAGGCCCCGTCCGAGACCGCCTCTACGCTGTTGACTCATCGTGTCTCCTCCACGCTACGAGTTGCCGCTGCGGCACCCTCACCCGTCTCGATCCGATCAGCGCGGCTGTTCAATTCCTTGGCCGCGTCAAGATAGGCCAGGGCGCCCCTCGACCCGGCGTCGTACTGAAGGATCGTCATGCCGTAGCCGGGCGCCTCGGAGATCTTCACACTGCGCGGTATCACCGTCCGGAGCACGGTGTCCCCGAAGTGCTGGCGGACCTCACCGGCCACCTGTTCGGAGAGCTTGGTCCGCCCGTCGTACATGGTCAACATGATGGTGGAGATCTCCAGGGACCGATTGAGGTGCTGTTGGATGAGTTCCACGTTGCGCAGCAACTGACCCACCCCCTCGAGGGCGTAGTACTCACACTGGATGGGGATCAACACCTCGCGGGCCGCGACCATCGCGTTGACCGTCAGCAGACCTAACGAGGGCGGGCAGTCGATCAAGACGTAGTCGATCCCCAGCGACCTCAGGTCATCCTGGTTCAACACCTCCGCGAGGCGACGCTCGCGCTGAGCCAGGCCGACGAGTTCGATCTCCGAGCCGGCCAGGTCGATGGTCGCGGGGATGCAGAAGAGACGCTCCGCGTGCGGGCTCTTCTGCATCAGGTCTTCGAGAGTGTCCTCCCACATCAGCAACTCGTAGCTGGACGGGGTGCCCTCACGGTGGTCGACCCCGAGCGCGGTGCTCGCGTTACCCTGCGGGTCCATATCGAGCACCAGGACTCCCAGGCCACCCAGCGCCAGAGCCGCCGCGATATTCACCGTGGACGTGGTCTTACCCACCCCACCCTTCTGATTGGCGATCGTGATGATCCGCGGGTGCGCCGGCCTCTGCAGGGCGGGAGCTCCGCCGTGCAGTACCTCGTTCGCCTGCCGTGCGGCGGCGAAGATCGGGGTCTCGTCGTCGGACATCCGTCACCTTTCAACTTTCTATGGGAACAACTCGTAGACCTGCTCTGCTGTCCCAGGCGTCAATGTTTCACGTGAAACGGCGATCCGCAGGAAACCCCGCGGGCTCACTCAGCGTCGACGGCGTTTACCAGCGCTGGACCGTGACCCACGACTACCCATCCTAGTCCCGAGTGTGGCGATCACCAGCCTCGTCTCTTCCGCGTCCGGAGCGGAGACTATCTCCACCCTGACATCCTCGAAGCCGAGCTTCCGGAGAGCCTTTGCGTCCCGTTCGACTTCGTCGCCTGCCGAGAGACCCTTGAGGGCGATCATCCGACCCCCGGGACGAAGCAGGGGAGCGGACCATCCCGCGAGCTTGGCCAGCGGCGCGACGGCCCGCGAAATCACCACATCGGCATCCCCGGCCTGCTCGATGACGTCCGACTCTTCGGCCCGGCCCCGGAGGATGTGGACATTCAGCTCGAGCTCCTCCACCACCTCCTCCAGGAAGGTCACCCGCCGCAGCAGGGGCTCGACCAGAGTCACCCGCAGATCGGGACGTGCCAGCGCCAGCGGGATACCGGGCAGTCCAGCCCCACTCCCGATGTCCACTACCGACTCGCCGTCTCCCAGACTCCCCGAGGCGGCGGTGCTGTTGAGAACGTGGCGGTCCCACAGGCGCGGACGCTCCCGCGGTCCCATCAACCCGCGCTCGAGCCCCGCCGTGGAAAGGATCTCCACGTATCGGACCGCGAGTTCCAGCCGATCGCCGAACACCTCTGCCGCGCCGACCGGAGTCGGAGGCAGGGATTGGTCGTCCCACGGAGCAGTCTCCGGCGTCGTCCCGGATCCGGAAGGGGAGGAAAGCTCAACGGCGGGATCCGAACCGACGACGGATTCCGCCTCGGCCTCGGTATCGTCTCTGCGTGCGTCACGTGACGCTTCGGGCCTGGTGTCCTCGGACATGGGAATAACTCGCCTCTCAACTCGATCTGCAAACGTTTCACGTGAAACACTCCGCGGAATAACGTGGGTGTAATTCAATGGCTCCATACGACAGGGGTGCGGGCTCTGCGCCCGCACCCCTGTCGGTGTCTATCGCCTACCCTCCATGGCCGACCGGCTACTCCGGGAGGATGATCACCCGGCGGTGGGGCTCGGCCCCGGTCGAATCGGAGGCGACCCCCTCGATCTCCGCTATGGCGTCGTGGATGATCTTGCGCTCGAAGGGGTTCATCGGCTCGAGCTCCGCCGACTCCCCGGACTCCAGGACACGCTGCGCTGCCACCCGTCCTGTCTCCGACAGCGCCTGACGCTTGGCAGCCCGCCATCCGGAGATGTCCAACATGAGTCGACTGCGTTCCCCGAGCTCCTGCTGAACCGCGAGGCGGGTCAGCTCCTGCACCGCGTCCAGCACCGACCCGTCCGGGCCCACCAGGGCGTCCAGATCGTCCCCGCCGTCGATGCTCACGATCGCCCGGTCACCCTCCACATCCAGATCAATGTCCCCGTCGAAGTCCAGGATGTCGAGAAGCTGCTCGAGGTAATCCCCGGCCACCTCGCCCTCCTCGACCAGACGCTCCTCGGACACCTCGATGTTCTTCTTCGACATGGACCTGCCTCCGTCATGACCGCCGATCGTCACACCCACGCGGGCTGACGAATACTCCCCCCAAGTATGGGACAAGGTCCCCGATGCCGGGGCATCGGGGACCTTGTCTATCTGGACTTCTCGCGGGGGTCAGCGTTTCCGCTTCTTCTTCTTGCCCTGCCCGCCACCGCCGCCCTTCGGGGCGGGACGTGTGCGTTGCCCACCGGACGATTGCGGCCGCTGGCCCGGTCGCGGTGCCGCCCCCGGAGAGGACGCGGGCCCGCTCGTCTTGACGAGGTCCACCTTGTCGTCGTCGACCCCATCGGCGTCACCACCAACGACCCGCGTGGCGGCCGCGGAGGAACCCTCCCCACCACCCTTGGTCTTCTTGGGCTTGGTCGGCTTGACGCCCACCCTGGGGGCCAGCGACTTCTGCTCCTCGCGTCGCAGGAGCGCAGCCGCGTCGTCCTCCTTGGCCATCTTCTCGAACAGGTAGTACTGCTGACCGAGCGTCCACAGGTTGTTGGTGACCATGTAGACGAGGATCGCCATCGGCCAGAACGCACCGGTCACCAGGATGCCGATGGGGAACGCCCACAGCATCAGCTGGTTCATGATCTTGGCCTGAGGGTTGGCCGCGGCCTCGGGGGACTGGCGGGACAGCGAGATCCGGGCGTTGAGGTGGGTGGTGACCGCCGAGACGATCATCAGCGGGATCGCGACCAGGATGATGTTCCAGCGCTCGAAGTCCAGCACCGAGCCCGGGTCGACGAACGCCTGGAACTGCTCGACCGGTTGTGAGATGAACGAGGAGAGCGGGGCGCCGAACAGACGCGCGTCCAGGAAGCTCTGGACCTCGTCGGCGTTGAACACGTAGTTGCCGGTGTTGCGTGTCTCCTCGGCGGTCATGCCGAGGGCGCCGAACTGCTCACCCATCCGGTTGAACGAGCGGAGCACGTGGAACAGACCCAGGAACACCGGGATCTGGATGAACATCGGCAGACAGCCCAGGACCGGGTTGAAACCCTCGGCCTTCTGGAGCTTCCGGGTCTCGGTGGCCAGCTTCTCGCGATCGTTCTTGTACCGCTTCTGCAGTTCCTTCATCCGCGGCTGCATCTCCTGCATCTTGCGGGAGAAGCGGATCTGCTTGGCAGCCGGCCAGAACAGCATGATGCGGAGCGTCACCACCAGGAAGATCACCGAGAGCGCCCAGATGACGCCGTTGGAGTCCGGTGCGTCGACCCACGGCAGGAGACCGCCGACAAACGTGAGGATCTTGTGCCAGAACCAGAGGATCCCGGAGATCGGGTAATAGACCAGGGGATTGGTGATGAACGACATCGGTGGTGGGTCCTAGCTTCGTTCGGAGTTGTCGGGATGCTCGTGCGGATGATGGGTCGGTGGATCGGGGGCGCGCGGCTCCGGCACCGGATCCCAACCGCCCGGGGTCCACGGGCCACATCTCAGCACCCGCCACACCGCCAGCCAGGTTCCGTACCAGGCGCCGTGCACGCGGACCGCCTGCACCGCGTAGCTACTGCAGGAGGGTTCGAAGCGGCAACTCGGCGGCGTGAGAGGGGAGATGCCCTTCTGATAGAAGTCGAGCATCCACAACAGCACCCTGGCGACCGGGCCGGGCGGATTCGCGCTCGGGTTCGCGGTCACACCGACGACTCCCGAGCCCGGGCGGCGGCAGCGGTCAGGCCCTTCCGCAGGTCGCGTTCCAGTTCCTCGTGGGTGGCCGATACGGCTGCGGGACTGGCCCGGATCACCACGAGCAGGTCGTCGTCGAACTCGCCCAGGAGGCTGCTCGCGACATGGCGAAGCCGCCGGCTGACGCGGTGACGAGTCACCGAATCCCCGACGGCTTTGCTCACGACCAGCCCGAAACGCGGACCGCCCACGCGGATCTGGGAAGAGTCCACGTGGGCGTGCACGACCATGGTGCGGCGGCCCTTCCTGGCACCTCTGCGAACCACCGCCGCGAAGTCAGCGGAGCGGTGGAGTCGGTGGGTCCTGGGAAGCACTCGCCACCCCGGCCCGGATCAGGCCGTCAGCGAGGCGCGGCCCTTGCGGCGACGGTCGCCGACGATGCTGCGGCCGGCGCGCGTACGCATCCGGAGACGGAAGCCGTGCACCCTGGCACGACGACGATTGTTCGGCTGGAAAGTCCGCTTGCCCTTGGCCATGATGGCTCCTCACGTGAAGTCAGCGCCACTGGTGCGCCCGATCGAAATCCTGATGTCGTCGCCGGCACCACGTTGGGCGGCGACACGACGCGCCACACGCCCCACGGGCGCGCGACAGACTGTTCAAGATTACGCTCACGAGGCGGCGGCCACCAAACTGTGTGATCCCGCCCGGTCGACGGGCACCACTTGGCAGGACGACCGAGACACGCCGGGAGGGCAGGTGCTTGACTTGCAGCCCTCCAGTTGATCTTGAGGGTTGCTCAAGAGTTCGCGGTGTTGTTACGGTCGTCTATCAGCCAGCCCGACGAGGGCCACATGATGTGATTCCGAACCGACCAACCCGTCACTACTGCCACTCGAGACCAAACCCTTTACCACGGGAGAGGTCTCCCCTCCACAGCTGTGGACAACTGTGTGGATACCGCAGTTCCCCGGGTTGGGAGCCTGTGGATAGAGTGTGGCGAACGGTCCCACCGGAGGCCGTACCCGCTGGGACCCGCTTCACACACGGGACCCGCTTCACACAGACGAGAGGAGACCGCCCATCGTGTCTCCTGAACTCGAGCACGTGTGGAGCGCTGTCCTGGACAAGCTGACGGACCCGGCCCTGGCGAGCGACGACAACCCTCTCCTGACCCGCCAGCAACAGGCCTGGCTGCGGCTGGTCCAACCGATCGCCGTGGTCAATGGTTTCGCGATGCTCGCCGCACCTTCCGCGTTCGCCCGGGACAACATCGAGTCCGTTCTGCGCGGACCGATCACCCGGGCCCTGAGCTCACAACTCGGCGAACCGGTCGACCTGGCCGTCAAGGTCGACACCTCGCTCGCCAGTACCCACGCCCAGTCAGGCGAGTACGACGAGAGCCGACCGATCGACGTGGACGAGATCCACCGCCCGGAGGCGGAGCAGGAGAATCCTCCCGCCACCACTCGGCCGACCCGGATGACCGAGGAACAGATCGCCGCGGAGCGACTCCTCCACGGAAGCGATCGGGACGAGGCGCTGTCCGCCGCCACTGCGCCCGGACTCAACGAGCGCTACACGTTCAGCGCGTTTGTCCAGGGAAACTCCAACCGCTTCGCGCGTGCCGCCTCCCTGGCGGTCGCCGAGGCGCCGGCACGCGCGTACAACCCACTGTTCATCTGGGGCGAATCCGGACTCGGGAAGACACACCTGCTCCACGCGATCGGTCACTACTCCCTGCGGATGTACTCCGAACAGAAGGTCAAGTACATCTCGACCGAGGAGTTCACCAACGACTTCATCAACTCCGTTCGTGACGGCCGGCAGAACATGTTCAAGAAGCGCTACCGCGAGGTCGACATCCTCCTGGTGGACGACATCCAGTTCCTGATCGGTAAAGAGCAGGTCCAGGAGGAGTTCTTCCACACGTTCAACACGATCCACAACGCGCAGAAGCAGATCGTCATCTCCTCCGACAGGCCGCCCAAGCAGCTCCAGCCGCTGGAGGATCGCCTGCGCACCCGGTTCGAGTGGGGTCTGATCACCGATATCCAGCCGCCCGAGCTCGAGACCCGCATCGCGATCCTCGACAAGAAGGCCAAGTCCGAGAACTACGTGGTGCCGCGGGACGTCCTGGAGCTGATCGCCACCCGCGTCCAGCGGAACATCCGTGAGCTCGAGGGCGCGTTGATCCGCGTCGTGGCGTTCGCCTCGCTGAACGGTCACGAGGTCGACGTACCACTGGCCGAGGTCGTCCTCCGAGACGTCGTCTCCGACGACGACTCCCTGCAGATCTCGGCCGCGACGATCATGGCCGTCACGGCGGAGTTCTTCTCCACCAGCATCGACGAACTCTGCGGCACGTCCAAGACCCGGTCCCTCTCCCGTTCCCGGCAGATAGCCATGTACCTGTGCCGCGAGCTCACAGACCTCTCCCTGCCCAAGATCGGCGTCACCTTCGGCGGCAAGGACCACACCACGGTCTTGTACGCCCAGCGCAAGATCCTCAAGGAGATCAAGGACGACAGGCGCACGTACGACCAGATCCAGGAGCTCACCGCTCGGATCAAGGAACGCTCGCGTTCGCTCTGAGGCACCCCCTCTCCACCCGCTGCGGTCCTCTCTATCCCGTGCCGTCCTCTCCCCGCCCGGGTCCTCCGGCACCCGACCGAGCGAGCGCCGGAATCCCCGCGCTCGCTTCTCCGGCAGGTTTCCGGACCCTCCTCGCGCGCGTGTCGGACGGCCGGTTTGGCTGATTTCCAGCACTCGGACGCCCCCTACGACCTCGCCGCAACACAATTGTGATCTCTTTTGCACCCGTCGTCACACCCTTCACAGCTGTGGACAAAGCTGTGGAGTCCTGTGGACCAACGGTGGACAGAGGGTGGACCAACTTTTGTGATTACACCGACCCCCTCGGGCAAATCACAAGATGGCGTAGTTGCGTGCACAGGGTGAAATGGCACAAGACCTGCAAGAAGGACCTGTAACTCACAATTTCACAGGACCTACTACTACTACTTATCTCTCTAATGTCTTGTAGTTAGAAGTAGGCATGTGGAACGGCGAGCCTCCTTGACCGGGTTACAGGACTCCGTGTCCCCGGTGTCGGCGGGAGCGGTTACTCTCATGGAGATGCTCCGGTGGAAGACACCGGGCGCCGCAGCACCAACCCGAATAGACCAACCGACCAGATACCGATCACCGGTATCCACCCCGCCTGAAAGAGGTCATCGATGGAGATCACGGATCCGACGTTCCGCGTCACCCGCGAGGACTTCGCAGACTCCGTGGCCTGGGTGGCACGCACCCTGCCGTCGCGCCCGTCGGTGCCGATCCTCGGCGGCGTCCTGATCGAAGCCGATTCGGGTCTGACCATCTCGGGATTCGACTACGAGACCTCCGCCCAGGTCTCCGTGCCGGCCGAGGTGACCGAGCCGGGCAGCACGTTGGTGTCGGGGCGGTTGCTCGCCGACATCGCCCGCGCCCTCCCGGACCGGCCGGTCGAGGTCACGGTTACCGCGCAGAAGATGTACATCGTCTGCGGTTCGGCCAAGTTCACGCTACCCACGATGCCGGTCGAGGACTACCCGCGCCTGCCGGCCATGCCGGGGGTCACCGGTTCGGCTGCGGTCGACGCGTTCTCCGAGGCCGTGGGCCAGGTTGCCGTGGCGGCCGGCAAGGACGACACCCTGCCCATGCTCACCGGGATCCGGATGGAGATCGAGGGCACGCGGGTGAGTCTCATCGCCACCGATCGCTTCCGCCTGGCCATCCGGGACTTCGAATGGGAGCCCGCCCGGGACGACGTCGCGGTCGAGGTGCTCATCCCGGCCAAGACCCTCTCCGAGGTCACCCGGTCGGCGGGCCAGGGCGGTCGCGTCGACCTGAGCCTGGGCGCCGGATCCGAGGTCGGGGCGGAGGGCATCCTCGGCGTCCTGGTCTCCGGTCAGCGAACCACCACCCGGCTGCTCGACGCCGAGTTCCCCAAGGTGCGTCAGCTCCTGCCCGCGCAGCACACGTCAATGGCGATCGTCGAGGTCGAGTCGCTGGTCCACGCCATCAAGCGTGTGGCCCTGGTCGCGGATCGCGGAGTGCAGGTGCGCATGACGTTCTCCGCCGGGGAGCTCGCGCTCTCCGCCGGAGGCGACGATGCCGCGCAGGCGTCCGAGACGCTCCCGGTGGAGTTCATCGGCGAGCCGCTGACCATCGCCTTTAACCCGGGTTACCTGCTCGACGGCCTGGGCAGCGTGCACTCGTCGCGAGTGACGTTCGGATTCACCCAGGCCAGCCGCCCCGCAGTGCTCCGCCCCGCACCCGACGCCCTCCCGACGGCGGACGCCGACGGTGCGATAGCGCCGATCGACTCGGACTACACCTACCTGCTCATGCCCGTCCGCCTGCCCGGTTGAGTCTGCTCACCCGAAGCCCGACGGTATGCACCTGAAAAACCTGAAGCTCCTGGATTTCCGTTCCTGGCCGCTGCTGGAGCTGGAGCTCGAACCCGGGGTCACCACCCTGGTGGGTCGCAACGGGCACGGGAAGACCAACGTCCTCGAGGCCATCGGGGTGCTGGCCACCCTGAGATCGCACCGCGTGGCCAGCGACGCACCCATGATCCGGACGGGCGCCGAGACCGCGCTGGTCGGAGCACTCGCCCACAACGCCGGCCGCGAGCTCACCGTCGAACTCGCCCTCAACTCCGGCAGGGCCAATCGGGCCAGACTCAATACCTCGCCGTGTCGCCGTCAGAGCGACATCCTCGGCGTGGTCCAATCCGTGCTCTTCGCCCCGGAAGACCTCGCGTTGGTGCGCGGCGAGCCGGCCGAGCGCCGCAGACTGCTCGACGAGCTGATGGTCCAGCGTCGGCCCGCCCTCGGGGGGACCTTGAGTGAGTATTCCTCGGTGCTCAGACAGCGGTCCGCTCTGCTGAAATCGTTGTCCGGTGCCCTCCGGCGCGGACGCGGCGAGGACACCGCCGCCGCCCTCGATTCCCTCGATGTGTGGGATGGCCGACTCGCCCAGTTGGGGGCGCGGATCGTCGCCGGACGGATCGCACTGCTCGAGGAACTGCGCCCGTTCGTCGTCGACGCCTATCGTGGTCTGGCCCCTGAATCCCGTCCGGCAGGACTGACGTACCGGTTCCGGGTCGACGGGCCGCCCGGCGAATCCGAGCTGACCGACCCCGAGCTCGTCGAGGCGGTTCTGCTCGCGGAGTTCGGTCGGCGTCGTCAGGACGAGATCGATCGCGGGATGTCGCTCGTCGGCCCGCACCGGGACGACCTCGAGTTGCGACTCGGCGAGGAGCCGGCCAAGGGGTTCGCGAGTCACGGGGAGACGTGGTCTCTCGCGCTGTCGCTGCGCCTCGGTTCGCTCGAATTGTTCCGCGCGGACGGGATCGAGCCGGTGCTGCTCCTGGACGACGTGTTCGCCGAACTCGACCGCCACCGCCGAGCCGCGCTGGCCGACGTGGCGGCCGGGGTGGAGCAGGTGCTGGTCACCGCAGCGGTCGGGGAGGACGTGCCGGACGGCCTGCGGGGTGTCCGTCACGACGTCGTGATGACGGGGGAGGGCGCCGCCCGTCACTCCGGGATAACGGTGTCACCGGACAAGAGCAACCGGGACGACGACGACGAGGGCATCAGTGACAACAGGGAGGCAGGGCCGGGATGAGCGATCAGGGTAGGGATCCCAAAACACCGTCTGACAAGCCACAACGTGGTTATGACGTGGCCAGGCAGGCGCTCGAGGAGGCGCGAACCCGGGCCCGCGCGGAGGGCAAGCAGGTCGGGCGGGGACGAACCGGCCCGGTCGGGGCGGGCAAGCGACTGCGCAAGCGGGGATGGACGGGTTCGGGCGCCGACCCCTGGGATCCGCAACCCCTCGGCCGCCTGGTCGGGCAGGTGGCCAAGAAGCGCGGGTGGGACGACAAGGTCACCACCGGCCGGTTGTTTGCCGAGTGGGACCGCATCGTCGGCGAGGACGTCTCCGCGCACGCGACGCCCGAACGTCTGGAGGAGGGGATCCTGTACGTCCGCGCCTCGAGTACCGCCTGGGCCACCCAGCTGCGTCTGGTGGCGGCGGACATCCTCCGCAAGATCGCCGCGGCCATGGGACCGGGCCACGTCCGAAGGCTCAAGATCGAGGGGCCCGAGAAGCCGAGCTGGCGCATGGGCCCGTTGCACGTCTCGGGGCGTGGGCCGCGCGACACGTACGGATAGAGCGACGGTTTACCGACGCCGGAGGGCGGCTGACAGACCGGTGGTCGGGTGTCCCTGGTGTGCCCGTGGGCCCCGAGGGGGTTGTCGCAGGTAGACTGGGCGAGCCCCAGACCCCCGAGACGCGAGGAGTTCGCACGTGGCGGACGCCAAGAGCAAGGCCAGCAAGAAGGGTTCGAGCGATTACGGTGCATCGTCGATCACCGTTCTCGAAGGACTCGAGGCCGTCCGGCTGCGTCCGGGTATGTACATCGGTTCCACCGGACCGCGAGGTCTGCACCACCTGATCTGGGAGGTGGTGGACAACTCCGTCGACGAGGCCATGGCCGGCCACGCGACCGGGGTCAAGGTCACCCTGCTCGAGGACGGCGGCGTCGAGGTCATCGACGACGGCCGCGGTATCCCCGTGGAGATGCACGAGTCCGGCATGCCCACGGTGCAGGTCGTCATGACCCAGCTGCACGCCGGCGGCAAGTTCAACTCGGATTCCTATGCGGTGTCCGGTGGCCTGCACGGCGTGGGCATCTCGGTGGTCAACGCGCTCTCGACGCGGGTCGAGGTGGAGATCAAGCGGGAAGGGCGCCTGTGGAAGCAGGACTTCAACTACGCCGTCCCGGAGGAACTGGTCGACGCCGGCCCCGCCGAGGGGACCGGCACCCGCGTGCGGTTCTGGGCCGATGCGAGCATCTTCGAGTCGACGGAATACGACTTCGACGTCATCGCCCGCCGTCTCCAGGAGATGGCCTTCCTCAACAAGGGCCTGACCATCACGCTGACCGATCGGCGCGCTCGAGCGGAGAAAGCCGCCGAACTCGACGCCATCGCGGACAGCGAGGTGCGGGGTTCCGACGCCGCGCCCGGTTCCGACGAGGGTTCGGATATCGAGCACGCGGTGGATGCCGAGAAGGTCTTCGGCGAGAGTGCTGACGGCAGCACGGAGCCGGTCGAGGTCGTCGCCGCGAAGCCGGTCAAGGCCCGCGAGCGCAAGCGCACCTTCCACTACCCGGATGGGCTCAAGGACTACGTCACCGCGATCAACAAGTCCAAGACCGCGATCCACCAGACCATCCTGTACTTCGAGGGCAAGGGCACCGGCCACGAGGTCGAGGTCGCGATGCAGTGGAACTCCGGCTACTCGGAGTCGGTCCACACCTTCGCCAACACCATCAACACGCATGAGGGTGGCACTCACGAGGAGGGCTTCCGCGCAGCGTTGACCTCGCTGGTCAACAAGTACGCGCGCGAGAAGAAGCTCATCAAGGAGAAGGACAGCAACCTCACCGGCGACGACATCCGCGAGGGACTGGCGGCCGTCATCTCGGCAAAGGTCGCCGAGCCGCAGTTCGAGGGCCAGACCAAGACAAAGCTCGGCAACACCGAGGTCAAGGGCTTCATCCAGCGCCAGGTGTCCGAGAACGTGGGTCACTGGTTCGAGGCGAATCCCGCCGAGGCGAGGGTGATCGTCAACAAGGCCATCGCCTCCAGCCAGGCGCGGATGGCCGCACGTAAGGCCCGCGAGATGGTGCGCCGCAAGTCGGCCACGGACATCGGCGGTCTCCCCGGCAAGCTGGCGGATTGTCGCTCCAAGGATCCGGCCAAGTCCGAGCTGTACATCGTGGAGGGCGACTCCGCCGGCGGCTCGGCCAAGTCCGGCCGTGACTCCATGTTCCAGGCGATCCTGCCGCTCCGCGGCAAGATCATCAACGTCGAGAAGTCCCGTATCGACAAGGTCCTCAAGAACACCGAGGTCCAGGCCATCATCACCGCGCTCGGTACCGGCATCCACGAGGAGTTCGACCTCGAGAAGCTGCGCTACCACAAGATCGTGTTGATGGCGGACGCGGACGTCGATGGCCAGCACATCTCCACGTTGCTCCTGACCCTGCTGTTCCGGTTCATGAAACCGCTCGTGGAGAACGGCTACATCTATCTCGCGCAGCCGCCGCTGTACAAGCTCAAGTGGGGCAAGGGCGAGCCGGACTTCGCGTACTCGGATCGCGAGCGCGACGAGCTTCTCAAGCTCGGCCTGGAGAACAAGCGGAAGATCAACGTCGAGGACGGGATCCAGCGCTACAAGGGTCTGGGCGAGATGAACCCCAAGGAGCTGTGGGAGACCACCATGGATCCGACGGTGCGGACGCTCCGGCTGGTCACTCTCGACGACGCGGCGGCCGCCGACGAGCTGTTCTCGATCCTCATGGGTGAGGACGTCAGCGCGCGGCGGAGCTTTATCACACGCAACGCCCGCGACGTGCGTTTCCTCGACGTCTAGAGTTTCCCTAAGAAGGCGCTCCGGCCGGTGGAATACTCGTGACATGCAGCGATTCGCCTCCACCCTCGTCCTCCGGGCCGCCGTCGGCATGGTCTGCTCGGCGGCGGTGATCGCCACCGGGTGCGGGACGGAGGTCCGGGGGCAGAGTTCGATGGACAGGAACGAGCCGTACGTCGAACCCGCGCCGCAGGCGCCGGTGAGCAGCGGGGTCACTCCGCCGCCGGTGCACGCGGTGGTCGACTACCAGATCGGCGGGGCGTATCCACCGGCCCCGGGCACCGGGGTGGTGACCCGGGACCGGGCCGAGGATCCCGTGGAGGGCGTGTACTCGATCTGCTACATCAACGCCTTCCAGGCCCAGCCCGACGAGTCGGGCTTCTGGGAGGATCGTCACCCGGATCTGCTCCTGACCACGCGCGACGGTAGGCCCGTGCGCGACGAGGAATGGGATGAGCCCCTGCTGGACATCTCCACCGCGGACAAGCGTGAGCGGTTGGCCGCCATCGTGGACGGCTGGATGGCGGACTGCGCCGACCGGGGATTCAAGGCGGTCGAGCCGGACAACCTCGATTCCTGGACGCGTTCCGGTGGACGACTCACGCGGGACCACGCCGTCGAGTACTCCCGGCTCCTCGCGCAGAACGCTCATGCCCGGGGGATGGCGATCGCACAGAAGAACGCCGCCGAGCTCACCGACGCGCAGATCCGCTTGATCGGCTTCGACTTCGCGGTCGCGGAGGAGTGCCAGCAGTACTCGTGGGGAACAGGCACGGAGTGCGACCGCTATCGGTCGGTCTACGGCGTCCGGGTGATCGAGATCGAGTACAGCGATGGCGGGACCGCCGCGTTCACCGCCGCGTGCCGCGAGCGGGGTGATCAGATCTCGGTGCTGCTGCGGGACCGTGACGTGGTTCCTCGGGGCGCGGACGGTTACGTCAATCGCAGCTGCTGACCTGCGGCGCACTGTTGTTCAGGTACCCGACCGAGCCCCAGGGGTGCGGCAACCCGTCGGGGGTCACGCCGACCAGGCCGGCACCCAGCTCGACAGAGCGCGCCAGGACCTCCTCCAGCCGATCCGGCGGACAGTCGTAGACGAGGTGCCAGAGGCTCGACGCCGCCACCTCGGGAAGCGGAGCGATCGGGGTGGACAGGTGCGTCTCCATGTCGGTCTCCCTCACGCATGTCACGTCGAACAGTCGAAGGACCTGCGGGTGGGGGACCGTCCCGGGGTTGCCGGAGATGGACCGCATCCCGTCCCGCCGTAGGGCGCCGACCAGTCCGGTGAGCCTGGCCAGGGACCCGGTATCCACGCGACCGCCCGCGCCGGCGCCGGAGACCACCTGGTCGAGGAAGATCGAACGGACTCCGTACCAAGCCCGCCAGCGATGAGCATCTGCCCGGATGTCGTCCACGGGGCGTCGTCCGTAGTCGGTGTCGACGTAGCCATGGACGTTGTCCGGAGCGCAGCGCAGGGCCTCGGTGAAGACCGGATCGAGTTCGGCCCCCGGGCCGGAGTCGACGTTGACGACGACGAGGTCTACCGCCCCGGGGGTGAGCACCTGCTCCCAGAGCCCGGAGTCCTCACCGGGGTAGTGGTACAGCGGGACGGCTGCTCGCAGAGCGCTCACCAGCTGTGGGGGTGCAGCGCAGCGGCGACGGCGTGATACACGGCCAACAGACAGGCGAAGCACAACACCGTGACCCCCAGGGCCACGGGGAAGCCGATGCGGAATACCGCGAAACCGAGGCAGGCGAGCGCGGAGATCCAGACCGCCTCTCCGACCCGGCCGGCGCGCAGAACGATCGCCGATCCGAAGGCGAACACCGCGAAGACCGGTGCGACCACGCCCAGGACTACGGCGTCGGGAACGATCCCGGATGCAGGATCCTCCTCGATCCCCAGGATCAGGTCGACGACCCAGGCGGCGGAGATCGTAGCCACTGCGATCCCGGCGAGATAGATGAGTGTGCGGGAGATGACCCCGGAGAGCACCGCCCTCCAGAGACGGGAGCGGTAGGACAGCGAACGCAGCCGGAGTCCGAGGTCCTCGATCGCGGGGTCGCACAGGGCCGCGGCGAGGATGACGGCGATCGACAGCGGGATCCGGTCGTCGGAGTCGGCGAGATTCAGTGCGAGCAACAACGCACACGACATGAGCGCGGCCTGGGCCGCGCCGTTGAACGCGGCTCGGACATCGTCCCGCGAAGGACGGGCGGGCGGCAGGTGGGTGGTCGCGCGGTAGGTCCGCGCCGCCAGAACCGCACCGCCGAGGGACAGGACCCCCAGAGCGACCAGCGGGATGATCGTCGCATCCGCGACGGTCGCCCCGACTGCGACGACCGCGCAACTCGCTGCCAGCAGCGCCAGGAGACGCAGCCCCCCGAGAACCGAGACCAGGGTCAGGGAGACGGCGTACACGGCCCACGCCGAACTGAGCGCGAGCGTCGCGAAAAGCGGGGCCCCGCCGAGGAGGACCGTGGCCGCGGTGACCCCTCCGAGAATGGGGACGGCGACGATCGCCGCCGTGGCGACGGACCTGCGCGCGGCGCCGGCGAGATCTCCGAGCCCGGCTCGCCGCCACGTGACAAAACCGACCAGTTGTCCCAGGACCCAGCCGGTCAGGCCTGTGGCGATGAAGGTGAGCGACAGATTCGACCCCGCTCCCGCTCCGGCTCCCGCCGCCGCGGGCGCACACAGCGCCATCACCACCGCGCCGGCCAGGAGTAGCAGGGCGCGGACCCACCCCTCTCGTGGGCTCCGTGTCCGTACCGAGAGCGTCTCGGGGGTGTCCGGCGGGAGGGCGGGGAGTGCTCGGGCGTAGTCGTAGACGTCGGCCGCACCATGGCGGCGGGCGAACGCGTCGCCGAACCCGGCTGCCTCGAGGTGCGCTGCCACGTCGAAGTGGTCCACCGCGCGGTCGAGCAGGCCCGGATGGGCGTCCAATCTCACACGCCCGACCGCCAGGGGTGGAGCAGCCGGCCCGGTCGGTCCGGCAACGAGGAACGTCACGCTCATCAGGAGGCCATTTCCGTCATGAACTCAGCGGAGTTCTGAACCACGAGGTGGTGTGGCGTGTCGATGGCCACGTCGTACCAGCCACGGAACCGGTCCACACAGGTGGTGAGGTTGAAGTAGTTCAGGGCGTGTTCCCGGGCACGCCGGATGGTCGCGATCCGCAGCTCGTCGTCGAGGAGGAGTCGCAGACACTCGCGACCGAACGCCTCCGGGTCCCGCGGCGGGACCAGCCCGCCCAGAGTGCCGTCACGACCGACCGCCTCGGACACACCTCCGACGTCGGTGTTGACGGTGGCCCGGCCACACATCATCGACTCGATGGTGGTGAAGGGCAGGCCCTCGGAGATCGACGACAGGGCGACGACGGTACCGGCCTCGAACGCCGGTCGCGGGCCCGCGGTGGGCCCCTCCCAGCTGACTCCGTCGGCGACGCCCAGTTCGTCGATCGTTTCTTGGATGAGCCGCTTGTATCCCTCGTTGCCGGGGGGACAGGGGCCGAAGATCCGCAGGCGTGTCTCGGGGAGTTCGCGCCGGACCACGGCGTAGGCGCGGACCAGGTTGTCCAGGTCCTTGAGCGGGTCGATCCGCCCGACGAAGCTGATGGTCGGCACGGTGGGTTCGGGGCCGACGGGCTGCATCGTGGTGGTGTCGACCCCGTTGTGCACCGTGTGGATCCGAAACGGGTCGGCGCCCAGCCGGACCGCCCACCGCGCGTTGAAATCGCTCACCGGTAGGAGCAGATCCGCCTCGGCATACGTGAGGACGCACAGTGCCCGGAGGGCGGTACAGACCGCGTAACGGGCTGCCCATCCCAGTTGGGTCCCGGCAATGGCGAGATAACGTTCACGCAGGTAGACGCCGTGTTCGGTGAGGATGACGGGAGTGCCGTCACGCCACTTGCGCGCGAGCGCGACCAGCGAGGCCGCGCCGTTCGACGACGCGTGGACCACGTCTACGGGACCGAACCGTACGTCGGTCGCGGCCAGGGTCCGGTCGACGAGCGCTGTCGCCTGGACGGCCGCCCCCACGCTGAGCCGGGCGGTCCGGCCGATCGCCGGAGAGTGCGCCTCCCAGGCGTCGAGCAGGGCTGAGGCCGAGCCCTCGCCCACGAGGTGACGGGAGAGATCGCCCCCGCCCGCCTCGATGAGGGCCTGCAGCGACGCCTTCAGCGCGGCCGGGTCGTGCCGGACCGGGCCCTCCGCCCCGGCGGGCGACCCCGCCGGGGGGAGGACGGCGGCCCAGAACCCGCGCATCGCGTCCCGGACCTGCGCCCGCCGCCGGCGGCCCAGCAGCTGACTCTCGGTGATCCCGTGTCGTACCGGAGCCCACATCGGGTGCTGCACGGTGGACCGGACCTGCGGGGGAAGGGTCCACGTGACCGGCGTGCCGGGCGAGGCAGTGATGGTGACGACGTCCCACTGGTGGTCTGGCATCCCCGTCACGAGCTGGTCGCACCAGGTGCTCACCCCGCCGGTGTTGACCGGGTACGTACCCTCGTTGATCAATGCGATTCGCATGACGTCAGCCGACCGTGTGGTAGCCGGCGCGGACGGCCCCGACAACGGTGGCCTCGTTCACGGGCGGGAGCTCGACGGTCCCCCTCTCGGAAGCGGGGGATCCCGTGGAACGCGTGGAACGCGGCAGGCTGCGCGCTGCGGCGGCCGGGGGTTCGGTGGACTCGCCCGGGGTCCGGAAGCCGGCGTCCGCCGGGAGTGTGACGGTGACCGACTCGCCGGCGCCGACGGTGATCCACCCGCTGCGGGCGCCGGCGTAACCGGCCTGTTCGTCGGAGACGTCGAGGTCGGATCCCGTCGGGGTGGTGACGGGGACCTCGACGTCGGCGGAGCCGGAGTTGGTGATGACCAACCGGGTCCCCTTGACGGAGGCGGTCACGGTGGACGCCGCCGCCGCCCACGCCGTGCGTCGCCGGAGTTCCTCCCCGGCCTCGGCGTGCGAGGGGTTGACCAGGGGCGCCGAGTCGGAGAACAGACCCCGGTAGTCGTCCACCATCTCCCGGAGCACCGGGTAGAGGATCCGGTCGTTGGTGAGGTTGGACTGGTGCGCATAGTGCGGGCGCGGATCCATGTCCAGGGCGTGGCCCAGAGCGAACCTCGCCTCCTGCGGCACGATGTAGTCGTCGAACCCGGTCACCGGGTCGAGCGGCTCGATGCAGGTGGAGGTGCTGGTCCCACAGGTCCCCGACCCGCCGTCCGCGACAGACGTGTAGATCCAGTTGTACTCGTCGATCGCGTTGGGCACGGTCGAGGTGTTGTAGTAGATGTTCATCGGGTGCCGCGGCACGGTGAGTGCCTGCCCGACGCCGCGCTGGGCCTGCTCACGGGAGTTGTCGGTGGCGATCCACTCCACGCCAGTCGCGTCGAGGGCCGGAGCGAGCGCCGGGTTGTCCGCCAGGCTCGGGCCGGACCTGAGCCCCGAGTGCTCGCCGGTGACCAACTCGGTGGGGTCCAGCCGGACGCCGCTCTCCCGCGCCCAGTCGATGTTCCGGGTGATCTGCGACTCGATGTCGGCTTGGCTGAGCGAGTCCAGGTTGGTGTGGTCCCACGTGTGGTTGATCCACCGCAGGCGGTCCTTGGACGCCAGGAGTGCGACGGTGAGCGGATCGGACGGTGCCGCGCCTTTCGCGTTGAAGGTCACATCGAGCTCGATACCGTTGGCGTCCTCCCACGCCGTCTGGAAGGAGACGTCCTCTTCCGTCATCCGCGAGGACGCTCCGGGCGCGTCCTCGGGGTAGGTCTCCGGGTCGCAGTCGCTCGCGACAGTGCAGTTCCCGTCCGCGTTCCACTCGTCGTCCGCCAGGAAGACGTCGTCGATGTGCACGCTGAACATGTTGCGGTAGAGGGACGTGGACACGCCACGGGTGAGCCAGGAGACGATCCCGTGCGAGAGCGCCTTGAAGTGCTCCTGATACCGGTTCATCCCGATGGTCAGGATCAGTCGTTCGCGATCCTGACCCGTATGGACGCCCATGAGGACCCCGGACGCGCCGGTGGGTGCGATGGTCGTGAGAAGCGGCTGGAACGAGGCATCCGCGAGCGGGGTGGCGACGTATCCCCACGATTCCTCGACACCCGGGCTGAGGTCGTCGAGGGTGAGCGGACCGTCGAGGTAGGACCAGTCTCCCGACGTCGCCCCCTGGCTGAGGGTCGCCGGGGATCCGTCGACCACCCCGCTGTAGACGGGTCCGCTGAGTCCGACATCCGCTCCCGGCCAGCTGTACGCGGCGACCTCGCGCACACCGTAGTCGGCGGCGTACTGGGTCAGCGTCGCGTCGTCGACGTCGGAGAGTCCGGTGCGGGCAGCCTGCGGGGAGACGATCCCCATGTACCGCGCGGTCCTGGTGGTGTCATCGGCGAGCATCTCCCGGGTGATCCCGGCGCCGGCGATGGGGCGACGGTCGACCTCGACACCCTCGGCCACGAGACGGTCGGCGATCGCTCCGACCATCGGACTGCCGTCGTCCAACACCAGCACACGCAGTTCCACGGTGGCCTCCGCGGATGGCGGGGGCGTTGTCGTGGTGGTGGTCGGCGCGGTCGTCGTGGTGGACGGCGTGGTCGTGACCCCGGGCCCGGAGGATCCGGAGGACCCGAGGGACCCGGTCTGCGCTGCGGCGATGCCGACCAACGGCGCGGCGAGAGCCCCGGTGGCGGTCAGTGCGATGGCAGTGCGGAGACCGTAGGTCCGCAGGGGCGAACGCCCCGGAGATGACTCACTGCGATCGATGGAAATGGGCATGGTCGTCCCCTGCAAGTTAATGGCCGCCACCCCCGACCCCCCGGGAGTGGCGGCGCCCCCTAAAAGACAGGGACCCGCGGGCCCTGTCCTCCCGTGCGGCGCTCCGCACGAAAGTAAGTGTGCTCTCATACTGAGCCTCCCGCAAGAGAATCTTAGGAGATCTTTGCACTGTAAAGTTAGTAGAACTAAGGAGACCTTTACGTTCACTGACCCGCCACGAGGGGGTTGCGGCGGCGTCGCGCCGGCGGATCCTGGCGAAGGCTCTGAGCACTCCTGAACGGCCTGAACTGGGACGATGCGCGATTGCCGAGGTTGGCTACGTGACTGACCGAGCAGCCGGAAAGCTGACGCTTCAAGCAATGACTGTCCGGTCGGACTTCATACGAACAGACGACGCCGGCCGGTGCGGGGGAGACCGGTGGTTCGTCGGCGTCGGGCCAAGACGGCCCGGGATCGGCGCGATTCGGACGAAGGTCGCACGGCTCCCGGCTACCCGGCCCCCGCACAGGAGTCGACCGAGGCCGGACAATGGCGGGGACACCTCGCCCCGAGTGTCTACTCGCGCGATCCCGGGCCCCAGCCGCACGCCCGTCGATCCTGTTTACCCTGGACCTATAGACTGGGCGGGTCGAAGCGGTGCCCTCTGGCGCCATCTCGAGCGCGAGACGAAGAGGAGCACATGACGGACACGACGTTGCCGCCTGACGCCGAGGGTTTCGACCGCATCGAGCCGGTCGATATCCAAGCGGAGATGCAGAGAAGCTACATCGACTATTCGATGAGCGTCATCGTCGGGCGGGCTCTCCCAGACGTGCGTGACGGGCTCAAACCCGTCCACCGCCGAATTCTCTATGCGATGTGGGACAACGGCTACCGGCCCGACCGCAGCTATGTGAAGTCGGCCAAGCCCGTCGCCGACACCATGGGCAACTATCACCCACACGGTGACTCGGCGATCTACGACACCCTGGTGCGACTGGCCCAGCCCTGGGCGATGCGCTACCCGATGGTCGACGGCCAGGGCAACTTCGGCTCACGCGGTAACGACGGCGCGGCCGCCATGCGGTACACCGAGTGCAAGATGACCCCGCTCGCCATGGAGATGGTGCGGGACATCGACAAGAACACGGTGGACTTCCAGCCCAACTACGACGGCAAGACCTCCGAGCCGGTGGTCCTCCCGTCCCGGGTGCCCAACCTCCTGATCAACGGCTCCAGCGGCATCGCGGTGGGTATGGCCACCAAGATGCCGCCGCACAACCTCCGGGAGGTCGCCGACGCCGTCTACTGGTGCCTGGAGAACCCGGACGCCGACGACGACGAGGCCCTGGCCGCGGTCATGGGCTTCATCAAGGGCCCGGATTTCCCGACCCACGGGTTCATCGTGGGCGACCAGGGGATCAAGGACGCCTACTCCACCGGTCGCGGTTCGATCCGCATGCGGGGCAAGACCTCCATCGAGGAGGACGGCAACCGCACCGTCATCGTCATCACGGAGCTGCCCTACGAGGTCAACCCGGACAACATGATCCTGTCGATCGCCGAGCAGCTGCGCGACGGCAAGATCGCCGGGATCTCCAAGATCGACGACGAGTCGTCCGACCGCGTGGGCCTGCGCATCGTGATCACGCTCAAGCGTGACGCCATCGCCAAGGTGGTGCTCAACAACCTCTACAAGCATTCCCAGCTGCAGACGTCGTTCGGCGCCAACATGCTCTCGATCGTCGACGGTGTGCCCCGCACACTGCCGATCCACCAGCTGGTGCGCCTGTACGTGACGCACCAGATCGAGGTCATCGTCCGGCGCACCCAGTACCTGCTGGACGAGGCCGAGCGGCGGGCCCACATCCTGCGCGGACTGGTCAAGGCGCTCGACGCCCTCGACGAGGTCATCGCCCTCATCCGCCGGTCGCAGACCGTCGAGGTCGCGCGCGAGGGCCTCAAGGACCTCCTCGACATCGACGACGACCAGGCGCAGGCCATCCTCGACATGCAGCTCCGCCGCCTCGCGGCCCTGGAGCGGCAGAAGATCGTCGACCAGCTCGCCGCCATCGAGCTCGAGATCGCCGACTACAAGGACATCCTCGCCAGGCCGGAGCGGCAGCGGGCGATCGTGCACGACGAGCTCCGCGAGATCGTGGAGAAGTACGGCGACGACCGGCGGACGGTGATCATCCCGGCCGACGGCGACGTCACCGACGAGGACCTGATCGCCCGCGAGGACGTCGTCGTCACCATCACGGAGACCGGGTACGCCAAGCGGACCCGCACCGATCTCTACCGGGCGCAGAAGCGCGGCGGCAAGGGCGTGCGTGGAGCGGAGCTCAAGCAGGACGACATCGTCCGGCACTTCTTCGTCTCCTCCACGCACGACTGGCTGCTGTTCTTCACCACCAAGGGCCGGGTCTACCGCGCCAAGGCCTACGAGCTGCCCGAGGCCAGCCGGACCGCACGGGGTCAGCACGTGGCCAACCTCCTGGCCTTCCAGCCGGAGGAGCGGATCGCCGGGGTCATCCGGATCAAGGGCTACCAGGACGCGCCGTACCTGGTCCTGGCCACGCGCAACGGGCTGGTCAAGAAGTCCAAGCTCGAGGACTACGACTCCCCGCGGTCCGGCGGCCTCATCGCCGTGAACCTCCGCGACGGTGACGAGCTCGTGGGCGCGTCGCTGGCCGGTCCCGACGACGACCTCCTGCTGGTATCGGAGAAGGGCCAGTCGATCCGCTTCCACGCCAACGACGACACGCTCCGCCCGATGGGCCGCGCGACGTCCGGTGTCATGGGCATGCGGTTCAACGACGGCGACGCGCTGCTGAGCATGTCCGTGGTGCGGGCGGAGTCGTCGGATCAGGAGAAGTACTTCCTGCTGGTGGCCACCGAGCGCGGGTACTCCAAGCGCACCGCGCTGAGCGAGTACACGGCCCAGGGCCGCGGCGGCAAGGGCGTGCTCACGCTCATGTTCGATCCCAAGCGCGGCAAGCTGGTCGGTGCGACGATCGTGGAGCTGCAGGACGAGCTCTACGCCATCACCTCCAACGGCGGTGTCATCCGCACGTACGCCAAGCAGGTCCGCAAGGCGGGCCGGCAGACCAAGGGCGTCCGACTGATGAACCTCGGCGAGGGTGCCTCGTTGCTGGCCATCGCCCGCAACGCCGATGAGCCCGACGACGACGAGGACCGGCCCGACGCCGGGTCCGGCGAGGAGTAGAAGGCGATGACCGAGCCGACCGACCCAGCCGGGACCGATCCAGCCGGGGCAGGCCCGGCGCCCAAGGGGTCCGCCCCCGCGCCGGGCTTCGGCGCGGCGTCCAGCTCCTCGACCGGGCCCGGCGGCTCGGCTACAGGGCCGGGCCCGGCCCCGGAGGCCACGGCCGCGTTCCCCGCGGTCGCCCAGCACCGGGCCGAGGGGGCGCGCGGAGGCGTGGCCTCCGCACACTCGGGCGGTGCGGCTGGCCGGGCGGCGCCGATCGTCTCGCCGACCGAGCGGCGCGGACCGCTGGAGTCGGTGCTCGTCCTGCGACGCATCGACCCGTGGTCCGCGTTCACCACGGTCCTCGGGCTGATGTTCGCGCTGTACCTGGTGTGGATGGTCGCCATCGGCGTGACCTACCTGCTGCTGTCCGGGATGGGCGTGTGGGACCGGCTCGGGGGCCTGCTGTCCGGGGTCGCGGGGGACGCGTCGGCCAGCGCGATCGGGCCGTCGACGATCTTCCTCTACAGCGGTGGTGTGGGACTGCTCAACGTCCTGCTGCTGTCGATCCTGTCCACGCTCGCGGTGTTCATCTACAACCTCGCCGCCGGTCTGACCGGTGGCGGGGTGCAGGTCACCCTGAGCGATCGCCGCTACTAGAGGGTTGTCGGGCAGCCCGCCGGGTGGCCCGAAATCGGCCCGATTTGGGAAGCAGCGAGAGCGTCGGGTAGATTAACGCTTCGGTACGAGGGCCTATAGCTCAGGTGGTTAGAGCGCCAAACTGATAATTTGGAGGTCGGAGGTTCAAGTCCTCCTAGGCCCACCCCCGCCAGGCAGACGCCGGATCCGCAAGCCGCGGTCCGGCGTTTATGCTTAGGCGCGAGGGGCCTTAGCTCAGTTGGTAGAGCGCTGCCTTTGCAAGGCAGATGTCAGGGGTTCGAATCCCCTAGGCTCCACTCTTCTCCTGTTCCGTCCCTCTGCTTTTCCCCCCTCCTTCCCGGTGCGACTCGGGAGTGAGCGGGACCGACCTCAGGAAATTCATCCGTGCACACCACCGCCCGCTCGTGGCCGCCCTTCGTCCTGATGGCCCTGGTGGTGCTGGTGGCGCTGATGTCGAGCGCGACGCCGTCGCCCCTGTACGTCGACTATCAGGAGACGTGGGGAACGAGCGGGACGATGATCACGACCGTCTACGCGGTGTACGCGTTGGCGGTCCTGGTCCCACTGCTGTTCCTCGGACGGCTCTCGGATGCGATCGGTCGGCGGCCGGTGATCATCTCCGGACTGGTCCTGCTCACGGTGAGCATGGTCCTGCTCGCGGCGGCGCCCTCGGTGGCCTGGTTGATCGCCGGCCGGGTGGTGCAGGGCCTGGGCGTCGGTCTGGTCACCGGCTCGGCGGCCGCGGCGATCATCGAGCTCCATCCGACCAGGAACGCCCGTGCAGGCGCCCTGATCAACAGCTCCACCACGAACTTCGGTATCGCGGCCGGGGTGCTCCTGGCCGGGGTCGTGGCCACCTCGTCGTCGTCCCCCCTCGTCCACCCGTACGTGGTGATCGGCGTGGCTACGGCCGCGCTGTTGACCGGGGTGGTCGTCCTGGTGCCGGAGACGTCCGGGGCCGGCCAGGAGACGTTCCGGGACGCCGTGCGGCTCCAGCGGATCGCGGTGCCCGCGGCGGCCAGGCCGGCGTTCGCGCTGGCCGCGGTGTGCGTGATCGTCTCCTGGTCCGTCGGCGGCGTCTTCCTGGGCCTGGGCGGGGCGATCGCCAAGGATCTGGTCGGTCGCTCGGACTACCTCGTGACCGGGCTGGTGGTGGCGTGCCTACAGGCGGCCGCCGGACTCGCCCAGCTGGCGTGGAACCTGCGGGCGGGGCCGTCACAGTGGCGACGGGGCATGGCTGCGGGGATAGTGACGCTGATCGTCGGGGTCGCGGCGGCGTCGGCGACCCTGGAGGCGGGCACGGTCCCCGGTTTCGTGGTGGCCGCGGCGGTCACGGGCCTCGGTATGGGACTGCTGTTCCTCATGGGCACGACCCTGGTGGCGCAACACGCGCCCGCCGGCGCCCGGGGGGAGACCTTCTCGGCCCTGTTCGTGGTGGCCTACATCTCGCTCGGAGTGCCCGCTGTGGTCGCGGCGCTCCTCGCCGAGGTGGTGGGCCTGACGACGGCGTTCCACCTGCTGGCGCTGGTGGTATCGGTGGTCGCCGGCGGCGGTTTGGTCGCGGTGGCCAGGTTCGGCTCGCGGCCGGACGCGGACGCGTGACGCGCCCCGGGCTTCAGCTGCTGAGCGCCTGCGCGGCGGCCGCCACGCCCAGGGCCGCCAGTCCCGTCCGGATCCGGTCGGAGGCCAGCAGCGCCTGGACGCGGGACCGGGTGATCTGCTCGCGGGCGATCCCCACGTGGAGGGGCACCACGCCGACGGTGATGGCCGGGACCGCGACGGTGGTGACGCACGCGATCACCGTGGCGGCCAGGCCGCTGCGCTCACCGGAGCGGATCGAGCCGTAGGTGGTCCACGCGGCGGCACCGATCGAGGTGGCGTACAGGGCGAGGGCCACCGGGGCGATCCGGCGGGCGTGGTCGGCCTGACGTTCGGCTATGCCGTGGGCCGGACCCTCGAACAGCGTGGGGTAGACCACCGAGGTGACCATGGACTGGAACCCCAGGTGCGCTGCCGACGTGGTGAGCAGCGCGAGCCGTCCCGCGCGGAGGGTCGGGTCGGGGACCACGGAGGGTCGGCGGATCATGTGCGTCACGCTACCCGTCGCTGGACCGTCCGAGCAGGGCTCGGCCCTCGCCGTCGTCGGTCACCGCGCGGGCGGTCCGCAGGACCACGCGCCAACCACGGTCGGGCGCCTCCACCGGACCGCGACGCTCGAGTTCCCACCGGTTGGCCGTCACCCGCAGGACGGAATAGCGGCCAGGGCGCGACGAGCGGACGACGAGCTGGGTGTAACCCGTGGCCACGGCGCGGTCCCCGTCCAACAGGACCACCGGCAGGCCGGGTACGTGCCCGCACCCGTGCGCGATGAGCCCCTGGTGGGCGTCGCCGCGCACCATGTCCGCGAGACCCTGATGGCCCTCCAACACCCCGGTGTCGACGTCGTAGACCCCGTCCTCGGTCCACAACCCGGCCACGCCCTCGGCGTCTCCGGAGTCGACGCGGGGGGAGTAGGCGGCCACGATCCGCAGGACGGCGAGTTCGTCCGCTGCGCGACCCTGCGCGGCCTCGGCGGTCGCCAGACGCTGCTGCGTCGCGGTGAGCCCCTCCTCGAGCGCCGCGAGCCGGGCCTCGAGCGTTTCGGTTCGGGCGGGGTCGGTTCGGTCGGTGTCGGGGTGGGCGTCCATATCCGGTGACACTAGTGCGCCGCCGTGAGCCCGGACACAGTAGTCTCCTGTCTATGACGGACATGAGTACAGACAGCCGTCCAGGCAGCTTCACGGCGGATGTCGTCGTGGTGGGCATGGGCATAGCGGGGGCGTGCGCGGCGATCGAGGCGGCGGAGGCCGGGGCGTCGGTCATCGTGTTGGAGGGGGCCTCCGGACCAGGTGGTTCATCCGCCCAGTCGGGCGGTGAGGTCTACCTGGGTGGCGGCACCGCCACGCAGCAGGCGCTCGGCATCGAGGACACCGAGGAGGACATGCGTGCCTTCCTCACCGCCGCGCTGGGGCCGAACGCGGACGAGGCGAAGATCGCCGACTACTGCGCCGGGTCGCGCGAGCACCACGACTGGCTGGTCGCCCACGGAGCGGTGTTCAACCACAAGCTGTGGGACACGCCCACCTGGATGGCGAGCGACGACTCGGGTCTGATGTGGATGGGTGAGCGCGCCCAGCCGTTCGCCTCCCTCGCCCGCCCGGCCGCCCGGGGTCACCGCCCGCCCGCCCCCAACTTCGCGGGCAACGTGCTCATGGACGCCCTCGTCGCCACCGCGGAGAAAGCCGGCGTCACCCTGCACTGCGACATCAAGGCGCGCTCGCTGATCGTGTCCGGCGACCGCGTCATCGGCGTCCGGGCCACCGAGTTCGGCGAGGAGCGCGAATACCGCGCCACCGGCGGGGTGGTCCTGGCCACGGGCGGGTTCGTGGACAACGACCGCATGCTCGAGCAGTGGGCCCCCCAGCAGGTGGGTAAGGACAAGGTCTCGGACGGCCGCGATGACGGCTCCGGGATCGAGATGGGCATGGATGTCGGTGCCGCGGTCCGCCGCATGCACCAGACCGAGACCGCGATGCTGATCATCCCGCGCCTGGTGGTGGGTGCGATGCTCGTCGACGGCGACGGACAGCGCTTCATCAACGAGGAGGTCTACCCGGGCCTGTACTGCCACGCGGCCGTGCACCACCGCCGCCCGCCGGTGTGGATCATCATCGACGAGAAGGGCATCGAGGACGTCCCCGAGGACGAGCTGTGGGGCATGCAGCCCATGCACGCCGCGGAGACCATCGAGGAGCTGGCCGCCGACTGTGGTCTGCCCGTCGACGCGCTCGCCGACCAGCTCCGCCGATACAACGCGGGGGCCCGGACCGGCGAGGACCCGCAGTACGGCAAGAACTCGGGCTGGCTCCGTCCGTTGGAGCCGCCGTTCGGCGCGTACCCCACGGGGGCGGGCGGGCCCGACTCCTACAACGGGTTGCCCCTCAAGGCTCAGGGCTTCACCCTGGGCGGGCTGCACGCGGACCTGCAGTCGCGGGTGCTGGACCGGTCGGGTGCCCCGATCCCGGGCTTGTTCGCCGCGGGCCGCTGCACCCACGGCCTCCACGGGGACGGGTACATCTCCGGCACGTCCCTGGGCGACAGCTCGTTCTTCGGACGTCGCGCCGGTCGCGGGGCCGCGGGGCCATGTGAGTAGTGACGAGACGGCGGGGGGCGCGGCGACGATCCGCTCCGCGTCCGGACCCATCCGGCGCGCCCGCCCCGGGGTGGACCTCGGCCCCCTCGACCCGGGCCGGGGTGGTGGCGGGCCGGTGGACCGGATCGACGACGACGAGGCCGGCGTCTTCGCCCTGGTCGAGCAGGTGCGTCGGATCCGCTCGCTGACCACCGGCGGGGTCTTCGACACCGAGCTCGGCCCGCTGGTCGACCGCCTGCGCGACGTGGCCGACGATCTGGAGGCCGCGTCGGCGAGCGTGGACGAGCGCCAGGCGCACATGTGGTCGTCCGCGGATTACGTGGCGAACTGCCCGGTCATGGGCCGGTCCAACGTGCTCGCGCCGCCGGTCGAGTTCGAGATGCTCCCCGACGGGACGATCCGGGGCGAGATCACGCTGGGTCTGGAGTATCAGGGCCCGCCCGCGTGCGTCCACGGCGGGATCGTGGCCCTGCTCTTCGACGTGGTGCTGGGGCGTGCGAACTTCCACACCGGCCACTCCGGCATGACGGTCTACCTCGACGTGGACTACCGCTCGCCCACGCCGATCCTCGAACCGCTGGTCATCACCGGTCGCCAGGTCCGGGTGGACGGCCGGAAGATCTGGGCACAGGGCGCGATCCACGCCGGGGAGCGGCTCTGCGCGACGGCCGAGGGCCTGTTCGTGTCCCCGGGCAGTCTGCTGCTGGACAACCGGGCCCGTCTGACGGGTGCCTGAACCGTGCCGGGCCGACAGGGCGCGCGGAGCGCAGGGGTAGCGTCAGAAATCGTGACTGATCCCGACACCCGTGGAGCCGACAGCGCCCCCGACAGTGCTGCCCCCGTCAGTGCTGCCTCCGACAGCGCCCCCTCACTCGCCGGCACGTACTTCCTGCCGCAGGATGACGACCTCTCCGGCGCAACCGAACTAGCCCGCCAGCTCCGGCGTGTCCGGGGCCTGGTCTCCGGCGCGCGCTTCGAGGACCTGTCTGCCGAGGTGGAGCTGGCGCGGGAGCTGGCAGATCGTATCGAGTCCGCCGCCACGCCGTACCCGCCGTCCGAGTACGGCTCCTGGGGAGTGCCCGAGCACATCGCCTCCAATCCGGCGATCGGGACGCGGAACCCGGCCGCCCCGCCGCTGGAGCCCGTGGTGTTCCCGGACGGGACCGTCCGCGCGGAGGTCACCTTGGGTGTGGAGTTCCAGGGTCCGCCGGCGTGCGTGCACGGCGGGATCGTGGCCCTGCTGTTCGACGAGATGCTGGGGTTGGCCAACGCCGCGGCCGAGTCCATAGGGATGACCGTGGATCTGCAGGTCACCTACAAGGCACCCACACCGCTGGACACTCCCCTGCTGTTCGAAGCCCGTCAACGCCGGGTGGACGGCCGCAAGATCTGGTGCTCTGCGTCGCTGCACGCGGGGGACACGCTGTGCGCCACGGCCGAGGGTATGTTCGTCACACCCCGCTGGATGCTCGACGGCGACCAGAGCCGCCCCATCGAGGGCTGACGCCCCGGGGGAGGTCAGTCTTCGCCGCGCAAGGCCTTCATCCGCTTGTGCGCCCCGGCCACGACGCGGCCCCGGTTGACGCCCGACGAGAACTCGACGCCCTTCTGGTTGCCCTCTCCGCCGCAGACGTGGACCGGACCGTTGCCGATCGAGGCCAGGACCTCCTCGGCGACCTCTCCGGGCTCGCTCACGGTCATGCCGGGTAGGTCCATATCGAGCCCGGCGCGGATCATGGCCGGGGTGCGGGTGACGCCGAGGATAACCTCGACCACGTCCACGCCGTGCTCGCGCATCTCCAACCAGAGTCCCTCGACGAAGACACGGCTGAAGGCCTTGGCCGCCGAGTAGATGCTCATGTCGGCGTGACCGAGGTAACCGGCCATCGAGCCCATCACCACGATCCCGCCGCGGCCACGTGCCTTGAGTGCGGGCCCGAACCGGCGGATGAGCTGCAGGGGGGAGGTGATGTTGAGGTCGATGACGCTCTGGACCCGCGCCATGTCGGACTCCACGAACTCGGCGCCGTAGGTGTTGGCGCCGGCGTTGAGGATCACCAGTCCCAGGTCCAGGCCCTCGCAGGCGGCCCAGATCTCCTCGGTGGCGCCCTCCGAGGTCAGGTCCACGGAGACGACCCGGCACTCGACGCCCCTGGCGCGAACCGCCTCCGCGGTCTCGGCGAGGGGCTCGGGACGCCGAGCGACCAGCACGCTGGAGACGCCGGCGTCGGCGAGGCGGAAGGCGATCTCGGCGCCCACGCCCTCGCTCCCGCCCACGACGACGGCCCACGGACCGTAGGCAGAGGGATCGAAAGTCTTGGTTTTGACGGGTGTCGACATATTCTGAGTGTATGACCAAGGACACAGAAGATCCCAATGTTCACCGAGGCCCGCTGCCCGGCATGGACGGGGTGGACGACTTCACGCTGCTCAGCATCCGTGAGCGGCTCGGTGAGAGTTTTGATCCGGTGCCCGCGCCGGTCCTGGACCCGGCCGATCCGGACCTGGACCGCTCGGTCGCGGAGCTGCGCAGGATCCGCGACGCGATCTCCGGGCTCGCACACTCCGGGGTCGGGTTGGGGGACATCGCGGATCGCCTCGGCGAGGTGGCCGACCTGCTCGAGCCGCGCGTCCCGGAGCCGGCCGTGCGGCTGGCGAACATGTGGACCGGCGCCGGCTCGCGGCGCGCGAACCCCGTAGGGGGCCAGGAGAACCCGATCGCTCCGCCGGTGGAATTCCACGGTTGCGACGACGGCTCGGTCATGGCCGAGGTGACCCTGGGCCCCGCCTATCAGGGACCCCCGGGCTGCGTCCACGGGGGGATCAGCGCCCTGATCATCGACCACATGATGGGTTTCGCCAACCACTGGGGCGGCCGCTACGGGATGACCGCCCACTACGAGATCGACTACCGCTCGCCCACGCCGCTGCTCCAGCCGCTGACGTTCCGCTCGTGGGTGCAGGAGGTCGACGGCCGGAAGACCTGGAACCACGCGACGATCCATGCGGGTGAGCGGTTGTGCGTGGAGGCCCGGGGGCTCTTCCTCGAGGCGAGCGTCGCCGTCCCGGGTAGGCCGGATCAGCGGTCGACGGTGGGGGACGGCATCTAGTCCCGGCCGTGCACCTGCCCGGGCCCGGTCCCCGGCGGTCGCCGCCCCGATCCCTGCCGGTCCTCAGCCCTGGAGCTCGACCCGGACGACCGTCTGGAGGTAGGGCGCGATGACCTCGGTCAGGCCGGACGCCAGATGGTCCGGGTCGTTGGGTGGGAGAGAGATGAAGCTGATGCCGATCCGGGCGATGATGGACGCCGCGAGTCGCGCCTGGGACACCTCGATCCGCATCCAGCTCTCCGACAGGGCCGGCGTGAGGACCTCGGTCGCGCGCTCGATGAGCGGCCCGGCCTCGGTGGTGATCAGGCGCAGGAGATCCGGCTGGATATCGCCGGTGAGCAGAGCGCGGATCAGAGGGTCGCGGCTGCTCGAATGGAGGAACCCGTTGATCCCCTCGCGCAGGGCGATCTCGATCTCGCCGGGGTGTCGGGTGATGGAATCCCTGATCTCCCCGGCGAACGTCTCGGACAGCTGCAGGGCGTAGGCCTGGGCCAGACCCTGACGGTTGCCGAAGGTGCTGTACAACGTCTGCCGACTGAGGCCGGCGGCCTTGGCCACGTCCGACATGGTCACGGCCGACCAGTCCCGCGACCCCAGTAGCTCGTGCATGGCGTCGAACACGGTGAGACGCAGAGACCGACGCTCACCCCGGGAGTCCCCGGGGGAGCGTCGGTCGCTGTCCGATCGGTTGCGCTGCATGACCCCATTGTTCCTGATCGTGGTGGCCATGCGGAGAAGCCCTAGGTCACCG
Source organism: Rhodococcus sp. IEGM 1408 (assembly GCF_033142235.1). Classification (NCBI taxonomy): domain Bacteria; kingdom Bacillati; phylum Actinomycetota; class Actinomycetes; order Mycobacteriales; family Nocardiaceae; genus Rhodococcus; species Rhodococcus sp. IEGM 1408. Next base: position 535,514 of record NZ_JAWLRW010000001.1, read on the forward strand.
GGAGGTAATCGACCTTGTCGCGGACGCCGCAGTCCGAGCACCGCCAGGTGGCGGGGATGGCGGACCAGGGGGTTCCGGGCGGGAACCCCTCGCGGGGCTCGCCGGCCTTCTCCGAATAGTGGTGCCCACAGTTGGGGCAGGCGTACTCGCCGATCGGGGAGGTCTGGTCCGGCGCGATGTCCGTGTCCACGACCACGTGCTCGGCCACCGCGGTGGAGCCGACCCCGTAGCGAGTGAGGTACTTCTCGCGCTTGGACGGCTGGATGTTGGCGCGGGTGACGTCGCCGTCGTAGTGGGCCAGGACCCTCTTGTCCATGACCTTGCGCCACACCGGTGGCATATAGGCCAGGACCATCATGGCGGCGTAGCCGGAGGGCAGCTGCGGGGCCTGCTCGAAACTCCGCAGGACCTGGTAGCGGCGCATGGGATTGGCGTGGTGGTCCGAGTGCCGCTGGAGGTGGTACAGGAAGATGTTGGTCACCAGGTGGTCGGAGTTCCAGGAGTGCTCTGGGCGGCAGCGCTGGTAGCGACCGGCCGTGGTCTTCTGCCGCAGCAGTCCGTAGTGCTCGAGGTAGTTGACGACCTCCAGGAGTGAGAAGCCGAAGACCGCCTGCACGAGGAGCCACGGCGCGACCTGCCAGCCGAAGGCCGCGATCAGGCCGCCGAACAGCACGACGGTCATGAGCCAGGCGTTGAGGTTGTCGTTGCGGAGGGTCCAGGGGCCCTTGCCCAGGCGGCCGAGACGCTCCTTCTCGAGGTGCCAGGCCGAGCGCGCCGAACCCACGACGCTCCGCGGCAGGAACGCCCAGAAGGACTCGCCGAGCCGCGAGCTGGCCGGGTCCTCGGGAGTGGCGACACGGGCGTGGTGACCGCGGTTGTGCTCGATGAAGAAGTGGCCGTAGCCGGTGGTGGCCAGGGCGACCTTGGACAGCCACTTCTCGCTGCCGGCGACCTTGTGACCGAGTTCGTGCGCGGTGTTGATGCCGATGCCGCCGGTGATCGCGACCGTCCAGGCCACGCCGATCGACGCGGCGATCCCCAGGCCACCGTCATAGCCCAGCCAGGACAGGTCCTGGGCGCTCCACAGGTAGCAGGCGGCGATGAGGGACGCGTACTGCAGTGGGATGTACAGGTAGGTGCACCAGCGGTAGAACGGGTCGGCCTCGAGCCTCTCCATCACCTCTTCCGGCGGGTTCTGCCCGTCCGCGCCGATGGCCAGGTCGCCGAGCGGGATGGCTACGTAGACCAGGACCGGGAGAAGGAACCACGCGGCACTCGCGGCGATTCCCCAGCCCAGCGCGTTGAACCCGGCCGCCACCGGCATGGACACGAACAGGCCCGCCGCGGGGATCACCCCGAGCAGCCACAGGTAGCGCTTGGCGTCGGACCACGGGTACGGCTCGGACTCGGCGCCGTGCCCGTGGTGGTGCGCGTCGTGCGCGGCGAGATGCCCCTCGGGCTCCTGCGCTTCGTCTCGACTGCGGATGTACTCGGTGCTGGACATCGGTCCTGACCTCCCCGATCAACATGGGTGTGGCGCATGCCACTCATTGGAGTCCAGATTAGACAAAAACTTGGCCTGTGTCTAGACACGCACCGGTATTTTGTCCAAGGAGGACGACGACGACGAGGGCAGCACCTGCCCGACGGCGGCACGGGATCCCGCCCGACGGCGGCACGGAATAAGGGTGCCGGGGGCGGGGTTGTACCTTCCGGCCGTCGGAACCCCTCTCCGACCCGGGAGGAGCCGCCGACGTGACGATGCAGCAAGCCGCCATGCGCACGCTGATGCGGGCCGAGAGCAACAACATCTCGCTGGACCGCAGCGTGTTCACCCGCGAGAACTTCCGACGGATCGGCCAGTTCGCCCGCCCGCACACCAGACTGATCGTGCTGTTCCTGATCCTGTCGGTCTTCGGCGCCACGCTCGCCGTGGTCACCCCGCTGCTCGCGGGTCGGGTGGTCACCGCGATCGTCGACCGGGCCGATGTCCGGGTCATCTTCATGCTGGCCGCGGCCATCGCCGTGATCGGTCTCGTCGAGGCCGTCAACAACGTCGTCAGCAGGTTGTGGTCGGCCCGCATCGGGGAAGGCCTGATCCTGGACCTGCGGCGGTCGGTCTTCGACCACGTGCAGACCATGCCGGTCGCGTTCTTCATGCGCACCCGGACCGGTGCGTTGGTGAGCCGGCTCAACAACGACGTCATGGGCGCCCAGCGCGCGTTCTCCGACACCCTCTCCGGTGTCGTGTCGAACCTCGTCCAGCTGGTGTTGACGCTCATCGTGATGGCCGGTCTCAACTGGCAGCTCACGTTGATGTCGGTGCTGCTGTTGCCGATCTTCCTCTTCCCCGCCCGCTACGTGGGCAGGCGGCTGGCCCGTCTCCGCCGCGAGGCCTCCGACCTGAACGCGTCGATGAACGACCAGATGACCGAGCGCTTCAACGCCGGCGGTGCCACGCTGGTCAAGCTCTTCGGCCGCCCCGCCGCGGAGTCGGCCGAGTTCTCCTCGCGCGCCGGACGGGTGCGGGGGATCGGCGTCCGCACGGCGCTGCTCATGAGCGTGTTCATGAACTCGCTGACCCTGGTCTCCACGCTCGCCCTCGCGCTGGTCTACGGGGTCGGCGGCTGGTTTGCCCTCAACGGCGGCATGGACGCCGGTTCCGTCGTGGCGTTGGCTCTCCTGCTGACGCGGCTGTACGGGCCGCTGACCTCGCTGGCCAACGCGCCCATGGACGTGGTGACCGCCATCGTCAGCTTCGAGCGCGTCTTCGAGGTCCTGGACCTGGAGCCGCTGCTCAAGGACGCACCCGACGCCGTCGACATCCCGGAGGGCCCGGCCTCCGTCGAGTTCGACGACGTCCGCTTCTCCTACCCCTCCGCGGACAAGGTCTCCCTGGCCTCGCTGGAGGAGGTCGCCGTGCTCGACACCCGGGGCGGGCAGGAGGTCCTCCACGGGATCAGCTTCCGCGCGGAGCCGGGGCAGATGATCGCGCTCGTCGGGTCCTCCGGAGCGGGCAAGTCGACCATCGCCGCCCTCCTGCCGAGGCTGTACGACGTGGACTCCGGGGCGGTCCGGGTGGCCGGGCTCGACGTGCGACAGGTCACCTCGTCGTCGTTGCGTCGTACGGTCGGCATGGTCACCCAGGACGGCCACCTCTTCCACGACTCGATCCGGGCCAACCTGACCTTCGCGCGGCCCGAGGTCACCGACGAGGTGGTCTGGGACGCCCTGCGTCGGTCCCGACTGGACGACCTGATCCGGTCGCTTCCCGACGGTCTGGACACCGTGATCGGCGACCGCGGCTACCGGCTCTCCGGCGGCGAGCGTCAGCGCCTGACCATCGCCCGGCTGCTGGTCGCGGAGCCGTCCGTGGTGGTGCTGGACGAGGCCACCAGCGCCCTGGACTCCACCAACGAGTCAGCGGTGCAGGAGGCCCTGGCCGAGGCGATGTCCGACCGCACCTCGCTCGTGATCGCGCACCGGCTCTCGACCGTCCGCGCCGCCGACCGCATCCTCGTGCTGGAGGGCGGCACCGTGGTGGAGTCCGGTACCCACGGCGAGCTGTTGGCCGCCGGGGGCCGGTACACCGAGCTCTACGAGACGCAGTTCGCAGAGCAGGAATAAGAGTTCAGAACGCCCCGGGCCCGTCGGACCGGCTCCCGGCGATCTCGGCGATCCGTCAGACCGCCCCTCCGGCGATGGCGGTGTAGACCCTGTCGGTGTCCTGATCGGTCCACCCGGTGGGGTCCAGGATCGCGGCCCACATCCGCGCCGCGTCCGGGCCGAAGGAGTGCCCGTGTCCCTCCGGGACGTCCGCGGAGAAGACCATGTCCATGGTGACCTGCCAGAACGTCACGAACGGCAGCCACCGCACGCCCGGGTCGAGGTCCGGGCCGAGGGGTTCGCGCAGCCAGTCGGGCCGCTTGACCAGCAGGTCGATCGACCACCAGGTGATCGGATCGGACGCGTGCTGCCAGTAGACCACCCGGGGAGAACCCCACGGCGCCGGGTCCCGTGCGCTGTCGATCGCGGGGTCGCGGTCGGTTGCGTGGTGGAGAGCCAGGTCCTGACCGTCCGCCGCGAAGCGTACGCGCTCGCCCCCGTCGATGACCGGCAAGCGTTCCGGCGACCCGGCGTCGCGGTGGTCGGTGATGTAGGTCCACTGCGGGGAGAAGTTCGGGGTCCCCACCCAGAGCGCACCGTCGGTTCGTGCCACCATGTCCTGCGCTCCGCTGAACGCACTCTGGCCGCCGAACGACCCCAGGCTCTCGCCGAACGTCACGAGCATCGGCCGCTCACGCTCGGGCCTGCTCCCCACGACCCGCTCGACAGCCTCGAACAGGGCGCGGCCGGCGACCTGGGGCGACTCGCGGTCGGCGAGGAAGGCCAGCGGGCTGGGCAGGAACGAGTACTGCATGGAGGCGATCGCCGAGTCGCCCCCGGCGGTGTACTCGAGCCCGGCGGCGACCCGGGCGTTGACCCACCCGCGCCCGGTGGTGGTCGCCACCGCCAGCACCGAGCGGTCGAACGCGCCGGTGCGGTGGAGCTCGTCCACCACCAGTTCGGCGGCCTCCTCGATCGATCCGGCCGCGTGGTGCCCGGCGTAGACGCGGATCGGGGTGGCGGCGGGACGCCCGGTCACCTCGGTGATCTGCTGGGCGGAGGGCCCGCCCGCGACAAACGTCCGCCCCTCCTTGCCCAGACTCTCCCACGCCTGGGTGGACGCCGGTGACCCCGAGCGCTCGGGCGCGACGGGTTGCTCGACGCCGTCGGCGGTGCCGTGGTCGGCCGCGGACGCCAGTTGATCGGCGGCTCCGATCAGACCGCGGTAGACCACTCCGTTGATCGACAGCACGGCGATCAGGACCACCAGCGCCACCGCCACCACCCGGGCCGCCGGAACCGGGAGATACCGGGTGGCGACCCGCGTCAGTCCGGCCGTGCCCCGCCGGATGCCGCGGGCCGCCGCGAGGAGCAGCACCGCGACCGCCAGCGCCAGGACGAGGATCAGTAGGAAGTTGGCACGGTCGATGCGCTCGACCCCCACCAGGTCCCGGGTGATCTGCTGCCACCACGATCCCAGGATCAGGAACGTCGGCACCGCGACCGCCGCCACGGCGGCGAGCGTCCACCAGCCGATCCGTCGGAGCCGCCCGGAGTAGTCCGGGGAGACACCGCAACGGCGGACGATCCACGCGAGCAGACAACCCAGGCCGTACCCGGTGGCGATGCTGATGCCCGTCGCCACCGCCTGCAGGGACCAGACCCGCGGCAGCAGCGACGGCGTCATGGACCACGTGAAGAACAGCAGCGCCACCGCCAGTCCGACCGGGTGGAGTGAGCGTGCGAGACCTCGGATCCGATCCGACGACGGTGACGTGGCCACGGCTTGTCCCGGTGAGAGTGGCCGTGGCGACTGCCCGGCGCGTGCGCGGATCATAACCCCGCACGTGCGCCGAGCGCTCAGCTCTCGAGGTGCAGGCCCAGCTCACGTGCAGCGAGGGCGGCGTACTTGGACGTCTGCTCGAAGGCGGACTCCAGCGGGTTCGCGTCGTTGATGTCGGCGATCTCGTTCCACCGCTCGGCCACGACCTCCGGGGTGCGGGCGTCGGCGGGCAGGAACACCCCGCGGCTCTCGACCATCTGGGAGACGGCGAAGACGCCGGCACCGGCGCCGAGGATGGTCTTGGTGGGGGCGTCGTCACTGACCATGAAGAGGGCACCGGGCGCGATGGTCTCCGGTCCCATGATGTCGAGCACGCGCTGGGGCAGCAGGTCCTCGGTCATACGGGTCGCGGCGGTGGGGGCGATGGCGTTGACCTTGATGTTCTTCTTGGCGCCCTCGATGGCCAGCACGTTCATCAGCCCCACCAGGCCGGACTTGGCGGCGGCGTAGTTGGACTGGCCGAAGTTGCCGTAGATGCCGGACGTCGAGGTGGTCATGAGGATGCGGCCGTAACCGGCCTCGGCCATGTGCGGCCAGACCGCCTTGGTGCAGTTCACCGAGCCCATGAGGTGCACCTCGAGAACCTTGCGGAAGTCGTCGGTGCCCATCTTGGCAAAGGATTTGTCGCGCAGGATCCCGGCGTTGTTGATCAGGACGTCGATGCGTCCCCACTTGGCGATCACAGAGGCGACCAGGGCGTCGACGGCGGCCTCGTCGGTGATGTCGTTGCCGTCGACCATCGCCTCGCCGCCGGCGGCGAGGATCTCGTCGACGACGAGCTGGGCCGGCGAGGTGGCCCCGCCCTGGCCGTGGACGTCGCCACCGAGGTCGTTGACGACGACCTTGGCGCCGCGCTCGGCCAGGGCGAGGGCGTAGGCGCGGCCGAGGCCGCCGCCGGCGCCGGTGATGATCGCGACGCGGTCGGTGAAGTCGATGGGGTTGGCCATGGTGAGCTCCTTGAGGTCGGGGGTTCGGGGGTGGGGTTGAGCTGGTGGGCAGGTCTGCCGGCGGAGCCGCGTCAGACCGGATCTCCCTGGGTCGTACTGGTCAGTCCAGGTCGCCGCGCACGTAGGACTCGTACGCCGGCAGGTCCAGGAAGCCGTGGCCGGACAGGCCGATCACGATGGACGGACCCGTGCCGGCCTCGCCCGTGTGCTTCCGCGCCTCGTCGAAGGCGCCCGCGAGCGCGTGGTTGGACTCGGGCGCGGGCACGATGCCCTCGGCCTTGGAGAACTCGACGCCGGCGGCAAAGGCCACGTTCTGCTCGACGGCGATCGAGTCGATGAGCCCGAGGTGCTTGACGTGGCTGACCAGCGGCGCCATGCCGTGGTAGCGCAGTCCGCCCGAGTGGATGGGGTCCGGCACGAAGTCCTGGCCCAGCGTGTACATCTTCATGAGCGGGGTCAGCCCGGCCACGTCGCCGTGGTCGTAGCGGAACTCGCCCTCGGTCATGGACGGGCAGGCGGTCGGTTCCACAGCGACGATCTTCGTCTTCGCCCCGGCCAGGTTCTCGCGGACGAACGGGAACGCCAGGCCGGCGAGGTTCGAACCGCCTCCGGCGCAGCCGAAGACGAAGTCGGGGGCGGACTCGCCGAACATCTCGAGCTGCTTGAGCGCTTCCTCGCCGATGACCGTCTGGTGCAGGCACACGTGGTTGAGGACGGAGCCCAGCGAGTAGCGGGTCTCCGGGTCGCCGGCCGCGACCTCGACGGCCTCGGACACGGCCATGCCCAGCGAGCCGGGCGTCTGGGGGTCCTTGGCCAGGAAGGAGCGGCCGGCCTCGGTGAGGTCGGACGGGCTCGGGTGCACGGTGGCCCCGAAGGTCTCCATGAGCATCCGGCGGTACGGCTTGGACTCGAACGACGCCTTGACCTGCCACACCTCGACCTCGATGCCGAAGGCCTGCCCGGCGAACGCCAGCGAGGCGCCCCACTGGCCGGCGCCGGTCTCGGTGGTGAGCTTGGTGACGCCCTCGGCCGCGTTGTAGTACGCCTGCGCGACGGCGGTGTTGGGCTTGTGTGAGCCGACCGGGCTGGTGCCCTCGTACTTGTAGTAGATCCGCGCGGAGGTGCCGAGGGCCTTCTCGAGCCGCCGGGCACGGATGAGGGGCGAGGGCCGCCACAGCCGGTAGATCTCCTGGACCGCCTCCGGGATCTCCACGTATCGCTCGGGGGTGACCTCCTGCTCGATGAGCGCCATCGGGAACAGCGGCGCCAGATCCTCCGGTCCGAGAGGTTCCTTGGTTCCCGGGTGCAGGTGCGGCGCCATCGGCTCGGGCAGGTCGGCCTGGATGTTGTACCAGTGGGTGGGCATCTCGCTCTCGGGGAGCAGTGCCTTGACCAGCGTGCCGGTGCGAGCGTCAGACGTCATGTGGGTTCCTCGAAAGCTGTGGGGAGGGGTGAGCCGGGTCTCATCCTAGGAGGTCGCGACGCATGGGGAGATGCGGGATCCGCCCATCGAGGTAGTCCTCGCCGCACCGGACGAATCCGAACTGCTCGTACCACCGCTCCAGATGGGCCTGGGCGCCGATCTCGACCGGCCGGTCGCCGCACCTGGAGAGCGCGAGCCGGATCAACTGCGCGGCGATGCCCTGCCCACGCCACTCGGGGGCCGTACACACCCGTCCCAGGTGCATGACCCCGCCATGGACCCCCGAGCCGAACAGACGGAGCGTGGCCACGAGGTGTTCCGGGTCGCCCGCGCTCGCGCCCGCGCCCCAGGCCAGGAGATGGGTGGTCCCGGGATCGGCGTCGACCTCGTCGATCTCCGCGTACGGACAGTCCTGCTCGGCGACGAAGACGTCCACGCGCAGTTTGTACAGCGCGTGGACGTCCATCGGGCCCAATTCGGCGAGGGGTGAGGCGATGACCCTCACGGCTGAGCCGTGCTCGCTCATACCGCGACGGTCAGGGCTTCTCGGTCGGCGTCCCGGTGACGGGGATGTCGTCCGACGGCTGCGGTGCGGATCCGGCGCCCACACCCGGGGCGGCGCTGCCGGCGGCGGGAGAGGTGCCGTCGGCCTGACCCGCGGGGCCATCGGGATCGGGGGAGTCGATCGTCAGATCCTCACCGGTCTCGGACGCCGGGGCCGGTGTGGGAGCGGGAGTCGCTGCCGTGGGCGTGGGCGCAGCCGCCGGGGCGGGTGCGGACGCGGGTGCGGACGCGCCGTGCTCGCGCAGGAAGTACGCGGTGGCGCCCGCGACGGCCGCGCCGCCGGCGAGTCCGACGATCCACAGCGGCGCGAACCGGCGCATCGGGCTGCGCTTCTGCTGGGGTTCGATCAGGGCCGAGGTGTGCTCGCGGAGCGCGTCGGAGTGCTTCTTGGCGTCCGCGGCCAGGCCGCTGAGGATCTCGGCCTGCTCGGCGCGGCGCTGGCGCAGCACCTCGATGCCGCGGCTCGCCCCGAAGAGGGCGAGGCCCACGGGGCCGCGGGTCGCGGCGACGGCGGCCTCGCCGAGGAACCGGGGGTCACGGAGGTCGAATGCCTTGCGGGCGGCGGTCCGGGCGTCCCGCTTGTCCTTGTCCGCCTGCTTCACTGCCTTGCGCTCGGCGGCGCGATCGCTACGTTTGCTCATAGGTAGATGGTGGCACAGCACCCGGGTACCGAGTACCTCCTCGCCGACATCCCCTGCGGACGCGTGGCAGGATGGACCCCGTGAGCATCGCAACGCAGACGGCAACCATCCACACGAACAAGGGCGACATCGTCGTCGACCTGTTCGGCAACCACGCCCCGGAGACGGTCGCGAACTTCGTCGGCCTGGCCGACGGGTCGAAGGACTACTCGCAGGCCAACGCCAAGGGCGAGAAGTCGGGACCGTTCTACGACGGCTCGATCTTCCACCGCATCATCTCCGGCTTCATGATCCAGGGCGGGGACCCCACGGGCACCGGACGTGGCGGCCCGGGCTACCAGTTCAAGGACGAGTTCCACCCCGAGCTGCAGTTCTCCGCGCCTTACCTGCTGGCCATGGCCAACGCCGGCCCGGGCACCAACGGCTCGCAGTTCTTCATCACCCTCGGCCCCACGCCGCACCTGAACAACAGGCACACCATCTTCGGCAAGGTCGCGGACGCGGACTCGCAGAAGGTCGTCGACGCCATCGGCGCCGCCAAGACCGGGGCCATGGACCGTCCCGTCGAGGACATCGTGATCGAGTCGATCGAGATCTCCTGACCCACGGGTCTTCGCACATCTGAACCCGGGCCCGTGGTGACACGGCCCTCTCGCGGCGCGGGAACCGGACGCCCCGGTCCCGCGCCGCAGGTCTATCCGGACCTCGACCAACTGAGCCAGGAATCATGACCACCCAGACCTACCGCGGCGGCGCCGTCTCGCGTTTCTTCCGTCTACAGCCGGTGACGGCGTGGCTCATCGCCGCCAACTTCGCGGTCTACGCGGCCACGGTTGCGCAGGCCCGGAGCCTCCTGGGAAACAACGCCTCAGCGTTGTTCGAGGCCACCGCGCTCTACCCGCCGCTGGTAGTGGTGTGGGACGAGTGGTGGCGGCTGCTGACCTCGGCCTTCCAGCACTTCGGGCCGGTGCACATCCTGCTCAACATGTACATGCTGTGGATCCTCGGCGTGGGGATCGAGCGCAGTATCGGGCACCTGCGGTTCCTGGCGCTCTACCTGGTCTCGGCGCTGGGCGGGTCCGTGGCGGTGATGTTCTTCAGCCAGAACGCCCTCACCGCCGGCGCGTCGGGCGCGATCTTCGGCCTGATGGGCGCCTACGCGATCGTCGCGGTGTCGATGCGCCTGGACGCCAAGGGGATCCTTCTGCTCCTGGTGATGAACATCGGCGTGAGCTTCCTGGTCCCCGGGGTCTCACTGGCCGCACACCTCGGTGGCCTCGTGGTGGGCGCGCTCGGGGCGTTCGCCCTCGTGGTGTTGCCCCGCCGGTTGCCGACGCGCGTGGGCCGCGGCGGGCGGGAGACCGTGTCGTGGGTCGGTTATCTGGTGGTGGTGGCGCTCGTCGCCGGTGCCGCCCGGGTCGCGGCCGACACCATGTCCGTGGGATTCATGGTCACCGGCTGAGCGTCCCCACCCGCTCGACACCACCCGCTCGACACCGCCCGCTGGACCCCGCGCCGCCAGTTCCCGCTGGCCCCCGCCGTCAGCCCCCGTGCGCGCGGGACCCTGACCCGGTGAAGCCCAACCCGGCCAGCGTCTCGACCACCTCGCGAGGATCGGTCCCCAGGTCGCCGCGGGTGAACACGTCGAGCTGCTCCCTGCCGCGGTCGTCGATGTACTCCAGGCGCATGAGGTGTTGTCGCGCGCCCCACCTCGCGACCCCCAGGGCCCGCACCTCCACGAGCTCCGCCGGCGACACGAAGATCACCCCGCCGAGCTTCTTGATCGCCAGCTGCCCGTCCACGACCTCTATCCGGGGACGACGGAGCAGCTGCAACGCGCCCGCCGGGATGAGGAAGAGCGCCAGCACGCCGGTGAGCAGCAGTGCCAGCGGATCCTGATCGGTGACGCCCACCACCACCGCGCCGATCCCCAGGGCGATCTGCGATACCGGCCACATCGTCCCGGACGACCAGGACGAGGCGCGATGTCCGCCGCCCGGAGTTGCTTCCTCACTCATGCCCGTCATCCTCCCTTATCCACAGGCGTTATCCACACTGTGAATGAATAACACCGTTGGAGTTCGATCCGCGTTCGAGGCGGCAGCACTCCGACCTGCAACGTCGTCCTCGTCGTCGTATTCCTGTAGTTATCCCCAGTGTGGAGGGAGTTGTCCACAGCCTGTGCGGGTGGGTCGGGGCGCGCGTGGACCCCGCTCACTTGGTGGTCCTACCACCTTGACCTGCACGGATGTCAATTCCGGAAATAAAAGCAGGTCACCCCCCGCACGTGGCGGGGGGTGACCTGTGGATAAAGCTGTGGAATGCCCGAAAAGGGGCTCCGGGAAGGGGCTACGTTCCGTGGCTGTGTGCTACCGCCAGTTCATGGTCATGAGCAGTCCCACCACAGCGAGGCCGAATCCGATGGCGAAGTTCTGCCAGGTCTCGAGATCCATCATGAACGGGATCTTCTCGCCGGCGAGGTAGTAGACGACCAGCCAGAGGAGTCCCAGGAGCATGAGGGCGAACATCGTGATGAGATACCACCGGCCGGTCGGCGTCCCCTTGACCTTCACGGGGGTGCGGCTGACGGCTGCGTCGGTGTACTCGGTCTTCGACCGGACCTTTGACTTGGGCATGGAGTCCTCGAACTGCTGGGGGATGTCCCGGCCACTCTAGCAAGGCCCGCTCCGGACGTTCACCTCGCGGACGGCAGTACGCTGCACCTATGCGCATCCTCGTCGTCGACAATTACGACAGCTTCGTCTACAACCTGGTCCAGTACCTGGGTCAGCTGGGCGCGTCGTGTGACGTGTGGCGCAACGACGACGAGAGGCTCGCCGGCCCGGACGGCGGCTACGACCCGGCGGTGCTCGAGCGCGTGATCTCGGAGTTCGACGGCGTCCTGCTCAGCCCGGGCCCGGGAACGCCGGACCGGGCGGGGGCCACGATCCCGCTGATCGGGGTGTGTGGCCGCGCCGGCGTCCCGGTGCTGGGCGTCTGCCTGGGGCACCAGGCGATCGGTGAGGCGTTCGGCGCCACGGTCGACCGGGCGGCGGAGCTCATGCACGGCAAGACCAGCCAGGTGACCCACGACGACTCGGGCGTGCTCGCCGGGATCCCCAGCCCGTTCACCGCGACCCGCTACCACTCGCTGACGGTGCTGCCCGAGACCGTGCCGGCCGATCTGGTGCCCACCGCGTGGACGGAATCCGGGCTGATCATGGCGATGCGACACCGCGAGTTCCCCGTCCACGGGGTGCAGTTCCACCCCGAGTCGGTGATGAGCGACGGCGGCCACCGGATGCTGGCCAACTGGATGGGGATGTGCGGCCGGCAGCCGTCGGAGACGCTGGTCTCGAGTCTCGAGCAAGAGCTCGACCGGGCCCGCGGCGCCGCGCTCGCCTGAGCCCCGCATCGAGACGAGCGTCCCGCACACATCCGCCGAGAAGGGGGTGTGCGGAACGCTCTTGTCGACGGTCGGGGCGGATCGGGGTCAGCCCAGCCGTCTAGCCCGGGCCGGGGATCAGGCCGAAGCGGATCACGCGGACCACGACCTGGTCGTTCACCCCGGCCTCGCCAACCGGGGGCTGCTGCGAGTAGATCCGGCCCACGCGGCTGAGGTCGGGATCGTTCTGCGGCAGCTCCACCAGTTGCGCGCGACCGCCCTGCCACCCGGCCTGCTCCAGCGCGGCCAGCGCCTCCGCCACGGTCGCCCCCACGACGTTGGGCATGAGGAAGCGGTTGCCCGCCGAGACCTGGATCGTGATGGTGGCGCCCTTGAGCTGGGTCTGGCCGGCCGGGGTCGACTGCTCCATCACCTGACCCTCCGGGGCGGTGCCGTCGACCCTCCTGGTGTCCACCCGGAATCCCGCGGCCTCGAGGGTGGCGCGGGCGGAGCCGATGGGCTGGCCCACCACGCCCGGAACCTGGATCTGCTCGGGGCCGGACCCCACCGTGAGCCGGACGGGCTGGTCTGACGGCACCTGTGCGCCCGGGGCGGGATCGGTGTCCACGACCTTGTCCAGGTCCTCGGCCGTGGACGGGCGGGCCTCGTTCTCCGGCACCACCTGGAAACCGGCGTTCTCGAGGGCTACGCGCGCGTCGGCGGGGGACATCCCCATGACGTTGGGCACCGACAGGATCGGCTTGCCCGTCGACACCACCAGCCGGATCTCGCTGCCCACCGGCAGGCGTTTGCCGGCGATCGGGTCCGAGGAGACCACGAGGCCCACCGGGACCTGCGGGTCGGGTCGGGGATCCTGGATCGGCTCGAGCCCCATGGCCGAGAGCTCGTCCACGACCTCCTGGACCGGGCGCTGGGCGACCTCGGGGATGGTCACCTCCTGGACCTGGACGGTCCCGCCGCCGCGGAGATCGGAGGTGGCCCAGATCGCGGCACCGGCGATGACGGCCAGGACCAGCAGGGCCGCGGCCGCGATCGTCACGCCCCGGGGTCGCCGGCCGTCGCCGTCGCGGGAATCCCTCCGGTGGCCCGGCCGGCCGTCCGACCCCGTCGTTCTCGGGGCGGGAGCACCAGAGCCCGTGTTCCCGCCTCCCCCAGCGGCGCCGGCCGCGAGACCGGGCAGCGCGTGCGCCTCGGTCGGGGCCTCGGACGGGGATGACCAGTCCGATCGGCCGGATCCGTACCCGGCGCCGGTGAACCCGTGCGGGGCGTCGGGCCGGTGCTCGTCGTCGAGCTCGTCGTCGGACAGCACGAGAGGCGCCGCCGGCCGCCCCCCGGACAGGACCGCGAGCAGGTCCGTACGCATGTCCCCGGACGAGTCGTAGCGGTTCTCCGGGTTCTTGGCCATCGACTGCATCACCACGGCGTCGACGTACCGGCCGATGTCCGGGTTGACCGTGGACGGCGGCTGGGGCGACTCGCGGACGTGTTGGTAGGCCACGGCCACCGGGGATTCGCCGGTGAACGGCGGGACACCGGTCACCAACTCGTACAGCACGCAGCCGGCGGAGTACAGGTCCGACCGGGCGTCGACCTTCTCGCCGCGGGCCTGCTCCGGGCTGAGGTACTGGGCGGTGCCGAGGACCGAGGAGGTCTTGGTGAGCGTGGAGGTGGAGTCGCTGATCGCCCGCGCGATGCCGAAGTCCATGACCTTGACCGCGCCGTCACGGGAGATCATGATGTTCGCCGGTTTGACGTCCCGGTGGATGATCCCCTTCTTGTGGGAGAAGTCGAGCGCACCGCAGACGTCGGCCATCACGCCGAGGGCCCGGTTGATCTCCATCGGACCGTCCATCTTGACGATGTCCCGGAGGGTGTCGCCCTCGACCAGCTCCATGACGATGAACGGCAGGTCGCCGTCGTCGGTGTGCTCCTCGCCCGTGTCGTAGATCGCGACGATGGACGGGTGGTTCAGGGACGCCGAGTTCTGGGCCTCGCGGCGGAAGCGCTGGTAGAAGGTGTCGTCGCGGGCCAGTTCGGGCCGCATGATCTTGACCGCCACGTCCCGCGAAAGGACTGTGTCGCGACCCCGGTGGACCTCCGACATGCCGCCGAAGCCCAGCGCCTCGCCGATCTCGTACCGACCTGCCAGCAGTCGAGGTGTGGTCATCCGCCGTCACCCCCTCCGCTGTTGCCCGCACGCCCGTTGTTCGCCAACCCGCCCGGGCCGTCGTCGTCTGCGCCGTTGTTGCCGTTGGCGTTCCCCGCACCGCCGTCGGCCGCGGGGCCGTCGCCCCCGCCCCCGTTGCCCTGTCCCTGCTGCGGGGCCGGGGAGCGGAACTCCGAGGTGAGCGAATCGAGCATGTCCTGCAGGTCGGGAGGCGGCGGCTGGATCGACGGCGACGGCTGGACCGTCGGCGTGGGCTCGGGCGTCGGGCTGGGCGTGGGAGTCGGGGTGGGCGTCGGTGACGGCCGCTCCGAGGTCGTCGACGGGGCCCGGGTCGTCGGGGTGGTCGGGCCGAACAGGCCGCCGGGGCCGAAGACGCCCGCGTTGGACAGGGCGATCGCGGCCGCGACGGTGAGTGCGGCGATCAGGACCACCACGACCAGGAGCCAGGCCGCGCATCCGCCGCCACGCCGTCGCCGGGCCGGTCGGGAGGAGACGGGCGGCGCCGGGGGTCGGCGGGCGGGAGCCTGCGCGGGGGGCTGGCTCCGGTACTGCGGCCGGCGCTGCGTTGACGGCGGCGAATGCGGGGGAGGCCCGGATGCGAGTCGCGTGTAGGCGCGGGTGGAGTCGGGTCGGGCGGCCGCGGTAGCCGCCCGGGTGCCGGTACCGGCGCGCTCGTCGGGCAGGACGGTCGTGGCGGCGGTCGCACCGGCTGCGCCGACCACTCCGCCCGCCGCTCCTCCGGCCAGGCCGGCCGCCACGGCGTGGAACGAGCTCGGCGGGCGGGGGTCGCGGCCGGCCCGCACGTCGGCGACCGCCTCGGCGAAGGCGGCTCCGTCGGGGTACCGGCGTCCCGCTTCCTTGGCCATCGCGCTGGTGATCAACCGCCGCACCGGAACCGGCACCGGGTCGGGGAGCGGCGGCGGGGTGTCCCGCACGTGCATCATCGCGATGGACACGGGCGAGTCGGCCACGAACGGCCGCCGCCCGGCCACGCACTCGTAGCCCACGACCCCGAGGGAGTAGACGTCCCCGGCCGGGGTGGTCTCGTGCCCCATGGCCTGTTCGGGGGCGATGTACTGGGCTGTGCCCACGACCATGCCGGTCTGGGTGACGGCGGCCGCGCCCATGGACTTGGCGATGCCGAAGTCGGTGAGTTTGACCTGCCCGGCGGGCGTGATGAGGATGTTGCCCGGCTTGACGTCCCGGTGCACGAGGCCGATCGCGTGCGCGGCGTTGAGCGCCCGCCCGGTCTGCTCGAGCATGTCGAGGGTGTGGCGCAGCGGCAGTGTCCCCTCGCGGGCCAGGACGTCCGAGAGCGGCTCGCCCACCACGAGTTCCATGACCAGGTAGGACAGCGGGCTGCCGGAGGACGGGTCGTCGATCTGGCCGTAGTCGTAGACCGTCGCGATCCCGGGATGCGAGATCCGCGCGGTCACCTTGGCCTCGGACCGGAACCGCTCCACGAACTCGGAGTCGGAGGAGAACTCGGCCTTGAGCACCTTGACGGCGACGTGACGATCGAGGACCGCGTCGTCGGCCTCCCACACCTGACCCATGCCGCCCGTGGCGATGAGGCGCAGCAGGCGGTACCGGTCGGAGAGCAGTGCTCCCGAGTTGAGGCTCATCGGGTGGCCCCGAGGAGGGCGCCCAGGACCTCGCGCCCGATGGGAGCGGCGTAGGTGGCGCCCACCGTGTCGCGGGTGATGCCCGGTCCGGATTCGATCGCCACCGCCACGGCGACGTCCTGCCCGGGGACGAACGCGATGTACCACGTGTAGGGGATCGACTCGGAGGAGTCCACGCCGTGCTCGGCGGTGCCGGTCTTGGACGCGATGGTCACCCCGGACTGCCCGCCGCCGGCGCCCCGCTCGGCGCCCACCATGAGCTCGGTGAGGGTGCCGGCCTGCTCGTCGGTCAGCGCCCGTCCGGCGTCCTCGGGTGTGAACCCCTCGACGACGGAGAGGTCGGGCGCCGTCAGGGAACGGATCAGCTGCGGCTGCATGCGGACCCCGCCGTTGGAGACGGTGGCGGCCACCATCGCGTTCTGCAGCGTGGTCATGCGGACGTCGCTCTGACCGATGGCGCTCATGGCCAGCTGGGCGTCGTCCTCCATCTGTCCGAGCCCCGAGGGCGCCGCGGGGATCCCCAGATCGTCGGGGCGACTGCCGTCCACCCCGAACTTCTCGGCCATCTCGGTGAAGGCCTCCGCGCCGATCTGCTGGCTGAGCTCGACAAACGGCACGTTGCACGAGAGCTCGAAGGCGGTCCGGAGGGTGACGGTGCCGCCGCCGCAGGTCTGGCCGGCGTAGTTCTCCAGGTAGGTCGTGGTCCCGGGCAACAGGGTCCGGTCGGCGCCGGAGACGGGAGTCTCCGGGTCCAGGCCCTGCTCGAGTGCGGCGGCGGCGGTGATCACCTTCATGGTGGAGCCGGGCGGCAGGGCCTGCTGGGTGGCGTGGTTGAGCAGGGGCCGGTCGGCGCTCTGCTCGATCATCGCCATCTCCTGGGTCCGGACGGTCTGCTCCTGACTGGAGAGCGCGTTGGGGTCGAAGGACGGGCTGGAGGCCAGGGTCAGCACCTCGCCGGTCGACGGGCGGACCGCCGCGACCGAGCCCACCACCGGCCCTTGGCCGGCGCCGCGCTGGAGGGCGGCGTAGGCGACCTCCTGGGCCACGGGGTCCAGCGTGAGCTCCACCGACCCGCCCTGCGGGGTGCGGCCGGAGATGAGGCCGGAGATGCGCTGGGAGAGCAGCCGGGAGTCCGACCCGTTGAGGAACTCGTCCTGGGAGCTCTCGATCCCGGAGGTGGCGAACTGCAGGGAGTAGTAGCCGACCGTGGGGCCGAACGCGGTCGGGTCGGTGGGGTAGGTGCGCTCGAACTCGTAGCGGCCCTCGGAGGGGAGCGACATCGCCAGGACGCGGCCGCCGGCGGTGATCTGCCCGCGCTGGCGGGAGTACTCGTCGAGCAACATCCGGGTGTTGCGGGCGTCGGCGCGCAGTTCGTCGGCCCGGAAGACCTGGACCCAGGTGAGCTGGAGCAGCAGCGCCACGATCATGAACATGGCGGCGATCGCGACCCGGCGGATGGCGGCGTTCATGCGGCGCTCACCCGGACTTCCTCATCCGCGACCTGAGCGGGGTCCGCATCATGCCCGTGGCGGCCTCGGCGAGCGCGGGCGCCTGACGCGGGGTGGGCAGCGGCCGGCGCGCGTCGTTGGACAGCCGGAGCAGGATGGCCAGTAGGGCGTAGTTGCTGAGCAGGCTGGATCCGCCGTAGGCCATGAACGGCAGGGTGAGCCCGGTGAGCGGGATGAGGGTGGAGACGCCGCCGACCACCACGAACACCTGGAAGGCCATGGTGAAGGCCAGGCCCACGGCCACGAGCTTGCCGAAGCTGTCGCGGATGGTCAGCCCCACCCGGATCCCGCGCAGGACCAGGATCGCGTAGATCATCAGCACGGCGGCCAGGCCGATCAGCCCCAGCTCCTCGCCGATGGTGGAGGTGATGAAGTCGGTGCCCGCGAACGGCACCTGGTCGGGCCGCCCGTTGCCGAGCCCGGTGCCGCCCATGCCGCCGGAGGCGAGCCCGAACAGGGCCTGCGAGCTCTGGTAGCCGCCGGTGTCGAAGAAGGCGAAGGGGTCCTCCCAGGTCTGGAACCGCACCCGGACGTGGCCGAAGAGGGCGTAGGCCAGCACGCCGCCGATGGCCACCAGGAGCACGCCGATCAGGAGCCAGCTCACGCGTTCGGTGGCCACGTACAGCATGGTCAGCACGGTGGCGAAGAGCAGCAGGCACATGCCCAGGTCGGTGTTGAACACCAGGACGCCGAGGGACAGGAACCAGGCCACGATGATCGGCCCGAGGTCTCGCGCCCGGGGCAGGTCCACACCCAGGACCCGCCGGCCGGCGGTGGTGAACAGCTCCCGCTTCTCCACGAGGATCGAGGCGAAGAAGATGATGAGCAGGATCTTGGCGAACTCGCCGGGCTGCAGGGTGAAGCCGGGCAGGATGATCCAGTTCTTGGCGCCGTTGATCTCGGAGAACCGCGAGGGCAGCACGGCCGGGATCGCGAGCAACACCAGGCCCGCGAACCCCGCGGTGTAGCCGTACCGGGACAGCACCCGGTGGTCGCGGAGGAAGAACAGGACCGCCGCCATGCCGGCCAGCGCGATGAGCGTCCACAGCAGCTGCCTGGTCACGTCCATCCCGGGCGGGTCGTCGCCGCTCGCCACGGCGCGAGCGGCGTACGCCAGGTCCAGGCGGTAGATCAGCACCAGTCCCAGACCGTTGAGCAGGGCGACGCCGGGAAGGAGAACCGGGTCCGAATAGGGGGCCAACCAGCGGATCACCAGATGGGCGCCGCCGAACAGGCCGAGGAACGCGAGCGTGATCCACAGCAGCGCCAGGCTGAGCTGCTGCTCCTGGGCCAGCTGGACCAGCAGCAGGGCGAAGCCGACGATCACCGAGGCGGCGACCAGCAGGACGAGCTCCTTGCCGCGGCGGGGCCGGGCCGGAGCCGGTGGGCGTCCGTTGTCAGGCGTGGATGCGGTCACAGGTCAGCTCACCGCCCGGCAGTTCTCCCCGGGCACCGGCGCGGGCGCGGGCCGGGATGCCGGCCGCGGGGTCGAGGTGGGGGACGATTCGGAGGAGGGGGCCGGCGTCGCGTCTGATGACGGGTCCGCGCCCGGTGTCGGGGTGGAGGAAGTCGTGGGTGAAGCGGTGGGTGATGCGGTGGGTGACGCGGTCGGGGACGACGACGAGGTGGCGCCGCCTGCCCGCGGTGTGACGCCCTCCGCCGGGTCGCAGGGGGGCAGGAGGTTGTCCTGCGCGAGCCGGGAGACCTGGGCTCCGGCATCGGAGAGGCTGCCCGACGGCATCCCGGCGCGCACCGACTCGCGGGCCGGCTCCCGCAGGTCGCCGAGTGTGAAGACGTTGCACCCCGACGGGATCGCGTCCGGGTCGTGCATGGTGAGCGTCCCGTCCGCCGTCAGGCACGCCACCTGGCTGACCGAGGCCAGCGAGATGCCGAACACCTGGCCGGCGATGCCCCGCTTGACCACCACCTGGCTGTCGGAGTCGGTGACGAAATAGTTGCTCCGGACGAGCAGCGTGGACACCCCGACGATGCCGGCGATCAGAACCAGTACCCCGACGACGCTCAGCGCGAAACGCCAGCTGCTGCCGCGCGGACCGGGAGGGTCCACCTCGTCGTCGTCGGATCCGTCCGCGTGCCCCGGACCCGATCCGGTTCCGGCCGGGGACCCGGCCCCGCCCGCCCCGCCTGCCGTACCCGCGCCGTCCTGCGAGGCGACCTGGGCGCGCGAGAACGCGGCGGCCCGGCCGGCGGCGGTGTTGGAGTGGGGGTCTGCGGCGGGGTCCACCACGCCCGGCTCGTCGGAGGACGCGGCGCCCACCACCACGGGGACGACCGGGGCGTCGCGGGGGGAGTCCGACACGTCCGCCACCACGACGGTGATGTTGTCCGGGCCGCCCGACCGCAGCGCCAACTGGACCAACCTGTCGGCGGCGACCTCCACCGTCCCGGTTCCGAGGGTCTCGGCGATGGTCTCGGCGCTGACCGGGTCCGACAACCCGTCAGAACACAGCAGGTAGCGGTCGCCGATCCGGGCCTCGCGGATGACGGCGGTCGGCTCGACCGGCTCCCCGGTGAGCGCCTTGAGGATGAGCGAGCGCCGGGGATGGGTGTGGGCCTCCTCGGCCGCCAGCTCCCCGCGGTCGACCAGCGACTGCACGAAGGTGTCGTCCTTGGTGATCTGGGTCAGCACTCCGTCGCGCAGCAGGTAGGCGCGCGAGTCGCCGACGTGGATCAGGCCCATCCGGCGGCCGTCGAAGAGCAGGGCGGTGGCCGTGCAGCCCATGCCCTCGGTCTCGGGGTGCGCGTCCACGTGCGCGGCGATCGCGTCGTTGCCGGCGGTCAGTGCCCGGGAGAGGGCGGCGGTGAGGTCCTGACCGGGCTCGTCCTCGTCCAGCCGGGCCAGCGACGCCACCACGAACTGGCTGGCGATCTCGCCGGCGGCGTGCCCGCCCATGCCGTCGGCCAGCGCGAGCAACCGGGGACCGGCGTAGGCCGAGTCCTCGTTGTTCTCCCGCACCATGCCCAGGTGGGATCGCGCCGTGTAGACGAGCGCCGGGGTCACGTTCGGAGCTCGATCACGGTCTTGCCGATCCGGATCGGCGTGCCGGCGGCCACCTTCACCGGGGTCGTCACCCGAGCCCTGTCCAGATAGGTGCCGTTGGTCGAACCGAGGTCCTCCAGGAACCAGTCGGGTCCGTGGGGTGAGATCCTCGCGTGCTGGTTGGAGGCGTAGTCGTCATCGATCATGAGGGTGCACGAATCCGCGCGGCCCAGCAGCACCGGTTGCTCGGTCAGGGTGATGCGGGTCCCGGCCAGCGCCCCCTGGGTGACGACGAGGTGGCGGATCGACTTGGCGCCGCGGTTGAAGACGCCGCTCCGACGCTCGCCCTGGGAGCCCGACCGCATGCCCACGTTGCCGAACACGTCCGTCTTCAGGGCCCGCAGTGTGAGGTAGATGAACAGCCACAACAGGACCAGGAGGAGCCCACGGGAGAGCTGGAGAACGAGTCCCTGCACGAGTTCGGCCCCCCTCTTGTCGATCCGGTCACCTCAGGGCAACGCGTGATGGCCCCGAGCGGTTCCCGGGGAGCATTCCTGTAGAGGCTAGTCGAACCGGACGGTGATCTCAGAGTGTCCGACGCGGATGACGTCGCCGTCGGCGAGCTGCCAGTCCTGGACGGGGCCACCGTTGACCGTGGTTCCGTTGGTGGAACCGAGGTCGCTCAGGAGCGCCTCGCGACCGTCGAAGCGGACGTCGGCGTGCTGACGCGACACCCCGGTGTCCGGGAGTCGGAACGCGGCGTCCTGGCCGCGTCCCAGCAGGTTGGAGCCGCGCTGCAGCCGGAAGGTGCGCCCGGATCCGTCCTCGAGGTGCAGTGTCACCGCGATCGAGGCCCGGCCCTGCGTGATCTGGGTGGGCGCGTCGGACGGCCCGCCCCAGCCGGTGTTCTTGCCGGCGGACCCGGGCCGGGTGGAGACGGGATAGTTGGAGGCGGGTGCCTGCATGGGGATGTCCTCCTGATCGGCGCCGGGCAGCTCTGGGGCCGGCGACGACGGCGCCGGGTGGGAAGGCGCCGGGTGGCCCGGCGCCGGTGCCGGCGCGGCGGCCGAGATGTGGAACGGGACGGCGTCGGGATCAACGACCCCGTTGATGCGCATCTGCCCGGTGTGGAGGTCGTCGCGCTCGATGAAGTTCACGGTGATCGGGCCGTAGGTCTCCCAGCCCTGCTCGGAGATGTGGTCCGAGAGGTGACGGGAGAAGGTCTTGACGGCGAGGGCCTCGTCCTCCGTGAACGACGCGTAGTCCGACCGGGCGAGCGTGATGGAGTAGCTGTTGGAGACCAGCAGGTGACCGTCGACCACCTTGAGGGAGTCCTCGGCCTGCTTGCGCAGTTGGGCTTCCACCTCGGCCGCCACGACCCTGCCGCCGAAGAGTCGGGCGAAGGCGTCGCCCACGGCGCCCTGCAGGCTGCGTTCGAACTTGCCGACGATTCCCACGGGCGTCTCCTCTCTCGTGTGCTGCTGGTCAGTAGATTGCGTCTTCCGCTTCCTCAGCCACCGCTGACGGCGGCATCCGGTAGATCATAGAGCCGTCGGCGGTGTGAAGCACGCGCCGAGGGACCCCACCAGCGGATTAGTACGGGTCGTTTGGCCCGTGTTAACGTATTCGCGTTGCTCGGGCGAGTGGCGGAATGGCAGACGCGCTGGCTTCAGGTGCCAGTGTCCTTCGGGACGTGGGGGTTCAAGTCCCCCTTCGCCCACAATCAGATGCCCTCGGATCCTCGCGATCCGGGGGCGTTTCCCGTCGGTGGCTGCTCGGCACCCGTCGGTTGCTGCCCCGCACCGGTCCGGGACCCCACGGTGGTGATCGGCACGAGCGACCGCAGCTGGGTGACGTGGCGGGGTTCGAGTTCGTCGACCGAGGCCACCTGCAGGAGCTTCATGGTGCGCCGGACCTCGGAGGCGAGGATCTCGATGGCCCGGTCCGCCCCCTGTCGCCCGCCGCTCATGAGCCCGTAGAGGTACGCCCTGCCGACGAGGGTGAAGGTGGCGCCGAGCGCGATGCTCGCGACGATGTCGGAGCCGTGCATGATGCCGGTGTCCACGATGATCTCCACCTCACCGCCCACCTCCCGGGCGACCCGGGGGAGCAGGTGGAACGGCACCGGTGCGGTGTCGAGCTGACGGCCCCCGTGGTTGGACAGGACGATGGCGTCCACGCCCAGCTCGGTCAGCTTGCGGGCGTCGGCCACGGTCTGGACGCCCTTGATCGCGAGCTTGCCCGGCCACAGCGCCCGGATCTCGGCGAGGTCGTCGTAGTCGATCGACGGGTCCATCGCGCTGTCGAGCAGCTGCCCGACCGTGCCCCCCGTGGTGGTGAGCGAGGCGAACTCCAGGGGTGGCGTGGTGAGGAGATCCCACCACCACCAGGGCCGGGGGAGGGCGTCCAGGACGGTCCTGGCCGTGAGCTGCGGTGGGATGGAGAAGCCGTTGCGGGCGTCCCTCATGCGGTTCCCGGCGATCGGGGTGTCGACGGTGAAGAGCAGGGCGTCGTACCCGGCCGCGGCCGCGCGCTCGACCAGGCCGTAGGAGATGGCCCGGTCCTTCATCACGTAGAGCTGGTACCAGAGGCGCCCGTCCGGCGCGGCCGCGCGGACGTCCTCGATGGACGTCGTCCCGAGGGTGGACAGGGTGAACGGGATCCCGGCGGCCGCTGCGGCGCCGGCCCCGGCGATCTCACCCTCGGTCTGCATGAGCCGGGTGAACCCGATCGGCGCGATGCCGAAGGGCAGCTCGGCCCGGCCGCCGAGCACCGATGTGGACGTGTCGAGGTGGGAGACGTCGGTCAGGACCCCGGGATGGAGTTCGATGTCCTCGAAGGCCTGTCGTGCCCGCGTCAGGGAGATCTCGCGATCAGCGGAGCCGTCCGTGTAGTCGAACGCGGCGGACGGCGTGCGTCGTCTGGCGATCGCGCGGAGGTCGGCGATCGACTGGGCGCGGGACAGGCGGGTGCTGCGGAAGTCGAGGCTCGGTCTCCTGAACTGCAGGAGTTCCCGCAGTTCGTGCGGCCTGGGCATCTGACGCTTGACCATCGCTCGGGCACCTTCCGGTTGCTTCGGGCTCCGACTGTGTCGCGCTTCACATGGTAGGCCCGCGCCGAGGCGCAGAGCCGGGCTTCTCGCCGAGCCCTGACGCTTGCGATCCACTACCTGAATCCAGTTCAATTACGGGTGTGACGTAGGCTCACCCGGAAGTTCGGACGGAGGACCAGACACCACCCTGCCTGCCCCGGAAGACGACGCCACTGCGGTGGATGAAGCACGGGCCACCATCTCTCCCGACACGCTTCGTGTGCTCTGATCCTGGATCGGTGACTGGAGCGCACCCTGGCAGACAAAGCGCCGGGGCCTGTGAACAATAGGTAGTGAACAGTCACGAACGCCTGAGCCGGTGCGAGGGCATCGGCTCGCCATACGCTGTCAAAGGAACCCCTATGGCCTCGAGCCTCGAAGAGATCCCCGATATGTCCCCGGAGACCGACGCCCGCGAGACCGCCGAAGCGCCGTCGGTGATCGGCGTGGTCGCGGAGTCCAATCCCGCCGAGAACCGCGTGTCGGCCACCCCGGCGACCGTGGCCAAGTTGATCGCACTGGGCTACCGCGTCGTCGTGGAATCCGGCGCCGGCAGGCGCGCCGAGTTCTCCGACGACTCCTACGCCGAGGCGGGCGCCGACCTGGTCTCCGGCGACCAGGCGTGGTCGAGCGACGTGGTGTTGAAGGTCGCCGTCCCCACCGAGGCCGAGGTCGCCCGACTCCGGTCCGGCGCGACCCTGGTCGGTCTGCTGGCGCCCGCCCAGAACGAGCGGCTGCTGTCGGTTCTGGCCGAGCGGGGCGTGACCGCGCTGGCGATGGACGCCGTCCCGCGGATCTCGCGCGCGCAGTCGATGGACGTGCTCTCCTCGATGGCCAACATCGCCGGCTACCGCGCCGTGATCGAGGCCGCCCACCACTTCGGCCGCTTCTTCACGGGCCAGGTCACCGCGGCCGGGAAGGTCCCGCCGGCCAAGGTGCTGGTGGCCGGCGCAGGTGTGGCCGGCCTTGCCGCGATCGGCGCCGCCAGCAGCCTGGGCGCGATCGTCCGCGCGACCGATCCGCGGCCCGAGGTGGCGGACCAGGTCAAGTCCATCGGTGGCGAGTACATCCCGATCGAGGTCGCCGAGGAGAACAAGGAGGTCTCCTCCGACGGCTACGCCAAGGCCACCAGCGAGGCCTACAACCAGCGCGCCGCCGAGGTGTACACCGAGCAGGCCGGCGACGTGGACATCGTCATCACCACCGCGCTGATCCCGGGCCGCGCGGCGCCGCGACTGCTCACCGCCGCGGATGTCGCGCTCATGAAGCGCGGCTCGGTGATCGTGGACATGGCCGCCGCGCAGGGCGGGAACGTCGAGGGCAGCGTCGCCGATCAGGTGGTGGTCACCGAGAACGGTGTGACCATCATCGGCTACACCGACCTGGCCGGGCGTCTGCCCGCGCAGGCCTCGCAGCTGTACGGCACCAACCTGGTCAACCTGACCAAGCTCGTCACCCCGGAGAAGGACGGCCGCTGGGCGCTGGACATGGACGACGTGGTCCAGCGCGGCGTGACCGTCACCCGGGGCGGCGACGTCATGTGGCCGCCGCCTCCCGTGCAGGTCAGTGCTGCGCCGGCAGCGGCCCCGGCAGTACAGGCCGAGCCGCCCGCGGAGAAGAAGAAGCTCTCCGCCGGGGCCAAGCTCGGCCTGATCGCACTGGGTATGGCGCTGCTGCTCGTGCTCACGGCCATCGCGCCGGATCCGATCCCGCGGCACATCACGGTCTTCGTGCTGGCGATCGTGATCGGTTACTACGTGATCGGCAACGTCCACCACGCACTGCACACGCCGCTGATGTCGGTGACCAACGCGATCTCCGGCGTGATCGTCGTGGGCGCGCTGCTGCAGATCGGGATCGACAACTCCGTCGGCCTCGCGCTGGCCACCATCGCGATCCTCTTCGCGTCCATCAACGTCTTCGGCGGTTTCGCCGTGACCCGTCGCATGCTCGGCATGTTCTCGAAGGGAGCTTGAGAAGATGTCACTCGTGACCGCCGCTAATGCGGCCTACCTCGTCGCCGCGCTGCTGTTCATCCTGTCGCTGGCCGGCCTGTCCAAGCACGAGACCGCCCGCCGCGGCCTGAACTTCGGCATCGCCGGCATGGCGCTCGCGCTCCTCGCCACCGTCGCGCTGGTGATCGATCACCAGCCCGCCACGGTCGGTATCGTCCTCATGGTCGGGGCGGTGCTCATCGGCGCCGCGGTGGGTTTGTGGCGCGCCCGCAGCGTGCAGATGACCGAGATGCCCGAGCTGATCGCCCTGCTCCACTCCTTCGTGGGCCTGGCCGCCGTCCTGGTGGGCTGGAACGGCTACCTCGAGCCGGACCTGCACGGTGAGCTCACCGGTTCGCTGCTGGGCATCCACCACGCGGAGGTGTTCATCGGCGTGTTCATCGGCGCCGTCACCCTCACCGGCTCGATCGTGGCCTACCTCAAGCTGTCCGGGAAGATGAAGTCCGCGCCGCTGGTGCTGCCGGGCAAGAACCTCATCAACGCCGGGATCCTGGTGGCGTTCGTCGCGCTCACCACGGCGTTCGTCATCAGCCCGGCGCTGTGGATGCTCGTCGTCGTCACCATCCTGGCCCTCGCGCTGGGCTGGCACCTGGTGGCCAGCATCGGAGGCGGCGACATGCCGGTCGTGGTCTCGATGCTCAACTCCTACTCGGGCTGGGCCGCCGCGGCCACGGGCTTCCTGCTGGGCAACGATCTGCTGATCGTCACCGGCGCGCTGGTCGGCTCCTCGGGCGCCTACCTGTCCTACATCATGTGCAAGGCCATGAACCGCTCGTTCTTCTCCGTCATCATGGGCGGCTTCGGGATCGCGGCCGCCTCCGGCGAGGGCAAGGACCACGGCGAGCACAGCGAGATCGACGTCGCCGGTGCGGCCGAGCTCCTCGCGGGCGCGTCCTCGGTGATCATCACCCCGGGCTACGGCATGGCCGTGGCGCAGGCCCAGTACCCGGTCGCCGACCTCACCCGCACCCTGCGCGAGCGGGGCGTGGACGTGAAGTTCGCCGTGCACCCGGTCGCCGGCCGCCTGCCCGGGCACATGAACGTGCTGCTGGCCGAGGCCAAGGTGCCGTACGACATCGTCCTGGAGCTCGACGAGATCAACGACGACTTCGCGGGCACCGACGTGGTCCTGGTGATCGGCGCCAACGACACCGTCAACCCGGACGCCGCCGAGGACCCCAGCAGCCCGATCGCCGGGATGCCCGTGCTCCACGTGTGGGAGGCCACCGACGTGATCGTGTTCAAGCGGTCCATGGCCGCCGGGTACGCCGGCGTGCAGAACCCGCTGTTCTTCCGCGAGAACACCCAGATGCTCTTCGGCGACGCCAAGGACCGCGTCGACGACATCCTGGGCGCGCTCAAGGACCAGCACGTCGGGGCGGCCCGCTAGCGCCGACCGGGTGGCGCCATCTGGTGAGCGCCCACCGGGAAGAAGTAGGTAAGACGACGACGAGGGGGGCGGTCCCAAGAGGGGCTGCCCCCCTCGTCGTCGTCGTAGAGGGGCTCCCACCAGCACTGCCGCTGGACGGCGGCAGCAGAGGGTGGGTCAGCGGGTAGAGGTGGGACATGAACTACCCGGACACCCAGCTCTTCATCGACCACCAGTGGACCGACCGACGTCCTCAACCCGGCCGACGGCCAGGTGATCGGCACGGTCGCCCATGCCTCCACCGCCGACGTCGACCGGGCGCTGGCGGCCGCGGACCGCGGATTCCAGGTGTGGCGCGAGGAGACGCCCGCGCAGCGCAGCAAGATCATGCGGGCGGCCGCCGACCACCTGCGCGAGCGCGCGGACGCGCCGTTCGGCGGGCTCAAGGACTCCGGCCAGGGCAGCGAGGGTGGCCCGGAGGCAATGGAGGCCTACCTCAACACTCGTGCGGTGAGCGTCAGGAACGTCCAGCGGCCACTTGTGTAGCGCGACTGGGTAGCGCCACTGTTTAGCGTCACCCGTGTAGCGCGACCGCGTAGCGGCGATCGTGGCGCGCCGAGGGCCGCTCAGCTCTCCTTGAGGGCATCCGTGCACGTCAGGCGCAACTGCTCGAGCGTTCTGCCGTGCTCCTCGGCGCGCTCCACCAGCTTCTCCAGCGTGGCGCGGGGCAGTCGTGGGTCGTTGACGTCGAGTAGCGCCTTGAAGCCGAGCGTCTTGCCGGTCACCGCGATCGTCAGGGCTTCCAGCTCGAGCAGGTTGCTCAGCGGCGACCGCTCGGCGAACCGCTGGTTGGGCTTGAGCTGCCCCAGCTTCTCCGCGGCCTTGGCGGGCAGGTCCTTGAGCAGGGACGGGGACGTGCCCGCCAGGGTCATGAGCTCCTCGAGGTTCCGCAGATCCTCCACGGTCTCGTCACCGATCCGGGCCACCTCGGCGCGGACCTTCGGGTCGTCGTGATCCTTGGCCACTCGCCGGAACAGGTCGATCCCGGCGGCGGCCCCGGCGTGGTGGTCCTGCATGTACGTGTGGATCATCTCGGTAGCCATCTCCCGACGGTACGAGAGCGGCCGGGAACGGCAACCGGTCACGGGTGGTGGTTCCGCCGCGACCGGTTGCCCGAACGACCGGGCGGGGTCTAGCGCGCGAGCAGCCCCTTGGCGATGTGGGTCACCTGGATCTCGTTGCTGCCCGCGTAGATCATGAGCGATTTGGCGTCGCGGGCCAGTTGCTCCACCCGGTACTCGGCCATGTATCCGTTGCCGCCGAAGAGCTGGACCGCGTCCATGGCGACGTCGGTGGCGGCCTCGGAGGAGTAGAGCTTCATCGCCGACGCCTCGGCCAATGTGAGCGGCTTGCCTGCGCGCGCTCGTTCGATGGAGTGGAACACCATGTTCCGCACATTGATGCGGGCGACTTCCATCTTGGCCAGCTTGAGCTGGATCAGTTGGAAGCGGCCGATCTCCTGGCCCCACAGCGTCCGCTCGCGGGCGTAGTCCACGCACAGACGGTGGCACTCCTCGATGATCCCCAGCGCCATCGTGGCCACGCCGGTCCGCTCGGCCGTGAAGCTCGACTTGGCGGACTCGCGCCCGTCCCCGCCGCGGCCGTCCTCGGACCCGCCGAGCAGGCGATCACGCCCGAGCCGGACATTGTCGAAGAACAGCTCGCCGGTGGGGGAGCTGTGCAGGCCCATCTTCTTGAACGGCGCGCTCTGCGTGAGACCTTCCATGCCCTTGTCCAGCACGAAGGTGAGGACCTTGCGGTTCCGCTTGGCCGCCACGACGTCGGACTCGCCCGCGCCGGCTGCGGCCGGGCCCCCCGCGCCGCCGGCGGCCGGGCCCTCGTCGAGCTTGGCGTAGACGATCATCACGTCGGCGTACGGGCCGTTGGTGATGAACGTCTTGCCGCCGTTGAGGATGTAGTCGTCGCCGTCCCGCCGGACGTAGGTCCGCATCCCGCCGAAGGCGTCGGAGCCGGAGTCCGGCTCGGTGATCGCCCAGGACGCGACCTTCTCCATGGTCACGATCCCCGGCAGCCAGCGCTCCTTCTGCTCCAGGGTTCCCCGGGACATGATGGTGGTCGCGCCGAGCCCGATGCTCACGCCCAGCGTCGAGACCAGGCCCATGCACACCCCGGCCAGCTCGCTGGTCACCACGGCCATCATGGAGTCCTGGTCCTTGAAGGCGCCGCCCGATTCGCCACTCCCGGATTCACTGCCGCCCGAGTCGTTGTGGGCCTCGGTGGCCGCAGGCGCGCCGGACTCCCGCGCCCGCTCCTTGGCGAGCATCTTCTGCACCCCGTCGGCGGCCATGGTGTCGATCCCGAAGTCGGCGAACAGCTTGCGGATGATCGGGTACGGCGGCATCTCACCGCTCTCCAGGGCGTCGAGATTGGGGCGGATCTCCTTGTCGATGAAACCGCGCACGGCCTCGCGGATCATCAGATCGGTCTCGGACCACTCGAACATCGGCTGCGTCTCCTCAGTGCCACACCTCAACGGTGTCGCAGGACGGTAAAGCGGCGCTACAGGTCAGTTCTGTAACACGTGTCAGCTCAGTCTGTCGCGGACCGCCGACCGGGGTCGGGGTTTCGCCCAGACCTCTTCCGAGTTCGGGCACACTCGGATGCATGAGCACCGACACCCAGATCGCCCCCGCCCGTGCCAACGACAATCGGGCTGGTCGCGATCATCTGGGCAGGGTCGGATTGTGGACCGGCTCACTCGAGGGCGTGCCGCCGGGTCAGCTCCCCGACCTCCTGGGCGAACTCGACGAGCAGGGCTGGGGGTCGCTGTGGTTCGGCGAGGCGGTGGGTCGCGAGGCGTTCACGGCCGCGCAGCTTTACCTGGGGGCCACGCGCCGGATGGCCATCGGTACGGGGATCGCCAACATCTACGGCCGGGACGCCTCGGCGGCGGGCGCGGCCGCGCGCACTCTCGAGGCCCTGCACCCGGGGCGGTTCGTGCTGGGCCTGGGGGTCTCGCACGCGCCGCTGGTCGAGCGCCACCGCGGCCACCACTACGGCCGGCCGCTGTCGGCGATGCGCGAGTACCTCGACGCGCTCGACAGGACCCGGCCGCTCGCCGCGGGCGAGGACACGATGCCGCCGGTCGTGCTCGCCGCGCTCGGGCCGAAGATGCTCGAGCTGTCCCGGGACCGCACCGCCGGCGCCCACCCGTACCTGACGCTGCCCGAGCACACCGCGCGGGCGCGGGAAATCCTCGGCGGGACCGCCGACGACGGGCCGGCCCTGGTCGTGGAACACGCCGCGGTGGTCGCTCCGGGTGTAGAGGACGACGACGAGGTCTGGCGCTCGCGGGCCCACGACCACCTCAACGTGTACACCGGGCTGCCCAACTACCGGAACTCCTGGACCCGGCAGGGCTTTGACGAGTCGGACTACGAGCGCGGGGGCAGCGACCGCCTCAAGCAGGCCATGGTCACCCGCGGGATCGAGGCCACCCGGGCCCGCGTGCAGGAGCACCTCGACGCCGGGGCCTCGACCGTGCTCGTGCAGGTCCTCGGGGAGAACGTGCTGGTCCCGCCGGTCGGGGACTGGCGGCATGCGGCCGAGGGGCTCCTGGGCTGACGGAACCGGGGCAGGCCGACAGGCGCTGTCGGCCAGGACGGGCGCGGTCAGCCGCTGTAGGCCACGGTGTCGACGACGATCGGCCCTGCCACCGCGCCCCCGGTGGTGGTGAGTCGGTACTCGACCCGACCCGAGCCGGTCGAGATGATCGCGTCGTACGGGTGCGCGATCGGATCCGGGACGCCGAGGGAGATCCGCGGCTGGGGGATCTGCGCGACCTTCTGCCCGCTCGTGTTGTTGTCGAGATTGCGCCACGAGAGAGTGGCGGTGAGGTTGCACGGACCCACCCCGACCACGGCGAAGGCCCAACTGACGCTGGCGGTACCGGGGTAACCGTTGCCGTTCAGGGTGGTCGACACGGCGCCGACGCAGGCTCCGGTGGGGCTGCCACCCGTGG
Source organism: Rhodococcus sp. IEGM 1408 (assembly GCF_033142235.1). Classification (NCBI taxonomy): domain Bacteria; kingdom Bacillati; phylum Actinomycetota; class Actinomycetes; order Mycobacteriales; family Nocardiaceae; genus Rhodococcus; species Rhodococcus sp. IEGM 1408. Next base: position 566,762 of record NZ_JAWLRW010000001.1, read on the forward strand.
CGACGAGCCGGTTGGGCGCGGGGAAGACCTGGGGGATGGCGTCGGCCGACCCCATGGAGGATCCCTGGGCGTTCGCTGATCCCTGGGCGTGCGCAGTGGCCGGGGCCGAGATGGCGGCGGCGACGGCGACGGCCGAGACGGCGAGAGTCGCCGCGACCTTGGCGGTGGAGCGGCGGGCGAGGCGCCGGGACGTGCTGGTGGTGTTCATTTCTGCCATGTTGGCACGAAGCGAGCACCTATATAAGTGTCTGCGGCGACAAAGTATCGGCGGGCAGAGGCAAGCCCATCAGCATCGCTCACCTCGTCGTCGTCGCCGTCAGGTTGTCACCCCGACCACCGCGGCGCCGGTGAGGCCCGCGGTCAGCACGACGAGCCCGAGCTACCCGGGTAGCACCATGGCGGCGAGGGTGGTGATGAGGGCGGTGCGGCGGGCGGAATGAGAACCGGTTCGACACCTGTCTGTAGTGTCCGACCAAAAGGTTTCCGAGAGGACACGTCGATGGGTGGCAGGACGCGCGGCGGGGACGCCGTACGGGCGGAGCAGAACGGGCTGATCGCTGTCCTGGCGTTCGGCGGCATCGTCATGTCGCTCAGCCAGACCCTGGTGATCCCCCTGCTGGGCATGCTGCCCGCGATCCTCGGCACCTCCGCCACCAACTCCGCGTGGGTCGTCACCGTCACGCTCCTCGCGGGCGCGGTGGCCGGACCGGTCATGGGTCGCCTCGGTGATCTCTACCCCAAGAAATACGTCCTGATCGGCTGCACCGCGATCATGGTGCTGGGGTCGATCCTCTGCGCACTGGCCGGTTCGCTGTGGCCGATGCTCATCGGTCGCGCGCTGCAGGGCGTGGGGATCGGCGTGATCCCCATCGGCATCGCGACCATGCGCGAGGTGCTGCCCGCCGTACGTCTCGGACCGTCGATCGCACTCATGAGCTCGTCGCTCGGCGTCGGCGGTGCCCTCGGACTCCCGGCCGCCGCCGCGCTGGCGCAGTACGGCTCCTGGCAGTGGATGTTCTGGGGTACGGCGGCGCTCGGCCTGGCGATCATCGCCGTGATGGCCGTCCGGATCCGGACCCAGCCCGCGGCCAAACCCGACGGCACGCTCGACCTGATCGGCGCGTTCGGTCTGGGCGTGGGTCTGATCTCGCTGTTGCTGGCCGTCTCCAAGGGCGCCGACTGGGGTTGGGCATCCGCCCTCACCCTCGGCCTGTTCGGTCTGGCCGCGATAGCGTTCCCCGCGTGGGGCTGGTGGGTGCTGCGCCATCCGTCCCCCGTGGTGGACCTGCGGGTGGCCGCCCGCCGCCCGGTGCTCATGACCAACATCGCCTCGGTGCTCGTGGGGATGGGTCTGTACGCGCAGCTGATCATCCTCCCGCAGATCCTCCAGTTGCCGGTGGCCACGGGGCACGGACTGGGGCAGTCGATGGTCGCCATGGGGTTGTGGATCGCCCCCGGCGGGCTGGCCATGATGGCCATCTCACCGATCAGCGGTCGACTCATCACCACCCGAGGTCCCAAGACCACGCTCATCCTGGGGTCGTCGGTGATCGCGGCGGGTTACGCCTCGGCCATCTTCCTCATGGGCTCGACCTGGGGCATCATGCTCGCCGGGGCGCTGACCAGCGCCGGGGTGGGGTTGGCGTACGGCTCGATGCCCGCCCTCATCATGGCCTCGGTACCGATGTCCGAGATGGGTTCGGCGAACAGCTTCAACACCCTGATGCGCTCGATCGGCACCACGACGGCGGCCGCGGTGCTCGGTGTGCTGCTCACGCAGATGTCCACGGACTTCCACGGACTGTTCGTCCCCACCGAGGCCGGGTTCCGGGTGGGCCTGATCCTGGGGTGCGTGGTGGCGCTGGTGGCCGCGGCGGTCGCGGCCGTGATCCCGCCGCCGTGGGAGTCGGAGGATCGATCGGTCAGCGCGGATCGGCAGGGTTGAGCCCGCACGCCTGCTCCGCCCAGCCTGATCAACCCTGAGCGCGGGCGATGATCTCCCGGGCCAGCTCGGCGGGACGCTCCTCGGGGATCCAGTGGCTCGCGCCGGTCATCTCGGCGAAGCGGTAGTCGGCGTCCACGAAGCGGGCCGTGCGCTCGGCGCCGCCGCGGCCGAGCGCCGGGTCCCGGTCGCTCCAGACAAAGGTCGTGGGAACCCGGACGCGGGCGGTGGCATCCCCGGGTGAGGCGAAGGGCAGCGCGCGGTACCAGCCCAGCCCTCCGGGTACCGCGCCGTCGGCGACCATCTCGCGACGGAAGCGCTCGACCATCTCCGCCGTCATCCCCATCCCGGTCAGCGCCCGCTCAGCCCGGGTGCCCCGCGACGTGAGGACACGCTCGGGCAACCACGGGAGCTGGAAGAAGCCGATGTACCACGAGCGCAGCAGCTGATCCGAGGCGAACATCGCGCGCAGGAACGCGCCCGGGTGGGGAACCGACACCGCGGTGAGGGTGCGTACCCGGTCGGGATGCGCGGCGGCGACGCCCCACGCGACGGCGGCGCCCCAGTCGTGCCCGACGATGTGGGCGGTGGGGCCGTGGGCGGCGGTGCTGCCGGCACCGTGGTGGTCGGCGCCGGCGAGGCCGGCGCTACTGAGGTCGACGTTGTCCAGCAGGGCGATCACGTCGTCGACCAGCTCGGCCAACCGGTACGCGCGTCGGCCCCGGGGCCGGGCGGTGGCGCAGTAGCCGCGCTGATCCAGCACCAGGGTTCGCAGGCCTGCCGCGTGGAGCAGCGGAACCACCGCGTCCCAGCTGCTCGTCCGCTGGGGGAAACCGTGGAGGAGGACAACCGGCTCGCCATCGAGGGGCCCGGAGTCGACCGCCCGGAACTGCAGAGGCCCCCGGGAGAAGCGGATCTCGCGGACCTGCGTCTGTTCAGCCACGGACGTAACCCCTCCGGACGGCCCGCTCGAGGATCCCGAGCGTGGCCTTGAGTGCAGATGCGTCCAGCACCGGCAGGATTCCCGAATCGCGCCACTTCGGATGGGCATCGGACCAGTCGTAGTAGCTCACGACCTCGGTCGTGCCGTCGCCGCCCGTCGAGGTCAGGCGGTACCCGTAGGTGTGGCCGATCGGTGGTTTGATCTGGCCGTCGATGGTCCACGCGATCTCGACGTCCTGCTCGAAGCGGGAGATGACCACCTCGACGTCGTACCTGCCGAGGTCGTAGTCACCGAGGGCCTCGCGGTCCATATGGACGACAAACCGGTCGCCCACCGCGCTGACCACCGAGCCCTCCGCGGACTGGAGCATGCCCGAGGAGTCGATCGCCACGTGCCCGTCAGGATCGCAGAGCACGGCGAAGATCTGGTCCGGCGCGGCGGCGATCAGCCGTCGCGCCTCCAGTCGGTGGAGGTCCAATGTGGACGTGCTGGTGTCGGGCCCGGTGTCGCTGAGCCCGCTGTCGCTCTGATGAGTGTCAGTCACGGCGCCGACGCTACCCGTGTGGGTAGCGCCGGCGCCGTGGATCAGACTTGCTCCGCTGAACGGAATCAGCGGAGTGGATCCCGGGGGATCAGATCCGCGCGGGGTCCGGCCGGTCCCAGGCGCGGTGCACCGCGAGCAGCGGCTTGAGCGCAGCAACGGCACTGGCGGAGTCGTCGAAGGACGCCACGCCGGGTGTGGCGTCGGTGATCCCGAAGTCGACCAGATCCCCCGCGGTTGCGGCCGAATGCACGATGGCCTTCTTGTGCCGGAACATCTCGCTCAGGAGCACGTCGACGCGCGGGTTGGCGGGCAGGTCGAGCACGACGAGAGCGTCGAACTCGATGGAACGCTGTGTCTGGTACGTGCGCGACACGGCGACCGTGGTGTCACCGTCGCCCAGCGTCCCCCCGTGCTCGGCGATCACGAGCGGCACCATGTCATCGGCGAAGACGCCGTCGACGACCGCCTTGATGGCGTCGGCGTCCGTCCCGGACGTGACGAGGACGCCGATGAGCCGACCATCGGACGGCCACTCGCCACCGATCTGAGAGACCGTCGGGCTCGGGGCGACCTCGCCCGGTGACGCCACCTTGCGCGGCGCGGGCAGTCCGAGCCCGGTGGCGACGGTGACGGCCAGGTCGTGGTCGATCTGCGCGAGGGCGTCGAGTTGGCGGACCTTGATCGCTTCCTCGTAGCACTTGCCCAGCTCGAAGGTGTACGCGTCCGCAGTGTGCTGCTTCTCCACGGCGGACAGGCTGTTGTAGAACAGCGTGGCCTGCGAGAAGTGGTCGTCGAAGGTGGCCGGCGACTCGCGGACGATCGTCGCGTCGGCGATCCTCTGTGCCACCTCGACGAGCGCCTTGTCCTCGGTCCCGGCGAGGAACGGGCATCCGCCGTCGAGGCTGTTGGGCTGGTACGGGGCCACGCCCACGTGGTCGGCGGTCTGGTGCATCCCGTCCCGGAGCATGTCGTTGACATCGGTGTGGGGCCGGTTGATGGGCAGTTGGCCGAAGTTCGGGCCGCCCAGTCGGGAGATCTGGGTGTCGAGGTACGAGAACAGGCGGCCCTGGAGCAGCGGATCGTTGGTCACGTCGATGCCCGGCACGAGGTGGCCGGGGTGGAACGCGATCTGCTCGGTCTCGGCGAAGAAGTTCTTCGGGTTCCCGTTGAGGGTCATGGTGCCGATGATCTGCACCGGTGCCAGCTCCTCGGGCACGAACTTGGTGGGGTCGAGCAGGTCGATGCCGTTGAACATCTCGTCCGCGTCGTCCGGGAACACCTGGATGCCCAGGTCCCATTCCGGGTAGGCGCCGGACTCGATCGCGTCGTAAAGGTCGCGACGGTGGAGATCCGGGTCCATACCGGCGGCGATCTGGGCCTCCTCCCACACCAGCGAGTGCACGCCGAGGCGGGGCTTCCAGTGGAACTTCACCAGGGCCGTCTCACCGGCGCCGTTGACCAGGCGGAAGGTGTGGACGCCGAAGCCCTCCATCATCCGGTAGGAGCGCGGGATGCCGCGGTCGGACATGTTCCACAGGGTGTGGGCCTGCGCCTCGGTGTGGAGGGAGACGAAGTCCCAGAAGGTGTCGTGCGCGCTCTGGGCCTGCGGGATCTCGCGGTCCGGGTGCGGCTTGGCGGCGTGGACAACGTCCGGGAACTTGATGGCGTCCTGGATGAAGAAGACCGGGATGTTGTTGCCGACCAGGTCCCACGTGCCCTCGTCGGTGTAGAACTTCGTCGCGAAACCACGGGTGTCGCGGACCGTGTCGGCGGAACCGCGGCTGCCGAGCACGGTGGAGAAGCGGACGAAGACCTCGGTCTCCTTGCCGTCCTCGAACACGCCGGCGCGGCAGACGCTCGTGGCGGCACCGTTGGCGCGGAAGACGCCGTGGGCGCCGGCGCCGCGGGCGTGGACGACGCGCTCCGGGATGCGCTCGTGGTCGAAGTGCGTGATCTTCTCGCGCAGGTGGTGGTCCTGCAGGAGCGTGGGCCCGCGACGCCCGGCCTTCTGGGAGTGGTCGGTGTCGGAGATCCGCGCACCCTGGGCGGTGGTGAGGAACTGCCCCTGCTGGCGGGCGGCGTCCTCGGAGTCGGCGGACGCGGCACCGGTGGGGCTGAACGGCGTGGCGCCCTTCTGGTCGGGCTTGGGAGGAAGGGGACCGGTCGGCTCGGTGGGCTCCGCGACGGTGGGGGGCTTGGACCCCGGGACGCCGGGCACGACGTCGCCGCTGCCGATGACCTCGTCGGCGAGCTTGCCGGCGGCGTCGGCGACCTTCTTGGCCGCGGCTCCGGCCGTCTTGGATGCGGCGGACTTCTTGTCAGACATGTGACTCCTGTCGAGAGTGACGCGTGGGAATTGTTCGTCACACGAACTCTTCCACCCAGGGAGAAGTTCGCAACCTGACGCGGAGCGACGAGTCCGGGAGTGAGCGCGTGGGTCGGCCGGGACGAGTCAGCGGCGCGCGAGTGCCTCGGCGCCCCTCTCGTGCCCCGGCCGCGGTCAGAGCCCTCCGGACAGGATCCGGTCGGCCTGGCCGCGGTCGATCCTCGTGCGCTGCCCGCACGCCGTGCAGGTGGCGGAGTAGGACGATCCCAGCGGGACGAGGGGGATGAAGAAGACGGAGAAGGCACGCTTGTCGCGGTCGACCCGATGCGCGGCGCGGTTGCCACAGTGCGGGCAGGTGGCCTGGGCCAGCCCCAGGTTCCGGGTGGAGTTCTTGAAGCCAAAGATGAGGAGCATCCGGCAAGCCTGGCAGCGTGGCCGACGGAGCGCACCCGGTCAGGCCGCATAAGGTAATCCCCATGACGATCCCGGGACCCCACGGCGCCGACGCCGGGACAGCCGCCATCTCACGAGACCATCTTCCCTATCCGGTGATCCTCGCGGCGGCGTGGTCGGCGTGTCTGCTCCTCATCGCCGGGGGCGGCTGGCTCCTGGGGCAGGCGGTCGGCCGGGTGTCCGTGATCCTCGCGCCGCTGGCTATCGCGGTGTTGCTCGCGGCCATGCTCAGACCGTTGGTGGACCGGATCCCCACGCGGGTCCCGCGGGCCGCGGCGGCCCTCGTCGTCGTCGTGGGTCTCCTTGTCCTGATCGTGGGCGCGCTCGCGGCGGTGACCACCCAGCTCGCCACCGGGGTGCCGGGGATGCGCGAGAAGCTCAGTGGCGGCATCGACTCCGCGCTGCGGTGGCTGGAGGACGGGCCCCTCCACCTGACCGCCGACCGGCTGCAGGAGGCCGTGGTCCAGTCGCGCACCTGGCTCGAGGCCCACTCCGATTCCGTGGCCGCCGGCGCCGTCCAGTTCGGCCACACCGCCGTGGACGCGGTGGCGGGGCTGCTGATCTGCCTGGTCTCGTTGTTCTTCTTCCTCTACCACGGCGAGAAACTGTGGGAGTTCTTCGTCCGCTGGCTCCCGCGGGCGAGCCGCGACCACGTCGACAGCGCGTTCCGTCACGGTTGGCGCAGCCTCGGCGCGTACACGCGGACCCAGCTCACCGTGGCCGCCATCAACGCCGGCGGGGTCGGCATCGGCGCGCTGGTGCTGGGCGTTCCGTTCGTGGTCCCCATCGTCGTGGTGGTGTTCCTGGCGTCCTTCGTCCCGATCATCGGGACCCTCGTCGCGGGCCTGGTCCCCACCGTCCTGGCGCTCGTGGACAGAGGGCTGGTGATCGCGATCGCGATGCTGGCGATCGTCGTGGTGGTGCACCAGATCGAGTCGCACCTGCTCCAGCCCATCCTCATGGGGCACGCGGTGGCACTGCACCCGCTCGCGGTGATCGTGGTGGTCACCGCCGGTACCTATCTGTTCGGCGTCGTGGGCGCGCTGTTCGCCGTGCCCGTCACCGCCCTGGTCAACACGGTCGTGAGGTACCTGGCCGCGCAGGGCGGGCGACCGGGCGAGGGGATCGTGCCCGAGCGCGACGAGGTGTCCGGGCCGGATAGTGACGACGACGAGCCCGCCGTGCCCGCGACCGCACCCGCCGATCGCTGAGGGGCGCGCGATGGCGTCGAACACGGCCGGGGGAACGGCTGGCGAACCGGCCCGGGGGATGGTCGAGGTGGTGCGGTCGAGCCTGGTCCGCGCCCCGCGCGACGAGGTGTGGGCGCGCGTCGTCACCGCCGAGGGGGTCAGCGACGAGTTCCGCCCCCTGCTGACCATGTGGTTCCCGGGGGCCCTGGCCGGGCTGTCCATCGCGGACCTGCCACCGGGTCGGTCGATCGGGCGGGCGTGGATCCTCCTCGGTGGGGTCATCCCGGTGGAGTACGACGACCTGGTGGTGGTGGGGCTGGAGGCGCCCCGCTACTTCCAGGAGCGCTCCCGCCTGGGCTCGTGTCGGGTCTGGGAGCACCGGCGGGAGCTCGACGCGCTGGCCGACGGTTCCACGCGCGTCACCGACACGCTGCGGGCCGTCCCCCGGGTTCTGGTGCCCCGTCCGCTCGTGCGTGTGGTGGTCGGCGCGCTGTTCGCCCACCGGCACCGGCGACTGGCCCGCGCCTTCGGGGCCGTCGGCAGTGGAGGGTGATCCGCGCGGTCGGTTCGGCAAAGTGTGACGCGGAGAACTGCCCACCAGGCTCCTGATGCCGCACAATGGGCGGGAGGTCCTCCCGACGTCGAGGTACGGCGCGGAGACCGTCCCCGAGGGGGAATGCGATATGCAGAAGACAATGCTCCACGGACGGGAACTGGCCTACCGCGAGGCGGGAGCCGGCGAGGGAAAGCCCACGCTGCTGCTCATCCACGGTATGGCGGGCAGCTCCAGAACCTGGCGCGAGTTGATCCCGCGCCTGGAATCGAACTTCCACATCATCGCCCCGGACCTGCCCGGTCACGGGGAGAGTTCACTCGATTTCGACGACTACTCGCTCGGTGCGATGGCCTCGGCCCTGCGCGACCTGCTGGTGGTCAAGGGCATCAAGCGCTGCACGGTGGCCGGCCAGTCGCTCGGCGGCGGCGTGGCCCTGCAGTTCGTCTACCAGTACCCCGATTTCTGCGAGCGGATCGTGCTGATCGGCAGTGGCGGGCTGGGCAAGGAGGTCAACTGGATCCTGCGCCTGCTGGCGGTCCCGGGTGCCGAGCTCCTGCTGTCCGCCGGCGCGGCCCCGTTCCTGGTGTCCGCCGGGGACAAGGCCCGCGGTTTCTTCAGCGGGAAGGGTGTCCGCGCGGTGGCGCTCGAGGAGCCTTGGGCGGCGTACGAGTCGCTCGGGAGGTCGGGTCATCGGCGCACCTTCTTCAAGACCCTGCGCGCCGTCGTCGACAACAAGGGCCAGGCAGTCTCGGCCAACAACCGGCTCCACCTGGCGGGACAGCTGCCGTTCCAGCTGATCTGGGGCGACCGCGACCCGATCATCCCCGTCTCCCACGGGCACACCACCCACGACGCGATTCCGGGCAGCCGCCTGGCGATCGTCGAGGGGACCGGGCACTACCCGCACGTGGAGGACCCGGCCGCGGTCGAGCGGATCCTCCGCGAGTTCATGGAGGTGACCGAGCCGGGGCTCATCGACCACGAGACGCTCAGCGGATTCGTGACCGCGGGCGACGACCAGGACTCCGCGCTGCGTGACTCCTGATCGCACGATTCTCCAATGAACTCGGCGGAATGAACTCAGCCCCGGTTCCCGCGATGGGGAACCGGGGCTGAAGCGCTCAGAAGCCGGGAATCAGGCGACGGCGTCTGCGTCGACCTCGGCGTCGGCGTCGGCGTCGGTCTCGCCACCGAGCGAACCGGTCACGTCGCTGAGGGAGCCGGCGTCGACGGTGTCGGTATCCTCGCCGTCCTCGACCTCGCCCGGGGTCTCGGCGTCGATGCCGCGGAGGATGTCGAGCGCACCGGCGATGTCACCGGTCATGGCGGCGGCCACGGCGGCGTCAGCGTTGGCCTCGCACTCGTCGCCGGACAGGCCCGGGACGACGGAGCCCGCGGAGCCGAGGAAGTCGTACGCGGAGATCGTGCCGCAGAGCTGCTGCGCGATCTCGGAGACCTCGGCGGGGGTCTCGACGTCGTCCGCCAAGGCGTCGATGGTGTCGGTGTCGGTCTCGGTCTCGGTGGTCTCGGTGGCGCCGAGCGAGCCGGCGTCGAGGCCGGGAAGTTCGCTCTGCGCGGCCGCGAGGCCGGCGCCCGCGAAGGACAGGGCGGCGGCGGAGCCGATAACAGCAATGGTCTTCTTCAAGCTCATCACCTTTCTGTTTCAGCACCGGGAATGTCCCGATGGCATGGCGGTTACCGTAACGGCCAAATCGGATCACTGCTGTGACGACGGTCACGACGGCGCGGAGGCGGGCTCGGGAAACCGCCTATGCGCAGGGCCGACGCCGTCCGGAGAAATTCCTCTTCATCTGGCCAAGAGTTTGCCGGGGCGCGCAACTGCAGGGATGCTGGACGCATGAGTGGAACCGCCGAGATCTATGACGCCGTCCTCACCCCGGGCAAGATGGACCTGCTCCGGGCGTGGGTCCGCCACCAGTCCTGGTTCGACGGCGACCCGGACCGGTTGGAGCAGGTGACCACCTACCGCTTCGTGGACCCGGAGGGCGAGGTGGGGATGGAGTCGTTCCTGCTCACCGACGGCACGCGCACACTCCACGTCCCCGTCACGTACCGCTCGGCAGAGCTTCCGGACGCCGGAGACGCGCTTGTCGGCACATTCGACCACTCGGTCCTCGGGCCGCGGTGGGTCTACGACGCACTGTCGGACCCCGTCTACGTGGCGGAGGTCCGCCGGGTGATCGGTCACCGGGACACCGCTGCCGACCATCTGGCCGTGGAGGACGGGACTATCACCCCGTCGCCCGTCAACATCCGCGGCGGCGGTTCCGGGTCGACCGCCGAGTCGGAGGCCGCGCCGCAGATCATCCGAGTGATCTCCGAGGAGAACGACGCCGAGGCGGACCGCCCGCTCATCGGCTCCCCGGGCACGCTCAGCGGGACGTGGCACGACGACAACGGGTCGCACACCGCCGTCCTCGTCGTCGTCGACTGATCCTCCCCGACTGATCCACCGCAACTGGTCCCTTCAACCCTGACCCGTGCGCGAAAAGCACCGCCCCACCTCGTCGGAGGTGGGGCGGTGCCGTTTCAGGGGCGTAACCGAGCGGGTCAGACGCTCTTGATGGCCGAGACCTCGATCTCGAGGGTGACCTTCTCGGAGACCAGCACGCCACCGGTCTCGAGCGCGGCATTCCAGGTGAGGTCGAAGTCGCTGCGGTTGATGGTGGTGGTGCCCTCGAAGCCGGCGCGGAGGTTGCCGAACGGATCGGTGGCGGTGCCCTCGTAGTCGAACGGGATGGTGAGCGACCGGGTCTTGCCCTTGATGGTGAGGTCGCCGGTCACGTCCACTCCGCCGGCGCCGTTGGCGGCGATCCCGGTGGAACGGAAGGTGATCTCCGGGTAGGTCTCCATCGCGAAGAAGTCGTTGGACTTGAGGTGGCCGTCGCGGTCGGCGTTGCGGGTGTCGATCGAGGAAGCGGTGACGACGACCTCGGCGCTCGCGCCCTCGATCCCCTCGGCGGGGACCGTGACGGTGCCCGTGAAGTCGTTGAACGAACCGCGGACCTTGGTGATCATCGCGTGGCGGGTGACGAAGCCGAGGCGGGTGTGCGTGGGATCGAGGGTCCAGGTGCCGGTCAGGTCGCTGAGGTTGGTGGTCATGGTGACTCCTTGGGGGTTGGCCCCGGCCGCGAGGCCGGGGCGAGTTCCTTGTTGTGTCACCTACCTTAGGCCAGGGTCCGTGACGTGTCAACAACGTTCCCGGAATCGGTCAGGGTCGGTCGGGGTCAGCCGACGTGACGACGCAGGAAGTGCAGGGCGTGGGCCACGGCGCGGTCGTGGCAGGGCCGGCCGGCAAACAGATCGAAGTGGTCGCCCGGGTAGTGGCGGACCTCGGCGCGGGCGGCGAACGCGGTAGTGGCAGCGGCATGCGGCGGAGCACTGCGGTCCAGGTCGGCGATCTGGACGAGCATGGGGACCTCGACGTGCTCCTCCGCGTGCCGACCGGGCCGGAACGACCCCAGCTCCGTGCCGATGGACGCACCCACCTCATTGCGCCAGCTGGGCCCGGCGACCGAGGTGTACGCCTTCTCGTACCCGTCGAGCGAGAGCAGCGCGGTGGATCCGGGCGGGCCGGCGAGCGGCAGCATGGGCTCGGGTCGTCCCGCCGCGGTGACGGCCTTCGCGGCGATCGCGGCGCCGGTCGACCGCAGCAACGCGGAGGGCTTGTGCTGGCGGGTCGCGGCCATGGCGGCGGCGCGGCCGTCGACCAGCGGGACCATGGAGATGATGGCGGCGACGTCATCCCGGCCGCGCGCCACCTCGAGAACGTGCCCCCCGGCCAGCGAGCAACCCCACAGCACGATCCGGGTGGGGTCCACTCCGGGTTGTGCGGCCGCGGCGGCGATGGCCGCGCGGTAGTCGTCCTGCTGCCGGGCCGGCGAGACCACCTGCCGGGGCTGCCCTCCGGAGCGGCCGAAGCCGCGGTAGTCAAAGGCGAAGGCCGCGTATCCGGCCGCGGCGAACGCCTCGGCGAACGGCATGAGGCCGGAGTCGGCGGTTCCACCCAGGCCATGGGCCAGGACCACGCAGGGGGCCGTGCCGTCCTGGCTCCCCACGGCGGGGAGGAACCAGCCGCGGCACTCTGCGGCGGCCGAGCCGCTGCCGGAGCGGAAGGTGATGTCGACGGGACTGTTCATTTATTGATTCCTCCGGGTGGTGTCGGAACTCCCCGCGGTCGCGGCGTCCTCTGTTGCACTACCAGCGGTAGCAACGGCGGTATCAACAGCGGTATCGGCGTCGACAGCGGAATCGAGAGCGGGGTCGAGGCGGCCGTAGACCGCGCGGACCCACAGGTCCGCCGCCGTGGTCAGCAGGGGCTGTCGGGGCGCGTCCCGGTCGTAGACCAGACGCTCGAGAACGGATTCGTTGATGTGGATCAGTGACTGCGCCAGAGTGCCGACGTCGGCACCGTCGGGGGCTCGTCCCGCAGCGCGCTCGGACCGGATGAAATCGGCGATCGGCGCGGCCAGGACGGCGCGTCCCCTGTCCCACAGTTCCCGGGTCGCCTGGTGCGTGGTGCGTGCGGTGAGCAGCGCCCGATAGATGTGGTCGCGCTCCAGGACCCGCTCGACCAGGAGGTTCAGCGCGGAGTCGACCCGGGCGCGGAAGTCGCCCTCCCCGCTGATGATCCTGGTCGTCGACTCGCGGGCCTGCTCGTGGACCAGCACCAGCAGCACCGAGACCGCCGCGGCCTTGGAGTCGAAGTAGAAGTAGAACGCCGACCGGGTGATGCCGGCGGCGTCGGTGAGGTCCGCGACCGAGATGTCGTCGAGTGCAGTCGTGCGCAACTGGGAGTCGAGTGCGGCGAGCAGCGCCTCCCGGCGCCGGTCGCCGCGCGGGGAGCCGCCGGTTGCCGACCCGCCCGGTACCGACCCGCCGGGCGCGGGACTGGCGGGTGTCACGCGGGCGCCCCGGCCCGCAGCGCGGAGCCCAGCCGGGCCGCCCGCTCGCGTCCACGGGGGATCTCGGAGTTCCGGAGATCGTGCTCGTAGAGGAAGTAGTCGACCTGCTGCTGGTGGCGCGGGGTGTCGAGCATGTGGCCGATGTACTTCTTCTCGTCGGCGACGATGACTCGCTCCATCTCCGGTGTCGGCGGTGTGCGGTACAGGCCGGCGGCCCACGCCCCGATGAGCCGGGCCTGCGCTTCGACGAAGGGGAACAGCGTCGGGGTGGACTGCGCGAAACCGGCGAACACCAGGTCGTCGATCCCGGGGGAGAACATCCGCTTGTAGAGCGGGATGTGGTTGTGCGCGTTGGCGGACAGGAACTCGGGGTCGAAGAACGGGAACGACGTGTTGTACCCGGTGGCCTGGATGACCACGTCGAACTCGGCGGCCGTTCCGTCCTCGAAGTGCACGGTCCGGCCGTCGAACCGGGCGATGTTCCCCTTGGCCGTGACGTCCCCCGAGCCCAGCCGCAGCGGCAGCTCCACCGACTGCGTGGGGTGCGCCTCGAAGAACTTGTGGTTGGGCTTGGGGAGCCCGTAGTCCTCCGGGCGACCTGCCGACATCGGCTGCATGGCCTGGATGGCCTTGCGCTGCCACGAGTACGGCAGGAACGGGAAGGTGGCGAAGTACTTGTCGGCCGGCTTGCCGGCGATGTACTTCGGGACGATCCACGCGCCCGAGCGCGAGGAGATCACCACCTCGTTGCGCATGATCTTGGAGGACAGCTCTACCGCGATGTCGGCGGCGCTGTTGCCCAGGCCCACCACGAGGATGCGCTTGTCCACCAGGTCCAGCGGGTCCCATGGGTCGACGTAGGCGTGCGAGTGGATCATCTCGCCGGTGAACTCGCCCGGGAAGTCGCCGAAGCGCGGGTCCCAGTGATGGCCGTTGCCCACCACGAGCGCATCGAAGCGCCGGGTGCCGGAGTTCTCGGTGGTGAGCTCCCAACCGCCGCCGGGCAGCCGCTCGGCGTGCAGGACCCGGTTCTCGAACTCGATGAGGCGCAGCAGGTCAAACGCCTCGGCATAGTCGTCGAGGTACTGCTTGATCTGCGAGTGATGCGGGAAGTCCGGGAACTCCTCCGGCATCGGGAAGTCCCGGAAGCTCAGTTGGTGCTTGGAGGTGTCGATGTGCAGAGAGCGGTACGCACTGGAGCTCCCGTTGGGGTTGTCGAACGCCCAGTTCCCGCCGATCCGGTCCGAGGCTTCAAAGCACACAGCGTCGACGCCGTAGTCCTCGAGCATCTTGAGCGTCGTCAGGCCGCTGATGCCCGCGCCGATGACGGCGATCGTGGGGGTGGATGTCATGTGGACCTCTTCTAACGAGAACTATGGCGTCGATCACATTATGGCCCTAGATTGACGGGCGTCAACAAGTTGCCCTCAGTGGCAGCCTCAGAGGGGAAGCCAGATGGCCCAGGATGAGTTCAACGGATCGGGACCCGGCGCGGAGCACGCCACCGGCTCCGGCGCCGGCAGCAGCGCCGCCACCAGCACCGGAGACGGCGGTGGCGCAGTCGCGAGGAACGCCGTGGTGGTGGGCGGTGCCTCCGGGATCGGGTGGGCCACCGCACGAGCGCTCGTCGCCGAGGGATGGCAGGTGACGATCGCCGACGTGAACGCCGCCCTCGTCGCCGCGAGGGCGGCCGAACTCGGTGGTGAGGACGGTTCGTCTGGGGACGGCCGGGTCCACACCGCCCGGGTCGTCGACGTCTCGGACGAGAGTTCCGTGGAGGCGCTGTTCAGCGGGACGCGACCGGACCTCGTCGTCACCACCGCGGGCGTCAGCACGATCGGTCTGGTCACCGACCATGACACCGCGGAGTTCCGCCGCGTGGTGGACGTGTGCCTGACCGGCACGTTCCTGGTGTTCAAGCACGGGGGTCGGGTGGTCTCCGGTGGCGGCTCCATGGTCGCGATCGCCTCACTCAACGCCCGGCAACCCGGCCGCGGGATGGTCGCGTACTGCGCTGCCAAGGCGGGCCTCGTCATGCTCGCGCAGGTCGCGGCGCTCGAGCTCGGGGAGCGGGGGATCCGGGTCAACACCGTCTCGCCCGGGTTCCTGGTCACCCCGCTCACCGAACCCGTGCTGCAGATCCCCGGACTCGCCGAGGAATACGCCGAGAACTCGAGCATCCCGCACCAGGGCACCGCGGAGGACGTGGCTCGGGCGGTCCTGTACCTCGCGGACTCGCCCTGGATGACTGGGGAGGACCTGGCCGTCGACGGCGGCGCGCAGCTCAAGCGCTACCCGGACGTCATCGGCCTGGCGACCAAGGCGTTCTCGTGAAGCTCAGGCGCGGCGGGACCCGGACGTCGCAGCTGGCCGGGCGATCCGCGATCGTCACGGGGGGCGGTTCCGGGATCGGCGCCGCCCTGTCCCGGGCGCTCGCGGCGGCGGGCGCTCACGTGGTGGTGGCGGACATCGACGTCGAGGCCGCCCGCAGGGTTGCGGAGGGAATCGAAGGGAGCGCTGCGGCGGGCGCTGCGGCGGGCGCCGAGGCGGGCACGGCCGGTTCCGGGACCGCGCGGGCGGTGCGGCTCGACGTCACCGACGCCGCAGCGGTGGCAGCGCTGGTCGACGAGGTGGTGGCCGAGCACGGCGGGCTCGATCTGATGTTCGCGAACGCCGGGATCACGTGGGGCGGTGACACGGAACTGCTCACGCTCGAGCAGTGGAACGCGATCGTGGACGTGAACATCCGCGGCGTCGTGCACTGCGTCCACGCCGCCTACCCGCACATGATCCGGCGAGGGTCGGGGGCACTGGTGCTCACCGCGTCGATGGGCGGGTTGTGCCCGGCGGGGCTCATCACCAGCTACGCGATGACCAAACACGCCGTGGTGGGACTGGGGCTCTCGCTGCGTGCGGAGGCCGCGGGCCACGGCATCGGGGTGACCGTCGTGTGCCCGGCGGCCGTGGAGACCGCGATTCTCGACAAGGGCGAGCTCGGCGGCTTCAACGGTCGGCACTACTACCTGGATGGTCAGGGTGTGCGGGAGCCCCTCGACCCCGATGAGCTGGCCCGGAGCGTGCTGGACGGAGTCGCGGCCAACCGCGCGCTGGTCATCGAGCCGGCGCGGGCCCGGGCGACCTGGCGGCTGCAGCGACTATCCCCGGCCCTCATGGACCGGATGCTGACGAGGTACGTGCGGGCGACGCGGCGCCGGCGGGACGGGGCCCCGGCCGGCGCCTGACGCTCGGGGGCATCGGCCGCTGAGTGTTCAGCAGCGCAGTGCTCCGACCGCAGAATGCTCGTCGACGGGCTCAGTGCTCCTCGGCGTCCGACTCGGCCTTGGTGACGTGGACGGTGCCGTGCTCGTGCTCGGGCGGGCCGTACAGGGAGTAGACCTTGAGCGGCTCGTCGCCGATGTTGGTCACGTTGTGCCACGACCCGGCGGGGACGAGGATCACCCAGTCGTCGCCGACCTCCTTGTCGAAGTCCAGCTGGTCCTCCGCCGGACCCATCTGGACGCGGCCGCGGCCCTGCTCGACCCGCAGGAACTGGTCGTGGTCCTCGTGGACCTCGAGGCCGATGTCGTCCCCGGGCGCGATCGCCATGACGGTCATCTGCATGTACTTCCCGGACCAGAGCGTGGTCCGGTAGTTGGTGTTCTCGAGGGTCTGCTCCTCGATATTGGTGACGAACGGCTTCGGTCCGTGATCGCGTGCTGCCATGGTGTGGTCCTCTCGGTTCGCGTGGTCCGGGTAGACCCTGCGGGTCGGCTCATGCCGGGGCCTCACCATCATGCCGCGCCCGGTCGGGCCGCGAGTCGTCGGCGGCGGGTCCCGGCGCCGGGCGCGCGGTCGAGGCGTGGGCGGCCCCCTTCTGCCACGGCCACCGCCCGGAGATCTCGAGCTCGAGCGACCAGCTGAGGAACGTCCTGATAAGCACGATGAGCCCGAGCACCGCGACGGATTCGAAAGTGGGGGAGATCGCGACCGTCCGGATGATGTCCGCGGCCACCAGGAGTTCGAGGCCCAGCAGGATGGCGCGGCCGAGACGGCGCCGGAAGGCGGTGTACGCGTCACCCTCCGGGCCGGGCCGGCGCCGTGGGGTCAGGGTCAGCAGCGCCGCCACCAACGCCCCCACGACGATGGCGGCCACGCCCGCCACGTCCATCGTCCTGCCGACGAGTTCCATGGCCTCCGTGAACGTCATGGCCGAACTCTAGACCGGCCCGGTCGCCCGTCGGGTGGGCTGCGGGACGAGTGTGGTTGACGGATCAACTATATTGGCGGCATGACTATCCCCACGAACTCCGGCCCCGACTCCGCACCCTCGTCGTCGTCCCCTGGCGTGACCTTCGGACTCGACACCTTCGGCGACACCACCGTCGATCAACACGGTGCGCGCGTCCACCACGCGCAGGTGATCCGCGACGTCGTCGAGCAGGCCGTGCTGGCCGACCGGGTGGGCGTCGACGCGTTCGGCGTGGGGGAGCACCACCGCCCCGATTTCGCCGTCTCCACGCCCGACGTGGTGCTGGCCGGAATCGCGACCCGCACCGAGCGGATCACGCTGGGGTCGGCGGTCACGGTGCTCTCCAGCGATGACCCGATCCGCGTGTTCCAGCGCTTCTCCACCATCGACGCGCTGTCGAACGGCCGCGCCGAGGTGGTGCTGGGGCGCGGGTCGTTCACCGAGTCGTTCCCGCTGTTCGGCCTGGACCTGCAGCAGTACGAGCAGCTGTTCAGCGAGAAGCTCGACCTGTTCGCCGCGTTGCTGCCCGAGGAGCCCGTCACGTGGTCCGGCGAGCTGCGGCCGCCGCTGGTCGACCAACGCGTGTACCCGGAGACCGAGGGCGGGCTGAGGGCGTGGATCGCCGTGGGCGGCAGCCCCGAGTCCGTGGTGCGCGCGGCGCGCTACCGGATGCCGCTGATGTTGGCGGTGATCGGTGGGCCGGCCGGGCGGTTCGCGCCGTTCGCCGACCTCTACCGCGAGGCCAATGCGCAGCTCGCGGGCACGGGATCGACTGGTGGCCCCGCGCCGCGGCTGCCGATCGCCGTGCACTCCCCGGGCTTCGTCGCGGAGACCGACCAGGAGGCCGCGGCCCTGGCGATGCCGCACTGGCTGGTCAACCGCAATCACATCGGCCGCGAGCGCGGGTGGGGCGACGCCGTGGAGGCCGATTTCCACCGTGAGGTCCGCTCCGGCGCGATGTACGCCGGGTCGCCCGAGACGGTCGCGCAGAAGATCGCCGCCACCGTCCGCACGCTGGGCCTGGACCGCTTCGATCTCAAGTACGCCAGCGGCCCCACTCCGCACGAGGACCTCATGAACTCCATTGATCTCTACGGCCGTAAGGTCATCCCGCGCGTGCGGGAACTGCTGGACGAGGCACGCTACGAGCCCGGCGTGCCGCAGACGGTCTCACGCGGCTGATCACGCGGCTGATCGCGCGGCTGACCGCGCCTGGTCGCGGGGCTGTACCGCTGGCATGGCCGGAGCACGCGGCCTACCGTGGGGCCATGCTCTTCGCCTTCTCCGTCGCACCCACGACCACCGCGGACGAGACAGCATCCATGAGCGAGGCTGTCGCCGAGGCGGTCCGGGTGGTCCGCGCCTCCGGCCTGCCCCACGAGACCACCTCGATGTTCACCACCATCGAGGGCGAGTGGGACGAGGTCATGCCCGTCATCCGCGCGGCCACGGAAGCCGTGCTGGCCGTGGCACCCCGGGTCAGCCTCGTGCTCAAAGCCGACCTGCGGCCCGGCCGCACCGGCGAGCTGCGCGGGAAGGTCGAGCGGGTGGAGCGGCACCTGGCGGGAAAGGCCGGCGGCGACGACGACGAGGTGGTCGCACCATGACCTCCCGCACCCCCTCGGAGCGACCCTCGCGCACCGACCCCGGATCCGACGCGGACGGTCATCGGCCGCGCGGCCTACAGACCGTCGCGTACGTGGCGGCCACCGCGCTCGGCGGGATCGGTGCGCTGGTCGTGGCTGTGGTGGAGCTGGTCTCCCCCGACGCCAGCCTCTTCGACGTTCTGGTGTGGGGCGCGCTCGCCATCCTGCTCCTGGGCGCGGCCGCCCACCGGTGGTGGTTCGGGGGCCGCGCGGAGGAGCGCTCTCACCTGGTTGCCGTGAACCTCGGTCGCGTGGAGGTCGCCGACGCCGAGCGGTCCTCGTCGGGCGAGATCGACACTGTCCGCAGGCTCCGGAGCGCGCATCCGCGTCTCGGTCTGCGGGACGCGTACGAGCTCGTCAAGCTCCACGGCACCGGGAACCGCTGACCAGCTGGCTCACTGACCAGCTGGCTCACTGAAGAGCTGAGTCGCGGACCTGCTGGGGGCTCAGCAGCGGCCGGAACCGCCCAACGCGCGGGCGACGAGCGAGTGGGTCCGCGAGTCGACGGCCATGCCGCCGTGCGAGTTCGGCCCGCCGCCACACGCGTCCTCGGTGACCCGCCACTGCACCCCGGGTCCGGGCACGAAGCTCCGCTCCGGCGGCAGCAGATGGTCCCCGCGCGTGGCGATGAGCGTGTAACCGACGCCGGGCAGGAACGGGGTGCGGTCCAGGCCGTACCAGGCGGTGAGTACCGGGCTGCCGGGCGACAGCTCCGCCAGACCGCGGAGGTTGGCGGCCCACAGCGCGGCGCCGGCGGCCTCCCGCGGCAGCTGGTGGGGGATCAGGCCGCTGTTGTCGGCGCCCCAGTACCCGCCCACCGAGACCACGCGCCCCACCGCGCCCGGCCGCAGCACCTTGGTGGTGTACCCGGCGATCGAGGCGCCCTGCGAATATCCCACCAGGTCGACCTGCGCCGCGCCGGTGACGGCCCGGACCCGGTCGATCACCCCGGCGAGCTGCGGGCCCGAGGCCCCTGCGATCGAGTCGAGGCCGCCGCGGGCCGGGTTGCCCACGTAGGCGCCCAGGGTCGGGGCGACCACGCAGAAGCCCTGCCTGCGCAGCGGCGCACCCAGCCGCGAGACGGTGTTGGGGCCGTTGTCAAAGGTCCCGTGGACCAGGATCACCGGCCGCGGGTGAGCTGCTGTCGGCCGGCAGTTGATGGGCGCGTCGACCGGGGCCGGCGGGCCGGGCGCGCCGAGTGGGCCGTTGATCCCGCCCAGCGCCTCGGTCACGTACGGTCCGAGCTCCCCGGTGGGATCGAGTGCCTGGATGGCGTCCTCCACCGGCCCGGCCTGCGCGACGGGCGCGGTCACGATCGAACCCGACGCCGCTGCGACCGGTATCCCCAGCGCGGCGGCGGCGACGGCACCGGCCAACCGGGAACGAACCGAGCGGTGTGGACGCCTGCGTGAACCGGTCATTGACACTCCCTGGAGCCTGAGGATCTGACCAGTATGCGAGCAGCTCGGGCGATTGGGAACCGCTTGCCTCGCGAACCTCCGCGGGAATCGCGAACCGCTGCCACCTCACACTTCGCCCTCGCAGGACGACTACCGGGGGAACCACATTCGGGGTGCGTCAGCGCCCGGCCGGCGACGAGGGGAGGATCTGACCCATGAGGGCAACCTTCGACGCCGCGGTGGTCCGGCACGGGCCGACAGTCCTGCGGGTGTGCCGCGCGGTCCTGGGGGTGGGTGCCGACGCCGACGACGCCTGGTCGGAGACGTTCCTGTCCGCGCTGCGGGCCTGGCCGGAGCTCCCGGAGGAGACCAACGTCGAGGCGTGGCTCGTCCGCGTCGCCCACCGGCGGGCGGTGGATGTGGTCCGGCGCTCGGCGCGCGCGGCCACCCCGGCGGGCGGCGCCGATGATGTCGCGCTGCTCGACGAGTGGGCGCGGGCGGGTGGCGGACGGTCCTGCGGCGCGCGGGGAACCTGGACCGGCGACGACGACGAGGCCGGCGACCCCGCGATCTGGGCGGCCGTCGCGGCACTGCCCACCCGGCAGCGACTCTGTGTGGCCTACCGGTATCTGGGCGGACTCCCGTACGCCGAGATCGCCGAGCTCACGGGCGGCGGTGAGGCGGCCGCGCGGCGCGCCGCCGCGGACGGGGTCGCGGCCCTGCGGAGAACACAACTCGAGGAGCAGCCGTCATGACCGACAGAGCCGATGTCAGTACCGCGTCAGACGTCAGTAACAGCACGGTGAGTAACAGCACCGTGGCGATGCTGCGCGGCGCGCCCGCTGACATCGCGCGACTGCGCGACCGGCTCACCCGGGAGGCCGAGCGGGACGACCTGGTCGACGTGGCGTTCCGAACGGTCGACTCGCCCATCGGGGGTCTGCTGCTGGCGGCCACCCCGCTGGGGCTCGTGTACGTGGCGTTCGAGATCGAGGACCAGCAGGCCGTGCTGGAGATGCTCGCGACGCGGATCGGGCCCCGCGTCCTGCGCGCGCCCGCCGACCCGGGAGGGGTCGGGTCACCGGGCCCCGCCTCTCGGGTTCTCGCGACCGCCACCGAGCAGATCGACGGGTACCTCGCGGGCCGCCGTCGCGAGTTCGATGTCGCGCTCGACCCCGCGCTGGCGACCGGGTTCCGCGGCGAGGTGCAGCGTCGTCTGGCCGGGGTGGCCTACGGGCGCACCGCCACCTACAAGGAGATCGCCGCCGCACTCGACCGGCCCGGGGCGGTCCGCGCGGTCGGCTCGGCGTGCGCCACCAACCCGCTCCCGCTGGTGTGGCCGTGCCACCGGATCCTGCGCTCGGACGGCGCGCTCGGTGGGTACCGGGGTGGGCTCGAGGCCAAGCGGCGGCTGCTGGCGATGGAGTCGGCGGCGTGACATCGGCACAGGTCGCCGCGCTGTTCGGCGTCTGGGCGATCGCGGTGGTCTCGCCGGGGCCGGACCTCGTCGTCGTCCTCCAACGCGCCCTGGCCGGCCGGCGCCACGGGGTCGCGACGGCGGTCGGGATCGTCGCCGGCATCTCCGTGTGGCTCGTGGCCGCGTTCGCTGGGCTCGCCGCCCTCGTCCGCGTGTACCCCGCACTCATGACCGGGCTCCAGGTGGCGGGCGGCGCGCTGCTCGCGACCCTCGGCGTGCTCGGGATGCGCGGTTGGTGGCGGGCCCGGGCCCGGTCCGGGACCTTTGCGGGAAACGAGGCCGGGGCGGGAACCGAGGCCGGGGTCGAAACCGGGTCAGGTGAGCGGCAACCCCCACCCCGCGGCGCAATCGGGTTCCCCGGTGGCGACGTCGCGCGGGGCCTGGCCACCAACCTCGCCAACCCCAAGGCGCTGGTGTTCTTCGGCGCGGTCCTCACCCCGTTCCTCAGCGGTGAGGTGCCGGCCGGGCGGTCGGCCTTCTTGGTCGTGGGGATGATCGCCGTGGCGCTGGCGTGGTTCTGCGGAATCGCCGTGGCGGCATCGCATCGGAGAGTCAACGAGCGGGTCGGGCGTCTGATGCCGTGGGTCGACGTGGTGGCGAGCGGGCTGTTCGTGGTGGTGGGGGTGGCGTTCGTGATCGAGGCTTTGGCCTGAGGATCCGGGGACTAGGTTCACCGATCA
Source organism: Rhodococcus sp. IEGM 1408 (assembly GCF_033142235.1). Lineage (NCBI taxonomy): Bacteria > Bacillati > Actinomycetota > Actinomycetes > Mycobacteriales > Nocardiaceae > Rhodococcus > Rhodococcus sp. IEGM 1408. The sequence goes on from NZ_JAWLRW010000001.1 coordinate 589,093, forward strand.
TGGGCACAGGTGCAGGCGACGTGGTCGGAGTCCGGGACTGGGCCCGCGCGGCGCTGGCCATGTTCGCCGTGGGCTGGGGCGCGAACCAGTACGCGCCGTTGCTCACCATGTACAAGACCGAGCTGGGACTCGGGCAGGACGACGTCACCGCGATGTTCGCGATCTACATCGTGGGCCTGATCCCCGCGCTCGTCCTGGCCGGCCGCTGGTCCGACGCACACGGCCGGCTCGTCCTGATGCGACCCGTCCTGGTGCTCTCCCTGGTGGCGACCGTTCTCATGCTCCTCGCTCCGCAGGATCCGTTGTGGTTGTACCTGGGCCGGTTCCTCGCCGGGGTGGCCTCGGGCGCCGCGTTCGGCCCGGGCGGCGCGTGGATCCGTGAACTGTCGGCCGCCGCCCCGCCGGGGGCCGGGGCGCGACGGGCCGCGATCGCCGTGTCCGGCGGGTTCGGACTCAGCGCGCTCGCCGCCGGGATCCTGGGCGAGTTCCTCCCCGCTCCGGAACTGACGCCGTACCTGCCGCACCTGGTCCTGGGAGTGGTGGCGATGGTGTTCGCCTGGAACGCCCCGGACCCCTTCGTGCCCCGGCACGGGGCGGCGCGGGCGCCGTTGGTTCCGGCGGGCGCGCGCAGGCGCAGGTTCGCGCTGGGTGTCGCCCCCTGGGCGCCGCTGGTGTTCGGCTGCGCGTCGATGTCGTTCATCGTGCTGGCCGGGCTGCTCGGTGGGGACGCGGGGATGCCCGTGCTGTACGCGGGGGTCCTGGCCGGGCTCACCCTGGGTACCGGCGTGCTGGTGCAGCCGGCAGCTCGCCGGCTCGCCTCCGCCGCGGCCCCGTGGCGGGTGCCCGTGGCGGGGTTGGTGGCCGCGGCGGTCGGGATGGCGGCCGGGGCCGGGTTGGTGGCAGCGGCGGACCTGCCGCTGCGCGCTCTGGCGATGCTGCCCGTGGCGGTGGTGTTGGGCGCGGGTTACGGCACCCTGCTGGTGGGCGGGCTCGTGGAGGTTGAACTCCAGTCCGGTCCCGAGGAGCACGCCGGCATGGTGGCCGTGTTCTACGTCCTGGCCTACCTGGGCATGGCGACGCCGTACGCGATCGCCGCGGTCACGCCGATCGGCGGACCGATGCCGTGGATCGGGGCGATCGCGGTCGTGTGCGTGCTGCTCATCCCGCTGACGGTGTCCCAGCTACGCGAGAGCCCCGCACCTGCGTCGTGACGGGCGGTCTGCCCTCCGCGGACCATCGCACCCACCGGCGATCCCGGGCGGTCACGCTGAGCCGGGGCCGTCCCGGGGTTGGGCACCAGAACTACTGTCACGGTGACGTATCGGGCGCCGTTGCGGGAAACCGGCATGAACCCGATCGCCCATCGCGGCCCCGTCGAGGTCTTCCGGACGGGCCGGGTGAGTCCTACCCTGGTCAAGAGATTGCGGCGTCAATAGGTTGCGAGCGAAGAGATCACGAGCCCGCTCCACCCGCCCTCGACCCCGAAGGTGCGGCGACCAGGCGCACCAGGAAGTAAGGGAGGCCCGATGGGCAAGGTGGTGATGTACGCGTCGGTCTCGGTAGACGGGTTCATTGCAGACGAGGAAGACCAGCCCGGACCGCTGTTCGAATGGTTGACCAGCGGGGACGTCCCGTTGGACGAGAGCGGCGTGTTGAGGGTGTCGCAGGCTTCCTACGACTACACCCGGCAGTACTGGGATCAGGTCGGTGTGACGATCGTCGGCCGCCACGTCTTTGACCTGACGGACGGGTGGGATGGGAAGCCTCCGAGCGGGGTCGATCACATGGTCGTGGTGACGCACCGGCCGCGACCCGAGGGCTGGGACGCCGAGGCGCCCTTCCGCTTCGTCGATAGCGTCGAGGCAGCCGTCTCCAGCGCGCGGGAGCTCGCGGGTGACCGCATCGTCGAGGTCGCTGCCGGCGACGTCGGTGGACAGGTACTCGCAGCGGGCCTCGTCGACGAGGTGCGCATGGACGTCGTACCCGTCGTGTTGGGCTCCGGAAAGCGCTACTTCGGGTCGGTCCACGCACAGCGACTGCTGCAGGACCCCGACGAGGTGATTCAGGGCAACCGGGTGCTTCACCTGCGCTATCGGGTGCGCCGTTGACCGATTAAGCACAGTCGTCGTGCCGCGGTCGCGGAGGCTGTCTCGACTCTGCGGGAGCGTCTCGACTCTGCGGGACGTCGGCGTCCGTGTTGCGTGGGGCCGCGAAGTTGCGGCCGAGAACACAAAACGCCAGGTGAGAGCATGCGCGAAGACCGTTCGTGGCCGGTCGCCCGACGAACTCCCGGGCCTCCGATGTGGCGCTGAGCACGTTGTGTTCCCACAGTTAGGTGGCGGGAGGGGATCCGTGTAGCGTTGCCGAAGTCGCCAAGGACGGGGCCGAGCCGAGAGGTTGGGACCGGGAACAGGCGGAGGCTCCAAAAAGCAAGACGGACAAGCGGTTTGACTCGCAGAGTTCGGATCGCTAAGATGGAGAAGTTGCCCTCGAGAGAGGCGGCGAAGCCGCAAAGCAGAGGAAAAGCCCGGTTTTGTAACCGGGGAGTGAGCCTGCTAAGCTGGTGGAGTTGCCCCGAACAGGGGTGGCGGAATCATCCCGGACACTACGTGGCTAAGAATGCCACAAGGTGACGGTGTGTGGGTGTTGTTTGAGAACTCAACAGTGTGTTTTGTTTGTGATAGTGCCAAATTTTTTTGGTTTGCGACCTTCACACTCCCTGTCGTGGGGGTCGCGTTTTTTGAACAGCCAGTTATCTGGTTTGTTTTTTGCTTGGATTGTGCTTTTCGTAGTGCTGAGAAGCTTTTATGGAG